>JAHJQQ010000001.1 GCA_018819175.1 Gammaproteobacteria bacterium
AGCTGCCGGCGCAATGCAAACCACCGCATATACCGCACATGATTCAATCCTGACAAATGGAGAAAGCCCCCATTTCACACCAGAGACCGCAGAGGACACAAAGAATCCATTAATAAATGATTTTCTCCGCGATCTCTGCGGTCTCCGGTGTGCAAATAATCAGCAGGCTATCAACCGCCAATCGTCAGCTTGGAAACGACCTGCTTAACACCTTTCACGCCGCGCGCAATGGCCACTGCGCGGCTGGCGACATCCTGGCTGGCGACCTTGCCGTACAGGGTAACAACACCACGGTGCGTATCGACATTGATCTTGCGGGCCTTCACCACATCGTCCTTGATATAGTGGCTATTGATCGTCGATGTGATGGTGGTATCGCTGGAAATTTCACTGACGCTACGATCATCCTTACCGATATAGTATCCACCGGCAGCCACACCGCCGACGACCGCCGCGGCACAACCACCCAGCAGACTCACCACCATCACCATCATCACACTGCGTACCAAGACATTCATTCGATCACTCCCACCATGAAATCATTCGAGCATTGGTGTGACTTATGTCAAACCAGCTCATCCGTATTACATCCTGCCCGCGACGCGCGGAGCTGCACAATGCAGTGCATTATGCGGGGCGGTGCACCCATCCGCTACTGTTCGAAGCCGCAGCACGGCACCACTCGATGGGCACACAGACATTACCCGATGTCGTGCCAATGGAGCAGCACCGACGAACACAGCTACGTTTATTTATGACCAGGCAACACGAACGGACCAACTCAGTGCCCGGACGGCCCACACCGGAATCGCTCCACTCTGCTGGTATCAAAGATCCCGGTTTGTTGTGCTATCACCTCTGTTCTACGCAGTCACTACAGACCGCCTGGGTGCTGGGCTATCATCACCTGTAACATAAGGGTAACCCTACCAAAACTTCCGCGACATACTGAAGGCCAGACCATTTTGACATATTGCAATAAACCCATGGCTGCTCTATCCTGCCGAACCTTAGAAAAACACTCAGGCTTTCTGAACCCGCTGAAATGCAGCGCTTTTCCTAACGGAATTTTGGAGGAACGATCCTATGAACCCACTTAAGTCCATTCCTGGCACCATCATTTCCGGATTCGTACTGGCGGTGATTATTATTTTCGCTCTGGGCAGCAACGGCACGTTCAGCCCGTGGGCATTCTGGGTTTGGATGCATGTGCTGGCAGGCATAACCTGGATCGGTCTGCTCTACTACTTCAACTTCGTGCAGGTGCCGGCTGTCGGCCAGGCTCTGGCTGAAGCCAACAGCGGCGGCCCCGGTGCCGCAGCCATCAATAAATATGTCGCTCCGCGCGCGCTGTTATGGTTCCGCTGGGGCGCCCTGGCCACCTGGCTGACCGGCGCAATGGCACTTGAAGCGATGCACACCGATGCAGGCTCCGGCTTCATGGCCGCGTTCTCCTTCGCGGCAGGTTACGAGAGGATCGGCATGGGCGCTTGGCTGGGTACCATCATGCTGTTCAACGTCTGGGTGCTGATCTGGCCGAACCAGAAGAAGATTCTGGGCATTGTGCAGTCCACCCCAGAGGCGATTGCCAAGGCCAAGGTCGTGGCGCTGATGGCCTCACGTACCAACACCCTGCTGTCAATCCCGATGCTGGTGGGTATGACAGGGCATATGCACGGAATGCCATTCTGATCCCGTAGGACATCCCGGCTCAGACGGACGCAAATCCTCTGACCGCAAAAAGCCCGGCCACAAGCCGGGCTTTTTGCTTCCCTATTGGTTATCACAGGAGGTACGGGGGCGGTAATTGCGTCGCGCACGGAGCCTCGTTAGAATCGACCCCTTTCCGGCGGCTCTCAGTGGGCTGCCGTTTGTTTTTACGGACACTGAATCATGACCAGTACAACCCTGATATCCAATTACGCTCGACTCCCGGTGCGCTTTGAACGCGGTGCGGGCGCCCTGCTCTGGGATAGTGAAGGTAAAGAATATCTCGACGCATTAAGTGGCGTGGCTGTCTGCGGTCTGGGGCACGCCCATCCGGCGGTCACCGAGGCACTGTGCAAACAGGCCGGCACACTGGTCCACACCTCCAATATCTATGAGATTCCGCTGCAGGAAGATCTCTCGGCGGAACTGACCAGACTGGCCGGCATGGACCGGGCATTTTTCTGCAACTCCGGCGCGGAGGCCAATGAAGCGGCCATCAAGCTGGCACGACTGCATGGACATAAGCGCGGCATCAAGGAACCGGCCATTATCGTCATGGATGGCAGCTTCCATGGCCGCACCATGGCCACGCTGACAGCGACCGGCAACCGCAAGGTGCAGGCCGGTTTCGAACCGCTGGTGAAAGGCTTCATCCGCGTGCCCTTCAATGATCTGGACGCGCTCTGCGCGGTCGCCGACAACAGCGACAATGTGGTTGCCGTGCTGGTCGAGCCGATCCAGGGCGAAGGCGGTATCCGCATACCGGACAATGATTATCTCGCCGGCGTGCGCTCTCTCTGTGATCGCTTCAACTGGTTGCTCATTCTCGATGAGATACAGACCGGCATCGGGCGTACCGGTCGCTGGTTCGCCTTCCAGCACAGTGACATCCAGCCGGATGTGATGACCTTGGCCAAGGGTCTTGGCAATGGCGTACCGATCGGCGCCTGCCTGGCGCGCGGCGCCGCTGCCGAGGTGTTCGAGCCCGGCAATCACGGCTCAACCTTCGGCGGTAATCCACTTGCCTGCAGCGCCGCGCTGGCCGTGGTGCACACAGTGGAGAAGGAAGGCCTGGTGGCGCGTGCGGAACAGCTCGGCCAACGCATGCGGGGTGGTTTTCACGCCCAGCTGATCGATCATGCGGGCATAGTCGCCATCCGCGGCATCGGTCTGATGCTGGCGATCGAATTGGATCGTCCCTGTGCCGCGCTGGTAAAGCTGGCCTTGAGTCGCGGCCTGCTGATCAATGTCACCGCGGAACGTGTGGTGCGCTTATTGCCGCCACTGATTCTCAGTGACGAACAGGCCGACCGCATCGTCGCCGAGGTCAGTCAATTGATTATCGAGTTTCTAGCCAAAGAGTAAGTCGAATGCCGGTACGTCATTTCATCACGCTACTTGATCTGTCACCCGATGAACTTCAGGGGCTGATACGTCGCGCCATCGAGCTGAAGACCAAGCACAAGGCCGGCGAACTGTATCAGCCGTTGCGCGGCAAGATCCTGGCCATGATTTTCGAAAAGTCGTCCACGCGCACCCGGGTCTCGTTCGAAGCCGGCATGACGCAGTTGGGTGGCGACGCGCTGTTCCTGTCGCCGCGCGATACACAACTTGGGCGTGGCGAACCGATTGAGGATACCGCGCGGGTGCTGTCACGCATGGTGGATATCATCATGATCCGCACTTACGAACACGAGAAGCTGGAACGCTTCGCGGAAAATTCGCAGGTACCGGTCATCAATGCATTGACCGATCGCTGCCATCCCTGCCAATTGCTGGCCGATGTGCAGACCTATGTCGAACACCGTGGCGATATCCGCGGCAAGACCGTGGCCTGGATCGGCGATGGCAATAATATGTGCCACTCCTACATCGGCGCCGCCAAGCAATTCGATTTCCAGCTGAAGATTGCCGCGCCCAAAGGCTATGCACCGGAGGCGGATATCGTCAACTGTGGTGGCAGCCACGTTGAAATCTCGCATGACCCCGCCACCGCCGCGCGCGGCGCCGACCTGATCGTCACCGATGTGTGGGCCAGCATGGGACAGGAGGAAGAACAGGCCGCGCGTGTAAAGGCCTTCAGAGATTATCAGGTGGATGCGAAACTGATGAAGCTGGCTGCCAAGGACGCATTGTTCATGCACTGCCTGCCCGCGCACCGTGGCGAAGAAGTCAGTGCCGAGGTGCTCGACGGACCGCAAAGCGTCGTGTGGGACGAAGCCGAAAACCGGTTACACGCACAGAAAGCCTTGCTGGAAATGTTGCTAACTTAGGAATCTCGACTGCCTCACCTATGCAGTCATTGCGAACGCAGTGAAGCCATTCCCCTGCATCACCCGCAGCGCCTTTGGGATTATCTCGTCGCCTTGCCCATAGAATCACTTCGGGCTTCGTCATGCGCCCCTTACCCTTTATAGGCCATGGCATCGCAATGAGGCCTTCCAGGACGTAATAAGCATCATTAATCGTGCTCTACAAGCGACTCTATCTACAAGCGACTCTATCCCGCCATCAATTCAGTGAAATATTTCTGTCATATTTTTGTGTGATAATGTGATTACGTAAACTAGCCCCCCCAGTGCATGCCAATCGATGTTATCCCATCAGTTGTTGGAACATATCCTCCTGTTATGCGCTGGCATTGCTGTCATTCTGCTGCTGGGTGACGTGGTTATCCGCAATGCGGTAGCCCTGGCGGAGCACTACCACCTCTCAGGCAGTTTCATTGGATTGACGGTACTCTCGGTCGGGACAAGCATCCCCGAGCTGATGACCCATCTCATCGCAAGCGCGCACATCCTTTCAGATCCCTCGCAAATGGACACGCTCTCAGCGCTGGTCATTGGTTCAAACATCGGCTCAGACATCATCCAACAGGACCTCCTGCTTCCGGTCATCGGTTTAATCGGCACTGTACTGGTCGTGCGAGCGGAAGTTCATATGCAGATCGGCGCACTGATGGCTGCAGCCCTGCTGCTATGGGTGTTCGCGCTGGATGGGCAGATTTCCCGCGCCGAAGGCGCACTGCTGGTGATTGCCTACTTCGGATATTTACTCTACCTGATGCGGGAAAATCACATCATCGATCGGGTAGTCGCGCAACGGAATAACACCACCGGACGACCGATCCTCAAGTTAGTCATTATCCTGATCTGCTTTCTGATCATGGCCATAGCAGCGGATCGGGTTGTCGCAGCAGCGGTGGAACTGGTTGCAGTACTGCCCATGAGTGCATCGCTGTTCGGCGTCCTGGTTCTCGGCGTGGCGACCGCGTTGCCGGAACTGATCACGGCCTTGCTATCAATGGCCAAAGGCCATAATTCTATTTCGGCGGGGATACTGATCGGCAGCAATGTCACCAATCCGTTGATGGGTGTAGGTTTAGGTGCAGTGGTGTCTGAATACACCGTTCCTAACGTGGTGAATGTCTATGACCTGCCTTTCAAGATATTCACTGCCGGATTGCTATATGTGTTCCTGCTGCGGCATGAAGACCTCAACCGGCGCGAGGCGGCCACGCTTATCCTGTTGTGTCTGGTTTACCTCTTCATGCGACCAATCTGGTTCCCGGGAGATGCAGTTATCATAGGCTGAGACCGGGTCATAAATTCAATTTTGCAACTCTCGATAGCGCACTAAATTTATTTATGGAACTCTCCAAAGGCATCAAGGTGACGTCTTTTTTTCCGGGACGTGTGCGTCTGCATGTTGCCGAACTCAAGCACGCTCCAGCCTTGGCAACGATGGCGGAACAGGAACTTGCCAAGGTGCCGGGCATCAAGCGGGTTGAAACCAACGCTGCACTCGGGAGTATGCTCATCCTCTACGATCGCCGCGCATTGGCGCAACCGACCTCGGCTCAATCGCTATTGTCTATACTGGATACGCTGTTTCCCGGCCATGATTTTGCACGTCTCAGCCATTGGCTGACGGGCTAAATATTCTTGTCACAAAAAATTCATCAAACCGCAATACTCTTCCCGAGTGAAGACTGATGTAGATCAGCGCAATCAGTACCAACAGTGCCATATTTAAAACCAGCAAGTGTAAGCAGGAGTGTAAAGCGTCATGGCATTCATCGAAGATCTGCTGAAATCCGAATCCACCAAGGGACTTGCGATTGGTATCGGTGCCGCCATTTTGGTGCCAGTGATATTACCGGCGGTTGCAGCGTTGGCCAGGCCTATCGCCAGGGCCGCAATCAAGACCGGCATCATTGCCTACGAAAAGGGCCGTGAAGCTATCGCTGAAATGGGCGAGGTGGTCGAAGACCTGGTCGCCGAGGCCCGCGCCGATATTCAGGAAGGCCACATCGCAGGCGTTGCTGCGGCGGTCGCAGGTACGGCAGGGGATAGCGGCAGAGAGGCCGAGCAGTCAGAGGTCGCCGGCACCGAGACAGTGCCGCCCACCGCACAATGATCCCGGCGGCTGAGGTGCGGCATGCGCTGAGCAAGCGTACCCGGCTGGCTGTCGTGGAGCGGCGTGGTCAAGCCGATTATTTCGCGGCAGTCACGCAGACCCTGCAAGACTGTGGCGGCGTTACCTCCGTGGCAGCCAACCCGGTAACGGGGAGCTTGCTCATCGAGCATGCTCAGCCCTGGGCTGATATTGCGACCTACGCCGAGGCACAAGGGTTGTTCCGGATACAGGCAGCGCGAGCAGAGGCGCACACACCAGCAGCACAGGCCGCCCTAGGTCTGGCGGCGATGGATAGTGCGGTAAAGCGAGTCACCGAAGGCGATCTCAATGCACGCTCGGTGATTCTGCTGTCACTCATTGCGTTGGCTGCGGTGCAGGCCGCGCGCGGTCAAATCCTGGGGCCAGCCTCGACGTTGTTATGGGCCGCATTGTCCCTGGTGCGCAGTGAAGGCAAATAGGCTTCAGTTAAGTACTAAATTTTGTAGCAAACGCCCTGCAATCTATCAGGGCCATTACCTGAAAGGAGTAAACGATCATGAGCGAAGTGGAACAGGATACGGTTCGCGAAGATAGCGTCCAGAGCACCGGCCCAACCTTCGGTAGCGCAGGTTCGGCAGTCCGCGACGGCATCGTCGGCAGCCTGAAAGGACTGAATGAAATTGAGGCCGAGATTGTCTCCCTGGTACGCAGCACCGTCTCCAATGCGGTGCGAGCGGCCGGCCAGGTCTCCGGCGATACACTCGCAGTGGTACGCGATGTGACACTCGGTGCCATTCAGGCAACCGAGGAGGTCGGCACCGGCCTTACACTCAGCACCAAGAGCGTCGCCAAGGGCGTGATCATGGGCGTCAGTGATGTGGGCGGCGATCTGGTTCAGGCGGCCACTGTCACCGTGAAAGCGGCCGTCGAAGGCGCGTCCTCCGTAGGAGCGGATGTGGCCGTCATCGCACGCCGTGCCGTCGATGGCACTGTGGAGGCCACAACCGAGGTCGGAGGCAACGTGTTCGAGGTTGCCCGCGGCGCGGCCCTTGGAGCGGTTGATGCCGCGGGCGCAATCGGCAACGCGGCAGTCATCACGGTCAAGGAAATGTTGACCGGGCTGGTCGGAGGCATCAAGGAGGTGGCAAGCGCCGCCCTGCCCAAGGCTCGCAGCGCCATGGACGAGGCCGAGTCCAGGCAGCCTCATTGAGGGCATGCTCGGTATGCAGGGTATCGAGTTAACGTCATTATCACATTACTGTAACAATGCCCTGCTCTAATGGCTCCCCGGTGCAACCACTGTAGTGACCGGGGAGCCTATGTCGACGAACTATATACATCATGTGCCGGGTCGGTTACGGGTGCGGGATGCGCGTCTCAAGCGCAATGCGGACGGTATCGCCGCAGTCCAGTCCCTCGTCAGCGCCATCGACGGAGTTCTGGATGTGTCGGTCAGCACGGTGACGGGCAGCGTCGTCATTACCTACGATCGTGATCTGACCTGTCCGCACGCCCTGCTCGACGAACTCAAACAACGCGGCTGCTGCAATCACACGAGCGCATTGCCCACCGCCGCAGCGCCGAAACAGGCGGTCTCCAACGCGCTCAGCAATGCCGGTAACGCCATGGGCAAGGCGGTGTTCGGCGTGATGGTCGAGAAACTGGTCGAGCGCTCGGCGATGGCGCTGATCGGTGCACTGCTCTAAGCAAACACTGATCTATTCAGCATCCGCAGCGAAAAAAATTCTGCCGGTAGCTTGGAATTTGCTTCGTCGCTACGCTCATCGCAATAACGAGTTATCCGAACTCCCCCTACGTCTGAACGACGACACCCGCCCCTCCAAACACCTAGATCCTCGGTCGATGGCCCTTGCTACCTAATCGCCGCCACCAGGTCAGTCTGCTCCCAGGGCAGACCGATATCGGTGCGCCCGACATGACCGTAGGCACCCAACTTACGGTAGAAACCCCCTTTCACCTGTGCCGGCAAATGCCGCAGATTGAAACGGGAGATAATGGCACCCACACGGAAGTCGCAGTGCGCCTCAAGGCGCCTGCGAATCTCGTCATCATCGATGCGTCCCGTGCCCAGGGTCTCGACCTGCACACTGACGGGTCTGGACAAACCGATCGCATAGCTCAACTGCACCTCGCATTCCTCAGCCAGCCCCGCCGCGACGATATTCTTTGCGGCATAGCGTGCCGCATAGGCGCCGATCCGATCGATGCGCGACGGATCTTTTCCGCTCAGCGCCGAACCGCTGTGGCGGGAATACTCGCCATAGGTATCTACGGCGTTCTTACGCCCGGTGAGTCCGGCATGCAGCGCCGGTCCACCCTCGATAACCGGACCATAGGGATTGATCCAGATATTGGTATCGGCATCGGGGCGCACCGCTTCGTCCCGAAAGGCTGGCGTGATCACCTGCTCGATCAGATCGGCACGCAATTGCACTGGATCGACTGCATCGGCCGCACGTTGGCTGGCGACCAGCGAAATACTGTGAATGCGCACAGGACGGCGGTTGTGAAATTCCACACCAACCTGCGACTGACCGTCAGGCGCAAGATAGGGGAGTAGTTTCTCGAAGCGAACGGCGCTGAGACGCCGCGTGAGTCGGTGCGCCAGGCTGACCGGTAACGGCATCAGATTCGAGGTATGGTTGCAGGCATAACCGAACACCGTTGCCGGATGGCGGGCGGACAGCTGTTCAAGTTCGGCATCGTTAAGCGTTTTTTCGTCCCGCTGCGAATACAAGCTGGGCGTGAGTTCCTGGAACGTCGTCATCACCGTGGCATCACGGGCGCGGAAACTGCCCTGATCGTAACCGACCTGATGGGCGATGCGCCGCGCGACCTCAGCGACATCGACGCGGGCCTGAGATGCGAAACGAGTCGCAACGAACATGACCCCGGTAGAAGCTGCGCATTCGGCGATCACGCTCGAATAAGGGTCCTGCATCAGGAAGGCATCGACAATGGCATCGCTGATCTGATCGCACAGCTTGTCGGGATGACCTTCGGTGACGGACTCCGAGGTGAACAGAAAATCCCGTTTCATGGTTTGGACCCTTTCCCGGTGCCGCCGGGCTTGATCAATTGATTCAGCAGGAAGGGCGCCGTGGCGCTGCCAGCAATGACCGCGGCGTCGATCAGACCGATCTTCGCGGTGCCCAGCAGACCGCGCAGACCGGGCACGAACAGTGTCGCAAGCTGGGCGACCAGCGAGACTCCGAGCGCGACATCCAGGTAGCGGTTGGCGGGCAGGCCTTTATCGGTCAGTACCGAATGCTCACTGCGCACACTGTAGGCGTGCAGCAACTGCGACAGGGTGAGTGCACTGAAGGCATGGGTACTCGCCAGCGGTCCGGGACCGTAGCGCGCCAAGGCATAGGCATAGGCGGCCAGTGCACCGCCGGTGATAGTCACGGATTCGACACCCATCCGGCCGAGATCGGCACGACGGATGATGGCTTCGGCAGGATCGCGCGGCGCTTGCGACAGTACATCATCGGAGGGCGGATCGAGCGCCAGCGCCAGGGCCGGCAGGATATCCGTGACCAGATTGATCCAGAGCAGTTGCATCGGCCCCAGGGGCTCCCCCTGACCCAGGGCGATACCCGCCAGCATCAGTTCGATCTCGCTCAGGTTGGTTGCCAAGAGGAAATGGATGGACTTGCGGATGTTTGCGTAGATGGTCCGCCCCTTCTCGACCGCCTCGACCATGGTGTGCAGGTTGTTGTCGGCCAGCACAATGTCGGCGACCTCGCGCGCCGCCTCACTGCCGCCGTCACCCATGGCCACGCCGATATCCGCAGCCCGCAGGGCCGGACTGTCATTGATGCCATCACCGGTCATAGCGACGACCTTGCCGGCGCGCTGCAGGGCCTGCACGATGCGCAACTTGTGTGCTGGGCTGACGCGTGAATAGACGTGCGTGCGCTCGACCAGCGCCGAGAGCAGTTCAGGAGGCACCCGCTCCAGTGCAGTGGAGTCCAGCACTTGCAAGGGCGTGCCCTGGCCGAGATCTAATTCATGGCCGATGGCATAGGCGGTCGCGCTCTGGTCGCCGGTAATCATCACGGTCTGGATACCCGCGCGATGAAAACGGTGCATCAGTTCACGCATGCCGCTGCGCGGTGGATCGGTCATACCCACCAGCCCCAGCCAGATCAGCGGCGGCAGCGACAACTCACTGGTTTCCTCGGGTGTCAGGTCATACGGCAGTGGCGCATAGGCGATGCCCAGTACTCGCAGGGCCGCGCCGGCCATCGCCTCGTTCTGCTGTTGGATGCTCACGCGCAGCTCTGGCGTGAGATCGACCAACTCACCCTCCAGATAGACGAACGTCGATCTCTCCAACACGTGCTCGGGGCTGCCCTTGACCGCGACTCGCCCACCTGCTGCGCTTGCCGAGGTATGCCAGGTGGCCATGTAATGGCGAGTCTCGGAGCGATAGCGCGTCCGCAGGCGCGGGTATTCCCTCCGCAGCCGCGGGATATCCACACCGGCGAGACCTGCCGCCTCGATCAGCGCGGATTCAGTCGCCGAGCCATTGCTGCCGTTCGCGTCGCTCTTGGGATCGGAGTCGCTGCACAGTGATACCATCTCCAGCATGCGCGCGAATACCGGGTGATCAGCGGGCTCGACGCGTTGCCCTTCCGCCCGTGTGAACACGCCGTCGCGAATGCGGACATCCATCTCGACAGTGCGGATTTCGACCGCGGTCATGCGATTACGTGTCAACGTCCCGGTTTTGTCCAGACAGAGCACCTGCACCGAACCCAGGGTCTCCACCGCGTCCAGCCGGCGCAACAGCGCATTGCGGCGACGCATGCGTTGCATGCCCAGCGCCAGGGTCGTTGTCGCCACCGTCGGCAGGCCTTCAGGTACAGCGGCAACAGCGAGTGAAATAGACGATTTGAGCATGGCCAGCCCGCCATAACCACGCAACAAACCGATGCCAAATACACCGACGCAGATGGCAGTACTGGCCCAGGCCAGCTGTGTGCCCATCTGTCCGAGTTGACGCTGCATCGGCGTTTCGGGGGGGCGGGTCTCGCCCACCAGCATCTGAATCTGGCCTATCTCGGTGCGATCACCCGTGGCAACCGTCACTGCCCGCGCGCTCCCGCCGGTGACCAGTGTGCCCATGTAAACCATGTTCTGGCGGTCAGCCAGCGGCGTATCCGTGGGCACCAGTTTTGTGGCTGATTTAGACACCGGCAGGCTTTCCCCGGTGAGCGCCGATTCATCAACGCTCAGATGCTCGGCCTCAATGAGGCGCGCATCGGCCGGAACTTGTGTTCCGGGCGCGAGCAGCAACAGATCGCCGGCGACAAGGTCGCTGCGCGCAACATTCATCGACACGCCGTTGCGCAGCACCCGAGCAGGACCGAAATCGAGTTTTGCGAGCGAGGCAATGGTACGTTCCGCGTAATCCTCGGTGAAATAGCCGATCGCCGCGTTGATCAGCACCACTGCGGCAATCACCACCGCATCGGCCACACCGCCGGTGGCAATGGATACCGCAGCGGAAACCCCCAGCATCAGCACCGGACCACTGATGAACTGGCCCGTCAGCATGGACAAGCGAGAGCGGCGCGCCGCGATGGGCAGACTATTCGCGCCGTCGCGCAGCAGCCGCGCGGCGGCTTCCTGCAGTGTGAGACCCCGCTGCAGATCCACACTCAGCTGGCGTATCGCTACGCTGACCGGGAGGTTATGCCAAGGCGGCATAACCGTAGAAATCCGATGCATCCGCGCCAAGGGTGGACGGACGGCTACTGGATTGACGGTGGTCGGTTTGACCGGGAGTGGAGTTGGGGGAGACGGATTGTTTTTCGGCGCAGCGCGCACCGATACATCAACATCGGTTGTTTGCAGATCGTTGGCCAGCTGACTGAGCGCCTGCACCACCCGCTCGATCATCGCGCCCGGCCCGGTCTGCGCATCGAAATGCAGAAGGATGGATCCTGTCAGCGGTGCAACGCGTACTTCGACAATGCGCGGGTCCAGCGCGAGTTCCGCGCCGATCCGCTCTGCATGTTGTTCGGCGCGGTACAGCAGGGCCGAACGTAGACGCAGTCTGCCGGCTACACCTGTATGCACAACGGTCACCAGGGCGCCGATGCCCGCATGACCCATACGCTGCGTTTTCACGCCTGTCTTGAATTCCGGTTGACGCTCCAACGGCTCTGACATGGCATAACCACAGGAGACCGCAGACTTACGATGTCAATGAATCGCTGCCTGCTTCGCTCGTGTTGATGCGGATTGGGACAAGACTCGGTGCTGCGAACTCACCTTCACCAAGGATGGTGTGCACAGTGGAGATGAGTCGCTCGCGGTGTGACTGCAGAAGCGCGCTGTGCGAAGCCGAAGAGATAATCTCACCGGCCAGATAGACGGCATAATCCTCACCGGAATCTACCGCCGCGCGCAGGGCTTCCACAAGCCGCTCAATGCAGAGTAGGGGAATGCTGAGATGCGTATCCCGCACCCCGAGCTGCTCCTTGACTCGCTGCACCTGTATTGCCGGATGTTCCGGGATCTTGCCGATATAACTCAAACGGCCGCTTTCGACGCCCCACTCGATCAATTTCACTGGCCAGCAATGCAGATCCAATGGGTCATCGACACAGTGGATATGGGTCTTGCCGAAAGGTGATACCACCAACCAGCGTCGAAACGGACCATCATCACCGGATATTGAGATTCCACCTTCGTAAACTTGACCTTCCTCGAGCTGCATAGTGCCTCCTCGAACGAACAGTTTCCGAGCATCTCGTGGCCAGCGCTGGTCAGGATGGGGGGCTGTCGCGTGCGGATCTAAATGAAATTTTCAGTACCGCGCTGCATGCCATTTTGGCTACAACGGAGGCCAAGAGTACATGACTCGGATCAAGGTCGGAATAGATTCATAAAAGTTTCACAATCGAGTTTCTGGCCAGTGCCACACGGCGTCGAGTACGCTGGAAATATGGCGCTGCAGTCCGGTTCGCCAGGCTCGCCACGCCGCAGTAAAATTCATGCAATATCAATTACTACGAAGCGATAAGCTACATCTGTTATGGCACTAGACTTAGGCTTACGGCGTGTGGTCCATGCGCGCCTGAGCCTCCATGTGCTCCAGGCTGGTATGACGCACATCCTTGCCCTTGACCAGGTAGATCACGTATTCGCAAATATTACGGGCACGGTCGCCGATGCGCTCCAAGGAACGCGCCGCCCACATGATATCCAGCACCCGCGGGATGGAGCGCGGGTCTTCCATCATGAAGGTAATCAGCTGGCGCATAATCGACTCATATTCCTGATCGATCTTGAGATCTTCTCGCCAAACCTGCACTGCCAACTCAGTATCCATGCGCGCAAAAGCATCCAGGGCGTTGTGCACCATAGCCCGCACCTGATCTCCAAGATGCTGAATCTGTATCGGATGCACCCTTCCCTCTTCACTTTGTGCGGCGTGCTGTCCCATGCGAGCGATGCGCTCGGCTTCGTCACCGATACGTTCCAAATCGGTGATGGTCTTGATCACTGCGACAATCAAGCGCAGATCGCCTGCGGTTGGCTGCCGCAGCGCCAACACGCGGTTGCACTCCTCATCAAGAGCGACTTCCATGGCATTCACCTTGTAGTCGTTGTTGATGACGATATCCCCCATGCGGTCGTCCGCCTCGACAATAGCCGTCATGGCGTCGGCGATCTGCTGCTCGACCAGGCCGCCCATAGTCAGCACGCGATTGCGGATATCCTCCAGCTCAGCGTTGAACTGCTGCGAGATGTGCTGACCGATGCTCTTCTTTTCCATAATTTAAAGCCCCCCTTGCGCGGCGCACGCAGCGCAGCAGAATCAGCCGTAACGTCCCGTAATGTAATCTTCCGTCATCTTCTCCTTAGGATTAGTGAAGATGGTATTGGTATCGTTGAACTCTACGAGATCGCCTACATACATGAAGGCAGTATAGTCTGAGACGCGCGCAGCCTGCTGCATATTGTGCGTGACGATGATAATCGTAAAGCGGGTCTTGAGTTCGTAGATCAGTTCCTCGATCTTGAGTGTCGAGATCGGATCGAGCGCCGAGGCCGGCTCATCGAGCAGCAGCACTTCGGGCTCGATGGCGATGGCACGTGCAATCACCAAACGCTGTTGCTGACCGCCGGACAGTCCCAGCGCATTGTCATGCATACGGTCTTTGACCTCATCCCAAAGCGCCGCACCGCGCAAGGCGTTCTCGACCACCTCATCCAGCACACGGCGGCTGCGCACACCCTGCAGACGCAAGCCATAAGCAACGTTTTCGTAAATACTCTTGGGGAACGGGTTCGGCTTCTGGAACACCATGCCGATACGCCGACGCAGATCGGCGACGTTCACCGACTTGGCGTAGATATCCTGGCCGTCGAGCAACATCTTGCCGTCGATGCGCACACCATCGACCAGATCGTTCATACGGTTAAAGCAACGCAGCAGCGTGGATTTACCGCAGCCACTAGGACCGATGAAGGCCGTCACCCGCTGACGTGGGATATGCATATTGATCTTGTTCAGCGCCTGCTTGCTGCCATAATAAAGATCCAGATCCTCGACCTTGAGACAGATGTCCTCCTCACCGAGGTTTCGGGTCAACGAGGCCTGCGCCAGGATATCTGGATCAATTGAATGGGTAGGCTTACTGCGATCGTTCATATTCATTTCTCTGGCGTTCATCTGTTCCCGGCCTGTGGCCGGCCTGTATCTAGTTGTCCAGGGCGCGGTACTTCTCGCGCAAGTGGTTGCGAATGGATATCGCGGTGATGTTCAGCGCCACAATCACCAGTACCAGTAACAAGGCAGTCGCGTACACCACCGGCCGCGCGGCTTCGACGTTGGGGCTCTGGAAACCGACATCGTAAATATGAAAACCGAGATGCATGAACTTGCGATCCAGATGCAGGAACGGCGCATTGCCATCCAGCGGTAGCGTCGGCGCGAGCTTCACCACACCCACCAGCATCAATGGAGCGACTTCACCCGCGGCGCGCGCCACGGCAAGGATCAATCCCGTCATCATGGCCGGGCTGGCCATCGGCAATACCGTACGCCAGAGTGTCTCAGCCTTGGTCGCGCCTAACGACAGGCTGCCTTCACGAATCGCGCTGGGAATACGCGCCAGACCTTCCTCGGTCGCGACAATCACCACTGGCACCGTTAGCAGCGCCAGGGTCAGCGAGGCCCACAGGATACCGGGGGTGCCGAAGATTGGGGCCGGTTGCGCCTCGGGATAAAACAGCTGATCGATATTCCCGCCCAGGAAATACACAAAGAAGCCCAGACCAAACACGCCATAGACAATCGAAGGCACGCCGGCCAGATTGTTCACGGCAATGCGGATGATGCGTGTAATCGGTCCCTGCTTGGCATATTCGCGCAGATACACGGCCGCGATCACGCCAAAGGGTGTCACGAAAATGGACATGAGGATGACCATCAGCACAGTGCCGAAAATGGCCGGGAAGATGCCACCCTCGGTATTCGCCTCACGCGGATCGTCGGAGATAAACGCCCAGACATTCTTCATGTAGGCCAGCAGTTTGTCTCCGACGCCCATGGCGTTCGGTCGCAGCACATGAATCACCTTGGAGAGCGGTAACTCCACCACTCGGCCATCCTGGATCTCGACAGTCACACTGTCGCGTTGAATGTCTTGATAAAGTGCAATCAGCCGTTTCTGATGCGATTCGTACTGCAGCTGCAACGCCGCCTCTTGCGCAGCGATTCTGGCCAAAGCCTCGGTGTCAGCCTTGCCTTCGAGTTCCAGACGACGTTGATCGAGACGCAACCGTTCGAGCTTGTAATTGATGGCGCCAATCTCGTCGCGCTCAATGACACGGATCTCATCCGCAATCTTTCGCGCGCGTCCCAGATGCTCATTCAACACGTCCCACAGCGGCGCAGTATCAGTGACGTTGATACCGTTCTCGTGTACTTCGCGCAGGTAACCGTAGAAGTTACCCCATTCACGCCGTTCGATGACCACCAGATCCTCTGGATAACGCTCGGCGATGATATCGGGGCCCAGTACCCAATTGAAATCCAGACCGACCACATCGCGATTACCGGATTTCAGCTGCACACGCCGCACCAGTTCCGAATCGCCCGGGACACTGACGCCGGCCGCCACCAGGCGCTCACGCGGCACGTCTTCATGACCGCGGATCTCGCCGATCAGTCGCACGATCTGATCATCGGCCTTGCGATAATCCATTTCCACGATATCAGTCGGCCAGAAATGACCCAACCCGCGCAAGGCGATCAAACCCAGGAGACCGGCGACCATGATCAAACTGGCGCTGACCGCTGCCGCGTTCAACCAGATCCAGGGTGCTCCACTATTAAACCAACCACGCATGGACGACCTCACAGCGACGCGTACTTACCGCGCAGGCGCTGACGCACCAACTCGGCCACGGTATTGAAGACGAACGTGAACATGAACAGCACCAGCGCCGCCAGGAACAGAATGCGGAAATGGGTACTGGCGACCTCGGCTTCGGGCATTTCCACAGCGATGTTCGCCGACAGCGTGCGCATACCCTGGAACAGACTCATATCCATCACCGGCGTGTTGCCCGTCGCCATCAGCACGATCATGGTCTCACCGACGGCGCGGCCCATGCCGATCATGACGGCCGAGAAGATACCCGGGCTGGCGGTCAGCAACACCACGCGGGTCAATGTCTGCCAAGTGGTTGCGCCGAGCGCGAGGGACCCGTTGGTGAGATGGCGCGGCACACTGAAGATGGCGTCTTCGGTAATCGAGAAAATCGTCGGAATCACCGCGAAGCCCATCGCGATGCCAACCACCAAAGCATTGCGCTGATCGAAACCTATGCCCAGGTTGTCACGCATCCAGGTGCGCATATCGCCATCGAAGAACAGATGTTCAAAGGGCAGACTGAGGCTGAATGCCACCCAGGCCAGACCCAGCAACACCGGGACAAGTAACGCCGCTTCCCAGCCATCGGGAATGCGATAACGCAACGCGCCCGGGAGTAAGCTCCAGACGCCAGCAAACATCAAAGTGCCCAGGGGTAACATAATAAACAGCGCAAACACACCGGGCAGATTTGCCTCCATCACCGGCGCCAACCACAAGCCGGCGAGGAAGCCCAGGATCACGGTAGGCAGAGCCTCCATAATCTCAATCGTCGGCTTGACGATTTTGCGCATGGCCGGGGCCATGAAATAGGCCGCATAAATAGCACCCATAATCGAAATCGGCACGGCGAACAACATCGCATAGAAAGCCGCCTTGAGCGTACCAAAGGCCAGCGGCGTTAAACTGAACTTGGGTTCGAAATCGTTGCTGGCCGAGGACGACTGCCACACATAATCCGGCTGGGGATAACTCTCATACCAGACCTTACCCCAGAGAGAAGACCAGGATACTTCCGGATGTTCATTGTCGACATGCCAAAAATGCAGTTGCCCACCAGCATCCTCAGCCAGGAAAGCATTCGCGCGCGGCGATATCGCGAGTGTTTCAATCGCCTGATCAGACACCCGTTCAAGCAATACCCGCTTCTCGGCCGTGGTGTGATAGATACCGATTTCGCCATGATTGCTCGCGGCGAAGAATCCCTTGCGCGCATATTCAGGTGCCAGCGCCGTCGCGCTGCCTTCCACTTTGAAGCTGCGAATTTTGTGCAGCATCGGCTGATTGGTTTCGTCCCGCACCGGAAACCACTGGGCAACCTGACCATCCGAACTGGCGATCAACAGCGAGATACCGCCGGCGAGCAGCTTCATTCCGGTCAGCGTCGCACCCATCGGCACCACGCCCAATTGCTGCACCAACTGCGGGTGCTCGGCATCCGAAATATCGTAATAGGCGAGCACACCTTGATCGGTAGCGACATACAGCGACCGCTGATCCGGATCAACCAGCAGGTGTCGCACCTGGCCGGCCGTGTTAGGCAGCGCATGCTCGAAGCGCTTCAGTGTTTCGGATTCATCAATGAAAGAAATCTGCTTTTCCAGAATCACCAGCAGCAGGCGCTGATCATCGGTCAGCGCGGCGATGGTCGTGCGATCACCGGACTGTACCGCAACGCGCTCCAAGGCATGCTGCTGGCTGTCCACCTGCAGCGGCACCGTTCCGGAGGGAAATTCCAGGCGCGGCGTGATCTGTCGCTGGTCGCCCGGGAAACTCGATCTATAAGCATGCCGACTGATCAGCACAGAGCCATTCGACAACCCCAGACTCACGGCACTGCGGCCCTTACCGCCCTCGGCAAGACTGGTGATACTGACGTTGTCGGGCAAGGGCAGCTGCTGTTCGAGCAGGGTCTGTCCGTCCGCGGTGGCAAAGAAGCGTACCCGGCCGGTACTGTCATAGCGCACCGCGATCTCGGCCTGCTCTTCCATGGCCAGATACAACGTTTTGCCGGCATTGTCGCCCAACGGATACTCGGCCAGCGCCTCGGCCGAGGCCGGTTCAAGCAGCGGGAAGACGACATACAACAAATAAAAGAATATCAATAGAATGGCGACGATAGCCCCGAAGCCGCCAATCATGACTGTGTGGCGGGCAGCACGATCCTTCAGCATACGCCAAGCCCGACGTCGGGCCTGCACGCTGGGACTGATCTGCGCCAGGGGCGATGGAGGTTGGGAGGTTGTCATCCGCGGGAAGAATAGGCGTTAATTATTACAGTATTGTTACAGTTCCGCGTCGTCCCGGCAGCCAATTTGAAAAATAGGCATAATCAGTACTTTCGCTTACTTGATACCCATACATGGACAATAACGACCTCACCCGGCCCGACCTCTATATCAATCGTGAACTCAGCCTGTTGGCGTTCAATAAACGGGTATTGGAACAGGCCAAGGATCCCACCACCCCCCTGCTGGAACGGCTCAAGTTCCTGTGCATCTCCAGCACCAATCTGGATGAGTTCTTTGAGATCCGCGTCGCCGGCCTGAAGGAAAAGCTGGTCTCCGGCGCCCTGCAGACCGGGCTGGATACGTTACCACCCCAGGAAACGCTAAATCGCATCAGCGCCGAGGCGCATCAACTGGTCGACGAGCAGTACCGGGTACTCAACGAGGAATTGTTCCAAGCTCTGGCCAAGGAGCGCATTCGCTTCCTGCGCCGCACCGACTGGAACCCCAAGCAGGCGCAGTGGGTGCACCGCCATTTCACCCATGAACTGCTACCGGTCCTCAGCCCGCTGGGACTGGACCCCGCGCATCCGTTTCCACGCATTCTTAACAAGAGCCTGAACTTCATTGTCTCGCTGGAAGGCAAGGACGCCTTCGGTCGCTCCAGTGGCGTCGCCATCGTGCAGGCGCCGCGTTCGTTGCCACGTCTTATTCAGGTTCCACAGAGTTACAGTCGTGGTCCGTATGACTTTGTATTTCTGTCATCGCTGATCCATGCGCATGTCGGTGATCTGTTCCCGGGCATGAAGGTGACGGGTTGTTATCAGTTTCGCGTCACCCGCAACAGCGACCTGTTCGTCGATGACGAGGAAGTCGAGGATCTGTTGCGCGCTGTCGAGGGCGAGCTGCTATCACGCCGCTACGGCGACGAAGTGCGTCTGGAAGTCGCCGACAACTGCAGCGAGGAAATGGCGAATTTCCTGCTGCATAAATTCGAACTTGATGCGGATGATCTCTATCAGGTCAACGGCCCGGTCAATCTGAACCGACTGCTGGCGATCTACGACATGATCGAACGACCGGATCTGAAATACCCGCCCTTCACGCCGGGTCGCCCGGCCATTGTCGCGGTCGATCACAATATATTTGATGCCATCCAGTCGCGCGATATATTGCTGCATCACCCCTTCGAGTCGTTCCTGCCGGTGGTGGATTTTCTGCGTCAGGCCGCGGCCGATCCGAATGTACTGGCGATCAAACAGACGCTGTATCGCACTGGCCCGGATTCCGCCATTGTCAGTGCGCTGGTCGATGCCGCGCGTGCCGGAAAGGAAGTCACTGTCGTGGTCGAACTGCGCGCGCGCTTCGACGAAGAAGACAACATCAAACTCGCGACTCGCCTGCAAGAGGCCAGCGCGCATGTCGTGTACGGTGTGGTCGGTCACAAAACGCACTGTAAGATGATCTTGGTTACACGCCGCGAAGGCCGTCGCCTGCGTCATTATGTGCATCTCGGCACCGGCAACTATCATGTTCGCACTGCGCGTTTGTATACCGACTACGGCCTGTTCACCTGCGACCGCGCCATTGGCGAGGATGTGCATCGCGTATTCCAGTTACTGACCAGTCTTGGTCGAGTAAAGAAACTCAAAAAAATCTTACAAGCACCCTTTACGTTGCATAAAGAATTGTTGCGCATGATCGAGCGTGAAGCGGAACATGCGCGCGCCAACAAGCCCGCGCGTATTATTGCGCGCATGAACGCACTCATCGAACCGCAAATCATCCGCGCCCTGTATCAGGCCTCCCAAGCCGGCGTGAAGATTGATCTGATCGTGCGAGGTGTCTGCTGCCTGCGTCCGGGCGTACCCGGCGTCTCGGATAATATCCAGGTGCGTTCGGTCATCGGACGCTTCCTGGAACATTCACGGGTATTTTATTTCCTCAACGGCGGCGATGAAGACCTGTATCTTTCCAGTGCCGATTGGATGGACCGCAATTTCTTCCAGCGCGTCGAAGTCTGCTTCCCCATCGAAGACCAGGGCCTGCGCAAACGCATTATCAAAGAAGGATTAGAACTGTATTTAAGCGACAACACCCAGGCCTGGGTACTGAACAAAGACGGTGAATACCGCCGCACAAAACCCGCCAGCAACCAGAAACCGCGCTCGGCACAAGAGGCGTTGTTGGAGCATCGAGCGGATTGAGTTGGGTTCGGAGAAAAACCTCCGCATGCCCCCCATGGATTAATGGGCTCAGAGCTAGGGAACCTCTGATTACACAGTGGTCAGAAATATTGGCTACAGAGTATGCCGTCATTCCCGCTTTCGCGGGGATGACGTGGCACGAATGTAGCGATAATTCCTGACTCCTGTGTAATTCCTAAACCGTCATTCCGGCCCCCGGAGTTTATGCACCAGAATCCTACCCGCAGTTGGCGCCTTGCGTTGGCAGTGTATGCACAACCGCGCGTGTTCGGCATGTTGTTCCTGGGGTTTTCCGCCGGACTGCCGTTCCTGCTGGTGTTCTCCACGCTGTCGGCCTGGTTGAGCGATGCCGATGTGGATCGCAGCACCATCGGATTTTTCAGCTGGATCGGCATCATGTATTCCGTAAAGGTTGGCTGGGCACCGCTGGTGGATCGGGTGCCGCTGCCGCTGCTCGGCAAATGGCTGGGCCAGCGGCGCAGTTGGTTACTGCTCGCACAATGCGGCATCGCCGTCGCCCTGCTGCTGCTGGCATCGGTCACGCCGCAACAGGATCTGCTGATGTTCGCGGGGTATGCGCTGCTTCTGGCGTTCGCATCGGCAACCCAGGATGTGGTCATCGATGCCTACCGTATCGAGGCCGTCGCCAGGGAATATCAGGCGGCGATGTCGGCCAGTTATATCCTGGGCTATCGCGTGGCGACACTCGCATCCGGCGCGGGCGCCCTGTATCTCGCCGATACCCTGGATTGGCAGGCGGCATACCTGATCATGTGCCTGTTCACGCTGGTCGGCATCGTTACCACGATCGTGATCCGCGAACCGCAGCGCCATATAAAAACCGAAACCCAATTGAACGAAGAGCGACTTGCCCACGATATCAGCGTCGCGCTGCATGCGGGCGGATTATGGGGGCGCGTCACCGAATGGTTTGCCACGGCGGTGATCTGCCCGTTCACGGAATTCTTCCACCGCAGCGGCAAAACAGCATTACTGGTTCTCCTGCTGATCGGCACCTACCGCATTACCGATATCACCATGGCTGTGATGGCCAATCCCTTCTATCTCGATCTGGGTTTCACCAAATCGGAGATCGCCGGCATCACCAAAGTGTTCGGCTTCTTCCTGACCATCGGCGGGGCGGCCCTGGGAGGCATCCTGGTGATGCGATACGGGATAATGCGTATTTTGCTGCTCGGCTCAGTGCTGGTGATTATCAGCAATCTGCTGTTTGCCGGCATGACGATAATCGGACCGGACATCACTGCACTGGCACTGATTATCAGCGCCGACAGTCTGGCCGGCGGCGTGGCCACGGCGGTGTTCGTCGCCTATCTGTCGAGCCTGACGAACACGGCGTACACCGCCACGCAATACGCACTGTTCAGTTCACTCATGACGCTGTTTCCAAAAATCCTGGCCGGCTTCTCCGGTGTCGTGGTCGAGCAGTTCGGCTATTTCACGTTTTACATTTATTCATCACTGCTGGGCCTGCCGGCATTGCTGGTCATTGTGTATCTACTGCGCGACAAATCAGGGTCAGAGAGCAATTAACGCTAATATACGCCCGCATCATTGGCCAAATAATCCGCCGGATCTTCCTCAACACCCGGCCGCCCTGGTAACCCAAGCCGGGTTTGCCGTTCGGTCATGGCTTCGATTTTGTCCTTGAAGTGCGAACGCCCCAACACAAGTTCATGGTTGAGCGACTCACGAATATCGTGCAAGTCATCAGCACCAAGATGATGTCGAAACAGCTCGCGGTAGGCTTGCTGTCGCAGAGCTGGCGATGCGTCGAGTGCGAGATAGAGAGTATGAGATGTTATCAAGGCATCGGAACGTCCCTGAGCATTTGCCGCGTAACTCGACCAGTGATACTCCCCTGGATGCTCCACCATTGCTGCCCGCACCGGGTTTAATTCGATATAGCGCATGCAAGTCAGAAGATAGGCTTCTGTGTCGATCAACGCTGCTTTGAATCGTCCTTCCCAAAGGGTTCCAGTCCGCTGGTGCTCATGATTGATGTAATACACATACCGTCGCCCCAGTGCCTGCATCATCTGTGATATGCCGTACGGTATATCGCTCGTCACCAACAGATGGACGTGATTCGTCATCAACACATACGCATGGATCGCACAGGAATACTTCTTGGCTGACGCATTCAAGTCATGCAGGTAGCGGTGGTAATCCTCTTCATCGAAGAAGCAGGGCTCGCGGTTGTTGCCGCGCTGGATGACATGTTGGGGTATTCCCGGTAGATCGAAACGGGTTTTGCGAGGCACGGCTCACCTCCTTGTGAACGTGAGTGCGGGAGTGTTTTGTTAGGGGAGTATATTAGCGTTAATTGCTCTCTGACCCTGTTTTTCCTGACCCTGTTTTTCACTGTTTTTCAAGGTAAAGATTAACCGGCATGTTCGGCTCAACCGTACCGTCCACGGGATACGGCTTTGGGCATCAATCTACCCTACCCCCTTCAATTCGCGGTACTCCCCGGGGGTGGTGCCCATCACCCGCTTGAATGCCTTGCCGAATGAACTCTCGGATTCGTAGCCAACGGCCGCAGCAACGCTGGCCATCTTGATGGCCTGCTGTTCGCGAAGCATGGAGGCCGCGCGAACCATGCGCCACTGCGTGAGGTGAAACAGCGGCGTCTCGCCAACAAGCCTGTGAAACCGCTCGGCGAACGCCGACCGCGACATGAACACACCCTTGGCCAGCTTCGGCACTGTCCAGCTCTTGCCCGGCTCTTCGTGCATCAGGCGCAGCGCTTCGCCAATCTGAGGGTCGGCGATGGCGCGAAGCCAGTTGGTATTCCCTTCGCCAACCATGGTCTGAATCTGGCTGCGCATGGCCTGCACGAACAACACCTCGGCCAGCCGGTCGACGATGGCGGCCGAGCCGGGCTGGTTTGATGATGTCTCGGCGGCGAGGTACTGGAGGGTGGAGGCGAACCACGGCGACTCATGCGACGAAGCCGGCAGGTGCACGATCGACGGCAGGTGCCTGACGAGCATCTCGCTATCCGGTGATGCAAAGGTAAAGCACCCGGCGACGACCGAAGTGGGCACGCCCCCGCCACCGTACTCTATGAGCCGCGTCTGGTGAAACTGGCGGGGGGGCACGATGTTAGCCGCCGCCCGGACGCGTTCCTTTGGCCCGCTTCTCAGCTCGTAGGCCTCCGGGGCCGGCAGGAATACGAAATCCCCGCCGACGAGCGGGATGGGCGCAGCGTCGTCGACGGTCAGCAGGCAGGAACCGCGCGTCACCACCAGGCAAATGCCCTTGTTTCCCGGAAAACGCAGGCCAAACGGCGCGCTGAGTTCGAGCCGGCCGTAGAGCTGGCCTCGGGTTCTGAGGAGCGACATCACTTCCGCTAGTACGTCCATAGTAATCCTGCTTTTCTGGCTTTTCAGACTATATATTGGGTTTATTAAGCATAGATCGTCCATAAGGACAGGTCTAGTCTTGTCCTGAACTAATAGCAACCCACTGATCGGGAGGATCTATGAACACTGAACTACCAGAACCGGTTGTCGCTTACCTGGCAGCCGAGAAGCGAAAAGACTCGGCGGCGCTCGCCCAGTGCTTTGATGACGCGGCCATCGTCCGCGATGAGGGTCGCGAGCACCGCGGCGCCGCCGCCATCGAGGCGTGGCATCGCGAGACCAACGCGAAAGTCAGCTATGTGGTCGAACCGCTCGACGCATCCGTTAACAATGCAACGGTCATTGTCCGGACCCGAGTTTCCGGCGACTTCCTCGGAAGCCCGGCCGAGCTGCGGAACCACTTCACCCTCAATGGTGACCACATTGCGCTGCTGGAGCTGAAGCCATGACTACTGCAAGCGGTTTCTCATCCAGCACCAGCGAACTGCAGGGCAAGCGCGCCCTCGTGACTGGCCGTACCAAGGGGATTGGCGCAGCCATCGTTCGCCGGCTGCTGGACGATGGTGCGATGGTTGCGACCACCGGACGATCCGAACTGCCTGACGGCCAGCACCCCTCGTTGTTCGTGCAGGCCGATATCAGCACCACGAGCGGCGTGCAGCAAGTTACCGAACGCGTGCTCAAGGAATGGAACGGCATCGATATTCTCGTCAACTGCGTTGGCGGATCCGACGCTCCGAACGGCGGATATGGTGTTCTCACGGATGAAGCGTGGGAAAAGGCGCTGAACCTGAACCTTCTGTCGGCAGTGCGGTTTGACCGTGCGCTCCTGCCCGGCATGGTCCAGCGCCGCCACGGCGTGATCATTCACGTCGCGTCCATCATGCATCGCCTGCCGTTGCACGACTCAACACTCGCCTACGCGGCCGCCAAGGCGGCGCTGCGCACCTACAGCAAGGGGCTGGCCAATGAGGTCGGACCAAAGGGTGTGCGGGTCAACACGGTATCCCCGGGTTTCATCGAGACTTCCGCTGCACACGACATGATTCGCCAGGTGGCTGCCAGCAGAAGTATCGACGAATCTGCCGCCCGCCAGGCCATTTTTGACGGGCTTGGCGGCATCCCGATCGGTCGGCCCGGGCATCCTGCCGAGGTCGCAGAGCTGGTCGGGTTCCTCACCTCCGAGAGGGCCGGGTCGATCCACGGCGCCGACTATGTCATAGACGGTGGCACCGTTCCGACCACTTAACGCTGTAGAACCATTGAACCATTCACTTTAACGACTTAATGAGAGGTACATCATGTCTCCAACTACCAGAAACTTAGTTATCTCCGGCGCCTTGGCTGCCAGTGCCCTGGCAAGTGCCGAGCCGCTCACTCAAACGGCCTCCGTTGCTGCTGCACTGCCACAAGAGGTTGAGCGCATGGCCAGCCACATCACCACGCCCGATGGCGTACAGCTCTACTACAAGGACTGGGGGCCGAGTGACGGCCAGACCGTTGTCTTCAGCCATGGCTGGCCACTGAACTCGGACAGCTGGGAATCACAGATGATCTTCCTGGCGGAGCAGGGCTACCGCGTTGTCGCGCATGACCGACGCGGGCACGGGCGTTCCAGCCAGCCATGGGAAGGCAACGATATGAATCACTACGCCGACGACCTGGCAACCGTGATCGAGGCGCTCGACCTGCGCGAAGTGACCCTGGTGGGCTTCTCCACCGGTGGTGGGGAGGTGGCGCGCTATATCGGCCGTCACGGCACCGGCCGGGTGCAAAAAGCCGTGCTCATCAGTGCCGTTACGCCGCTAATGCTGCAGACACCCGACAACCCCACTGGCACGCCGATGGATGTTTACAACGATATCCGCAAGTCGTCTCTGGACAATCGCTCGCAACTCTACCTCGACATCGCATCGGGCCCCTTCTTTGGCTTCAACCGGCCGGGCGCAACCGTGTCGCAGGGGCTGATCAATTCGTTCTGGAGCCAGGGCATGCAGGCGGGCCACAAGAACACTTTCGACTCCATCAAAGCGTTCTCGGAAACGGATTTCCGGCAGGACCTGAAGAAGTTTGACGTGCCGACACTGATCCTGCATGGCGACGACGACCAGCTGGTCCCGATCGACAACAGTGCTCGGGCTGCTCACAGGCTGATCGAAGACAGCAAACTCATCGTCTACGAGGGCGGTCCCCACGGGATCACCGATACGCACAAGGACCGGCTTAATCGGGACTTGCTGGAATTTCTTCGCGATTGATCTGTACCGGGACGCTGCGGGAAACCGCGGCGTTTCCGGCTGCCCTGGGTAATGCCCTGATATTTGTGGTCACCCCTTAGCCAGCCCGTGTCAACCGTTCAAGGGGTCACCCCTTGATCCTACCCCTTGATCCTCCTTGATCGCCTTGATCGCTGACCCCTTGATCGGAATATTTTGGCTTAGAGTAAAAACCCCCACCAGCTTCTGAAAACTTCGCCCCATGGCTACGCGTTTCACGCTCTGGTGAGAGTCGGCCTTGTCAGCCTGTGACAAGCCAAACCAACGGACGATGCATCGCATGCGTCTTTCCTCCCTGATCTTATTATTTGTTGTTATTACTGCCCCGCTCACTTCACCATTTAAGGACGCTCTTATCAGTCCGTCATTGCGAGGTGCGTAGTACCGTGATGATCTCTAACCATTCGATTCTACTTTACGAGGTTGCCGCGCTTCGCTCGCAATGACGGTTTAGTGATACATCATGGGATGCTTAATTCCCTCATCCTGGCCTTCTCCCGGAGGGAGAAGGGATTCTGGTTATTATTGCTGTGGTGATGTGGGTGGTGCGTTGTTTGTTTTGTTTTGCTTTGGTTGGAAAATACGCACCCGGTTGCTGTGCGGTCAAGGGCTTTGTGCGTGTTTGTGCAGGAAGTCGATCAAATCGACGGGGGATTTGGTCAGTGTGAGGTTGTTCGTGAGGATTATCCGGGAAACCGGTTCGCGGCCAAGGCCGCTCCTACAGAGAGGGCGTTGTTCTGCGCAGCTGTTGGGTGGTTATTGTAGGAGCGGGCTTGCCCGCGAAGATTGCGCGGGTACTCCCGGTTCGAGGCCGATACTCAACCCCACGGACTTTATTTCACCGATTCGAGGATCGCGATTTCCTTTCTGAGCAGATCATTCGCCACATCGGACAAGGGGATGCCCTTCTTGGTTGCGATGGCGACGAGATACGCCTGTACCTCGGCATCCAGGTACACAGGCACGTTTAACGTCACGCCCGGTTGATGAAATTTCCCACGCGCTCCGCCTGAGAAGTCGATCTCGTCAGGTATGTCGTCGTTATCGGCTGGATTTTCGGTTGGTTTCATGAGTTGACCTATCGAGGTTCTTCCTCGTAATAACGCCGTTCACGCGGGGTGGCTGCACGTGCCGAGATAATGCGTATTCGAGCTTCGGCCAGCCCGGTTTCATGGAAAGTATGTGCCACCGCGAGCAGTACTCCACTTGTCGACCGTCCCAGTGTAAACCAACGGTCTTCTGACTGACTGTGAGCCACATCGTAAACCGTGATCGCCATGGCATCCAGAAAAACCGTAGCCGCCTGATCGAACATGATGCCGTGTTTAGTGGCATTAGCTAGTGCCTTGCCGATATCCCATTCAAAATCATAGACGAGCTTGGTGCTCACGTGGACATGTCCTTATGTCATCTTGGTTCGGAACAGCTGAACGTTGTGCATCCTGCATCAACGAATCATTGTTAATAGGATAGTCAGACAATCTTAGAGGTTCCAGGGTGATGGCATGAATTTTTTCATTGTTGAGCGGGGTGTTATATCTTCGCGCCACTCGCCGTCGCGGTTAGCCATCGGCCTGCGTGTGGTCAAGGGCTTTGTGCGTGTTTGTGCAGGAGGTCGATCAAATCGACGGGGGATTGTGGATTGAGAGGGTTGTTCGCGGCCAAGGCCGCTCCTACGGGAAGAGATAGGTTCTGTGTCAGGGCGTAGGGCGCATTAGACCGTCGGTCGTGGACCGTGCGGACCACGCGGTGAAACGAAGCCGCTGAGGAAACGTAACGGTGACTTGAACGTGGCGGTGAGTTGTTGTGCGAATCCGCTCTGCTGAGTGGAACCACAACGGGGACAGAGCTGAAGATCTGTCCCCACGGCGGCGGTATATCGTGATCAGGTAAAGGACAATTTCAGATTCGCCGCTTCCAGATATTTCCGTTCTTCCACCAGATCCGCTTGGGTAAGCGGATGCGCATCCAACCATCCTTCCGGGAAATCCAGCTTCAGCTGATTCCCCGAAATGCTGGCCTTCACCACGGGCGTGGACACATCGACGCGATCTCGGCGCAGGAGCGCTGCAAGCCGCAGCAACACGATTAAACGCCGCGCCGGCTCCTCCAAGGCTTTGGGCAAGGCTGCAAGTTCGACTTTCGGCAGTTTGCGACGATGACCGCGCACCAGTGCCGCGAGCAGGGCCTGGTCGCGCACCGAA
Source organism: Gammaproteobacteria bacterium (assembly GCA_018819175.1). Taxonomy (GTDB): domain Bacteria; phylum Pseudomonadota; class Gammaproteobacteria; order Thiohalobacterales; family Thiohalobacteraceae; genus JAHJQQ01. Next base: position 28,837 of record JAHJQQ010000001.1, read on the forward strand.
AATCCAGACAGGTCGGAATGCTGAATCAGATAGGCGCCGTGTTTGTGATATTGACTGTGCGCGATCATCAGGCCGACTTCGTGCAGCGTCGCCGCCCAATGCAGCCAGGTCTGATACATGGGATGACTCAGCCCCCATGTATTGGCAAGCTGTTCGAGCAACCGTTGCGCGACAGCTTCTACGCGTTGGGCATGCTGTATATCAACTTGATAGCGAGTTGCCATGGCCTGAATCGCGGCCTCGCGCACATCGTCGTGATGAATACGACCGAGCAGATCATAGAGCAGGCCTTCACGCAAGGCGCCCTGAGTGATCATCATGCGTTCGATTTTCAGTGCATCGAAGGTCGCACCCAGGATGGCGAGACCGCCGGCCAGCACCGGACGCCGATCATCTGGCAGGCCTTTTAATTTCAGCTTGTCGATATGTCCGGCATCGATCATTGCCTTGCGCAGTTTACGCAGGCCATCTTGCGTAATCCCCTGCTCCGTCCAGCCGGCTTCCACCAGCAGGTCCCGCACGGTACGAATCGTGCCCGAGGCGCCGGCGGCCATCTGCCAGCCGAGTTTGCGGAAGCGTTCTTGGATCGGTTCCAGTTCAAGTCCGGCGGCAACTTCTGCGTCCTGAAAATTTCCCTTGGTGAGTTTGCCACTGCGGAAAAATTGTTCCGTCATACTCACGCAACCCATATACAGGCTGTCCATGCGCACGGGCTTGAAGCCATCACCGATGATAAGTTCGGTGCTGCCACCGCCAATATCCATGACCAGCCGCCGGCCGCCGCTGTCGGCCAGACTGTGCGCCGCGCCCAGATAAATCAGCCGCGCCTCTTCGACACCGGCGATGACCTCGATGGGATGACCCAGCGCCTGTTGCGCTTCCTCCATAAATTCCGGATCACGGGCGCGCCGCAACGTATTCGTGCCCACCACGCGGACACTCTCGGAGCCCAACTCGCGCAGACGCTGACCGAAGCGCTGCAAACATTCGATGGCGCGCTTACGCACCTCGGGATCGATACGGTTCTGTTTCATCAAACCCGCGCCCAGCCGCACCGGGTCGCGCAGACGGTCGAGGACACGCAATTGTCCATCGTGCAACCGCGCAACGATCATATGAAAGCTATTTGAACCGAGATCGACCGCCGCGATGGGGGCCGATGTGCTGTTGTCCGGTGTAGGATTTTCTGACGCTGTCACTGCACTACAGCCCTATCATAGCGTTTAAATCGAAATTATAAGTCATTAGAGGGCGCAACTATAACAGCCGATCTGGGTATGGGCCACGTGATGTTGCAGAGATCGAGTACAACGCGATCAGCGCTAGAAACACTGCCATCATGATGTGGCTTCCCTGGTAGGGACGGCCTTGGCCGCGAACCGCAGGTGGTACAATCCTGTTCGCGGCCAAGACCGCTCCTACAGACACAGCGATACTCGCCAAACCCGTATATACACAGACTCAACGTCGCATTGCGATATCTGTCTACAGGGCATTAAGACAACGATGCTCACGCCCATATTGGTCACACACCCAGACAAGACACGAGCAACACAAATTAGATTGGGCTTACCCATCCCACTTCGCGTTGGGGTTTAGTACAATACCGTGATCAGACGAGATGGCTCCCTCATCCGGATGTCGAGCTTAGATATTGGCATCATACTTGCTTTTCACATTCTGCCGTCTGATTTCTGGCATTGGGAATGCCTAGGGAGGAATCGAACATGACGATGGAACATCGCTGGAGTGAAAGAAAACCGATCGAAATGGAAGTTGCATTATTCTATGCGCCGGTCGGGACCGTTGTAGGCAAGACACGGGACATAAGTCTGGAAGGCATGTATGTACATGCTGATGGTGTCGACCTGCCTTTACATGCGGAACTGGAAGTCTCTTTCGTGACCCAGAACGGGACCGGAAGCACGCAAGAACACCACCTGCCCGCCTACGTGGTACATGCCAATGACAAAGGCATCGGCCTGATGCTGCGGCACGTGGATTACAGTGACTTCTATGCCCTCCGCTACATGCTGAGCGCCGCCTAGGAATTTGTGGATCAAGGCCGCTGCTGTCAGCGGCCCTGAAAACAACAACACCCCGTCGCAATGCGACAGGGTGTTGTGATCATCTACATTAAAACTGCAACATTACTTCTTCGTCAGGCTCGCGAAGAAAGGCTTTATACCTCGCTTTCATCTCACCGCTATTGCGCGATCTCGTGAACCAGAATGAGTCAATTGGAGATTATTCGCTCTGCTCACCCCCTTCGGGGCCGCCCTGCGGGCGTTCTGCGCTCGCAAGCTCGCTTGTGCCACGGCGCTACGCGCCTCGCAATGACTGCTCAACGCCTGTCGGGTTACGCAAACGACACTAACCCGACCTACATGGAACGCATACTTATCTCTATCCGATGTAGGGCGGGTTAGGCGCCTTGTTTGCGCCGTAACCCGCCGAGCGTGCCGTCTGGCACACCTTTACAACGGCGTTGCGTGGCTTCGCAGAGTCTGTCGGGTTACGCAAACAACGCTAACCCGACCTACATGGAACGCATACTCATCTCTATCCGATGTAGGGCGGGTTAGGCGCGTTGTTTGCGCCGTAACCCGCCGAACGTGCCGTCAGGCACACCTTTACAAAGGCGTTGCGTGGCTTTGCAGAGCCTGTCGGGTTACGCAAAAAACGCTAACCCGACCTACATTTAACGTAAGCAAGTGCCATTCTTATCTGAGCATCTTGCCTAGAACACGTATTGACCTTGCAGATAGACCTCGTCGAGATTATCGCTTATTACCCCATCGACATTCTCGCCCATGTGGCAGGTCAGCTTGGTGCAGCCATTGCGGAACATGCCGCCAGTGAAGTCTTATCGACGCTATCGGGTAAAAAAATTAGGGCCGCGGATGCGGCCCTAATAGCATAAAAAAAAACAGCTTCTATTTAGTGGTGTTATTTTCCGGATTTGACCTTGAATCCAGTAATCATGATGAGATCGTCGGTCGCATAGTCATCGACCATCGGCATGTTGCTGTCATCACTGTGTTGTATGGTCACATAGGCAGTACGACCATCATTACTGAACATGAACCCCGTCGGCTCCGCTGATGTATCCTTCACGGACAGCATTTTCACACAACCATCCGATTTGATATCACGATCGGCGCCGTCCTGCAGGCAGGCGAACACGTCACCGTTGTTGTGATCCTCGATCACGTACAGATTGCCGGTGCCGGGCTGGAAGGCCAGATTGTCGAACGAATTGAAGTCCAGATCACCCTCGACGAAACGGTTGATCTCGACGCTGCGCAGATTGGCTTCGGCCACCAGTGGGTCGCTGTCGATGCCGCACACGACTTCAGCATAGTTCTTGGCGCCTTCATTCCCCGTGTTGGCCCAGCAGAAGCGGACACCGGGACCCGTGTAAAGCGGATCGCTGTGCAGGTCTTCCGGACGATAGAAGCCGGTCGCCAATTTGGCATCCGCATCCACACGGGCATTGGCGGCGTCAACCTGCACCCAGGCGGCGTTACCAATCTCACAGCCTTGACCGACCTGCTGCTTGTTGTTCACACAGGACACCTGCATCGCATAGCTGTTGCCCATGATCAGGGGCGACTGCGCCAGATCGGTAATCATGCTGTCGTCCAGACGGGGAACCGTCGGCACGAACTTGAAGATCGCACCGCCGTCGGCATCCGGGCCGCCCGAACCGGGACGCTCTTCGTCACCACCGATGACCACGCCGGTGGGCAGCACAGTCAAACCTTCCCAGGCCATGGTCGGCATGTTGTAGCGTTTGACAATGTTGTCGGGATCCGTCATATCGGCCGGCATTCCCGGCGCACCACGATCCAGCACGGTCTGCTCGGTGACGCTGAGCGGGTTCATGATTTCGACAGCGATACCATCGTCGGTTTCTTCCGTGGCCAGAATCGTGCCCCAGTCGGTGGCGCTGATACCGTCGCAGCGATCCATGCCGCGCAGAATGGTCTCGACCTTGCCGGTCGCCAGTTCGATGCGTTGCACCGAAGGATTGTATTTTTCGCTGCCATCGGCGAGCGTGCCGATCACTTCGCGGCCGCCTTCAACACAGCTGATCAAATGGGTCGGGTTCGCAACCGGATACAACGCCATCATGTCGGTGTGGTTGCCGGCTTCACGGGTCAGGTAACGTGCGCGCAGGCCTTTGGCCAGAAGTATCTGATCGTTGGCGGACTGCCCGGCGCTACGATAGGCGCCCGTGGTGGCCGGAGCGGATTCCACCAGGGGGCGATTGAAACCGAACAGCCGCTCGGACTGCGAGTTCAATAAATGCTCGACCTTGGCACCGAAATCTCCATGTTCATCGCGGTCGTTGTCCGCATGCACTGGCGCGGGTATCGACATGGCACTGATTAGCGCCAGGCTCAGTGTGTGGGTAGCAAACTGTGTGCGTGCATTCATGTGGTAATCCTCAACAAGGTTGGATGGATCGCAGTGATCCATGGCATGCCCGACAGTCCATCTGCCGAACGCGTGCCATCCTAGGCAGGTGTTATTGAGGTTCGATGACAGCGTAGTGAAATTTCCATGAACAGGAACGCCACAAAAAACCCCCGCACAGGGCGGGGGTCAATGGAGGAGTTGATTGCTCTATTTTAGATCAGTCGAGCTTTTTCAACTCAGCCTCGACAACCTTGGCCGGCAGCGGGATGTAACCATCCTTGACGACCACTTGCTGTCCTGATTTCGACAGTACCAGCTTCAGGAACTCACGCTCCATCGGTGCCAGCGGCTTGTTCGGGTGTTTGTTGACATAGACGTAGAGGAAGCGCGACAGCGGATATTCGCCGGTGATCGCCTTCTCGGCCGTGGCTTCAACAAACGGTGCACCTGCCTTGCCGGCAAGGGGCACAGCCTTAACACCGGAGGTCACATAACCGATACCGGAGTAACCGATGCTGTTGACGGTTGTGGTCACAGACTGCACCACGGATGCCGAACCAGGCTGTTCGTTGACGTTATTCTTGAAATCACCCTTACACAGACCGTGATCCTTGAAATAACCGTAGGTGCCGGACACGGAATTGCGGCCATAAAGCTGGATCGAACGGTTCTGCCAATCACCGGTCAGACCGAGCTGCCCCCACTGGGTGATGTCTTCCGCTTCACCACATTTGCGGGTAGAGGAAAAGATCGCATCAACCTGCGGAATGGTCAGGCCTTCAATCGGGTTGTCCTTATGCGCAAATACCGCCAGGGCATCGATGGCCACGCGAATCGCGGTGGGCTTGTAACCGAATTTTTTCTCGAAGGCCTCTTCTTCCTTGTCCTTCATCTTGCGGCTCATCGGCCCCAGGTTGGAGGTGCCTTCGGTCAATGCGGGCGGCGCCGTGGACGAACCGGCGGCCTGAATCTGGATGTTCACGCTGGGGTATTCGCGTTTGAATTCCTCGGCCCAGAGGGTCATCAGATTGGCCAGGGTATCGGAACCGACGCTGGATACATTTCCGGAAACACCACTGGACTTGCTGTATACTGGCAGATTGGCATCAACCTGCACAGGCTCGGCCGCCAGGGCCGGGCCGGTGAATGCCGCCATGAGTACGGAACCAATGGCTGAGACTAAGGGGGTTTTCAATCGCATGGTGTCTTTGCTCCTATCGAATAACGGCGACCTGGGTCCCCAGGCGTTTCAAACTGCGCACAGTGTGGTTCTGCATGATGACAATTCTATGAATTGAATATTACAGTTGTATGACAAAGCGAAGCGAGTCAACCCACAGCGGGCTGAGCCTGACGGGACAGCCTGTTTGGCGCGAAATCGCAGCGGAACGTACTGCCCTGACCCAACTGGCTTTCCACCTGCAATTGGCCGTCATGGCGCAGCAACACATGCTTCACAATCGCCAGGCCCAGGCCGGTGCCACCGGTACCCCGCGAACGACCGACGTCAACCCGGTAGAAGCGCTCGGTCAAGCGTGGTAAATGCTGCGCGGCGATGCCGATGCCGGAGTCCTTTATCGCAAAGTGGGCGCCCTGGACATCCGCGTACCAACGCATCTGAATCTGACCGCCTGCAGGCGTGTAACGCACGGCATTGAAGGCCAGATTGGAAAACAGACTACGCAGCTCACTTTCGTTACCGAGCAACCAGATACTGCGATCGACTTCCAGGGTGATATGGTGCGCCTGATCGCCACTGAGGCGTTGCGCATCATCCTTTACCTGGGCCAGCAGCACGGGAATATCGATCGGCGTCAGCTGCTCTGGTTGAGCCTGGGTCTCCAGCCGCGACAACATTAATAAGTCTTCAACAATACCCTGCATGCGACGGGATTGCTCATGCATGGACGTCAGCGTTTTACGCCAGCGCACGGCCGGCTCATCGTCTTCCTCGAGCAGTGTTTCCAGATAACCGGAGACCACCGTCAAAGGCGTGCGTAATTCGTGCGAAACGTTGGCCACGAAATCGCGACGCATACGCTCCAGCTGTTGAATTCGTGTGATATCGCGCGCCACCATCAGACGCTGACCCGTGCCATAGCTGATCAGACGCACTGACAGGGCGATATGCAGTTTGGCGGGTGCATGGATCTGAATGGGTATTTCATAATCGCCGCTATTCAGGTACGCGACAAACACCGGATTACGAATCAGATTGCCGACATGCTGGCCCACGTCCCGTGGGTAGATCAGACCCAGCAGATCGGCGGCGGCGGCGTTCCACCATTCGATATGCTCGCCGTCGGAGAGTACCACCGTGGCATCCGGCAAGGCCGCCGTGGCCTGCTGGAAACGGTTCAGCATACTGCCGAGTTTACGTTTGCGTTTACGATTGCGCTGCTGCAGCCGGTAAATATATTGGAAGATTTCTTCCCAGATGCCCTGCGCCTCGGGCGGATGGAAGCGTTTGCCATGGCGCAGCCAGCGCTCCAGCCGATACACCTGCCGCATGTGCCAACCGGCATAGACACCGAGGCCCAGCAGCAAGCACAGTGCCACAGCATCGAACAGCCAACCGATCAACAGACTGATCGCAGCGATCGTCAGCGTGCGCCACAGCTCCTGTATCCAGGGATTGGACAAGCTTAAACCCCAATGCCAAACAGGTGAGTTTTAACGTTGAAGAATGGAGTCATCACAAGATAAAAATACTATGGAGCCTTTGAATAATCCGTCATCCCGGCGTATGCCGAAATCCAGCACCCTGAAGCACATGGATTACTCGCTGCGCTCTCCCTACGGGCCGCCTCATCGGCGTTCAACGCGCTCCGCGCTTTTGTCCGGCATGCGCCGGGATGACGACTTAGTAGTCAATCAGAGATTCGCCAAGCTCAAACTAGACCCGCGCGGAAAAACGGTAACCCGCCCCACGCACGGTCTGCACCAACCGATCATGACCATATAATGACAGCGCCTTACGCAATCGCCGAATATGCACATCGACGGTACGTTCCTCAACGTACACATTACGCCCCCAGACGCTGTCCAGCAATTGCGCCCGGCTGAACACCCGCTCTTGATGGGTCATAAAGAAATGAAGTAGTCGAAATTCCGTCGGGCCCAGTTCGACCGACCGGCCTTCGGCGCTGACCCGATGCCCCACCGCATCCAGGCTCAGCCCATCGCAAACCACCTGTACATCAGCCTCGGCCGGACCGCTGCGGCGCAGCACCGCCTTGATGCGTGCGATCAGTTCGCGGGGTGAGAACGGTTTGGTGACATAGTCGTCAGCGCCCCCTTCCAGACCGCGGATCCGGTCCTCTTCCTCGCCGCGCGCCGTGAGCATGATAATCGGTAGACCCGCCGTCAATTCTTCACGCTTCAGCCGGCGCGCGAGATGGATGCCGCTGAGGTCCGGCAACATCCAGTCCAGCAGCACCAGATCCGGATGTTGATCGGCAATGGCGACCTGGGCACTGGCGGCATCCCCGGCCTCAAGCCAACGGAAGCCCGCCCGTTCCAACGCAAAGCCGACCATTTCACGAATGGCGGGTTCGTCATCAACGATTAAGATGGTTGTGTCAGGCATATGAGGTGCTTGCATACCAGCGGCATTAAATCGAATCAATGTTACAGTAACATGACATGCAGGTCCGGGATGCGGGCCCGGCAGTGGGACCGGGCATGAATTGCCGCCCGCTGTGGCAGAATCAGTGCTTCCCATAAGGAGAGACCCGATGTGCCGGATGGCTGCCTATCTAGGACCGGAGATCACACTGGAGGATTTTCTGTTGAGCCCGCCGCACAGCCTGCGGGCGCAGGCGCGGGCCCCACGCGAACTGCGCTATGCCCAGCTTAACGCGGATGGCTTCGGATTCGGCTGGTTCAATACCGAAGGCCAACCCGGCGCCTATGTCAATCCAGCGCCCATCTGGTCCGACCCCAATCTACCCAGCCTCGCACACAGCCTCTATGGGGATCTCTGGCTGGGCTTTGTCCGTTCGGCGAATAACGGCAGTCATATCAGCCACGCCAACACCCAGCCCTTCAGTGACACGGAAATCCTCTTTGTGCATAACGGGTTCCTGCAGGATTTCGATACGCGCTGCCGACCCGCGATCAGCGCCGAGCTGGCGCCGGAGATCGCCGCCGCCATTCAGGGCAACACCGATTCGGAATATCTGTTCGCCCTGTTGCGGCACGTGCTCAGCGATGATCCGGACATGGCACTGGAAACCGCGCTCGCCGAGATCTGCGCCCGCGTCGATGACTGGAGCGAAGACACGACGGCGCTACTGAATTTTCTGGTCAGTGAAGGGACGCGTCTTTATGCCGTGCGCCATGCAATCAACGACCCCTGCCCCTCACTGTATTACTGTACCGACAACGAGCGTTTCCCCGGCGCACAGCTGATTGCCTCCGAACCGCTGGACAGCAATGGCATCTGGCAACCCGTGCCTGAACATCACATCCTGATCCTCGATCCCGAGGAACCGCCGGAGCTCATCGAGCTGTAACTATATTGTCATGTAGCCAGCAGCTTCACCCTAGGGCGCGGCATCACGCCTATCCACCCTATTTTCTCTAACCCTAATAGACTGCTACGACTGCGATACACCTATCGCCACGAGAAACATAGCTACGCAGCGATCTGGCATTGCGGCCTTATGTTACACCGTGGATCACCGCTGTCATCCACCGGTCATGTGAATTTCATCCACATGTCACGCCTATCTCTCATCATCGGTCGCGTCTATTGCAGCTATGTGACCTTTGATGATCAAGCTTCACATCGCCCTGGTCACCGAGACCTACCCGCCGGAGATCAATGGCGTCGCCATGACGCTCTCACGCTGGGTAGATGGACTGATCGCCCTGGGGCACAGCCTGGAAATCTGGCGCCCCGAGCCAATTGAACAGAGTCCGCCACGCATGAACGGATGTATAACCGAACACCGCGTGCGCGGCTTCGCCGTTCCTCAATATCCTGACCTGCGCTTCGGCCAACCCGCTGGCCGAAAACTCGCGGCACGCTGGCGCATGCGCCGACCGGATGTCCTCTATGTCGCCACTGAAGGACCGCTCGGCTGGTCAGCGCTACGCGCCGCACAGCAGGTGCGCATCCCCGTCGTTAGTGGCTTCCATACGCGTTTCGACTGCTACAGCCCGCACTACCATCTCGCGCCTTTTCTGCCACTTGTGCGCAGCTATCTGCGCCGTTTTCATCGCAAGACGCATCTCACTCTCGCACCGACGGCGCAGTTGCGCAAGACACTGGAAGACGATGGTTTCGGCAACATTGCCGTGATTCCGCGCGGCGTGGACACCCGGTTATTCGATCCCCAGCGCCGTAATCCGCGGCTGCGCAGGCAATGGGGTCTTGCCGATGATGCATTGGCGGTACTCTATGTGGGCCGCCTCGCACGGGAAAAAAATCTGGACGAGGTGCTCGATGCGTTCCGTGCCATCCAGGAAGACCATCTCACGGCGCGTCTGATCCTGGTCGGCGACGGTCCGCTGCGGGACACTCTCGCGCACGACAACCCGGATATCATCTGCACCGGCATGCAACGTGATACCGCACTCGCGGAGCATTATGCCTCCGCCGACCTGTTCCTGTTCCCCAGCCGCACAGAGACTTTCGGCAACGTCACTCTTGAGGCCATGGCCAGTGGCCTGCCAGTGGTCGCCTACGATGATGCCGCTGCTAAATTGCATATCCGCCACCGCAGCAGCGGCATGCTGGCGCCGGAAACCGGTATTTCATACTTTACGGACATGGCCTGCGAACTGGCGGGCGATGTGCAACTGCGCCGCCGTCTGGGCAATGCAGCACGCGAACATGCAGGAAAGATCGATTGGGAACATGTGGTACTCGACCTGGAGGCACTGTTGATCCGATGCGCACATTCACAACCACATTAATGAATCACCCCGGCTATCGCCGCCTGTTGGATTGGGACACAGCGTTGTGCCGGCATTGTTATCGTCTCCAATGCACTTTGCCCATCACCCAGCTGTTGCGTGCGGTCAGTCGGCTCGGTGACGGTGTATTCTGGTACGCACTGATCGTCGTGTTGCCGATCCTCTACGGAGTGCAGGGTCTGCACGCCAGTCTGCATATGGCAATTGTCGGACTCTGCTGCCTGCTGGTATATCGCTGGCTCAAACACCGCACAGCCCGTCCACGCCCGGCGAGTATCCTTCCGGACGTGAAACTTGCCACTGCAGCACTCGACGAATTCAGCTTTCCATCAGGACATACCCTGCACGCAGTCGCCTTCTCATTGATCGGTGTATTTCATTTTCCACACCTGGCACTGCTGTTGGTACCCTTGAGTCTGCTCATCGCACTGTCTCGCCCGGCGCTTGGACTGCACTATCCAAGTGACGTATTCGCGGGTGCAGTGCTGGGAGCCGGAATTGCCGGCGTGAGTTTGGTGATTTAGCCGGAGAAGGACGGACTCCATTAAACTTTTTGGATCAATGTCAGCCCACAATACGCAGGGCGAAATAGGGAACGACATTAAAAACAAAAACCGTTAATTTAAAATACGCCATACCCGCATAGTGAATGGCGTCGAAGCGTTCCACCGATAACGTGAACCATTTCCCGTGCAAGCGATAAACAAGATCATGGGCCAGTGCGAAAAACAGAAACCACCAGAGCAGCAATCCAATGTTCATCACGGCACACCAACCCAGAAATTCGCGCAGCTGGTCAAGCGTCATGAATAATCCTCCAGAAATATCGGTGACCCGAGCAATTCGATGTACGGCCTCGATCCTGTCAGCATCAACTCAGTACCATCAACGAATGCGAGGAATAACGTGGCGCCGACTTTGCGCTTGAAGGGCAGCGGAAGAATCTCATGCCTGATACCACCCACTTCCAAGTAACCTTCAGCGATCGTATTCGGCAGCGACAGCTGCAAAGGCCGTTGATCACGCACATCCGCCAGAACCAGCCGTGCCTCTTGACTCCAGCCCGTGCCACCATCCCGACCCGGCTTGCCCTTTGTTTTATGGATATAGGCGTGCGAAAAATAGATCACAGCCACACCATCCAGAATATCAATCTGGCTGACACGTGAGTCGTAAAGTTCAAGACCGCTACTCAACGCTTAAATCACCCACAGATTACGTTCTAAGGATCATGCCACCAAAGCACATCTCGTTGAGATTTTAAGGAAGGTCTGATTAATTCCCCTGTCGTGAGATAATGCACGCAATCATCTTGATGGGACAAGATCATGCGCCAGATGACCTTCAGCAGCGGCATTGAGAAGCATAGCAAGAAGACCCGCAAGGAGCGGTTTCTGGAGGAGATGGATCAAGTTATTCCCAGGCAGGCCTTGGCCAAAGGGCTGGCGCCGTACCACCCCAACCCGCAGGGCGCCGGACGAGAGCACCATTTTACAGTTCCGGCATCTGATGGAGGCGCGTGACTTTGGGGCCGAGCTGCTGCGGCTGGTGAACGTGCATCTGGCGGAGAAGGCTCTGAAGGTTGCCCGCGGCTCGATCGTGGACACGACCATCATCAATGCGGCACCTACGCTTCATACGTCCTACTCTACTGAGAATTCTGATTAATACTCCATCGCAGTCGCCAGCACACCGAATCAGGTGTAGAATTTCATTAGCTGGCATCGACCAGCCGTGACTGCAAAGTCGCTGAACTCATGAGACAGGAGAAGTGAAAATGTCCGGTGAATTCAAGCCTGAAGAAATCCAAGAGGACCTCAAGGAAGCCGCTGAAGATGTGCGCGACGAAACCGTCGCTGCGGCCGAAGGGATAGCCGATGCCCTGCGTCAGGGTGCATCTGATGCAGCTAAATCCGCTGATCACCTCCTGCCGAAAGTCGGCAATCTGGTATCCAAAGCCATCTATTCAACCTGCTACTACGGTTCATATGGCGTTGTGTTCGCCGCCCTGACCGTTGCCCGGATTCTGCCCAAGGACAGCACCGTAATCCACGGCCTGGAAGACGGTGCGGATGCCGCGCGGCAGGCCATAGAAAAGGCCGAGGTTGCAGCGACCGACATGCCACTGGCGGAACCGGCCGGCATGCAGGCCTGATTGACTGGAATAGGCGAATTCAGGGGGCGAAGGAATTATCACCTCCGCCTCCTGATTTATCGCAGGGAACCCATCAGAAATACGCACCACATCGCGACATTGCCTGACTTGAACGAGCAGAAAATCGGGCCTACTGCAGACTCACTCCTGTATCAATCTTTAGTCAAGCTACGCAACAGATTGACGAATGCTATCGTCTCAGAGTGCCTGCTTGTGCGCTGACGAGACTGAGGCTTCGCGCACCAGTTTCGGCTGCGCAGCGTCCCTGATGCGTTGCATCAGCCAATCGGCTGCCGCCCGGTAATCGAGCGCGGCGTTGGACCGGCGCGCGGCGACAACCGCCGGAATGCCTCGAGCCGGCGCCTCGGCCAGTGCCACGTTTTCGCGGATGGTAGGACCGATGCGGCCCGGCAAGATAACTTCCAACTGTTCCAGAACCTCGCTATGGATCCGGCGCCGCGGATGCGCTCGGCAAGGGAGTACGCCGAGAATCGACAAACCGGGATTGTGCCGTGCCTGCGTGGCGACGGTGTCGAGCATTTGATCCAGTCCCCTGAGGCCGAGGAAATGCGCTTCGACCGGGATCAGCAACCAGTGGCTGGCACGCAAGGCACCCGTGGTGAGTAATTCGTCGCTGGGTGGACAATCCAGGAAAATAAAATCCCAGTCACCGTCCGTACGCTGCAGACAGCGGCGCAGTATTTCCGCGCCAATCTCACCACTGAAACGATAGCGTGCCTCCGCCAGTTCCGCACCCGCAACAACCAGATCAAGACCTTCCATCGTGGTGGTTTGTATCGGCAAACCGGTTGTGTGTTCCATGGCCGACAACAGGGCGTGTCCGGTGTCCGTAATACCAAAGCTAAGACTGGCACTCCCCTGCGGATCCAGATCGACCAGCAACACCCGCTTACCGTCCAGCACCAACGTCGCAGCCAGATTGACCGCCGACGCCGTCTTGCCGACACCACCTTTATGATTAGCGACCGCGATCACATCCCGCATCTCGCACCCTCCTTCAAACCCCTAATTGGAAGTATAGATCATGAAATCCACACTCCTATTGATCCAGTGCAGAAGACCCATTCTCCGGTAAGCCGTCGCATCAGATCGGTCCTGGCGTCTATGGCATGCTCATCAATATGTATGGCAATAGTTTACTCGCCGAAGACGGCTCCACGCGCATCTCTGTCAGCACCGATTTTTCATCGCTGCTGACCGGTAAATTCGGCGGCCTGTACATAGTCTCCCATTTCGAGGACCCCCCGGCGCGATGTATCTGACTAAACTGGATCAGAATCGCAGGACCGGCAAGCCCAGGGTGGACATACTCGCACAGTTACGCGATGACGTGTCCATCCTGTTGTTCGCTTCGCGAGCGTAGGAACTCAACAAGGCCTATCGGGTGATTATCCAGGAGCAGAGTTTCATCGAAGGGCGCGACCAGACGCTCGAACCGGCGACCAATGTGCATGAGCAGCTGGCAGACGGCGAAAAGACGGGGATTAAAACACTGCTAGTGAATCAGTAACAGTCACCGTAATCGGATACCGCACCTGTGCGTCGTGGTTTTGGTGCTAGTGTCTAGGCGCTTTACCTGTCGTCATGCCGGAATCCAGTTTGTGCCCGCTTGCGAATGCCCGCCACCGCAGACATGACAATCCACATGCATGGCACCCATACTGAGAAGGTTCCCGAGCGATAAACACACCCCGGGCTTACACAGCGTGAACCGAGGAGATCAGCCCGGGCGGCGACTGAAGAAGCCCAGCGCCCCCAGGCCCGTGAGCAGCAGCGGCAGTGCGGCGGGAATCGGCACCGCCGTCACGGTCAAGCTGCCGAAGCCCGCGCCTTCGCCGGTCAGGTCGTAGGCGAAATAGGCTTCGCTGAGATCAAAGAAGCCGGGTGTGAAAGATACCGAGAAATCCGTGTTCGTCGCATTGTAGCTAATGCCCAGAAGCGCACCATCGTAGAATGCGGCCTCTGCGAAGGCATCCTCGGCCAGCGTCAGTTGGGTGCCTTCAAAGCTGAAGTTGAAACTGTCCAGCGACAAATACTCATCACCCGATCCCGAGAGGGCGGCATCGTCGTAGCTGAAGGTACCATTATACAGGGCGCCGTTGCGTGGCCCGGAGTCGAGGCTGACATCGAACCTGTAAGGCACAGTGGCGGCATCGACCGTAGCGCAGGTCAGACACAGTGCGAACAGTGTGCCGTGCGAAGTGATATTGGATTTCATTGTGGTATGACCTCGTTATTCAAATATTGAGTGCAGTTCGCTCAGAAGATGAAGTTTGTTACATCGCCAAGCGCAGTGGCCGAAACGTTCTGCAGCAGGATGAAGCCGCGTGCAGCCGCGAGGCCGCTGCTACCATCCGGATCGATTGACAGCTGTGTGCTCGAACCGCGAACAGCGAGGATGACGACGCCATCTGCCAGCGGATCAGTACCGCTGTAACCGAGGCTGGCGAGCAGCGCGGACAGATCGATGCGGTCACTGCCGATGCTGAAGTCGGTGATGGTATCGCCACCGTCGACACTGCTGGTGTAAGCCACGATATCCATACCCGCACCGGTGCTGATGCGATCCGCCGCCTGCAGGCCGCTGATGCGATCATTGCCGGGCGTGCCGGTGAGCGCGTCGCGCTGCGGCGTGCCGATGATCTCGTTCAGCGAAGTGAGACTCAGATCGATCAGGATCGGGTCATGGTCCGAGGCGCGATATGGCAGTGTGCCGTCGAAGATGGCGGCGGGACGTCCGAAGTCCAGGTTGTAATCGATGGCATCGGCCTCATCGGCATTAATATGCCATTCCGTCACTGCAGTGACCTGGGCATTCAGGCTTGCGGATGCCAAGGCATAGTCGAGTGTGCCGGTCTGGCCGTCGAACACGTAGGAATAGGGCGTGTTGCCGCCAGCGTATTCCGCATTCAGGTTGCTATATCCCTGACTAGTGAGGTAGCTGATCGGATCTTCCTGTTGGTAGCTGTTGAGATCGCCGAGGAGCAAAATATCCGGATCGCTGCTGCCGGTAGGATGCATGCCCAACCAAGCGTTCAACGCCTGCGCGGCCTGGAGACGGCGGACATTCCAGTAGCCCTGGCCGTCGTTCTGATCACAGTTGGGATCGCTCGTCGGGTCGCTGCAGGTCGTTAGCGAGCCCGGGCCGCCCTTCGACTTGAAGTGATTGACCACGACAGTGAAGGTCTCCCCACTCGCGGTTTCGTGGAAGGTCGCGGCCAGCGGTGCACGGCTGGTGTCACTGCCGGTAAAGATTGGGCCGCTCAGTCCCAGCGCCGGAAGTGCGCTGTCCTCCAGCAACGCGGGGCTCGTGCCGGACGCCAGCAACACGCGGTCACTGCAATACACAAGTCCTACTGCGATGGCGTCATTACCCAGACGCGAGTTGCCGGGCATGGCGACATACTCATATCGCCCGGCACAGCGGGTACCAGCGCCATTCAGTCCATCGACCAGGTCGTCGATGGCGCTGTTCTCACCCGCAGGATAGTCGTTTTCAATTTCGATCAGGCCGTAGATATCGGCGTCGATCCGCGCCAGTGCGGTCACGGTCTTCTGCAGCTGACGTGCGTATTCGATCGCATCGCTGGCACCGCGACAGTCTGCGGACGTATCGGAGGGATAGCAGCTGCCGCTGCCGTCGGCAAGATCGTTGAAGAAATTGAGCACGTTGAAACTTGCCACGCGCAGGCCGCTGGTCACTACAGGTGCGGTCGGGCGTGCGTTGCCAGCCACAAAGGCGGGTTCGATGGTCGGCATAAGACGATAGGTCTCGTCGCCCGAGCCACCGGACCCGCGACTGAAGCGCAGGTTGCCGGTCACGTTAGTGAGTGTGTCGCCCATGCGCATGGCATTGGCGGTGGATAGCCCCGGTGCTGGATAGCGGATCGGTGCGGGATTCTGGATCACCAGACCGTCGTCTAGCATCAGCGTCCGTTGTGCAAGCTCTGCGACATAGACCAGATAGTCGCTCTGGCTCGGCGCATTCACCATAGTGTACTGTGCGGCGCGTGCACCCTCGACCAAGCGCAATTCACCGAAGCGGTCCAAGTTGAAGAGTTCACTCACCGTCAGTGTCTGTGGGAAACGCACCAGCATGCCTTCATAGCGTTCCAGGTTGGCGATAGGCTTACCGTCCGCATTGCCGATCACGCCGGTTGCCGGCAGGCTGATATCGGTCGGTGCCATGCTGCCGGTGCCGATGACGGCCACACTGGAGCCGCTGCTCGTGGCGGTGATCTGCGTCTCGCCGAAATACTCCGCAACCACGCCCGTCACCCGAACGCGATCGCCGGGGGCCACATCAACAGCAGGAAGGTTGCTATCGAAGACGAAGATGCCATCCGAGGTCGCGGCATTGCCGTCACCTGCATCTTGAACAAAGAAACCGTTCAGATCACCGTGCACGCCTGCGCCGTCCTGGAAATCACCGGTGACGATGCCCTCAATAGTGACGGTAGCGCCAACCATCGGGCTAGAGGCGCCGCCGCCCTGCACCATGGCAATGGGCATGACACTGCCGCCACCTCCACCGCCGCCACCCGTGGTGCCGCCAAGCGTCTGGCCAGGGTTGATCGCACCGAAGCTGGCTGCAGACTCAGTGCTCCAGGTGAAGTCCTGGGATTCAGTTCCGTCACCGATCAGCTGCAGAGAGAAACCGGTCGGTGTACTCGAGGTCTCAGCGACGCCGATATCGATGCTTGTCATCCCATCGGCGGCGCCACCAACAGCCGCGAACACACCTTCATAGCTGAGAAACTGCACCACAGTATTCCCGGCATCGACCAGCGCGATTCCGTCCGGACTGCCATTCTGGATGCCATTAACAGGATAGCTCTGCGTGACCACGCCAAAACCGCTGCCAAGATCAGGAATGGCGCCACTGAGTGTATTCGTGGCGTACAAGCTACCGTTTGCACCGTTGTACAGCGCTAGGCCCCAGCCAGTCAGGTCGGTGCCCGCAGGACCGGCGATTTCGATCGCCTCACCAGCATCGGTGCCGGCGTTATCGTAATGGATTTCGTTAATGAAGACAGTGGCGGCGTTAACCTGTGTGGAAACGAACAGACTCAGGAATACAAATCGGAACGGTGTGATGAATGGTTGTGGTCGGCGCATGACTATCCTTCCTGGATGATAAATGATGCGCGCAACGCTAGCATGTGAAATTAGAAACTTGAGTGAAGATTACATTACGTTGCCCTTACAGTTCTACATGGAGCTGGATATTCGCGTCATAGATTGTACGTAGGGTGGCAATAAAAAAACCGGCATCACACTAGGCGATGCCGGCAGAGAGGCCGACGGAGGCTGGGCCTAAAGAATCAACTATGCTTGCTGCGCCGGGCAATAACTGTCATGCCGATCAAACCAGTTCCGAACAGCCAAGCGGCGGCTGGCACGGGCACTATAGGCTGATTGATGATGTCACCCGAGCCGATGCCGTTAGGCACATTTATGAAATCCGCCGTCTGAGAATCCCCATCAGGATTCAACTGCGCAAGAAAACTAAGATTCAGGTTGCCTTGATAGCCGCCGGTCGTTGGCAGTCCGTAGTAATCCAATAGGGCGATATGCTTACTGTCGAAAAAATCACCACCCGCGATCTGAAAGCTGTAGTTTCCACCGTTCAATCCCAGCACCCGCGCAGCATTGAAGCTACCGGATAGCAACAGTGAGCCAGAAGCGATATCCCCTGCATCATTAGTATCACCATCGCCCGTGAGATCTACGCCCCCGTAGACACTGATGCTCCCACCCGGCCCGAAATCCCAGGTATTAGCCGCATAACCAATGAATACGCCTGTAGCGAAAGACAGAGTGCAATCCTGGCATAGACTGATAGCACCACTTTGACTGGGCGTATCGATGCCGATGATATTGACCACCTTGATGCTATTGGCGGCTAACGGGTCACTGCCGTTGAATCCAATACTGCCTGAATCGCTGGGTGGTTGGATAACGAAATCGAGAAATGTGGCATGTGCAGCTGAAGCAACCATGCTCATGGCCATAGTTCCGATCATGAATAATTTAGAGGGCTTCATTGGCAATATTCTCCTGAGTGGTGCATTCCATTCTGTGAAATGCATTCTCATGGAGTCATATTGCAATTAGATGAAGACTACGTTGCAGTTTTCCGGATACACAGTTTAGATGGTGTTAAACAATACTAAGGGCAGCTACATTATAAAGCCGCAGAATAATGCTACTAAATGGAAGAGAGAACCTGCTCTGTATTTCCAATTTCTGATCGACACCACTACGGGACACGCAATGACTGCCGCGATTGTTTTTCCTTTAGACTCTCGACATGAACGATCAGCGCATCAACGGTTTCTTTCAGCAAATCCAACTCATCCACCGTCAGATCATTCAACTGCTCAAGATTGAACTCTATTGTATCTATGATTTTTTTATGCGGGCGCTGCATCGGCCTCATAAAATAGGTCGTCACCGTTGCCACTATGGCTCCGAAAAACAAAACCGAACCGACCACTATCCAGAGACCACCAATCAACTGCGCCATACCGGATATAGGCTTATCAGCGATTCCCGCCGTGGAAAAGGCGGCCACACCCCAATACAGCGCATCCCCATAATCATGAATAGACGAACTCGCGCTATCACGCTCCGCCAGAAATACGCCCGCGGAAAACAACAGCCACAGCACAATCAACAGCAGCACCATTTCTGTAAATGGTGTGTGAAGTGAAATATCTTTTATGAATCGCTTATAGCGTGGATGTGCGATTGTGCTTTTCATTGTTCATACCAACTCATAAAGTGGTTACGAAACTCAGATAGTCTTTGCCAAACCATGCAACACCATATCGGTAAAGCTCACGATGCCTATCACCGCGCCGTTTTCAATCACAGGCGCGCGGGAAAGATCGAAACGCTCGAACAGCCGCGCGCAGTAACGGATATCCATGTCGGGGACTACAGATATAACCGGCTTGGCCATGATTTCGTAAACGTTGACGCGCTCAGGGGAACGGTCCTTGGCCAGCACATGGCGCGCGATATCCGATATCAACACCATGCCGTACTCATCATCAGCGTGGCGCTTTTCGACGATCAACGCCTTTGTCTCGACATGCTGCATGGCCTGCAAGGCGGCTTGAACAGTGGTCATGCCATCAATGAGATCGAACTTGGTCTTCATGACATCTCGCACGCGGATGGTTTTTTTCTCGTTCATAGCGTTTCCTCCACCACATCATTGAGACTGCGGATCTGCTGGCTCACACCAACAGCATCCTCCACGTCGATCTGAAAGGCTATGCCGCTGCCGGGCTTGCTGTCGAACTCTCCGACCATGGCAATCTTCTCAAGAATCCTTCGGCATAGATGTTCCTCGACCAGGAACAGCAGCATATCGCGCTGGGTTTCCAGGGTCAGACCGAAAAAGGTCTTGGTCTTCTGCAGACCTTCACCCCGCGCATGGTTAATTACCGTGGCGCCAGTCGCACCGGCCTCGCGCGCGGCGTTCATGATCTTGTCGGTCTTGTCGTCTTCGACCAGGCCAATGATGAGTTTGAAGTGCATATCAGTCTCCTTGAGACGGTGTTTTCTGAACCGGTGTTGTTGCTGTAGCGCGTGCCCGGCGCGTGCGCCACTCACTCAATTGCGCATAGCCCATGACGGACATAATCGGAAACAGGCTGGCGAAGGCGATCAGACCGAAACCATCCAGCATCGGGCTGCGCCCCGGCACGGTACTGGCCAAGCCGAGCCCGAGCGCCGCCACCAGCGGCACGGTGACGGTGGATGTTGTCACACCACCTGAATCATAGGCCAATGGCACTATCATGCGCGGCGCATAGGCTGTCTGGATGATCACGATGACGTAGCCGGTGATGATGTAGTAATGCAGGGGGGTGCCGGTAATGATGCGGAACGCACCGAGCGCAATGCCCACGGCCACACCGATGGCAACGGCGATCCGTAAGCCCCAGACGCTGATCGCGCCAGCGGATACCTCCTGTGCCTTGATGGCCACGGCAATCAGCGACGGTTCGGCAATGGTGGTGGCGAATCCGATAGCCGCCGCGAAAATATATACCCACAGATAATCCTGCCAACTGATACTCAGCAGGCGCTGCAGATCACCGTCGAAGATGAAGGCTGGGTTAGTAAGCTGTTCGGCCATCAACCGGCCGAGCGGGAACAGCGCCTGTTCAAGACCTTCAAGGAACAGCGCCAGACCCAACAACACATACACAAACCCCAGCAACACCTGGCGGAGATGCGGCACCTTGCGACGCAGCACGAAGAACTGAAAGCCGAACAGGATGCCGGCGATCGGCAGTACGTCGCGCAACGTCGCGAGCAACACATCCACAAACCCCAGCGGAGCACTCATGCCAGCAGCATCCCGTAACCCATGACGAAAATCATCGGCGTAAGCGAAGCGAGCGCAATCAATCCAAAACCATCGATCATCGGATTGCGGCCCTTGATCGACATGGCCAGACCAACACCCAAAGCCGTGACCAGTGGCACAGTGATGGTCGACGTGGTTACACCGCCGGAATCATAAGCGATGCCGATAATCGATTCAGGGGCGAAGGCGGTCATAATCACAATTCCCAGATAGCCGCCCATGATCAGATAATGCAGAGGCCAGCCTTTGAGGATGCGCAGCACACCGATCACGATGGCGAACCCGACCGATATCGCCACCGTCAGGCGCAGACCGAAGGCATAGTCTGCCTGCGCCGCGTTATCGGATTGGATCATGCCGCCCTCTGCCGCGACTTGGGCGGCCTCATTCGCCACGGCAATCAGCGCCGGTTCCGCCACGGTGGTGCCGAACCCCAAGGCAAACGCGAACAGCAGCAGCCAGGCCACACTACCCTTACGCGCAAAGGCATAGGCCATGCTCTCACCAATCGGGAACAGGCCCAGCTCCAGACCCCGAATAAATAAAGTCAGACCCAATACAACGTAGACGCTCCCGACAAGTATCTGACCAAGATTGGGAATCGGCTGCTGCAACACCACCAGTTGAAAAAATCCGATGACAATAAAGATAGGCGCAAGATCGCGCAGACTGTCACGCAGGGTGCGCCAGAAGGCCCACAGTTGTTTGATCAACACATCACCTCGGCATAGGGAAGGCGGGCTAAGGAAACTCTGATTAGTTTATATCAGACTACTAAATGGCCTCCTGCCATACACAAAGCCGCCAACTCACAGAAGAACCGCATTTTATGGTTACATTAACCTGCCGGCAGCTCCGCAACGATGACCTGGATCAGACAAATGCAGGGACAGGCTCAGGGCTGACGGACCTGGACGATCTACCGTCCCCAGTTACCGGGACATGAACGCCGCAGCGCGATGATGCACTTCTGCCCCGCACTGTTTTAAGGAACCCCTGATTA
Organism: Gammaproteobacteria bacterium; assembly: GCA_018819175.1. Classification (GTDB taxonomy): domain Bacteria; phylum Pseudomonadota; class Gammaproteobacteria; order Thiohalobacterales; family Thiohalobacteraceae; genus JAHJQQ01. Next base: position 50,755 of record JAHJQQ010000001.1, read on the forward strand.
ATTCACTGAAGCGGCATCTGCCGCGTTGCAGCCGGGCTCAAAATACTCATTTACTGCATGTAAACTCCGTTTTTTCGCCCGTCTGCGCCTTGCATCTGCTCGCTTGATCAAATTAATCAGAGGTTCCTTAATCGTGATTCAGGATAGTTGTTAATTACGGGTATTGAATTGCTGCGCAATGCCTGGTGAGTTAGGCAAACAACGCCCACTCTGTATTGAATACTCATAATAAATGCCCACAGATTTCGCCACTACCGAGCCCGCGTGTACAATCCCGGCATGCGCCATGACCCCGAACAGCACACTCCACACCGACTCGGTCGAGGCATGATCATCCTGGGCTGGATCCTCGCCCTGGGACTGCTCACCCTGCTTTCCGACAACTGGCTGGAGAGTGAGCGCAATCCCAACCGGCAGGTATTGAGCCGCGTCAGTACGGATGGCACACCCGAAGTGGTCTTGCAGCGCAACCGCTTCGGTCACTATGTGGCCACCGGACGCATCAACGGCGAAGCCGTGGAGTTCATGGTCGATACCGGCGCCAGCGATGTCTCGGTGCCGGGCAGCCTCGCCGCGCAGCTGGGCCTGAAACGTGGCGCACCGATGCGCTATCAGACCGCCAACGGCACCATCACCGGTTTCCTCACCCACATCGACCGCCTGGAGCTGGGCAATCTCGTTTTGCATAACGTGCCGGCAAGCATCAACCCCGCCTATCAGGAAGACGATATCCTGCTCGGCATGAGTGTACTCAAACGATTGGAATTCACTCAGCGCGGGGATACGCTGACGTTGCGGCCCTTGGTGACTACTCCATAACCATCGAGCCATGCGCTATAGTCTGTCTCGCTGCCGGCGTTTAAAAAATAATTCCTTCTCCCTCTCGGGAGAAGGCCAGGATGAGAGAATCAATATTCGTGCGTTTTGCCGGTTATTATCCCCTCTCCCCAACCCTCTCCCGGAGGGAGAGGGTGATTTACTCCCCCTGGAATAATCACAACAAAACCTGGACACCCACATGAATGAACTGCTGACTTGGCTGACCGAACACAGCGGTACACTCTCCGGACTGCTCTCCCGGAGGGAGAGGGAGATTTACTCCCCTGGAATAATCACAACAAAACCTGGATGCCCACATGAATGAACTGCTGACTTGGCTGACCGAACAAAGCGGCGCACTCTCCGGCCTGCTGTGGGGCAGCCCGATCACGCTGATGGTGCTCCTGGGTACCGGTCTGTATCTGACGCTGCGCATGGGTTTTGTTCAGCTGCGCGGATTTCGCCACGCGACACATCTGGTCAGCGGCAAATACACCGACCCGCAACATGTCGGAGAGGTATCGCATTTCCAGGCATTGTCCACTGCACTCTCGGCTACCGTCGGTACCGGCAATATCGCGGGCGTGGCCACGGCGATTTCGCTCGGCGGTCCCGGCGCATTGTTCTGGATGTGGGTGACCGCCTTCCTGGGTATGGCGACCAAGTTTGCCGAATGCACCTTGTCACTCAAGTTCCGCGAAGTCAGTCCCACGGGCGAAATCTCCGGCGGACCGATGTACACCCTGTTGCACGGCCTCAAGATGAAACGTACCGCCGTGCTGTTCGCCGTCTTCGCGCTGATTGCCTCATTCGGTATCGGCAATATGGTGCAGGCCAACTCGGTCGTCGATGGTGTCAGCTACATCTTTCCCGAGGCGCGCGAATACGCCTGGCTGTTCGGCTTGATCATGGCCACACTGGTCAGCCTGGTCATTATCGGTGGCGTCAAACGTATCGCTCGCGTGGCCGCGATATTGGTGCCGTTCATGGCGCTCTTCTATATCGTCGGCTCATTGCTGGTGCTGTTCAATCATGCCGCCGACATCCCGGCTGCGTTATCCACGATTATCAACAGCGCCTTGAATGTCGAAGCCGTGGGCGCCGCGGCCGTCGGCGAGGCCATCCGCTGGGGTGTGGCGCGCGGCCTGTTTTCCAATGAAGCCGGATTGGGTTCGTCGCCGATGGCGCACGCTGCCGCACGCACCAATGAACCGGTGCGCGAAGGCCTGGTTGCCATGCTGGAGCCCTTCATCGATACGCTGGTGATCTGCAGCATGACCGGTCTGGTGATCATCGTCACCGGCAGCTATATCGACCGACCGGATCATCTGGTCGGCGCGGCGCTGACGGCGCATGCCTACTCGGAAACACTCGGCGCCGCCGGTGCCTGGGTGGTCGGCGGCGGCCTGACCTTATTCGCCTTCTCGACCATCATCTCCTGGTCCTATTACGGCGACCGCTCGGCGCGCTTCCTGTTCGGTGAAGCGGCGGTGATGCCTTATCGGGTGGTGTACTCATTGCTGGTGGTATTCGGCGCCGCCGTGCCGCTGCAACTGGTCTGGAACTTCGCCGACGTGGCCAATATCCTGATGGCGGTTCCGAACCTGATCGCACTGATACTGCTCGCCGGTCTGGTCAAGAAACTCAAGAACGACTATTTTTCACGCAAGCACATACCGACGAGATAATTCTTTTTTGAACCGCCAAGACGCCAAGGACGCCAAGTAAGAAAGTTTGGAACCGCCAAGACGCCAAGAACGCCAAGATAATTTATTGTTATTGGCGTTGTCTGGATCGCTCACCAACACATCAAGATTTCGGCATTGGCATCTAGTACAACGAAAAAGCCTAATTAAGATTTCTTGGCGTTCTTGGCGTCTTGGCGGTTCAAATAAAGATTTTCTTGGCGGCCTTGGCGTCTTGGCGGTTCAATAGTTTTTTTATGTTGATCAGCCTGACGATTCGACTAACAGATATATCTACGGAGACATGACATGACTGAACAGACCACAGCGAGCGGGCTGCGCTACGAAGATCTGACCGTCGGCAATGGCACTGAGGCCACCGGCCGCGGCCAGACCGTGCTGGTGCATTACACGGGTTGGCTGGAAGACGGCACCAAGTTCGATTCCAGTCTTGATCGCAACGACCCGTTCAGCTTTCCGCTGGATTGCAGCTACGTCATCAAAGGTTGGGACGAAGGCGTCAAGGGCATGAAGGTTGGCGGCAAGCGCAAACTCACCATCCCGTCCAACCTGGGTTATGGTGAACGTGGCGCCGGCGGCGTGATCCCACCCAATGCCACCCTTATCTTCGAAGTCGAGTTGCTGGAAATTTCCGAGTAATGCTTCTTGAGGCCATGGGACTGCATATTCAGTCCACTGTGCGGCGGGTACTGATCGAGGATATCGGCAGCGGTGACGTGACCGCTGCGCTGATCCCTGAAGACGCCCGCGCCACCGCGCGGGTCATCAGTCGTGAAGCCGCCGTGCTGTGCGGTAGCGCCTGGTTCGATGCGGTATTCGCGGAACTCGATGAACGCATCCATGTCACCTGGAATGCAGCCGATGGCGCGCGCGTACAACCCGATCAGGTCTTATGTACCCTATCGGGTCCGGCACGCGCCCTGCTGACCGGCGAGCGCGCCGCGCTCAATCTTTTGCAAACACTGTCCGGCACGGCCACCCGCGCCGCGCAGTATGCCGATGCGGTGCAGGGCCTGCCGGTACGCGTGCTCGACACCCGCAAGACCTTGCCGGGCCTGCGCATGGAACAGAAATATGCCGTGCGCACCGGCGGCTGCCATAATCACCGCCACGGTCTTTACGATGGTATTCTTATCAAGGAAAACCACATTGCCGCGGCCGGTTCGATCACCGCCGCTATAACCACAGCACGCGCACTCAATACGCAACTGCCGATTGAGGTCGAGGTGGAAAACCTGCAACAGGCGCAGGAGGGTTTGACTGCCGGTGCGGACATTCTACTGCTCGACAATTTCGACCTGGATGGCCTGCGCAACGCGGTGGCGCTCAATGCCGGCCGTATCAAGCTGGAGGCCTCCGGCGGGGTGACCCTCGCGAATATCCGGGGCATCGCCGAAACCGGCGTGGATTTCATCTCCACCGGCGCGCTCACCAAGGACCTGCTGTCTATCGATCTCTCCATGCGTTTTGTAGGTATATAGCACGGGGGTGATGGGGTAACATGCCTGCCCACAGACCCAGGGATTGCCTAGGCAGATTGTTCTTGAACCTGGCTTGCAGAAGACTACACTTTTAACTTCGTTAACCGCATTTAACCACAGCGTGTCAGCGCTGGAATTCAATTCCATAGGAGCTCAAACGTATGGCCGGTGTATACAGCAATCGAGCAGACTCGCTCGTAAAGAAAGATGAGGACAAGGGCTACCAGATCGGGTGGAAACTGAAATACGGCTTTCAGAGATCACATCTCGACGGCGAGATGACCTACGGCGAGGCCAGGAAGAAGGCCGCTGAACTTCAGGCCAAAGAACCCGAAAAGGTTTTCTGGGCCGAAATGATTATGGACCCGAAGTTTTAAGATCCACTTAATCATGCAAAAGGCCGCCTTTCAGGCGGCCTTTTTTATGCCATCCCATCCAGAGTTATCAGCGGCTACGATAAGCGGAAGTGCAATTTCAACTTAGTCTCCCTCACCCTCTCGCATTCGCCGCGCGCTCGGTCGTATACGCTTCCACATCACCCAGACGTACAGCAGCAGAGCCGTTACCTGAGCAATACCGCCAATGAGTATCAGCCCGGTTAACAATGGCATGTCGCTATAAGCGCGCGCCATCTCGCCACTGAAACGCGCCAGCGTACCCATTAACAAAAACCAGTACACCGCCTCGATAAATACCGGCCGGTTACGTCGATCATGTTGGAGGGGTTTAGGAAACAGCCACAGCGCCACGCCCAGAATCATGAACATGACAAAACCAACGAATACGGCATGGGTATGCGCGGAAATAACATAGGCCGGCGGCCATTCATTGAATAACTCGCGCCGGATCAACATGAACAGGCCCAGCGCCAAGCCGAGGACCAGAAACAGAATAGCTGTTTTGATGAAACGGCGGACCAGGGGCGTCATGAAGTCAGGCCTGTAAAAATAGCTCTACACAACTCAATCGATCTCTAATACCTCACCATGGCGCGGCTGTGTCACTTTCACCTGACGTTCACGCAGGACATCACCCAGGGTGGCGATGGACGTTTCTTCACCGTGCACCAGCGCCACCGGTGGACGGCCTTGAAAACCGCTATACCAGTCGAGCAGACCGGCCTGATCGGCATGCGCCGAGAGCCCGCCAATGGTGTGAATCTTCGCACCGACACGAATGGTCTCGCCCCACAGCCGTACATGCTTGGCACCGTCGACCAGCGCGCGGCCGAGCGTGCCGCGTGCCTGGAAGCCAACAATGATCACATGACAATCGTTACGCCAGAGATTGTGTTTGAAATGATGTTTGATGCGTCCGCCCGTGCACATGCCGCTGCCGGCGATGACCATCGCTCCGGAACGGATTTTGTTTATCGCCATCGACTGACTGGCCGTGCGACTGAAATGCAGATTCGGCAGACTGAAGGGCTCGCCATTGTGCTTACGCGATTGCGCCGCTTCTATGTCATGCAGCCGCCAATGGCGTGCGTAGACTTCCGTGGCCGCAATGGCCATGGGGCTGTCGACAAAGATGTTCCAACTGTTGAGCCCCCAGTCCTGATAATGCTGCTGAAAGATATACAGCAGTTCCTGCGTGCGCCCCACGGCAAAGGCGGGAATCAGGATATTGCCGCGTCCCTCGCTCGCCACCCGCATGACCTCGCCTAATTCCTGCCAGGTACTGTCCCAGTCACGGTGGCAACGCTCGCCATAGGTGCTTTCCATTATCACCAGATCGGCCTGCGCCACCTTGACGGGATCGCGCAGGATCGGCGCGCCGTGATGACCGAGGTCACCGCTGAACACCAACCGGCGTTCCGCACCCTGATCCTGTACACGCAGTTCGGCAATCGCGGAGCCCAAGATGTGTCCGGCATCCCGCAACCGCAGCCAGACACCCGGGGCGATGCGCCGCTCGACGTCGTAGTCCATACCTTTGAAGTACTGCATGCAGTCCTGGGCATCGGTGACGGTGTAGAGTGGTTCGAGTAATGGCAGGCCTTTGCGTTGTCGCTTGCGGTTCTCCCACTGGACATCCTTTTCCTGCAGATGGCCGGAATCCTTGAGCATAATGCGGCACAGGTCGCGGGTGGCGCGCTGGGTGTAAATCGCCCCCCGGTAACCGGCCTTGATGAGCAGAGGCAATCGCCCGGAATGATCGAGATGGGCATGGGTCAGGACCACGGCATCGATATCACCCGGCGCAAAGGCGAACGGATCCCGATTGCGCGCCTCGTCCTTCCAACTGCCCTGGATCAGTCCGCAATCGATCAGAACCCGCGCCTGACTGGTCTCCAGCAGGAAACAGGAGCCCGTAACCTCGCGTGCCGCACCTAAAAACCGTATCTGCATAACGTCCCTCCTTTGCTTCTACCCTAATAGCTTCACAGTTTTTACGCAAAGCCACACTAGCGCAGAGTCCCGGCTCGACTGAAGCAGGTGACAGCCGCGGCGTAATTACATAACATCCTGCCAACTCAAGATTTTACTTCTCGGACCGATCATTAACCGGGAGCCGCGATCAGCCACCAGGGCGCGCGTAGCGGCATGTATCACCCGCGCTGAATGCGCCAGGGATCAACAAAGATCAATGTCTGATAATAATGAATTGCCGCCCGCGCCGCATGCCAGCGTACAAGACATCCTGATGTTGCCACCCTTGCCCAGCATTGCTTACAAATTGCTGGAGCTGGTGGAGCAGGAAGACACCAACATCGCTGATCTCGCAGCCCTGATCGAACAGGATCCGGGACTGGCCGCACGCATTATCGGCATAGCCAACTCCGCCTATTACGCCCGACCGACCGAGATCTGCTCCGTGACCGAGGCCATCGTCCGTGTCCTGGGGCTGAATCTGGTGCGCGGTATCGCCATCGGCATTGCCTTGAGCAAACCGTTCGATGCGAGCGCCTGCGCGGATTTTCAGCTTGATCGTTACTGGTATCGCGCCATGCTGACCGCGAACCTGGCAATGCGGCTTGCCCCACTCAGCAACCTCGAAGACCCGGCTCGCAAATGCCTGTTTCTGTGTGGGCTGCTGCATAACCTGGGGCAGCTGGTACTCGTCAACGCCTTCCCCGCACGCATGTCCCAGGTCTTCAAGCAATGGGCGCAGCAGCCCGATCAAAGCCTGCTGGCATTGGAATCAAAACAGCTGGCTATTAATGAAATCGAGGCCGGCAGTATCATCGCGCGACGCTGGCAGTTACCGACCAGCGTGGCCAGCGTCATCAGTTTCCGCCGCGAACCGCAGCGCGCCTATGACACGGCAGCCTTAGTGGAACTGGTCGCTTACTGTTCTGATCTCGCAAGTAATTGGTACAGCGATCCGACAGCAGCCAGCGGGCCACTGAGCACAGCCGGCCCAGCTGTGGCGGATAGTGATCCGGAACGTTTTGCTAAACTCTTGGAGCAAGCCCGCGACAAAGAACCGGAGATTCGCAGCCTGGCCCAAGCCCTGGCCAGCGCATGACAAAGATGATCAACAACACCGTCATTAGCGATGCCTACCAGGAACTGAACCAGCATTTCATCATGCTGGTGAACGACATGTCCGCACTGAGCGGGCTGTCGCGTCTGAATCTGCGCCATGCTCATGAAACGGAGCTGCTGCGCGATGCCATGCGCGCGTTGCTGGAAAACAGTGATTTCGAACGCTGCTCGGTATTCCTGCTCGAAGACGAGGTTCTGAGATGCGCCGGCGGACTGGATTGGTCGGACCTACTCGGCCAGGTTGAAGACAGCTCGCGCGAAAGCGCCAGCTTTCATATCGGCGAAGGCATTATCGGCATGGCCGCGGAAACCGGTCATCTGCAACACTGCCATGACTGCAGCCGTGAGCCACGGTTTCTGCAGCTCGACGGGCCTAAACGGTCGGGATCATTGATGTGTGTGCCGGTGCTGTTCGCCGGTAAGGTTCTGGGTGTGGTCAATATCTCGCACTCGCGCAACAATGCCTTTGTGGATACCCACGAACGCCTGCTCGCAGTATTCGCCAGCTTCCTCGGTCAGATATTGTCGAACTGGCGCTACTACCATCAGATGGAAGCGGAGATCCAGCAGCGCACCCGGGAACTGGAATCCGCCCTGGCCGAGGCCGAAGAGCTCAAGCGTCGCTACCAGCATCTGTCGATCATTGACGAGCTGACCGGCATTCATAATCGGCGCTTCTTTTTTCCCGAGGCGCATGCCGCACTGGCCAGCGCGGTGCGTCACCAGCACCCGTTTTCCATTTTGATGGTGGATCTGGATCACTTCAAACAGATCAACGATCAGCATGGTCACAGCATGGGCGACAAGGTGCTGCAGGTTACTGCCGCACTGTTGAAAGGCCAGACGCGCGAAGGCGATATCGTGGCGCGCTTCGGCGGTGAGGAATTCGTCATGGCCCTGCCCAACACCGATCTGGAAGGCGCCAAGCTACTCGCCGATCGCGTGCTCAGTTCACTGCGCAGCCTGGCCTTCAATGCCTCGGGTAAATCCGTGCGTGTGACAACCTCGATTGGCCTGACCAGCCTGACCGGTCTGGAATCACCGGACCGTCCCGATCTGTTGGAATCCCTGCTGCGTCAGGCCGACGAAGCGCTGTATCACGGCAAGACCAATGGACGTAATCAAAGCCACGCCTATTCGGAAATTGATTTCGGATAATTAAAATAATTGGGTCAGAGCCGAATGGCACTTACTTAAGCCCTGTTTCCGCAACAACACCGGTATGTAGCCCGGATGGAGCGCAGCGCAATCCGGGAATCGGCGCCGAGGCTGAGCATTTTCCCCGCATTCCGCTGTGCTGCATGCGGGCTACGTGTTGCGTTCAAGCCCGTACTCTCGTGCAAGGGCACTTACTTAAGCCATTTATAGCCACGGAACACACGGAATTCACGGAAAATGCGCGAAGTAAAAACCCGGGAAGCAATCCGCTCGGTCACTATCTGGGATTTTACCTATTGAATTTTTCCGTGTGTTCCGTGTTTTCCGTGGCCATTTCGAAATATCGGCTTAAGTAAGTGCCATTCGGGTCTGACCCCAATCTACGCGGCCCAGCCCAACTCCACCGCTTTCGCCCGCGCCTGCGCAGGTATGTCCGTGGCGACGAAATGTTCATGCAGGATCTGCACGCCCAACAGATGATTGATCACCGCATCCAATTGCACCTGTGTTGCCGTGGCGGTATTCGGACTTTCGTGCAACGCAAACAGCGCACGCACCCCCGCCACATCCAATAAGCCGGCATCGGCAATCGCAGCATCGGACAGATAACGATCAGCCAGGGTTTTCATGGCCGCCCATTTCTGCGGATCGGTGTGCGCCGGCGGCGCCATGAAGGCGAACTTCTCGCGCTCATACAGCACCTTTGGCAACAGGCCCTTCATGGCCTCGCGCAGAACGTATTTTTCGGTGCGCCCTTTGATGCGCAGGGAGGGCGGCAGCTGAGTCGCGAATTCCGCCAGATGATGATCCAGAAACGGCGGGCGCGCCTCCATGGAATTGGCCATGTCCACGCGGTCACCGCCCCAGGTCAGGATCTGCCCTTCCAGCATGGTCTTGATCCAAACGTACTGCGCCTTATCCAGCGCATGCCGGCCCTCCAACATGGAACCTTCAAACGCCGCAGCAATGGCCGCGCCCGGATCGTAGCCCTGCACGTCCGCGCGTCGATCCGCCTGCATCAGGTTCGGGACGTGCGTGGCCGCCGCAAGCCAGGGTTGCAGACAACTGGGCGTGAAACCGACCAGTGCATCGAGCGCCTGATCATGCACCGCTGTCTCGGCCAGCATAGCGCCGCTGAAGAGTTTATTGCTGTCGGCGAGCATCTGTTCCCAGGCGGCACGTTCACTGCTCGGAAGATCAGCGAGTCCGTGCAGGAACATATCGCGGCGGAAGGCCGGATAACCGCCGAACAGTTCGTCGGAACCTTCACCGGTCACCACAACTTTGTAACCGGCCTGCTGCACATGGCGACTCATCAACAGTTTGGCGACACCGAGCGTGTTATAGATGGTGCGTTCGGTATGCCAGAGCGTCTCCACGAAATTATCATAAAGATGATTCGCATCCAGGCGCATGACATCCTGATCGGCACCGACCGACTGCGCCATTTCGGTCGCAATGGGTGTCTCGTCATAGTCCTTGTCATCAAAACCGATGGTGAAGGCCTTCACCGGCGACTGCTGACTGGCCGACGACATGCCGAGGATTGAACAGGAGTCGATACCGCCCGACAGATAGCAGGCCACTGGCACATCCGCCTCCAGGCGCAGCTGTACCGCCTGTAACAACTGCTCGCGCACGCCCTCGATATAATATTCTTCGCTGCGCCCGCTCTCGCGCTCCGCTGCCGGCGGAAAATCCATATCCCAGTATTTCTGATCGCGGATGGTGAATTTCCCCTGCGCGCGCTCAATGATAATCACATGCCCCGGCGTGACCTGCTGAATGCCGGCAAAGGCCGTACTACCCGGCACGATGGTCTGCATCAGCTGATGATAAAGACCCTGAGACGTGAATTGACGCGGCACTTCGGGATGCGCGAACAACACCTTCAATTCGGAACCGAAGACGAGCGTGCCGTTCACCTCTGTCCAATACAATGGCTTAACGCCAAAGCGGTCGCGCACCAGCATCAAGCGATCACGCTTACGGTCATAGAGCGCAAAGCCGAACTCGCCGCGCAGATGCGGCAGCATCCCTTCCAGCCCGTAGCGTGGATACAGGTGCAGCACCAGCTCTGAATCGCTCTTGGTCTGGAAGCGCGCGCCGCGCGACACCAGATCGGCACGCAGGCGCTTGTAGTCATACAACTCGCCATTCTGTGCCAGCAGCAGTTCGCCGTCGGCGGAGCGGAACGGCTGCCGCGCACGGTCTTCGTCCAGATCGATGATGGACAGCCGCGCATGACTGAAGCCCACGCCGCGTCCGTCCATGGCCTGCCAACCGAAACCATCCGGCCCGCGATGATGTTGGATGGCCGCCATTGCGACCAGCGTTTCCGGATCGACCGGCCGTGCCGGGTCTGCGTGCATATAACCTGCGATACCACACATGGATTAGATACCTTTATAGAATAAAACTGTTCGATACGACGGCGTTAATGGTGCGCGAAAGAAAATCTTGATTACATGGTATTCATGGTTACCCTCTCCCCTCGCGGGAGAG
>JAHJQQ010000021.1 GCA_018819175.1 Gammaproteobacteria bacterium
CAAAAGGGGGTTGCGCCCCAAAAGGCGCCATGCCGCGTTGCTCGTCGTTCATTTGGAATCACCAAACTTCTCTCCTCGCGCCTTGCCTGGCGCCTTTTGGGGCTGCAACGCCATGGCGCGGATAGTGTTAACAGGCCCTAGGTGGCGGCTACGGTTTTAGAGCGTCCGAGCCAGGTCAGAATGGTCGACAAAGCGCGATCAAGAAACGGCTTGTCATGCTGTTCGAGTATGTGCGCCCTACCCGAACAAAGTTTTTCCGCCAACACAGCCCGGGTAAATTCCGCGGCCTTTACGCCCATGGCATCAACAAACATATAATTTGAAGAAATCTTGCTATACCAGGCGAGCTTGTAACGGTGATGCCGCCCGGTATCGGCATCCGCGAACTCGAACCAGGTGTCGAATTCTATATCGCCCAACCGCTCGATCATGGCCTGCACTTCGGCGGGGAGCGTTGGCTCGGAATCAACCTCTGCCTGCTGCTCGACCTGCGCTGCTTCTATTGGTGGCTGTTCCGCAACTTCAGTCGATGCTGCCTCAGGTTCGTTCGCCCGATTAAGCGCATGATCCTGCCAGGTGCAGATCTGGGCAAACATCCTATCGTTATCGCGGCGCCCGTAACCCTGTAAATCTTCCAGGCCTTGGCGCAGTTCCTTGCGCAATCGCGGCAAAGCCTCATGCACTCGATCACGTTCGGCTTCATCATCATGTGACCGCAGACTCCATACCAGATCGTCGGCCAGTTTCACGGCGAGTTTCCAGGCCTCACTGTCCGTGCCGTCGTTTTCACGCAGCAGGATAAAGGTAAGTTTTTCAACCCACACCTGACGCATGAAGGTCTGCGCTTCCTGAGCAAGACGCGTATTCAGCAAAATATTTTTTATTTCATCATTGGCCTGTGTGCGCGCATTGTTCAACCGTGCCTGGCCATTCGCAGCCTCAACCGTACGGCGCTCGATGATCTTCGCCTTCTGCTCGATTTCATGCAGATGTGCGGTGAAATCACTCAGCAGCTCGTCGAACAGACTCAGGTCATTCTTGAAATCTCGCAGGACGCGCTCGACTATTTTCGTCATGCAAGGGAAGATGCCGCGTTCCAGGTCATCTTCGGTTACCCAGCGCGTGCCCGCTTCGGCCATCACATCCAGCAAGCGCCGTCCCGGATGGTGCTTTTCAGTAAACAGGTGCCGATCGACAATGGCCACCTTGAGGTAAGGCGTATGCAAGCGACTCAACAGCGCCTTGACGATATTCGGCAGTGCCTCGTCTTGCAGCATGTATTCGAACAGCATACCCACCAAGTCGATGATGTCCGCATCAGCACTTGCCACCCGGCGGCGATCGACACCGCCGTAGAGACGCTGCCGCTCCGCGGCCAGCGTGGTTTTAAGGCCTTCAAGCAGTTTCAGATCGACGCTGATATTTTCTATGACGTCACTCTGGAAGCGTGTCGTGGCCTCCGAACCACTCTGCTCCAACTGGATGCTGTCGATGGCGCCAAGAAGTGTGGAGCGCGAACTGGCGGCAACAGCTTCGCTGATGGCCTCACCGGTGGCCGACATACTACCTGTCGTGTCCCGGGAAATACCGTGACTGCGCGCCATCAATTCCAGGATCGATTGGAAGGCCTCTTCACCGACTGTTTGCTCTACCGCAGCAGGAGCAGATGGCACTTTGGGCGCGGCGGATCCGGATGACGCCTTCACTTGGCGCGGATCGAACTGCTTACGGATCTCGTATTTCAGGTTGGGCAGGATGCCGGCGTTCACAAGCCGACGATTGTATTCCTCATACATCGCCAGCAGCTCGCGCATGACATAGCGTTCGAACACCGCATAAATAATCATGCGGGTCTTGCCATCCATCACCAGCAGATTGAAAGCGCCGCGGGCGGCCTCGGACAGCTGCGTCGGACCACCCGGGAGCTGCTGATCGGAAAGTTTGGCGCCACCATTGACCACGGCCAGACGTTGATTCAGCCCATACAGCTGTTCGCTGTAGTTGGCGTTGGCCTTGGCAATCATATTCTGCACCGGCAGTGCGGCCTCAACGTCGGTCTTTTCGACCAGACTCAGTTTGGACGCGGTGAGGTCACCGAAGCCCACCGGCATACTTTCACTGGGCAAACTGCCGTTGATGAAATCCTTGAAGCCCGTATCGACAGTCTTGAAAAACCCATGCTCGACTTCGGTACGCTTGCGTTTGAGTTCCTGCATGGCCTCGAACAACTTGGCCTGGGCCGCGTTGGTCTCGGCCTTGCCGGCGAATTCCAGCAGCGCCACATCGGCATTGTCGAGCATGGTGATCATCATTGGCGCGAGATGACTGCGCACCATCTGACGGCAACCCTGCATCAGGTCTTTGAAACGTGGCGGGAGTTGATTGTTCCGGGAAGATCCTTGCGAATTCATAGCAATCCTGTGCATCTCGACAGACACTATAGTGCCTTAAGTCAGGTAATCTGGTTAAGAATCATCGGCGAGCTCGCCGAAGCCTTTAGAAAGTACCGCAAAATCCTCTAGATGGCGAACATTTGTGGCATGTGCATGGCACGGATCAATCACCCAGGAGCTTGCGCAGCCCGGCCTCATCCAGCACCGTCACACCCAGGGCCTCGGCCTTGGTCAGCTTGGAGCCCGGATCGGCGCCGGCGACCACATAATCGGTCTTTTTTGACACGCTGCCGCTGACCTTGGCGCCCAGGGCCTGCAACCGGGCCTTGGCCTCATCGCGACTCATGTCAGTAAGGGTGCCCGTCAGCACAATCGTTTTACCGGCCAGCGGCTGCTCGCCCTGTGCTGCAATCTCGATAGCAGGCCACTGCAGACCCGCTTCCAGCAGTCGTTTAACAACGCGCTGATTATGGGGTTCCAGGAAGAATACCGAAATGCGCGCCGCCACTTCGGGGCCGACATCCGGCACCTGTTGCAGGGCCGTCGCCTTGAGTCTGCGCGCACGCGCCGCTGCGGTCGCGTCATCGCTGACGGCCATTGCCTTCGCATATTCATCCGCCGCCTGGACCAAGGCATCCAGATTACCAAAGTTGGCTGCCAGTGCCGCGGCGGTGGCCTCGCCCACCTCGGGTATGCCCAGCGCATGGAGAAACCGCGGCAATGTCGTGTTGCGGCTTTTATCCAGCGCTGCAACCAGATTCTCGGCCGACTTCTGGCCCATGCGTTCCAGATCCGCCAAGGCCTCAGCACTGAGTGCGTAGAGATCGGCGACATCCTCTATCAGTTTGCGGTCGACCAGCTGATCGACCAGCTTGTCGCCCAAGCCTTCGATATCCATGGCGCGCCGCGAAGCGAAATGTTTGATCGCCTCTTTGCGCTGGGCGGGACAATACAGTCCCGCCGTGCAACGCCAATCGGCCTCACCTTCCTCGCGGGCGATGACACTCCCGCATTCGGGGCAGCAACCCTTGAGTTGATTAAAAAGATCAAACGCCTTGCCCACATGCTTGGGACGGCGATCCAACAACACCCCAACCACTTCCGGAATCACATCACCGGCGCGCCGCACGATCACTGTGTCGCCGATGCGCACGTCTTTGCGGCGAACTTCGTCTTCATTGTGCAGCGTGGCATTGGTGACGGTGACACCACCGACAAACACGGGTTCCAGCTTGGCGACCGGCGTCAGTTTGCCGGTACGACCGACCTGGATGTCGATATCGCGCACCACAGTGAGCTGTTCCTGGGCCGGATATTTGTGCGCCACCGCCCAGCGCGGTTCGCGGGTCACAAAACCCAGACGCTGCTGCAGCGCAAGGCTGTTGACCTTGTAGACCACGCCGTCGATGTCGAACGGCAAGGCATCGCGCTTGGCTGCGATGCTGTTATAGAACGTGCTCAGTCCTTCGGGGCCCGACACGACAGCACGATCCGTACACACCGGCAGTCCCATGTCGCCGACGGCATCCAGCACGCCGCTGTGTGTGGCCGGGATCTTCCAGCCCTGTACCTCACCCAGACCATAGGCAAAGAAACTCAGCGGCCGACGCGCGGCAATACTGGGATCGAGTTGACGGATGCTGCCGGCGGCCGCGTTGCGCGGGTTGACGAAAGTTTTGTCACCAGCCGCGCGCTGGCGTTCATTCAAGCGTTCGAAATCGGCGTGGCGGATATAGATCTCGCCACGCACTTCCAGCACTGCCGCAGTTATTCCATTCAGTCGCAGCGGGATCGAACCGACGGTGCGCACGTTCTGAGTAACGTCTTCACCGACGCTGCCATCACCACGGGTGGCGGCTTGCACGAGAATGCCTTTCTCGTAACGCAGGCTGATGGCCAGACCGTCGAATTTCAGCTCCGTGGCATATTCAATCGGCGGTGCTTCCGGTCCCAGTTCCAGTTCACGACGGACGCGTGCGTCAAAGGCAATCGCGCCACCCTCGGTGGTATCCGTTTCAGTGCGGATCGACAGCATCGGGATGGCATGCTGCACCGGTGCGAACCGATCCAGTGCAGCACCACCGACACGCCGACTCGGCGAATCCGCCGTGATCAACTCGGGATGTTCTGCCTCCAGTGCCTGTAATTCCTGCATCAGCCGATCGTATTCGGCATCCGGAATCTCAGGATTATCGAGAACGTAGTAACAGTGGTTGTGATGCTCGATCTGCCGGCGCAGCGCGTCGATACGCGAGGCGGGCTTGGCGGGCGGGGTCATGCGTGATGCAGGCGTTGCCGACGCTCGAATTGCTGGATGTCGTCGCGCAGATGATCCAGGGTCTGACGGCTCAGGGTACTGCGGGTCTTGTCACGCAGTTCACCGTTCAATCGCGTAGCAAGCTGCTGTGCCGTGGTTGCGAACAGATCGAAGGCCTGCAAGGGACGCAACGGGCCGGGCAGTTGCAGGAACAGGGTCAGCCCAGGCGTTCCGGTTTCGGCCATGGCAGCAAGTTCCAAGGTGCCTGGCTCGACCAGATTGGCCACGCCGAACACGGAGGTACCGCTGTCCGCGCCATTGGGATAACGATTGTAGATGTGCAATTCATCGTCATACTGCAACCCCACTTCACGGAGCGCGGCATCCACGTCCGCACCACTGAAGACCTGCTGCGACTGTGCGACCAGATACAGGGCCACGACTTTGTCTTCAGCGACCGGGACTGGCGCATCCTCTACAGGATCCTTCGAGACCGGCTGCGCGGCGACTTCAGCGCGGGCCGCCTTGTCGGCCGCCTCGGCCTTCAGCAGTTCCTGCAGCGAGGACAGTTCACGGTGCATGGCTTCCAGATCCGGCTCGCCATCGTCGTTGGTCAGGTTGGGCGGTGGGACTTTGTATTTGGACGCGGGCGCGAACAGCGGGTCGAATTCGTCATCCTGATTGCCGACACCCGGCTCGGTGCGCACAAACAGATTCTCCTGCTCACGCGCGCCGCGGCGACTCCAGAGGTACACCCCGACCACAATCAGGGCACCGATAATGAGCAATATCCAGCGTAATAAGTCCATGAGTATCCGGGCCTGGCCGCAGCCTCACATAGCAGCCAGTTTGGCCGCCTCGTCCACGTCGACCGCCACCAGCCGCGACACACCCGGCTCGTGCATGGTGACGCCCATGAGCTGATTGGACAGCTCCATGGTGATCTTGTTATGGGTAATGAAAATGAACTGCACCTGCGCGGACATCTCGCGCACCATGTCGCAGAAACGGCCGACATTGGCGTCGTCGAGCGGTGCGTCCACCTCGTCGAGCATACAGAACGGCGACGGGTTCAACTCGAAGATCGCGAACACCATGGCTACGGCGGTCAAGGCCTTTTCACCACCGGACAGCAGGTGAATGGTGCTGTTGCGCTTGCCCGGCGGACGGGCCATCACGGTGACGCCGGTGTCGAGCAGATCTTCGCCGGTCAGTTCCAGATAGGCATGACCACCGCCGAACAGACGCGGGAACATGCGCTGCAAACCCGAATTGACCTTGTCGAAGGTCTCCTTGAAGCGCGTGCGCGTCTCGCGGTCGATTTTGCGGATGGCGTTATCCAATGTTTCCAGGGCCTCATTAAGATCGGCGAGCTGCGCGTCCAGATAATTCTTGCGCTGGGACTGCTCCTCGAACTCTTCAATGGCCGCGAGATTGATCGGGCCGAGACGCTGGATCTTGCCTTCCAGTTGCTCCAGCTCTTTTGCCCAGGTATCGATGTCGGCATTCTCGGCCATCTCCTGGGCAAGCGTCTCCAGCTCGAAGCCGGTCTCGGCGAGCTGCTCGATCAGGGTCTGGGTGCGTACCTTGGTTTCCTGCATGGCGATGCGCAGCTGGCTTAGCTGTTCGCGCATTTCCTGCGCGGTGTGTTCACGCGCCGTGCGTTGCTGATCCTCACCGCGCAGACGATGATCGATCTCCTCCACCTTGCGGCGCGCCTCGATCAACTCGGCCTCGACCAAAGAGCGACGCTCCAGGAACTGCGCAAGTTCTTCCTGCAGGGCTTCCAGGGGTGATTCGCCTTCCGCCAACGCCGCGTTCAGTTGCTCGCGACGCTCGCTCAGATGCACCTGCTGACCGCGCATCCGCTCCAGATTCTGCCCGGTCGTGCTTTGCGCGGTGCGCATGGATTCGATCTGAATGGCGATGGCGTGGGCACTGTCGCGGTCGGCCTGGGCCTGAGCGCGCGCCTGATCCAAGGCAGTGCGACGGCGCTCGCGCTCCGCAGCGCGCGAATCGCGTTCTTCGGCCAGCTGCTCCATCAGCGCCAGCGCTTCGCTGAGGGTATGCCGGGAAATACCGAATTCGTCATCGAGACGCGCACGCTCGGTGGCCAGCTCCTCGGCCTCCTGGGTGATCGCGGCGATGCGGGACTGCAACTGTTCCTGACGTGAGCGGCGCGCACTCAGCTGGGCGCGCGTCTCGCTATGGGCGCGATGGGCCTGATTGACCGCAACCTGCAGATCATCACGCTGCTGCTCACGCTCCTGCTGATCCTCGCGGGCCTGCTCCACGGCCGCCTGCAGTGTGGCCACAGTCTCTTCCTGTTCCTGAAGTTGTGCCTTCAACTGCTTGATATCTTTCTCACGCGCAATGATACCGGCCTTACTATCGGTATCCCGGGTGACACGCAACCAGCTGGCGCCGATCCACACCCCATCGCGGGTGATAATGGAATCCTGTGCCGCTAACTGCGCACGCTGCGCCAGGGCCTGATCAAGACTGTCGGCCGCATACACACCGCCGAGGACACCCGCGAGCGACCAGGGCGCCGTCACATGCTGGGTAAGCGGGGTCAGCGAACCGGTAACCGCCTGCGGCGCATGCTGTGTATCGAACAGCGTCAGTGCACCTTCAGACAGACTCGACAAGACATCTGTGACTCGCTCCACGCCATCAACACAAACCGCCTCCAGATAGGCACCCAGCACGGTCTCGACGGCACGCTCCCAGCCGGACTCGACCTGCAACTGCTGAGCCAGCCGCGGCGCCTGCGCCAGGCCCTGCGATTCCAGCCAGCTGCTTACCGCACCACTGGTCTGCCCCAACGCGGCCTGCTGCAATGCTTCAAGTGATACAAGCTGGCCGCGGGTGTCCTGGTGGACGCGGCGCGCCTGATCCAGCTCGTGCGCCTGTGCTTGAGCTTGTTCACGTAATTCATTGATCTGCGTACGGATGCTATCGAGTTCCGACTGCAGTCGCGCGGCCTCTTGCTCGCGCTCACCGACCTCGGCATCCAACTGAGCAATCTCTTCATCGAGATTGCCACCGGCCAGCGATTGCCCTTCGCCGTTGATGCGATCAAGGCGCTGCGCCAGCTGGGTCAGTTGGCGTTCCAGGTGATCCAAACGGGTACGTTCTACTTCGGCACTGCGCTGCGGCTCGGCGGCACGGCGGTTGAAGTCATCCCATTCGGCCTGCCAGATCTGCATGGCCTGCTCGGCCTCCTGCAGCTGGGCACCGGTTTCCTCGGCACGCGCCTGCAGTTCCGCAAGCTCCGGCTGCCGGGCGCCGAGACTCTGTTCCAGTTCGGTCAGGCGCTGTGTGTCGACATCAATATGTGCTTCGGCCTCGTTCCAGGCACGGTCAGCCTGAGCGAGTTCCTGCTGCTGGCGGGCGCGGGTATCTTTGCCGTGCTGAATGCTCTGTTCGACACGGGCGATCTCCGCACCGAGGCCATAGAAGCGACCCTGCACTTCATTGAAGGCATCGTTGGATTCGATCTGCGCCTCGCGGGCCTTTTCGATGGAGGCCTCCAGCGCACGCTGTTCGGCGATGACACCTTCCAGATTGGTTTCCAGCTCCTGGATCAGACGCTGGCGGTCGGCACTTTCGGCATGCAGCTTCTGATGCTTCAGGGTGAGCAGCTCAGCGCGGACGCGGCGCTCCTGCTGCTTGAGTTCTTTATAGCGCTCAGCCGTACGCGCCTGCCGTTGCAGCTTCTCAAGCTGTTTCTCTATTTCATCACGCAAGTCATTGAGGCGGGATAGATTTTCGCGTGTATGCTTGATGCGATTTTCAGTGTCGCGGCGGCGTTCTTTGTATTTCGAGATACCGGCGGCTTCTTCGAGATAGACGCGCAGGTCTTCCGGCCGCGCCTCGATCAAGCGCGAGATCATGCCCTGTTCGATAATGGAATAGCTGCGTGGACCGAGACCTGTGCCGAGGAAGATGTCGGTGATGTCGCGGCGGCGGCAACGCACACCGTTGAGGAAATAGGCTGAGGTCCCGTCGCGCGACACCTGGCGCTTAACCGAGATCTCGCTGTACTGGGCATACTGGCCACCGATCTTGCCTTCGGTGTTTTCGAACACCAGCTCGACACTGGCGTGACCAACCGGCTTGCGGGACGTTGAGCCGTTGAAGATGACGTCCGCCATGGAATCGCCACGCAGATTCTTGGCGGAGCTTTCGCCCATCACCCAGCGCACCGCGTCGATGGTATTCGACTTGCCGCAGCCATTGGGCCCAACGATGCCGACCAGGTTACTGGGCAGCTGGATCGTAGTGGGGTCGACGAACGATTTGAAACCGACGAGTTTTATTTTATCCAGGCGCATGGGGGGCGAAGATACAAGATCCAAGTGGCAACATACAAGGATTGACAGCGGCGATCCTATGGGCATGTGCGAGCCCTCCGCGACGCGTTCCGCAAGAGACCCGAGCTTTCTGTTCAACGCCTTTGTTTTTGCTTGTATCTTGTCGCTTGTATCTTGCGTCTATCGCCAGTATCTTTCCGCGCCATGAGCACCCAGCCCAGTAAAGACCTCGAAACCTTTCCCAATCCGCAGCCCGGACGCGATTACACCATCCGCATCCGCATGCCGGAGTTCACCTGCCTGTGTCCGAAAACCGGCCAGCCGGATTTCGCGACGCTGATCCTGGAATACATTCCGGAACAGCATTGCGTCGAACTGAAATCGCTCAAGCTGTACATCTGGTCGTTCCGCGAGGAAGGTGCCTTTCATGAAGACGTGACCAACCGCATCCTCACCGATCTGGTCGCCGCTACCACACCGCGTTTCATGCGCCTGACCGCCGAATTCATGGTGCGTGGCGGCATCTACACCACGGTCGTCGTCGAACACCGTGCGTCCGGTTGGCAGCCCGCGGTCAAGGTCGAGCTTCCCTGACGCTCATTCCACAGATCAAACACGCGTTGAGCTGGTGAACCTAAAATCATTTCAGCCACGGAAACACACGGAAGACACTGAAACACAGTACATTCCTGGAGCGACTAATCACCACCTCGCGGGTAATGGACGCGCCTGCGTGAAGCTTATGATCTTGTCAGTGTTTTTCCGTGTGGTTCCGTGGCAAATGCGGTTTACAATGTGAACACTACTTTCCTCGGCATTGATGTTGGCACCTCAGGTATCCGCGCCTGTTTGATCGATGCCGCCGGACAAGAACTCGCGACTGTCCATACCGCACTGCCCGAGCCCACGCGAAACAACGCCTGCATAGAACAAGAACCGGACTTGTGGTGGCAGGCACTGCAAGGCGTGCTCGACGAACTTCACGCACAACACCCACTGAATAATCTCGCCGCACTATCCATTGACGGCACCTCCGCCACCCTGCTTGCCTGCAATGCCCAGGGGCAAACGCTGGGACCGGCGCTGATGTACAACGACCACCGCGCCCAGGCCGAAGCGGCAATGATCGCAGCCGCGGCACCGCTAAACAGCGGCGCACAAGGGGCGCACAGCAGTCTTGCCAAGGCACTGTGGTTGCTACGGCAACCGATGTCAGATAAGCCGCGCTACCTTCTGCATCAAGCCGATTGGCTGGCCGCCCGGCTGACGGGCCACTTCGGCATCAGCGATGAGAACAATGCGCTGAAACTCGGTTACGATCCCATCACACGTACCTGGCCGTCCTGGATTAATGGCTTGGAAGTAGATAGATCGCTGTTGCCACGTGTCGTCGCACCAGGCACCCGGCTCAGTCCTGTGCTGCCTGAGTGGGCACAACGCTGGACTATGCCGCGTGTACAGGTTGTCGCCGGCACGACCGATAGCACTGCCGCCTTCCTTGCGACCGGCGCACAGACTATCGGTCAAGCTGTCACGTCGCTCGGCAGCACGCTGGTGTTGAAGGTGTTGGCCGAACGTCCGATCTTCGCACCTGAATACGGCGTCTACAGCCATAGACTCGGCGAACGCTGGTTGGTGGGCGGCGCCTCCAACACCGGCGGTGCGGTATTACGTCAGTATTTCAGTAACGACCAGCTGAGAAACCTGGAATCAAAACTCGACCCGATGCGTCCTACTGGCTTGGACTACTACCCCCTACCCGGTATTGGCGAACGCTTTCCCATGAACGATCCGCATCTGCAACCACGCTTGACACCGCGCCCGGCAGAAGACGCCGTGTTCCTTCAGGGATTGCTGGAAGGTATCGCGCGTATCGAGCAGCGTGGGTATGAATTACTGGAAACACTGGGAGCACCTTATCCCACGCAGGTCATCAGCAGTGGCGGTGGCGCCAACAATATCGCATGGCGGAAATTGCGCGAAAATCTATTGTCCGTACCCGTTACCTTGGCCGGTCATCAAGACGCCGCCTACGGTGCCGCGCGGCTCGCGCGCCAATCTTATACGGATTAAGTACTATTCTGATATAGAGCACCTGATATGCTTGGCGCTCTGAACGACACGCTTAGCGGAGTTCAGAAGTCGTTCAAGTGTTGACTGGCAACTCGATTGCGATTTGTGGATGCGTCTTTTGTGGATGCGTCTAAGGAACTTCTGATTAATTTGATCAAGTGAGCAGATAGAAGGCACAGACGGGTGAAAAAACGGAGTTTACACGGCGTAAATGAATATTTGAGCCCGGCTGCAACACAGCAGAGCCGCTGCAGCGAATTAAGCAGGGTTTCCCCAACCGACACTACTGCCACTCCACCTGGCAGCTCAGTCTTCACCAACCCAGCGAGCAGCATCGACTATTAATATGCAGATCAGCGATCTCTCCTCTACGCTGCGCAGATACCTGGCGGTATTTGTAATAGCTGTTTTGGGCATGCTGCTGAGCGGCATTGCCTACCAGTGGGAACACCATCAGGAAGAAGAACGGCTGCTCCAGCGCTTTGAGTTCTTGGCCAAGGAACGGGCGGCTACAATGCAAGCTGCCATCAATCGTGCCTTGGAAAGCCTGCAGGCCACTGGCGCTTTTTTCGATGCCAGCAATTACGTCTCGCGTACAGAATTCACCCTGTTTCTCGCTGACCGAATCGCTCAACATCCGGATATCCACGGCATCGAATGGCTACCGCGGGTACGGGACAGCGAACGCGAAGCCTTTGAGACCGCTGCGCGCGCAGAAGGATTGACCGACTACCAGATCACCGAATTGAGCGGTGACCAGACACTTATACCCGCCAAGCGTCGGTTTGAATATTTCCCCGTGTACTATGCCGAGCCCTTGGAGAAGAACCGCAAGGCACTCGGCTATGACTCCTACAGCCGCAGCAGCAGCCGGCCAACGATGGAACAGGCGCGGGATGGCGGCAGCATGCTTGCAAGCACGCCTTTCAGGCTGATCCAGGATCAGCACAGCGCACTCTCGACCATTCTCTATCAACCCATCTACAAACTGGGCTCTAAACCCAAGTCCATCGCAGAACGTCGCGAATCCCTGCTCGGCTACGTGGTCGTACTGCTACGCATCCCGGACTTGATCGAGCAAACCACATCCCTTATGGATACGACAGAAATCGACTGGCTGTTACTCGATTCTTCCCTGCCCGCGGACCAGCAACGCCTGCATTTTCAACCCTCGCGCACACGCACTGTCCCGTTCACTCCACCGCCGGGCGACACGCTCAGTGGGCACTTCAGCGTCAATGTGCCGCTGCACCTCCCCGGTCGTGAATGGCAAATGGCATTTTCACCCGCACCCGCTTTTTTTGTACATTACGGCGCCTCACGCGATTGGCTCATTCTCTGGACGGGACTGGCTTTGACGGTATTGTTGTGCCTGTATGTAGGCTCCCGTATACGACGCATTGAGGAAACCGAACGTCTGGCGCGGCGCGACTTTCTCACTGGCCTGCCAAATCGTGCGCTGCTCGCAGAACGCTTGGGCCACGCCCTGGCAACGGCAGAACGTGACGGCAGTCATCTTGCGGTATTGTTCCTTGATCTCGACCGTTTCAAACATGTCAACGACAGCATGGGCCACTCGGCAGGCGATAAGCTGCTCACACAAGTAGCTGAACGCCTGAGTCAGGTCTTACGCAAGGAAGACACCCTGGCCCGCATGGGTGGCGATGAATTCGTAGTCGTCATGGAGCATCTGCAGCACGGTCGGGATGCCGCGGTACTGGCGGAGAAACTGATTCAGACCTTATTACAGCCAATCGCCATCGGCGATACACCACTCTACCTGACAACCAGTATCGGCATCAGCCTCTATCCGCGCGACGCCACAACGGCAGAAGGCCTGGTCAGTGATGCGGATGCCGCCATGTATCGGGCCAAGGAATCCGGACGCAACACCTTTCAGTTCTATACGCCAGAACTCACACAATTTGCACACGAGCAGGTGACACTGGTCAGCGATCTGAAGCATGCCCTGGAACGTCAGGAACTGGAGCTGCATTATCAACCGCAGGTCACGCTTGCCGACGGGAAACTGTTCGGCGTTGAAGCATTGCTGCGTTGGCGACACGGCAAGACAGGATTGATCATGCCGGATCGCTTCATTCCGCTTGCAGAAGAGACTGGCCTGATCGTGCCAATCGGCGCCTGGGTATTGCAGGAGGCCTGCGCGCAAGCCAAACGCTGGCTGGATGCGGGATTGCCACTGCAACGCATTTCTGTAAACGTGGCCGGCCCGCAGCTGCAACGCGGCGATATGCTGAAAACGGTCGAACGAACCTTAGCGGAAACGGGTCTGCCGCCGGGCATACTGGAACTCGAAGTGACCGAGTCATTCATCATGGTCAAGACCGAATCCATCATCAATACGTTGAAGAGCCTGCGACGCCTCGGCGTCACCATTGCGGTGGATGATTTCGGCACCGGCCATTCATCGCTGTCACGGCTCAAACGTCTACCGATCGACCGCCTCAAGATCGATCGTACCTTCGTCCAGGATCTACCGGCGGATGAAGACGATACTGCCATCACGCGCGCCATCATTGCCTTGGGCAAGAGTCTCGGGCTGCGCATCATTGCCGAAGGCGTGGAAAGCGCCGCGCAGGCGCAACTGCTGCTGCATGAAGGCTGCCACGAGGCGCAGGGTTATTATTACAGTCGCCCCGTGACCGCAGATGCCATTCCAGAACTGCTGCGCGGCCATCCACAAAAAAACAGCCAGACCCACTAACAGCACGCGCTTGAATTCGTTTTCAGAGCAGCCTGATCTATGCTTGAATTCCCGGCCAGGGTCGCTCCTACAGTGTCGGGGCCTGTCGGACGCGGCCTACGGCCTGAATCCGGCCTACGACCTGATGCATCCATAACGCAGGTCGGATTCAGCGGCGTTAGCGGCGCGTCCGACTACGTTACAAACGATATCGATACCGAAACGCACACACCACCTGGAGAATAATTCGTGCGGGATTTCTACAAAGGCTTCGGCTATCTGCTGGAAGGCATCAGATTGATCCAGGCGCCCGGCCTGCGCCGTTTCGTTGTGATGCCGCTGCTGATCAACATTGTGCTGTTCGCTGGATTGATCTATGCGGCGGTGTCCGGTTTCGGGCAGCTGCTGGATTACCTGCTGGGTTTTTTACCGGACTGGCTGCATTGGCTGCAGTATCTGTTATGGCCGCTGTTCGCGGCCACGGTCATGATCATCCTGGCCTACACTTTCACACTCCTCGCCAACCTGATCGCAGCCCCTTTCAATGGCCTGCTGGCCGAGGCCGTTGAGAAACACCTGCAGGGGCATTCACTGGAAAATACCGGGGACTGGAAAACATTGATCAAGGATATCGTCCCCAGCCTGCTGTCGGAGGTCCAGAAGATTCTGTACTTCCTGTTACGCGCCGCGCCGCTCGCGCTGTTGTTTGTGATTCCCGGCGTCAATCTGGCTGCACCGCTGTTGTGGACATTATTCAGTGGCTGGATGCTGGCACTCGAATATGCTGATTACCCCATGGACAACCACGGACTGAAGTTCCGTCAGCAAAGGCCATTAATACGCCAACGGCGTCTCCTGTCGATGGGTTTTGGCCTGACAACGCTCGGGCTGACGCTCATCCCGTTCGTCAATTTCATCGCCATGCCGGCGGCCGTGGCCGGGGCAACAGCCATGTGGGTGCGGGAACTGAAAAAATAGGGGTCAGATCTTCCGCTGCTGTGGGGACAGATCTTTAGCTCTGTCCCCGTCCGTGCGGACCACGCGGATAAAAGAAACCACTGTGGACCGCGATGGCTGGATGTTGCGGCTCCGCTCTGCTGAGTGGAACCACAACGGGGACAGAGCTAAAGATCTGTCCCCACTTTGGCGGTATATCGGAGAGGCGGGGCCGCTTAGTGCGGACCACGCGGATAAACGAAGCAGCAGCGGACCTCGAAGGTGATTGTTTGGTGGCTCCGGTTGGTTGTGTGGAACCACGACGGGGACAGAGCTGAAGATCTGTCCCCACTTTGGCGGTATATCGGAAAGGCGGGTCCGCTTTGCTGAGTGGAACAACAAAGATCTGTCCCCACAGCAGCGGTTCGTTACGCGAGACAGTAACTACCGCCGCAAGTAAGCCCCAAGCCGCGCCACGCCTTCCTGCAACTGCTCTAACGAGGTGGTGTACGCGAAGCGCACATGAGTATTCGCACGATAGTTTCCGAAGTCGATACCCGGCGTAATAGCCACTCCCGCTTCTTCCAACAGCGTTCGGCACCAACTGAAGCTGTCCTGAGTGAAGCGCTCGCAACCGGCATACAGATAGAATGCGCCCTGCGGCTCAACAGCGATATCGAACCCCAGGTTGCGCAGCGCAGGCAATAAATAATCACGTCGCTCTGCAAACAGCTTGCGTCGCTGTTCGAAAATAACCTGTGCCTCTGGCGTGAATGCTGCCAGCGCGGCATGCTGCGCCAGTGTCGGGGCTGCCAGAAACAGGTTCTGCGCCAACCGGTCCAACGCCTCGACATGCGTCTGTGGCGCGACCAGCCAACCCAGCCGCCAGCCGGTCATGCCGAAATACTTCGAGAAACTATTGATGACAAAAATGTCATCACTGATGGCCAGCGCAGTGTCGGCCTCGCAGCCGTAGGTCAGCCCGTGGTAGATCTCATCGACAATAAGCGCACCACCGCGCTGTAGCGCCAGGGCGTGCAATTCGCGCAGTTGCGCCGTGGTCAACAAAGTGCCGGAAGGATTTGCCGGTGAAGCCACGAGCATGGCGGCCGTCGCATCCGTCCAATGGGTACGTGCCAGTTCGGGTGTGAGTTGATAACCGGACTCAGCATCGGTCGGCACCAGTATCGTTTCACCCTCCACAACGCGCACGAAATTACGGTTGCAGGGATAACCCGGGTCGGTCATCAGTACCTGTCGGCCTGGATCGATCAGCGCAGTCAAAACGAGCTGTAACGCACCTGAAGCACCGGGAGTGACAATGATGCGCGTCGGATCGACCGATACGCCGTAGCGCGACTGGTAATGGCCGGCGATGGCAATCCGCAGCGGCATCAACCCCGCGGCAGGTGTGTAATGCGTCTGTCCCTGTGCCAGCGCAGTCTCTCCAGCGGCAATGATCGGCGCAGCCGTCGGAAAATCCGGCTCTCCGATTTCCATATGCACAATGGAACGTCCGGCGGCTTCCAGTTCACGTGCCCGCGCCAGCAACGCCATGACATGAAACGGCTGGATATCCGTCATGCGGGCGGCCAGGGGTGGCGGGTTGTTATTCATATCGCGGCACTCAAGGGGAGTGCCCGACTATAACAGAGCGGCTCAAGCGTCGGCATGTACCCGCTGCAACAGCGCGAGATCCGTGTAAGTTGCGCCACCGGCATCACCCGACAACACCTGGAAGGGTTGACCAGGTTCGCCAAAGTGATCCAGCAGCAGGGCCGCGCTGGTGAAGTCATGGCCCTGAGTGTAATCACTGACAGTGACAATGGTCTTGAGGCCGGCGGCACGCGCGGATAGCAAACCGTTTTCGGAATCCTCGAAGGCCAGGCAGGCCTCCGGCCTCAAACCCATATGTTCCATGGCGTAAAAATAGATATCCGGCGCGGGTTTTTTCCTGGGCACCATACTGCCGGCGGCGATCACCTCGAACCAGGATTCGGCATCCGGCGCGATACTCGCCTTGAGCAGTGCGGTGACATTGTCCGGCGTGGTCGTTGTGGCGATCGCCAGACGCAAACCATCGGCGCGAGCCAAATCCAGCAACCGCCGCACGCCGGGGCGCAGAGGCACTCCGCCACGTGCAACCGTCTCGGTATAGATACGGGTCTTGGCCTGATGCAGGCCGGCGATGAATTCGGCCAGCGCGGCCGGCCGCTGAAATTCCGGACGGTAGGTGTCCAAATAATGAAGAATGCGCTCCTTGCCACCCGTCACTGCCAGGAGCTGCCGGTACATATCCACCGACCAGATCCAATCCAGACCGGCATCAGCGAAAGCAGCGTTGAACGAAACACGATGGACTTCTTCGGTTTCCGCCAAGGTCCCATCGACATCAAACAACAGTGCGCGCAGTTCACTCATGATCTGTTCACCCAAACCAGCTCCGGTTAAAAAATGGCCGCACAGCTTAGCTCAGTGGCAACTGCCTGCACACCCCGCCGGGCAGTTCGTCTGAGGCCTGATTCGGACTTGACTCAGCCCCCCTACTACGCCGAAACTTAGCCGCTTATTCCGGGGGGGTGGTTGCGCCTACAGGGCCTTCCACCTGCCAATAACTCCATTTCAGACCGGCGGTTACACCGCATCTGCAGGAGAGCAAATGGCTACTACCAAGAAGTCTGCGACCAAGAAAAAGACCGTCACCAAAAAGGCGCCAGCCAAGAAGGTGGCAGTCAAAAAGGTCGTTTCCAAGAAACCATCAGGCAAAACATCAGGGAAACCCGCAGTGAAATCCGCAAGCACCAAGGCAGCTGCCAGCAAGGCCGCGCCCGCGAAGAAAGCTGCAACTAAAAAGGTTGTCGCCAAAAAGGCACCGGCCGCAAAAGCCGCACCTAAGGCCACACCAAAGGCTGCAGAGAAACCCGTCGCCAAGAAATTCACAGCGCCGAAAAAACCGGCTCCGAAAAAACCTTCACGGACAGCAAGCAGCACGGGCACCGTTGTCGAGAGTATCGAGCCGTACCAGGAAACACCCGGCGAAGACTACATGAACGACACCCAGCGCGAGCACTTCCGCAGCATCCTGCTCGCCTGGAAACGCGAGCTGATGGAAGAAGTGGACCGTACTGTGCATCACATGCAGGACGAAGCCGCCAACTTCCCTGACCCGAACGACCGCGCCACGCAGGAATCCGAGTTCAGCATGGAGCTGCGTGCCCGTGACCGCGAGCGTAAGCTCATCAAGAAGATCGATGAGACCATCGGCAAGCTTGATCATGATGATTATGGTTACTGCGAAACCTGTGGCGTGGAGATCGGTGTGCGTCGACTCGAGGCACGCCCCACGGCGGCACTGTGCATCGACTGCAAGACACTGGATGAAATCCGTGAGAAGCAAATGGGCAGCTGACCGCTACTGAATTGTTAAGTAGCCCATGAAAACCGGCCTTGTGCCGGTTTTCTTTTTTCGATATCGACGAGTGATCAGACCTGAAGCCTTGTCTCATCGGCGTACTGGTCTGTATCTTAATTATCGGTGCATTTTGACCTGGAAACCTTCGTTACGGGCATGACCTCTGATTCAGCCACCGTTTATCGCGGACGTTTTGCGCCCTCGCCCACCGGTCCGCTGCATTTCGGCTCACTGGTGGCGGCCGTGGGCAGCTACCTGGATGCACGCAGCCGAGGCGGAGAATGGCTGGTCAGAATCGAAGATCTGGACCCGCCACGGGAGATTCCCGGTGCGGCGTCGATGATTTTGCAGACCTTGGAAAACTTCGAGCTGTATTGGGACGGCAGCGTTCTGTATCAAAGCCAACGCAACGCTGCCTATGCTGATGCAATCGACCAGTTACAGTCCCGGCGACAACTGTTTCCCTGTGCCTGCAGCCGCAAGGAAATCGCGGACAGTGCTATTGCCGGGCCGGAAGGTCCGATTTATCCCGGCACCTGTCGTCAAGGCATGGATAACCCTCGTCAGCCACACGCACTGCGCGTCAGGGCGGAGGATCGCAACCTGAATTTCAGCGACCTGCTACAAGGTTACATCGAACAAAATCTGGCCCGCGATATCGGGGATTTCGTTGTTCGACGCGCCGATGGTATCCATGCCTACCAACTCGCCGTGGTTGTCGATGACGCCCAACAAGGCATTACGCATGTTGTGCGAGGAAGTGACCTATTGTTGTCCACCACCCGACAGATCTACCTGCAGGAACTACTCGGCTACCCGACACCCGAATATCTGCATCTCCCGATTGTCGTGAATAGCGCTGGCGAAAAACTCAGTAAACAGACTTATGCCGAACCACTCGATGTCCAGGCCAGTCGCAAGCTGGCAGCGGCTGTGTTGCGATTTCTGAACCAACCCATCCCAGCGGATTTTTCAGGCATGACGCTCTCTGAAATCTGGTCATCTGCTGCGCAGACCTGGGATCCACAATCTCTCCCACCGACACTGACGGGTGTCGTACCAGTTCTGGCATAGATCAAACGGATGCCATCGCGTACTGTTTTGCTGTAGATCATATAGAGTCAGACTCCAACGATTGGCCTCACTGGTCGGTTCCGGTAATCTCTAGAACTTATCTCAAAATCGCAGGCCGGGCGTCCAGGCAAGGCGCAGGGGCTGCGAGGAGCGGAGTTTATACGAATAAATGAGCACCGGAGCAGACCCTGCAACACCGCATGGGCGACCGGGATGCATTTTGAGATAAGTTCTAGCCATTCGCCGACAGTACGCAGGTATGCGGCACACAACAACAGGAGTCACGCCATGTCTGAAGCCAAGGTCTACCCGGTCCCCGCCACCCTTTCCGCCAGCACGCTGCTCGACGCTGCAGGGTATAAAAAAATGTATCAGCGCTCGGTGGATGACCCGGAAGGTTTCTGGGCGGAACAGGCAAACCAGCTGCTGACCTGGTCGAGGCCCTGGACCAAGGTGCAGGATTGCGATCTCAGTAAAGGACACATACGTTGGTTCGAGGGCGCCAAGCTCAATGTCAGCTACAACTGCCTCGACCGGCACCTCGCCACGCGCGGTGACCAGACCGCGCTGATCTGGGAAAGTGACGACCCCAAGGTCGATAAAAAGCTCAGCTACAAACAATTACACGCTGAAGTCTGCAAACTCGGCAACGTACTCAAGAGTCGCGGCGTCAAGAAAGGTGATCGCGTCTGCATCTATATGCCGATGATCACCGAGGCCGTGGCGGCGATGCTGGCTTGCGCGCGTATCGGCGCGGTGCACTCGGTCGTGTTCGGCGGTTTCTCACCGGAATCACTCAAGGATCGCATTCTCGACTCTGACTGCCGCGTGGTAATCACCGCCGATGAAGGCGTGCGTGGCGGCCGCTCGGTTCCACTCAAGACCAACACGGATCAGGCTCTCAAATCCTGTCCGAATGTGCACACCGTGCTCACGGTCAGACGTACCAGTGGCAAGATCGACTGGCAGGACAAACGCGATATCTGGTATCACGAAGCCATGGCCGCGGCTGACACCGACTGCCCGCCGGAGGAGATGGATGCCGAAGATCCGTTATTCATCCTCTATACCTCCGGCTCCACCGGCAAGCCCAAAGGTGTGTTGCATACTACCGGCGGCTATCTGCTGTATGCCGCCATCACGCACAAATACACCTTTGATTACCATGATGGCGATGTCTACTGGTGTACCGCGGATGTCGGTTGGGTCACCGGACATTCCTACATCGTTTACGGGCCGCTCGCCAACGGCGCCATCAGCCTGGTGTTCGAGGGCATACCGACCTATCCCGATGCCGGCCGCTTCTGGGCGGTGATCGACAAGCATAAGGTCAACACCTTTTACACGGCTCCCACCGCGATCCGCGCCTTGATGCGCGAGGGTGATGCACCGGTCAAAAAGTATTCACGCGCCTCGCTCAAATTACTGGGTACGGTTGGCGAACCGATCAACCCCGAAGCCTGGGAATGGTATTACAACGTTGTCGGTGATGGCCGTTGTCCAATCGTCGATACCTGGTGGCAGACTGAAACCGGTGGCCACATGATCACGCCGATGCCCGGTGCGACCCCGCTCAAGCCCGGCTCAGCCTCAGTGCCCTTCTTCGGCGTGGTACCGGCGATTGTCGATCCGGAAGGCAAGGTCCTGGATGGACCCTGCGAAGGTAATCTGGTTATCTCACGTTCCTGGCCGGGTCAGATGCGCAGCGTCTATGGCGATCATCAGCGCTTCATCGATACCTATTTCAAAACCTACCCCGGCAACTATTTCACCGGCGACGGGGCACGTCGCGATGCCGATGGTTATTACTGGATCACCGGGCGCGTCGATGACGTACTGAATGTCTCCGGACACCGCCTTGG
This sequence comes from Gammaproteobacteria bacterium, assembly GCA_018819175.1. Taxonomy (GTDB): domain Bacteria; phylum Pseudomonadota; class Gammaproteobacteria; order Thiohalobacterales; family Thiohalobacteraceae; genus JAHJQQ01. The sequence continues at coordinate 21,031 of JAHJQQ010000021.1, forward strand.
CACAGCAGAAGTCGAAAGCGCGTTGGTGTTGCATGAAGCCGTGGCCGAAGCTGCCGTTGTAGGCTTCCCACACGACATTAAAGGCCAGGGTATCTATGCCTATGTCACCCTGATCAAAGGTTTCGAGCCCAGTGAGGAACTACGCAAGGAACTCATCGCCATGGTGCGCAAGGAGATCGGGCCGATTGCCTCACCCGACGTGATTCAATGGGCACCGGGATTGCCGAAGACACGCTCGGGTAAAATCATGCGCCGCATCTTGCGCAAGATCGCTGCCAATGAAGTGGGTAACCTGGGCGACATCTCGACCCTGGCTGACCCCAGCGTGGTCGAGGATCTCACGCAGAATCGGGCGCACAAATAGACTCCCGATCCATACTACGACGGTAATGTTGGACAAAGGAAATAGTCGGATATGAAATCCATCCAGGTCAGCCAGCTATTGGTGATGATCGTAGAATCGTCCAGTACCCAGCAGCGCATTGTCACGGGTTGGCTGCAGGATATGGGCGTGCATCAAATTACCCATGCCAGCGATGGTGAAGAGGCCCTGGAACAGATGCGCACCACGCCGCCCGATCTGGTCATCAGCGCCATGCACCTGCCCGGCATGACCGGCACTGAACTGATCCAACACATGCGTGAGTCACAGGAATTCGTCGATATTCCCTTTATGTTGGTTTCCAGTGAAACCAGCTATCGGTATCTGGAGCCGCTACGCCAGGCCGGTGTAATCGCTATCCTGCCCAAGCCTTTCACGGCCGAGCAACTGCACAAATCACTCTTCGCCACGCTCGATTTCCTGGAACCCAACCAACTGCAACTCGGCACCTATACACCCGATGAGATCCGCGTACTGCTGGTCGACGATATGTATACCGCGCGGCGTTTCATGCGTCAGGTCCTGGAGAAGATGGGCATAGTGAAAATTCGCGAGGCGGAAAATGGTATCCAGGCACGGGATATCATCAATCAGGATTATTTCGACCTCATCATCACCGACTACAACATGCCGGAAATGGACGGTGGCGAACTCATCAATTACATCCGCAATGAGAGCAGTCAGGGCGGCGTGCCCATTCTGATGGTAACTTCAGCCTCCGATAGCAGCCGACTTGCAGCATTTGATCAGAGCGGTGTCGCCGCGGTGTTCGACAAACCCTTTGATGTTGAAACCCTGCGGCGCATTGTGGAACAGACGCTGGGCTAGAAGCCCTCGCCAAACACATGGCCGACCACGGCAGTATTATCACCAGCAGTTTCAAACCCGCCTGGTGGCTGCCCGGGCCGCATGCACAGACTCTGTTTCCCTTCATCGCACGACGGCGTCTGACGGTCGCGACCCAACGCGAACGCTTGACCCTCCCCGACGGTGACTTCCTCGATCTGGACTGGGCGCTTGATGCGCCGGCGCAGGCACCCCTGGTGCTGGTGCTGCATGGATTGGAAGGCTCACTGCGTTCGCATTACGCGGCAGGCATGTTGCAGTCATTGAACCGGGCAGGCCTACGCGCCGTGCTGATGCATTTCCGTGGCTGCAGTGGTGAACCGAACGGCCTGCCACGCAGCTACCACTCCGGCGAGACTGCCGATCTTGAATGGGTTGTGGCACTGCTGCGTCGACGCGAACCCGACACCGCCCTGGGCGCTGTAGGGTTCTCACTCGGCGGCAATGTCTTGTTGAAGTGGTTGGGTGAGTCCAGTACGCAAGCCAATCTGGCTGCAGCCGTCGCAGTGTCCGTACCCTTCTCATTGGCGATTGCTGCTGACCGGCTGGATCGTGGTTTGTCACGGCTATACCAAGCCTATTTGTTACACAAACTCCGTCGCTCATTGCGTGCAAAACTGGCCCGCGTAGCACTGCCGCTTGAATTACCAGAACTCCATCATCTCAACAGTTTTCGCCGCTTCGATGATGCCGTGACGGCTCCGTTGCACGGTTTTGCCGGTGTCGACGACTATTACGCGCGTGCCAGTAGTCGCCCCTTTCTCTCCCGGATCACCTGCCCCACCCTGATCCTGCAAGCTCAGGATGACCCCTTCATGACACCTGCCGTCTTACCAGACTCTGCGGACCTGGCAGCGACCGTTCGGATGGAACTCTCACGCACAGGCGGACACGTCGGCTTTATCAGCGGACAGCTGGGCCAACCGGAATACTGGTTGGAGCAGCGCATTCCCGCCTTCCTATGCGAACAGCTCGGGAAACCCTGATTCCATTTGTACCCTGCGTCAGAAAGCGGCGCCCCAAAATGGCGCAAAACCACAAGCAACACCACTCGGCATCTTTCCTGCCGTAATTCCTCTGATCAGCCACTCCGCCGCCGCCCTCGTGTTAGCACAAACTGATTAATTCATTTCTTAATAGAAAGATACGTAGCTCCCCTTGGATGAACCTCAGATCGAGGGGTATGGAAATTCAAGCTTCGTAGGACAACGCCGATACCTCAATGAGAGAGATATGTCAAGGAATTGACGGCAATTATCTCGGACTGACCCGATCGATGCCAGCACAGTGCAGCATCCGCAGGAACAGGGTTCAGCAATGTCACGTGCATGACGTGCGTTGACATACACATTTAATCATTTGGATATCTAAAGAGAACTGAACCCATGAATAAGATGAAGACCTTGTTTCTCGTCTCCTTCGCCTGCGCTTGGTATGGCATTGCCCAAAGCTCACATGCAGCCGATGACGACATCTATGCAATTCAGTTTTCCGAAGATGGTAAATATCTGGTCACCGGCGGCGCCGGTGGCAATAGTCCGCAGTTGACCTATGACGGTGGCATCAAGGTTTGGGATGTGAATGAAGGCAAGCTGGTCAAAGCCTTTGGTCAGCAGGCCGACCTGGACAACATGTTCGGCGCTGAATACGGTTCCGTTGGCAAACGCCGCTGGGGTATCGACAGCTTCAAGGACATCGTGCTTACCGGTTCCTATCCAAATGGCAAGATCGTCGTGCTGCCCACCTCGCTGGGCCGCATGGACAAAGCCAGCAACGTCCAGCTGCCAGGCTTTATCGGCGGCTACATGGACTTCACGTCTAATCAAACCGATCGGATTCCTCTGGAGCAGAAGTCCGCCTCAGCCCGTACCTGTGGCGATACCAATGCCGCCTATGAATTCATCGGTCCGGTGGTCGCTTCAGAGAACGGTCGTTATGCTGCAGTAGTGGTCAATACCTGTAAACAGGAACTGGAAGCCAAAATTCCGGTTGCCCAATATGATTCGACTCTGCATGTCATGGACCTGCAGACCTTGAAAGTTACCCAGAGCTTCCCGAAAGTCGACTCCGGTATCTATGCCGCCGGCGTAACCGATAATGGTGAGCGTGTAGCCTTTGTCGGCCGTGACCGCTTCGCCGTCATCGATACGAAATCCGGTGAGCAGCGTCAGATCGAGAAATACGAAAATGCCGTGTATCAGCTGCCACGCCAGTTCAGCTCGCTGCAGTTCAATGAAACAGGAAATAAGCTGGTATCGCTGCACTATGTCTATGACATCGAAACGGGCAAAGAAACTGAGTTCACCTGGAAAGACGATTCGGCCGTCAACAAGGGCCGCACCGCCAGCGTGAAAGTTGCGCCGGATCTGAGCTACTTCGTTCTGGTGAAGCCGAAGAAATCACTGATCGTATTCGGTGAAGATGGTCTCCCACGCTCCTATGGCAAGGCGGACCGCGTCATCGTGGTCGACACCAAAACCGGTGGCGAACGTGATCTGGCCATCAGCGATTCACGCACCGAAGGCAAGCGCTGCGTCACCGACATTTCGCATGACAGCCGTCGCGTCGCCGTCGCCTGCATGGGCGGCATGATCAAAGTCTTCGATGTGGCCTCCGGCAACCTGGTCTGGGAGCAACGCAACGTCGGCTACAACAAGCCGGCAATGGATAAGAATCTTATTCATGTCCGCGGCATCAGCAACTGGATGCAATTGGCTCAGCTCGATTCAGCCTGGTAGTCACTAGCGAAAAAATGGAATAAAAAACCAGAAGCCGCAGTCTAACAACTGCGGCTTTTTTCGTTTTATAGCAACTTAAACTTTACCTAGAAGGAGTTTGGAAATGGATTTTCGACATCTGTACATCATACTGGTGCTCATCACAGGAAGTGCTCCAGTCACGGCCGTGGAACTCTGGACCGAAATCTACAATGAACGCCTCGCAGAGGCCCAGCAAGGTTCTGCAGACGCACAGTTTGAAATCGGCGCAATGTTTGAAAACGGTCGCGGCGTAACCGCGGACCGTACTAAAGCCAGCCAGTGGTATCGTAAGGCTGCCGCTCAAAATCATGACCGTGCCGTGCACGCCCTCGCACGCATGAAAGACAATCAACGGCGACTGGAAACCACCCAGGCACAGGCAGACTCAGGCGACGTTGAGGCGCAATACAAACTGGGAGCAATGTATCTCACCGGCACAGGCACAGCCACCGACCTGAAACTCGCGGAACAGTGGTTGGGACGTGCCGCGAAAAAAGGGCATACCAAGGCGCAATTCAAACTCGGTCATCTCTACTATGTAGAACTTGCCGATGAAGATAACCTGCAAGACGCCTTCGACTGGTTCAGCAAAGCGGCTGCGAGCGCTTATTCACCCGCAATGTATTACCTGGGCGATATGTATGCCACGGGTAGTGGCGTCGAAAAAAATTATGCCACGGCGCGCAGCTGGTACGAGAAAGCCCGTGACAGTGGTTTCTCACTTGCTACGCAGGCACTCAAGGATATTGATGATCGCCGCGCGCAGGCGGCAGCTCATCGCGCAGCGGCCGAAGCCCGCGCTGCCGAAGCCGAGAACACATCGCTACAGGCCAGTACTGCAACATCCGACCCCACACCGACGCCGGCACAGGATATTCTGGAACGGCTCCTGCTGGGACAGTGGCAGGATGGTAAACGTCCGGTACAGTTCCTGCCATCCAAGCTCAGCGAATGCACCACGAATGAGGGCAGCCTAACCTGCTACAGTCGTGAGCTGGCCCGCAAGGATCTTCCCCAGGTTCATTACAAGGTCAAATCGATCATCCGGGCAGCAAGTAACGACAGCGTCAAAATCGTCTACCGGGAACTTGTACTGAAAGATCTGACTGTAGACGCCAATGCAGAAGATGCAGAGCTGTTATTGGATACCGGCATACCACCCGGTTGGCAGGAACCCCACAATCTGAACTGTAAATTCACGGCCTCCCAGCAGCTTACCTGCACGACGGATGATGGCAGTGTTGCCAAATTCACTGACGCATGAATATAGGGAACCTTTGATTTACTCTTCGAAGCCGTCATTGCGAACGCAGCGAAGCAATCTCTCAACAGATGCATCAATAACTTGGAGATTATTCGCTACGCTCACCCCTTCGGGGCCGCCCTATGGGCGTTCTACGCTCGCAAGCTCGCTTGTGCTTCGTCGCTTTCCCATAGAATCCCTTCGGGCTTCGTTATGGGTACCTTACCCTTTCGGGTCAAGGCATCCTCGCAATGACGGATTGATCACAGGCTCCTTAGTTCCGATATACGCCTGTGCACCCGACGGACTCGGATAGCCAATCAGCTCTCGCAGGTTTTCTCCGCTGCACAGCTACAGCGAAGGTAGCTTGAACTTGTGCTAGGGCCTGCCGTTACGACGGGCCCTGCTCAGTGAGCATTCATGCTGCCGTCATGCAACACTGCCAAAACTGTTATCAGCCGCACTGGTCGGCGCTTCAAGGCCCGCCAAGCGACAACCCTGTGCGACAGGTCCACCAGGGAAGAGTGTATACAGGTATTTGATTCCACCTTTGCTATGGAAGTGCTCGTCCAGCGCATCATGCAATTCGCGTAAATTTATATCACCTAGTTCATGGCGGGAAAAATATTCCTGCAATGCTCGCAGGGTTGCCCAGTGATCTTCAGTGAGTTTTAAATCCTCACGTCGCGCCATCTCCGTTGCATCTTTCTTAGTCCAGTCCATAGGCGCATAAGGGAAGGCTGGATTTCTAACGTCGTGCGCATGCGGATTCATAATGGTGTGCATAGTGTCGGTCATAAACCTAATCCTCCATGGCTACTAATCATCACTTTGCTGTTGAATCCAAAGTATAGTCCATGAATACCAAAATACATTTCCAAACTTACTGAAATACTGATCATGAGCGCGCGATACTTTTTGAGACGAGTCCGAGCACTTATCTGAGCTTCATATGCGCATCCCAATAAGGCGTACCGGAAAAGCGTTCCGCCAGGAAATCCACAAGAACCCTCACGCGGCGCGATAAATGCCGGGTCTGAGGATAGACTGCATAAGCATTCACGCTGGGCCAGACATAGTCCGTCAGGATGGGGATTAAACGCCCCTCCTCAATGGATTCATGCACAATGAATGTCGGTTGCAGAACGATACCCTGGCCCGCAATCGCCGCCTGATGCAGGAAGTCTCCATTACTGGCCTGTAGACGGGCACGCACCCGCACCGACTTGGCTTCCCCCTGAGGATTACGATAGCGCCACAGCGTCGGCTCGGGATTGTTGCTGTAAACAAGGCAGTTATGCTCGGCCAGCTGTTCAGGTGCCTGCGGTGTTCCGTGCTGCGCCAAATACTCGGGGCTAGCGCAAACCACCGTGTTTATTACCGCAAGTTGACGCGCAATCAGCGATGAATCTTCAAGATCGGCGATTCGCAGCGCGAGATCGAAACCCTCGGCGATCAGATCAACCTGACGATCGTTCATATCCAGGTCGACCTCCAGTTCCGGATGATCGCGCATGAAATCGCAGATCGCGGGCCCCATATGCAACAACCCGAACGACAGCGGCACGGCAACGCGCAACCTGCCGCGCAGTGTTCCATGTGCCTGTGATACGGCCTCTTCCGCCTCGTCGACATCACTGAGGATACTCTGACAGCGTTCATAGAAACCGCGACCCGAGTCGGTCAGGTCCAGCCTTCTTGTAGTACGCCGGAACAGTTGCACGCCCAAACGAGATTCCAGATCACTCAGACGCCGGCTCACAGCCGACTTGGCAATCCCCATCCGTTCAGCGGCCCCACTGATGCTGCCGGCCTCGACCACCCGGATAAAGGTTTCCATATCTTCAAGACGCGCCATATTGTTGCCTTCATAAGAACAGTTATTTGATTATTTACTAGTTTATTCATTTTTAATCAACCCACAGAATGCAGCTCAGGCATCAATCACCCCACGGAGACGACCATGAGCATGCACATCCCCAACCCGATACGCGTCCTTAGCGTTGACACCAGCCCCCGCCAGTCGGACTCCGTCAGCCGCCGCCTGAGCGAGCGTTTGCTGGATAACCTGCGGGCGCAGCACGGCAATCTCACCATAACCCGTCGAGATCTGGACAAGGCGCCGCTGCCGTTCGTCAACGGTGATTGGATCACTGCCAACTTCACAGCACCGGAGCAACGCAGCGCCTGGCAACAGAAGGCGCTGGCCGTTTCAGACCGGCTGGTGCAGGAACTGATGGATAATGACCTGCTGCTGATCGGTGTTCCGCTCTACAATTTCGGTATTCCGGCAGCACTCAAGGCCTGGGTGGACATGGTGGCGCGGGCGCGTCTGACCTTTCGCTACACTGATAGCGGCCCGGAAGGTTTGTTGAAAAACAAACGTGCCTATCTGCTGATCGCCAGCGGCGGCGTGAAGGCCGGTAGCGAAATGGATTTCGCCACTCAATACATGCGCCATGTGCTTGGCTTCCTGGGTATCACGGATGTAACGGTCATTGCCGCCGACCAGATCATGCAACGCGGCGATGCGGCCTTGGAACAGGCCTTGGCCGAGATAGACGGACTGTTCAGCCCGCCGGCGGATAGCGATCAGCGCATCGCCCTACAGGCATGAACCGGATTTTCGAGGAGATTGAAACCATGACCGACCGACAAGTCACTCAACTCATCCGCGCACTTGAAGTCACCGAAGGTGCCGGTGTCACTGTGCATAGAACTCTGGGCACCCCGGCACGCCGGCACCTGGACCCGTTTCTGATGCTCGACCATATCAGCAGCGATGATCCGGATGATTATGTCGCCGGTTTTCCGGAGCACCCGCACCGTGGCTTCAACACCTTCACTTACATGCTGGAAGGTCACATGAGGCACGGCGACAGCATGGGCAACAAGGGCGATCTGGGGCCGGGTGGCGCGCAATGGATGAAGGCCGCCAGTGGTGTCATTCATTCAGAGATGCCGCAACAGGTCGAAGGCTCGATGCGTGGCTTTCAACTCTGGATCAATCTGCCCGCGCAGGAAAAGATGAGCGATCCCGCCTATCAGGAAATCCGGCCTGAATCGGTACCTGAAATCATCAATGAGCATCAGCGCATCCGGCTGCTGGCGGGAAGCTATCAGGGTCGCAGCGGACCGGTCGTTGATCCGCATACCCAGGCTCAGATATTGGATATCACCTTGCCACAGGGCGCTGGCCTTACGCACAAGCTGCCAAATGAACACAACGCCTTGGTCTATGTTTTCGAAGGCAGTGCGCGGATTGCAGAGAGTAATATTCCGCAACATCATCTGGCCGTACTCAGCGCCGGTGAAACCGTGCAGATTAGCGCCGGCGAGAATGGCGCACGGTTCCTCCTCATCGCCGGTCGCCCGCTCGGTGAACCCATTGTGCAACATGGACCCTTCGTGATGAACAGCCGCGAAGAAATCGAACAGGCAATGGCCGATTATCGCGATGGCAAGCTGGTGCGCAATAAAGCGAGTATGGTGCAGGGATAGACTACATGCAGACTGGCTATAGCTATAATAGCTGGTCTGATTGGTCCGCCATTGCGAGCGCAGAACGCCCTACGGGCGTTCTGCGCTCGCAAGCTCGCTTGTGCCGCGTCGCTACGCTCCTCGCAATGACGAATTAATCAGAGGTTCCCTAATATTATTTTCTCAAGTAACGACGGAACAACACTATGAAAGTTCTCATTGTTCTCACGTCTCATGACAAACTCGGCGATACCGGAAAGAAAACCGGCTTCTGGCTGGAAGAGTTTGCGACGCCTTATTACGTGCTGGCAGATGCTGGCGCAGACATCACGCTGGCATCACCTAAGGGAGGGCAGCCACCTCTTGATCCTAAAAGTGATGAGGCTGACTCCCAAACCGCAGCGACTGAACGCTTCAAGTCAGATGCTGCCGCTCAAAGCGCTCTAGCGAACACAGTGAAGCTATCAGACATTTCACCCGATGATTACGATGCGGTATTTTTTCCGGGTGGACATGGACCGCTGTGGGATTTATCAGAAGATCGCCACTCCATCGCCCTGATTGAAGCGATGCATACCGCCGGCAAGCCGGTTGCAGCAGTCTGTCACGCACCTGCAACACTCCGGAACACCAAAGCCCCAGATGGCTCCCCCCTCGTGAAGGGGAAGTCTGTAACCGGTTTTAGCAACTCGGAAGAAGATGCCGTTCAACTTTCAGCTGTAGTGCCATTTCTGCTTGAAAATGAGTTAAAAGCGAAAGGGGCAAACTATTCAAAGGCTGACGACTGGCACCCGTATGCGATTACTGACGGCAACTTGATCACTGGCCAGAATCCGGCCTCATCTGAACTCGTTGCGAGGGCGGTGCTAGAACGATTGAAAAGCTAAATAGCGGATGAATTATTGCAGCGTGTTATATGCGGGATGGAGCAACCTGCGCTAGCGAATGCTTGCGGGCAGCAACCTGCTTGAAATTACTTACCCGACGCGCAACTGAGACCACACAGATAAGTGTCCACCAGTCGCGGCGCGGCTTGTGCCAATTGAAACTGATCGGGATCGAGCAGCCAGTTGTAAATCAGGCCATCGATAAAGCTGAACAACCCGAGCGTGGCGAGCTTCGGATCGGTGTCGACGGGTAGCTGTCCGTTTGCAATTGCCGCGCTGAAATTTCCTTCCAGTTCCGCGGCGCACTCGGCACGACTGGCAAGATGCCGTTCCATTAACGGCTGCGCCTCGGCGATGCGTTCGCACTTGTGGAACAGAATGGTACAGACCGCACGCAAGTGCGCATCCGAAACACAGCTTTGCAGAACCGTAATGGACTTGGCGCGGATCTGTGCAAGCGGGTCATTGGCATGACCCGCGTCTTGCGCGGCCAGCATATCGTCCAAAGGTAACTTGACGCGTTCCAGTAATGCCGCAATCAGATCGTACTTGTTTTTGAAATGCCAATAGATGGCACCGCGGGTGACGCCGGCGGCAATGGCGATCTCATTCAGCGAGGTGTTGGTCACACCCTTCTGACTGAATACCTGCTCGGCCGCGTCCAGTACCTGGGAACGGGTTTCGCGTGCTTCCTCTTTGGTCTTTCTTGCCATACAAGCCTTACTGCCGGATCTGTCGTGCTCATACCTCACCGAAATGAGGGAATACTCATGCTGGCGGTAGCCAGGCAGGTGAGTAGTAGCCAGTATTCTAGTGGAATATTTACATACATGCACGGATGTATGTAAAATTCAGCGCCTATATGAAAACGGGTCGTGTGTGAACGCCTTGTCCCGACCTATGGTCCGTAAGAATGGAGTCAACGTTATGCACGCCCGCATTTCTATACCTACCTTATCTCTGCTCGTCGCATCGGTCGTGCTCACCGGTTGTAGCGGCAATGCCGAAGAAGCCGGGGCAATGGCCTTTCCGCCACCCCAGGTCAGTGTGCTGAATATCACGCCCGTGAACCTCCCCATTGAGCGTGAATACATCGGTCAGACCAAAGGGTCACGTGAGGTCGAGATCCGTCCACGCGTCAGCGGCATTATTGAACAACGGTTGTATGAGGAAGGCAGCTTCGTCAAAACCGGACAGGCACTCTTTCAACTGGATGCGAATTCCTATCAGGCACAGGTCGCCGCCGCGGATGCCGTGCATGCACGCACATTGGCCAACCGCAACCAGACAGAACGCGAATGGAATCGTCTCAAACCTCTGGCGCAAAACAAGGTCATCAGTCGCAAGGCACTCGATGATGCACAGTCGGCCTATGAACTCGCCCAAGCGGATGTGAAAGCCGCCGATGCCGCGCTGCGTGAGGCACGATTACAGCTTGAATACACGCGCGTGACGGCGCCCATCGATGGCGTAGCCGGCCTGGCCGAAAAGGTCGAAGGCGCCGTCGTGACCGCCGCCACTGACCGGTTGACCAGCCTTACCGTCACCGACCCGATGGATGTGTATTTCTCGGCCTCCGAAAACGAATGGCTGTTGCAACAGCAGGAGATCGCCAGCGGCAGTCTGCAGACACCCGCGGATGCCGCACTCAACGTGAAGCTCCGCCTGGCCGATGGGCGTGTCCCCGATATCATTGGCACTATCAATTTCAAAGACGCGCGCATCGACCCCAATACCGGCACCGTCGCCATGCGCGCCCGCCTGCCAAATCCCGATGGCCTGCTCAAATCCGGTCAATTCGTGCGCGTGATTGTCAGCGGCGCCTCGCGCCCCAATGCGATCACCGTGCCGCAAAAGGCCGTGCTCGAAGGGCCGCAAGGTAAGTTCGTCTACGTCGTCGGCAAAGGTGAAGCCGACGCGATTGTCGCGGAGTTCCGGCCTGTCGAGGTGGGTGAATGGACCAGCAACGGTGGCGCTGATCGCAACTGGGTCATTCTCAAAGGGCTGAATGCCGGAGATCAGGTGATTCTCGATAACCTGATCAAGGTGCGCCCCGGCGCACCGGTGCAGATAGCGGAGCCTATGTCTCCGGCAACTACAGCAGAAACAGCTCAATCCCCAACAACCAATAAGAATTAGCCACGGACAACACGGACAATTCCGCAATACGTTATCCGTGTTTTCCGTGGCTGTAACTGGGAACTGCCTAAAGGACGCCACCCATGCTCTCGCGCTTCTTCATTGATCGGCCGATCTTCGCAACAGTGCTCTCACTGTTCATTGTCATCGCCGGCCTCGCCGCCATGCGCATCCTGCCCATCGCTCAATACCCGGAAATCGCCCCGCCGGTCGTCACGGTCACGGCCGTCTATCCCGGCGCCTCTGCCAGCGTGCTCGAACAAACAGTCGCCGCACCGCTGGAAAACCAAATCAACGGTATCGAGGACATGCTCTACATGAGCTCCACCTCGGCCTCGAACGGCGTGGTGCAGATCCAGGTCACCTTTGAAATTGGCGCCGATGTCGACAAGGCCGCGCTCAACGTCAACAATCGCGTCAAACAAGCCGAAGCAAAACTGCCGGAAGAGGTACGTCGCCAGGGCGTGACCGTGGAAAAAGGTTCGTCCTCCTTTCTGCAAGTGGTTGCCTTCGCCTCACCCGATGGCAGCCTCGACGATATCAGCATATCCAACTACGTCACCATGAACGTGCTCGACCGGCTCAAGCGCGTGCCGGGCACCACCAACGTGCAGATCTTCGGCGCCAAGGATTACGCCATGCGCATCTGGCTGAAGCCCGATCGACTGACCCAGCTGGGCATAACCACCGACGACGTGGTGAAAGCGGTTCAGGAACAGAACGCGCAATTCGCGCCGGGCAAGGTAGGCCAACCGCCGGTCGGGAACGGCCAGCAACTGGTATACACCATCACCACCCAGGGACGCTTCTCCGAGGTGGAACAGTTCGAAGAAGTCATCGTGCGCGCCAATTCCGATGGTTCCCTCGTGCGACTCAAGGATGTCGCCGAGGTAAGGCTTGGCTCCAAGGACTATGAATTCATCGGCCGTGTTAACGGTGAGTCTGCGGTGCTGGTGGGTATTTTCCTGCAACCGGGCGCCAATGCCTTGGATGTGGCTGATGAAGTCAACGGACTGATGGCTGAATTTGCCAGCAGCTTCCCGGCCGGCCTCACCCATGCGGTGGTGTTCGACACCACCCGGTTCGTGAAAGTCTCCATTCGCGAAGTGGCCAAGACGCTCGGCGAGGCGATGATCCTGGTGTTCGCCGTCATCTATCTGTTCCTGCAGAACTGGCGCGCGACGCTGATTCCCAGCATCGCCGTGCCGGTATCGCTGATCGGCACCTTCGCCGGGCTGCATCTGCTCGGCTATTCCATAAACACCCTCACTCTGTTCGGCATGGTGCTATCGATCGGTATCGTTGTCGACGATGCCATTGTCGTACTGGAGAACGTCGAACGCATTATGCATGAGCAGAAAAAACCGGTGTACGAAGCGGCCGTTCAGGCCATGCACGAAGTCACCGGACCGGTCATTGCCATTGTCCTGGTACTGACTGCGGTATTCGTACCTATCGCTTTCCTGGGTGGGCTGGCTGGCGAACTCTATCGGCAGTTTTCGATCACCATTTCCATCGCCGTCATCATTTCGGGCGTGTTGGCATTGACGCTCACGCCGGCCTTGTGCGTGCTCATCCTCCGCCACGAACACAAGAGCGAAGCCAAACATTTCCAATGGTTCAACGTCTGGTTCGCCAAGGTCACCCGACGCTATGGCGCCGGCGTGGCCTGGATGCTGAAGCGCTCGACCCTGGTAATCATATTGTTCATCGGCATGGTCGCGATCACCGCCGGCATGTGGAAAGTCACACCCGGCTCACTGGTGCCCGATGAGGATCAGGGCTACTACATCGTGTCGGCGATGTTGCCGGACGGCGCCACGCTGGAACGTACCGATGCGGTGGTCGGCGAAGTCGTCAAGGCCATCAAATCGAATCCCGCCAACGCCTATGCCATCGCCTTCACCGGCTTTGATTTCCTCGGTGGCGGTTATAAAAACAGCGCGGCAACCATTTTCGTTACCCAGACCCACTGGGATGATCGCGCCATGGACACCCAATCGCTGGTCGGTGAATTGTTCATGAAGACCGCGCATATCAAGGAAGCCCTGGTGTTGGCCTTCAACCCGCCGCCGATTTTCGGTCTCGGCAGCGCCGGCGGCTTTGAGCTGTATATCCAGAATCGTGGCGAAGGTGGCGCAAAGCGTTTGCAGGAAATCAGCCAAGACTTCATAAACAAGGCCAATGCAGATCCCATGCTGATGAATGTTGCAACCTTCTGGCGCGCCGGCACACCGCAACTCTATGTTGATATGGATCGCGAGAAGGCCAAGGCCCTGGGCGTTTCCATCGACGATGCCTTTGCCAGCCTGTCGGCGACACTCGGCAGCTACTACGTCAACGACTTCAACAAATACGGCCGCACCTGGCAGGTATTGATGTCGGCACATCCGGACTACAAAACCCGCCCGGAAGATATTGTCAGCATCTATGTGCGTTCCGATCAGGGCAACATGATTCCCCTCTCCGCCTTCGCTAAAGTGGAATACACCGCCGGGCCGGATTCGCAGGACCGTTTCAACAATCTGCCCGCCGTGAAACTGTTCGGCAGCGGCAAGCCCGGTATTTCCACCGGTCAGGTGATCGATCGCGTCGAGCAGATACTGGCAGAAAGCTTGCCAAGTGATTTCAGTTACGACTGGAGCGGTGCGTCCTTCCAGGAAAAGAATTCCAAAGGTTCGAGTGGATTCGCCTTGGGACTGGCCGCCATCATGGTGTTCCTGATCCTGGCCGCGCAGTATGAAAAATGGTCATTGCCGCTGTCCGTACTGCTCGCCTTGCCCTTCGGCACCTTCGGCGCCCTGGTCGCGGTCAGTCTGCGCGGTATGACTAACGACGTGTATTTTCAGATCGGCCTGGTGACCTTACTCGGACTCGCGGCCAAGAATGCGATTCTGATCGTGGAGTTTGCTGTGTTGAAAAAACACGAGGGCATGGGCACAGTCGAAGCGGCACTGGAAGCCGCGCGTCTGCGTTTCCGACCGATTCTGATGACCTCACTGGCCTTTATCCTGGGCGTTACACCCCTCGCCTTCTCCACCGGCGCGGGAGCCGGCGCGCGACTATCTGTCGGAACCGGCGTGATGGGCGGCATGCTCGCGGCCACCTTCCTGGCGATCTTCTTCGTCCCGTCATTTTTCAAAATGATTACGGATATGCGGCTGCGGCGCAGTCACAACGATGTCAGCACTAACAAGACGACAGAGTAATCGCCTGGCGTGACAATATCTGAGAATTACTGCCCCTGATGTAGACCAAGCTTACAGCGATACGATATGTGCACTTCCAAAGCGGAAGTAAGATTGTCGTATAGACATAGGATTGACCACTGATTAATGAGTGATCGTTGAGGGGGACGGTTAACCCAATCCACCCTCGATACCTTCTTGTTTACGAATACTCTTTGTTAGACTAGACTTGTACAATACTTGTACATAAATGAGTCTAGAAAACCTATGACTAAGGCCAGACCATCGACAATAGCCGCCGACGAGACCCTGCCCGGACGTTTCCCGATCCGGACAGTCGCCAATCTGACTGGGGTGAATCCAGTAACGCTGCGCGCCTGGGAACGGCGCTATAACCTGCTGAGACCCGAGCGGACCGCAAAAGACCATCGCCTCTACTCGCAGCAGGATGTGGACCGTATCCGCAAGGTGCTGGAGCTGCTTGATCGTGGTATCGCCATCAGTCAGGTCACCGGGCTTCTCGAAGACAACACAGCGCAGCTCAAACCCGCCCAGACCAGTAACCGGGATGATATCTGGCAGGATTATCGAACCCGCATGCTGGCGGCGATCGGTCGGTTCGACGAAGCCGCCGTCGACTCCATCTACAATGATGCCTTGTCACTTTATCCGGTCGAAATGGTCAACAACAGAGTCACCACCGAGCTGCTGCGCAGTCTTGGTGATACCTGGAAAAAGCAGCCACTCGCAATAGCCGAAGAGCATTTTTTCTCTGTGTATCTGCGTAATAAGTTGGGCTCGCGCATCCATCATTTGAATCAGCGCAGCACGGGGCCCCTGCTGTTGCTGGCATGCCTGCCGGGTGAATATCACGAAATCGGCTTGCTGTTCTTCGCCCTCGCGGCAGTGAACCGTGGTTATCGCGCTCTGATTCTGGGGGCGAATATGCCGCTTGAGCTGTTACCCGAGGTCATTCATCAACGCCGCTGCGACGCCATCGTCCTGTCGGGTTCTGCACGCCTTCCCACGGCTGTTCTACAGGATGCACTGCCGGCACTGGTAAAAGCGGTAAAGATACCGGTATTCGTCGGCGGAGCTGCTGCCGAACGTCATCAGGAGGGTATCGAACATGCAAAAGCCATCTACGTTGGCAAAGATATCCAACCCGCCCTGCAAAGCATCAGCGAAACTCTTGCAGCTACTGGCTGATAACCCCGCTCTCAGGCAAATCCGATCTGGCGGCGGATTTTATTTCCAGTCCTTGTGCCTTAATCGCGGCGAGTAACTCGGCGAATGCCGACTCCACAGATTGGGCGCTGCCACGGAAGCCGATCTCGATACTGTTGCGCGCGCCCCTATGCGGCAAGCTGAACAGTTTCACCTCAGTATGCCGCTCGCTCATTGCATCCATCAAGGGTAACAACTGCGACTCCTTCACACCCAGCACTCTGATGGAACGCTCGTGCAGGCTGTCGAACTGTACCGGGAAATAACTTTCCAAAACCCACTCCAGCATTGGCCAGGCCATTTCCGGAAAGCCGGGCAGAAAGTGATGATCGTAAAGTGTAAACCCGGGTATATTGTTAACCGGATTGGGTATCAGCAGACAATCTTCGGGCAGTTCGGCCATGCGTATTCGATTCGGATAAGCACCCTCGCCGAACTGCGCTTCGATGCACGCCACTGCGTCAGCATGCATGACCAATGGGCAACCAAACGCGCTTGCTGCCGCCTGTCGCGTGCAGTCATCCGGTGTCGCGCCGATACCGCCAAAGCACAGTACCGGCACCTCACCCAACTGTGACTGACGCAAGTGGTCGGTCAATTCCCTGAGATCATCTCCGACATAACGACACCAGGCCAGGCGCAGACCACGGCTGTTCAGTCGATCGATCACATGCGCCAAATGCCGATCCTGACGTTTTCCGACGAGGATCTCATCACCAACGATAATGACGCCCAGTGCGTGCGGTTGACTGTTCATGCCTGCTCCAGTTCGAATCTCAGGTAAGAGTAATCACACCCACCCACACAATCAGAAGACTGCTGACCGCGCCTGCCGTCAGATGCATGCGCAGCGACAGGAACCAGGGCCACAAACGCCAGGCTCGCCGATCGTACATATAAAGCGCGCCAAAACCGCACGCCAACAATATCAAGCCGGTACTAGTCGGTAACAGTAATGCCATCCAGCCCAGCAACGCCGGCAGCACAGATACGACCAACAGGCGCGCAGCTGCGACAGAACCCCCTGCATCAAGGCCCCGTGCCCAGTGCAGTGCGCCAACGAAACTCAGAATCACAGCGCCATATGCCAATAACGATTGCCTTCCCCATTCTGCTTGAGGCTCTGTGCCTAACAGCGATAGCAGCGCCAATCCGAAAAAGGGTACCAGACCGGCATAACCGAGCCGATATGCCCAAGGGTTATCCAAACGCCTCGCCATGCGTGAATTGTCCGTCGTCGGTGCAAACTCAGCCTGCGCCTGGACCGCAGCGAAGAATTCCCGTATGCCACCGATGAATTCACCATCGATAAAAATCTGCGGCAAACTGCGCCAACGCGTTACTCGACGCAGCTGTTCAAAGGATTCACGTGATTCAGCCGAACGCATGTTCAGTTCCAGGATGTAATAGTCACGTCCCTGCCCATCCAGCCAGCGCGTAATAAGATTTGTGTCCGTGATCGGTGACACCACCAGAACAACGCCGTTAAACGCTATGGCATCCTGCACCTGTTGTGGCAGCTCGGAACGAGTTATAGGCCGTGCGTTTTGCGCGCTCATAGCAGGGCCTCAATGGATTGAATCAGCTTTGGATCATCGGGACGGGTACTGCTTCCGAAATTTGCGATAACCTTTCCATCACGACCGATCAGATATTTGTGGAAATTCCAGCGTGGCGCAGCACCGGTTTCTTTCAGGAGATATTGATAAAGCGGATCGGCCTGCGGCCCACGCACCACAGTCTTTTCGAACATGGGGAACTGCACGCTGTAGGTGAGCCGGCAGAAATTCTGGATCTGCTTTTCTGTGCCAGGTTCCTGGCCGCCAAAATCATTGGAGGGGAAACCCGCCACGACCAGCCCACGGTCTTTATAATTGGCATAAAGGGCTTCCAGCCCTTCATACTGAGATGTGAAGGCACATTTACTTGCCGTGTTTACGATCAGCACGACTTTATCCCGGAACGCCTCGCACAGATGTACCGATTCCTCGCCTGCCAGCATCCGTTTATGAAAATCCAGTGCCGGCGCACAAGTTTCCTGCGCCACCACCGACATCGACATACCGAGTCCCGCTAAACCAGACATACAGACTTTCCAGATCATGACCTGACTCCTTCCAATTTAATTACCAGCCATCATTATTTGACTTTCGCAGTTGCGAAACGCCTTCGTAGAGCGCGCATCAGCCAGCCCAACAAGGGCGCTTGTTCATAGATACCTTCCGCCGGATCCCAATAGTCGATGTGTTCCATGACTTCGCCGCGCTCATTGAAGCGCACGTAACTCATACCCGCGAACGCAATGGAGAGATTCTGAACCTCGCACTGGAATCGCCAGCGGATACTGGCTGCAGCATCTCTGTACATCCAATCGTCGACATGGAAACGTGGCGCCTCAGCCGTATCGAACATATGTTCGAAAATGTTCCGCACGGCATCGCGACCCCGCACGTCATTGAAGGGATCCTTGAAATGCACATCCGGGGCCAGCAGGCGATCCAGATCGCTTAAGGTGCCGCGTTCGAGCCTTTCAAAGAAGGCGACATAACAGGCTGTCGCGTATTGGTAATGAGGTTCAAGCGGTGTCATACGCTGGTCATCCTGTTCACCAATGGAAAATACAGTCGATAAGGCAGACATCTGAGCAGTTTCATCAACCAGGCGAAGCGGCGCGGAAAGGCAATTTCGAAATGATCACGTTCGAGCTGCGCGACGATCCGCGACGCGGCAGACTCAGGCGTGATCAGAAATGGCATGCGAAAGTCATTCTTCCTGGTCAGCGGTGTATCCACGAAACCGGGATTGATCACCCGTATTTGAATTCCCTGCTTACGCAACTCCGGCTGCAGCGCCTCTGCCAGGTTGATCGCCGCGGCCTTGCTTGCGCTGTAGGGCGCCGCCAGCGGCAGGCCGCGATAACCGGCGACGCTTGCCGTTACCAATATCTGTCCCGCGCCACGCGGCAGCATGACTGGCAGTAACGCTCCGAGACAGTTGACGACACCCAGATAATTGACCTCCATGAGTCGGCGAAACAGATCGACATCGAATTCCGTCAGCGGCATGGGCTGGTAATCACCGGCATTGATGATGGCGATATCGATCGCCCCCATCTCCGCTTCTATGGCTTTGACGCATGTGTTCAGCGCCGCTTCATCGGTGACATCCACCGGAAATACTCCGCAGTTCTCCACCGTACCGTTCACGCCGACACGCAGCGCATTCAGACGCTCGGCACGGCGCGCACTCAAGGCGACCCGATAGCCGGCGGACAAAAGCTGCCCCGCCAGCGCGGCACCGATACCGGAGCTGGCGCCGATCAACCACACCAGGCGGCAGCCGCGTCCGCTCACAACGCAACTCCGGATATGGAATCCAAGCTTCTGATATCAATGGATTTCATGCTCAACCCTTAGAAATGTCCGCTGAACTTATACAAAAGCTGCTCACCCGACTTGCAAACATTGTACAACTACTATAGTTTCTTGTACACGTTCTGTATAACTTTTTGGTTGAGTCGGGAGAGCAGCATGCGGATTGCAGTCATTGGCAGTGGTATCGCGGGTCTGGGCGCCGCGTGGTTGTTACGCCAACGGCATGAAGTGACGTTGTTCGAGCGCAATGGCTATGCGGGCGGTCATACGAACACGATCAATGTCCCCTCGGCGCAGGGTGCAACGCCCGTCGATACCGGCTTCATGGTCTTCAATCATCGCAATTATCCCCAGCTCACTGGATTGTTCCGGCATCTGCGCATCGAGACCCAAAAGACCGATATGTCGTTTGGCGTCTCGATAGGTAATGGTGCACTGGAATATGCCGGTTCCGGTCTGGCGACGCTGATGGCCCAACCGCGTAACTGGGTTAGTCCCACCCACTACCGGATGATCGCCGACATCCTGCGTTTCAACCGCGAGGCCAAAGCGCTGCTTGAGCGTGAGGATCTCTGCCAGATGACCTTGGCGGAATTTCTGCAACGGGGGGCTTACAGCGATGCCTTCCGCAACCGTTATCTGTTGCCCATGGCGGCAGCCATCTGGTCCTGCCCTTTGCAGACCATGGCGGGATTTCCGGCCTTGAGTCTGTTCCGCTTCTTTGCCAATCACGGTCTGCTGGATATCAGCAATCGCCCGCAGTGGCACACGGTGACCGGCGGCAGTCAAACCTATGTGCGACGCATGCTGGCGGACCTCGGCACGCGCGTGTTCACGGGACGCAGCATACGCACCGTGCAGCGCACTGACACCGGCGTCATGGTCTGTGACGCAACGGGTGAGACCCATCACTTCGATGCAGTCGTTATAGGTGCACACGCCGACGAGACTCTGCGCATGCTCGCCAATCCGACCGCGCGGGAACAGGCTTTGCTGAGTCAATTCGCCTATCAGATCAATCAGGTTTATCTGCATAGCGACACCGACCTGATGCCAAAGCGTCGCCGCGTCTGGTCATCCTGGAATTACCTTGCCCGCGAAGAAGCCGGCAAAACCCAGGCCGTGTCGGTGACGTACTGGATGAATCGTCTGCAGAACCTGCACAACATCCAACCTGTATTTGTCAGCCTGAACCCACTGCAAGACCCCGATCCGCGTCACGTCACCGCGGCAATGACCTACGAGCATCCGGTGTTCGATACCGGCGCCATGACGGCGCAGCAACATCTCGGCACGCTACAGGGTGAAGACCGCATCTGGTACTGCGGCAGTTATTTCGGCTACGGGTTTCACGAAGACGCATTGCAATCAGCGGTTGACGTGGCCGCACAGCTGGGCGCGGAAGCCCCCTGGCTGCAGGATGGAAAACTCGACAGGCAAGTCCCGCTGCAGGCACGCCCGGCCTGGGTGACATCATGAGTTCAAATGAAACGGAAAGCAGTAACCGCATTTACAGCTGCCGCGTGATGCATCGGCGTTTCTCGGATACGCCCTATCGGTTCGAATACGCCGTGTTCAATCTGCTGCTGGATATCGATCGCCTGGCGGAAACCGCCGAAAACAATCGGTTCTTCGGCTATAACCGACCCAACCTCCTCGCCTTCTACGACCGCGATCACGGGCCTGGCGATGGCACTGCACTGCGCCCCTGGGTGGAGGCGCATCTGCGGCGTTGCGGAATTGAGCTCGAAGGCGGCCGGATTCAGCTGTTCTGCTTCCCGCGCCTGCTTGGCTATGTCTTCAATCCACTCAGCGTCTGGTATTGCCACCACCGCGACGGCAGCCTGCGCGCGGTGCTCTGTGAGGTGAGCAACACCTTCGGCGAGCGGCACGGTTACCTGCTGCATGAACAGGGCGAGCCGATGCAGTGGCCGGTGCGTGCCTCGCGCGCCAAGTGCTTTCATGTCTCGCCGTTCCTGCCCATGCGACTGCGTTATCGCTTTCGCCTGACCGAACCGGCCGAGGCAATCAGTATCGCCATCCGCTGTCTGGAGGGTGACACACCGAGGATGGCGGCCGTGCAGATCGGCGACGCCCAGGCATTCACGGATAGCAACCTGCTGCGCAATCTCCTGCGCATGCCCCTCATGACCTTCAAGGTCATGCTGATGATTCATTGGCAGGCACTGAAACTGTTCCTGCGCAAGACGCCCTTACAACGGAAACCCGCTGCCCCAACGGAGGAAGTCACATCATGATCGGAGAATATGTTCTGCGCCCACTGCGCATCCGACCGTTCGCCACACCCGCCATGCATCTGCTGGCCGCCTATCTGCGCCGCATCAAGATCGGCAGATTGCATCTGCAATTCGACGGCTGGACAGCGCGCACCTTTGGCGATACCGATATACCGGAGGCGACTCTGGTTGTTCACAGGCCTTCCGCACTGCTGAAGCGTCTCGTCCTGCGCGGCGACGTCGGCTTTGCGGAAGGCTACATGGCCGGCGATTGGCAGACGTCGGACCTGACGGTGCTGTTGCGGCTGCTGGCCTGCAACGAACGTTCTCTGGAAGCACCGTTGTCATCCAGCCCCACTCACTGGATCAACCGCCTGGGCAACCGACTGCGCCATCGCCTGCGCGCCAACAACCGCGCCGGCAGCCGCCGTAACATCCACGCGCATTACGACCTGGGCAATGATTTCTACCGGCTCTGGCTTGATGCCAGCATGAGTTATTCGGCGGCACTGTTCACGGATGTGCGCAAGGCAACCTTCGATGATCTGGCGGATGCGCAACAACGCAAGTACGAACGCATGCTCAATCTGCTCGACGCCAAACCCGGTGAGCATATTCTTGAAATCGGCTGTGGCTGGGGCGGTTTTGCACTGGCGGCCGCGCGCCGCGGCCTGCGCGTAACGGGCATCACGCTGTCAGAGGAACAACTGACCTACGCCAACCGGCAGGTCACGGCGGCAGGCCTCGAAGACCGCATCGAACTGCGACTGCAGGACTACCGTGATCTTCACGAGACCTTTGACCATGTTGTGTCCATCGAAATGATGGAGGCCGTGGGCGAGGCCTATTGGGACAACTATTTCGCAACACTGAAACGCTGTGTCCGGCCCGGCGGACGCATCGCGCTTCAGGTGATTACCATCGACGAGGCGCGTTTCGAGCACTATCGCAGTACGCCCGATTTCATCCAGCTGCATATTTTCCCCGGCGGCATGCTGCCAACACAGACGATCATGCAAACGCTGAGTACCAAGGCCGGCCTTGACTGGCGCGACAGCGCCCGTTTTGGTCAGCACTATGGTAAAACCTGCGCGCTCTGGAATGCGAAATGCACGGAACAACGCAGTGCCATTCGTGATCAGGGCTTCGACGATGCCTTCCTGCGCCGCTGGCAATATTATCTGAGCTATTGTCAGACCGGCTTTGAAATCGGCGCCATCGATCTGGTGCAGGTTGTGCTCGAAAGGCCGGTCTGATGTTACCAGCGAACCGACTGCAACTGCTGAGTTATGGTCTGCCCGGACTGCCGCTGGCCGTGCTCAGCCTGCCGTTGGTCGTATACCTGCCGACGTTCTACACGCAGGCACTGGGACTCTCGCTGCTCGCGGTTGGCGGTGCGCTGTTGCTCGCGCGTCTGTTCGATGTGTTCAGCGACGTCTTCATCGGCGAGCTGAGTGATCGCGCAAGCCGCCGCGGAATATCGCGCAAACTGGTGATCGCATGCGGCGTTCCCGTGCTGCTGATCGGAACATCGCAGCTATTTCAGCCGACGGGTACGGCCACGTTCGGTTCATTGTTGCTCTGGAGCCTGGTCGCCTATCTGGGCTGGACACTGATCGCCGTGCCCTACTACGCCTGGGGTGCCGCACTGTCGGCTGATGGCCATCGGCGCACGCAACTTGCCGGCAGTCGCGAAGGCTTCACCATACTGGGCGTAGCCGCGGTGATCTTCGTACCCGCCTTGCTGGGCGTTTCCGATCAGCCGACGACAGTGATGCGCGGCGTCTCCGATCTGCTCTGGTGGATATTACCAGCGACGGTCCTGATCGCGCTCTGGCGCGTACCGGACGCACCGACATCTATTGCTGTGAAAGTTGTCGATGCGGGCGCGTTCGCCGCCTTGCGCGCCAACGTCCCCATGCGACGTCTGCTGATTGCCTACACCCTGAGCAATGTCGCCAATGCGTTGCCCGCTACATTGTTCATCTTTTTTATCAGTCAGGTGCTTGATGCGGCCGATCAAGTCGGTCTGTTTCTCGGCATCTACTTTCTCGCCGGCATCGTTGCACTGCCCTTCTGGATATTGTTGTCACGCCGCTATGGCAAGGTGCGCAGCTGGGCCTGGTCGATGCTGCTCGCGACAGTCGCCTTCGCCGGAGCACCCTGGCTGGAGGCCGGCGATCTCGCACTCTATGCAGTGATCTGTCTGTTCACCGGGCTGGCCTATGGCGCGGACCTCGCGCTGCCCGCCTCGCTCCAGGCCGACATGGTCGATCTGGATCAGCATTACTCCGGACAACAACGCGCGGGACTTCTGTTTGGGTTGTGGGGGCTGGCGACGAAACTCGCGGCCGCGCTCGGCGTCGGCCTGGCCTTCGGTGCGCTTGCCCTGGTCGGTTTCGATCCGCAAACGCAGAACAGCGCAACCACCCTCGGACTGCTGGCATTGCTGTACGGACTCGCGCCGGTGCTGCTCAAGCTCGTATCCATCGCGCTGATCTGGCGACTGCCCACCACCTTATCCACGTCGCAGGACATCGCGACCAATCCCAACCAGGAGACTCATCATGTGGAAAACCCTGCTCTTAGTTCTGCTGAGCGCCAGTCTGCTGACCGGTTGTACCAGCATGCGTCCTGAAGACTTTGCCGGCAGTGGCCCGGAACTGCGCATCGAGGAGTATTTCCAGGGCACCACGCGCGCCTGGGGCGTGGTGCAGGATCGTGGCGGAAAACCCATCCGCTATTTCACGGTCGATATTCGCGGCGGCTGGGAGGGCGATGAATTCGTGCTGCACGAAGACTTTGTTTTCCGCGACGGCGAAATCAGCCAGCGTATCTGGCGCATCCGCAAACTGGATGAGCACACCTACGAAGGGCGCGCTGACGACGTGGTCGGCACGGCCACCGGCAAGGCCTTTGGCAATGCACTCAACTGGCAATACGATTTGTTGATCAAAGTGGATTCGACAGAGTTGAAGGTTCATTTCAATGACTGGATGTTCCTGCACGAAGACCAGGTGCTGGTCAACCGCGCCACCATGACCAAATTCGGTTTCCGTGTGGGTGAGATAATCCTGTTCTTCCAGAGAGGTTGATTCCGCCATGACATATCAGCGCAACGTTATCGCGATCCTTTGCTTGGCACTCGGATTATTGACGACAACGAGTGGCAGAGCCTCGACCGGTTTTCCGGAACGCATACAACTGGAAAACCATGAACTGCAGCGCATTGGCTCCGGCACGGCACGTTATGCCGGTATTATCACTGTGTACCAAGCTGTTTTGTATGCCCCAGCGAGCACAGCGCGCGGGAACATACTCGACACTGACGTGCCCAAGCGACTGGAGATCGTTTACAGCAGGTCGATTGAAAAGGCGCATCTGATCGAAGCCGCCGAGCATGCACTGGAACGTCAGCAGACGCCGGAGATACTGGATCGGTGGCGTTCGACAATTGATGAGCTGCATGCCGCTTATCAGGATGTGTCCGCCGGCGATCGCTTTGCCCTGGTGTTGCTACCCGAGAAAGGGTTAAGTTTGGAACTCAATGGACAGGGGCTGCTGCGCATCGATAAACCTGATTTTGCCCGGATCTATTTTGGTATCTGGTTGGGTGAGACGCCGTTATCCGCCAGTCTGCGCGATGACTTGCTGCCGACTGATTGCTGCCAGCAGTAATGCCAAGGGAGGCTTACAGATCATGACCAACACGACAGCACAGGATCTACCCGTGGTTTTTTACGACGGCGGTTGTCCGTTATGTCGGCGCGAAATCGGCCATTATCAGGGCTTGGATAAACGCGGCAAAATCCGCTGGGTTGATATTCATGCGCATCCGGAAAGCCTTCAGCCTTATGGCATTGACTGGGAGAATGCCATGCAGCGCTTCCATCTGCTCGATTCAGACGGCCGCATGCTTACAGGTGCCTATGCCTTTGCAGCCCTATGGAAGCAACTGCCCTACTACCGGCTGTTGGCAGCAATCGTTTCCATCCCGGGCATGCTATTTCTGCTCGACAAACTCTATACGGCGTTCTCACGCTGGCGCTGGAAAAAACGCTGCACTGAGGCATGCGTAATTCCTCGCGCACCTGTTGGTGAATAAGCCGTGAAGCAACAACGAAAAGCGAGAAATGCAACCATGGACCGCGATGACACCCTGGTGTTGCGCATCGGGACAGCTGCTGACCTGCCGGCGATCAACGCCGTTGTTGAAGCGGCCGTCATGACCTGGGATCTGCCCGACCGGGTCAAGCGTTTGGCGATGCCAAGCTACCGCTATGGAGAACATGACCTCGACTATCTGGAATTGATCGTCGCCACAGACAGTGACGATAGGATTCTGGGCGTCGCAGGCTTTGAACCTGCCGATCCCAAGGACGCACCTGCAGGTCACTATGCATTGCTCCTGCATGGACTCTATGTTGTTCCGGCACATCACCGTCAGGGCATAGGCCGCAGACTGCTGCAGGCAGTTGAAGATGCCGCATGCAAACGCGGGTACGACGGACTGCTGGTCAAGGCGCAGGCCGGGTCTGAGGATTTTTTCATTGCTCAGGGTATGACGGAACTTACGGTCAGAGATACTGAACGCGATTACCCGCATCGATTCTTTAAGGCAATCTAGTTGAGGGAAACCACGGCTTCTATTGAGCATTACATGATGGCATGACATAGATATGTTCGATTTAAGAACTTCGCCACCCTCTCCCCAACCCTCTCCCGCCCCGGCGGGAGAGGGGGTTATCCCCTCTCCCCGCTTGCGGGGAGAGGGTTAGGGAGAGGGCGTTTGTGTCATCCCAATTGGTAATGATCAATAATAACGCGATTTTTTCCAGGAGAAATGTATGACAGTGGATATTTCCAATCTGGTTTTATTACGCAACGACCCCGAAGAAGCTGCACGCCTGCTGGAGGCCGCCGAGCAAGGTGATATCGATGCTCAATACGCCATGGGGCTGATCTATGCAGAAGGTCGCGGCGTTGAACAGGATGCTGCGCTTTCCTTTCTATGGCTGACGCTGGCCAGCGATAACGGTGACAATGATGCGATCACACTTCGTAACATCGTGGCTGCGCGAATGAGTGAGGCAGAACATCGGCAGGCCCTGCTGCTGATCGACCAACACAATAGCCGTGCTGCACAGAAAGGACTAGGTGGACGCCGCACGCGTCAACAGAATACGCGCAGACATTGATTGACTGGTCTGAACTCAGGCCATAAAGCTGGTGCCAACATCAGATATCCCCACGCCGCAACTGCTGGCGGCGCAGGGAAACGTGTCGATATTCAGGCCAGATCGAAACGGTCAGCGTTCATGACCTTGGTCCATGCGGCCACGAAGTCCTGTACGAACTTCTCCTTGTTGTCATCCTGTGCATAGACTTCGGCATAGGCGCGAAGGATCGAGTTGGAACCCAAGACAAGATCAACCCGCGTCGCGGTCCACTTGACCTTGCCAGTCCCGCGGTCTCTGACTTCGTACAGGTTGTTGCCGGCGGGTTTCCAGGTGTTGTTCATATCCGTCAGGTTTACGAAGAAGTCGTTCGTCAGCGCGCCTACCTTATCGGTGAACATCCCATGCTTGGTGCCGCCATGGTTGGTGCCAAGCACGCGCATACCGCCAACCAGCACGGTCATCTGATGAGCGGTCAGACCCATTAATTGCGTGCGATCGAGCATCAGCTCTTCCGCGCTGACGACATAGTCTTTCATGAGCCAGTTGCGGTAGCCGTCATGAAGGGGTTCCATGGGCTCAAAAGATTCTGCATCGGTCATCTCATCCGTTGCATCCCCGCGGCCGGGCGAGAACGGCACGCTGACAGCAACACCCGCGGCCTTTGCGGCCTGCTCGACGCCGATGTTACCGGCGAGAACGATCACATCCGCCACACTTGCACCGCTCTCGGCAGCAATCGGCTCAAGCACGGCCAGCACTTTTTTCAGACGCGCCGGCTCGTTACCTGCCCAGTCTTTCTGCGGGGCCAGTCGGATGCGTGCACCGTTGGCGCCGCCACGCATATCCGAACCACGGAAGGTTCTTGCGCTGTCCCAGGCAGTAGCCACCATTTCGCTGAGACTCAGACCGCTGGCCGCAATTTTGGCTTTCACGGCCGCAACGTCGTAGCTGCTGCTACCGGCGGGAACCGGGTCTTGCCAGATCAGGTCTTCTTTCGGCACATCGGGCCCGATGTAACGCGCCTTCGGTCCCATGTCGCGATGTGTCAGTTTGAACCAGGCCCGCGCAAAGACTTTGGAGAAGTGTTCCGGATCTTTGTAGAAGCGCTCGGATATCTTGCGATACTCCGGGTCCATCTTCATGGCCATGTCGGCATCGGTCATGATCGGGTTGTAGCGCTTGGTGAGGTCTTCAACATCGACAGGCTTATCTTCTTCCTTGATGTTGATGGGCTCCCACTGCCAGGCGCCGGCCGGGCTTTTCTTCAGTTCCCACTCATAGTTGAGCAGCAGCGTGAAGTAACCGTTGTCCCACTTCGTCGGGTGCGTGGTCCATGCGCCTTCAAGGCCGCTGGACACGGTATCGCGGCCAATGCCACGTTTGGTTTTGTTCACCCAGCCCAGGCCTTGATCTTCCAATTCAGCGGCCTCGGGCACCGGGCCGAGCAAGGTGGCGTCGCCGTTGCCGTGACATTTACCCACGGTATGGCCGCCAGCAGTGAGAGCAACGGTTTCCTCGTCGTTCATCGCCATGCGAGCAAAGGTCACGCGCACATCGTGGGCTGTCTTGAGTGGATCGGGTTTGCCATCCACACCTTCGGGGTTTACATAAATCAGCCCCATCATCACGGCGGCCAGCGGATTTTCGAGATCGCGCTCGCCGGAATAACGGCTGCCTGTGCTACCGCTGGGCGCCAACCATTCCTTTTCCGAACCCCAGTAAGTGTCCTTTTCCGGATGCCAGATATCCTCGCGGCCGAAGCCGAAACCGAAGGTCTTCAGACCCATGGATTCATAGGCGATAGTGCCGGCGTAGGCAATCAAATCGGCCCAGCTGAGTTTGTTGCCGTATTTTTTCTTGATCGGCCAGAGCAGACGGCGCGCCTTGTCCAGGTTCACGTTATCCGGCCAGGAGTTGATCGGCGCGAAGCGCTGATTGCCCGTACCCGCACCGCCGCGACCGTCAGCGATACGGTAGGTCCCGGCCGCATGCCAGGACAAGCGGATCATGAGACCGCCGTAATGACCCCAGTCCGCCGGCCACCAGGCCTGGCTGTCCGTCATCAGCGCGTGCAGGTCTTTCTTGAGTGCAGCCACGTCGAGTTGCTTGACCGCTTCACGATAGTTGAAGTCCGCGCCCATCGGATTGGTCTTGGTATCGTGCTGATGCAGAATGTCGAGGTTAAGGGCCTTCGGCCACCATTCCATGTTCGACATGCCGCTCTCTGTAGCGCCGCCATGCATCACTGGGCATTTGTTTTCAGACATTGCGTTCTCCTTTTCCTTGATTTGGCTATCCGTTACCGATCTTCGTATGCCGGTAAGATTCGAGTATTGGCTGAACTACTTGATTAGTAAAATTGTTTATATTTATTACTATGATTGATAATTACTATTAGTGGCAAGTTCTTGAGCTACCGGTACTGCTGTCCCAGTAACTCCCTCTCCCTCCTGGGAGAGGGCTGGGGAGAGGGTGTCAAAATAGAAAACTGCTTGAATATTAATTCCCTCTTCCTGGCCTTCTCCCGGGAGGGAGAAGGGATTATTCTTTTCTCGACGACAG
>JAHJQQ010000022.1 GCA_018819175.1 Gammaproteobacteria bacterium
CCTCTCCCTGGCCCTCCCCCATCAAGGGGGAGGGGATTTTCTTTTTTATATTTGTTGGCGATTTTCCTTTGTGCGTCTTATGCGCCTTCGTGGTCAGAGCTTTTCATCACCTGATCCGACCATGACAGAGCAAATGCAAAACCGTGAGTTCCCTCTCCCCCGCGCGGGAGAGGGCCAGGGAGAGGGGCTGTTGGATAGAACATCACCCTCTCCCTGGCCCTCCCCCATCAAGGGGGAGGGGATTTTCTTTTTTATATTTGTTGGCGATTTTCCTTTGTGCGCCTTAAGCGCCTTCGTGGTCAAAGCTTTTCATCATCTGATCCGGCCATGACCAGAGCATCAGAAGAACTGTTTAGGTATCAAGCCTATCCTCCCGGCGATCCCACTATCTTGTTCTTTATCCCCGCTGACCTTCCGGTGCTGGGCTGGGCCATCGCGCGGGCCTTCGGTTTGGTCGAATAAACCGGCCCCCACCTGATTTATATCAAGGTACTGACCAGCGTACCGTTGTCTCATAGTGTTAAACATCAGCCGGTAGGGCGGTGGGAGTTGTCATGGATACCAAGGTTCGCTCAATTCAGGATGCCGAGGCTCAAGCCTTGCCATTCTACCGTCCTCAGGGTGGTGAAATTGCGTTGTTCGAGCAGGCCTGGCGTAATCAGCTGCCGGTATTGATCAAGGGCCCGACCGGCTGCGGCAAAACCCGTTTCGTAAGACATATGGCCGCCCGTCTGGGTCGTCCGTTGTATACCGTTTCCTGCCACGACGATTTGACAGCGGCCGATCTGGTCGGTCGGCATCTGATCGGCGATGGCAACACCTTTTGGAATGATGGCCCGCTGACACGCGCCGTGCGTGAAGGTGCGATCTGTTATCTCGACGAAGTGGTCGAGGCGCGCAAGGACACCACAGTCGTGCTGCATCCGCTCACAGACGACCGCCGTATTTTGCCCATCGAACGTACCGGCGAGCAGTTGAAGGCGCCGCCGGAATTCATGTTGGTGG
Organism: Gammaproteobacteria bacterium; assembly: GCA_018819175.1. Lineage (GTDB taxonomy): Bacteria > Pseudomonadota > Gammaproteobacteria > Thiohalobacterales > Thiohalobacteraceae > JAHJQQ01. The sequence continues at coordinate 1,006 of JAHJQQ010000022.1, forward strand.
TGTCCTACAACCCCGGTTATCAGAATCTTCTCAAAGGTATGAAACCGAGCACGCGGCAACGCTTCGTGGCGATGCGCTTCGATTTCCCGGAGCCGGAACTGGAGCAAAGCATTCTGCTCAGCGAGACCGGTATCGATGCCTTGCTGGCAACGCGTCTGGTGGGTATGGCCAACAGCCTGCGCGCACTCAAGGATCACGATCTGGAAGAGGCCGCCTCGACGCGTCTGTTGGTTTATACCGCAACGCTGATCAAAAGCGGCATGGCGCCACTCGAAGCCTGCCGTGCGGCATTGATCGAGCCGCTGACCGACGATGTTGAAACCGCGGCGGCCCTCATGGAGGTCGTTGATGTCACCTTCGGAAGCTGATCGACGTGTTGCTGAGCCCGTTGCGGGCGCAACACTGGCAGTGACTGCTGAGGTTTTGTATCTGGTGAATCTGTTGCTGGTGCCAGGCCTTGCGTTTGTGATTTTGCTGGTGATCTACCTGCGCAATAGCAAGACCGCGCCACCGCTGGCGCGTTGCCATCTACGGCAGACCTTCGCCGCCAGTCTCTGGGCCGGCGTGTTGCTGGTGCTGGTGAATGGATTGATTCTGGCGCTGGGCGGTTATCAGGCGCCCGCCACCTGGGTGGTGCTGATTCTGTATTTCGTCACCTGTCACGCGAGCTTGGTATTGCTTGGCGTACTGGGGCTGGCAAAGGCGATGGCTGGACAGTCGTATCGTTATCCCGTGATCGGCCGACCCTGTGACTGAAAGATATTTAGTTTTGATTCCGCAATGCGGGAGGATCTGTGATGAGTAAGAGTAACGCAGTCAGTGAACAGTGGTTACGTGAAGTGACAACGCCGCTAGGCCAGTCGCGCGTTCCCTGTCGTCAGTGCGGTTTGAACGACCTCTGCGACACGTTGGAACCAAGTCCAGACGACAGAAGCTTTGTCCAACGCGGGCGCCTCGGTAGTGGCCAGTTGTTGTTCAGCGCGGGCGAGCCATTTCATGGTGTCTATGCAGTGACATCAGGCGCCATAAAAACCTACGCGGCGCTCGATAATGATCAGGAGCAGGTTGTCGATTTCCATTTTCCGGGTGATACAGTGGGCCTGGATGCCGTTGATCGTGGTGCCTACACTTATGCCGCGCGGGCGCTGTCTGAAACATTGGTCTGTCGTATCGATGTTGCCAATGTGCACGTCACGGATGAGCGGTTCCGGGAGTTTCAGAGTGAAATGATTCGCGCCATGGGTGAGCAGCTGCGCCACGAGCAGAGTCTGTCGATTTTATTGCGCAAGCAAAATGCCGAGCAACGTATCGCCACCTTTCTTCTGAGTCTCGCCGGACCGTCGGTCTGGGCAGGCGCGCAGTCCGTTGATCTGAAGTTGCCGATGTCGCGCAAGGACATTGCAAACTATCTCGGTGTTGCCGTCGAAACGCTGTGTCGTCTGTTCAAGCGTTTGCAGGATGAAGGGTTGATCAGCAGCCAGGGCAGACAGGTGGGATTGCTGAATATTCCAGCACTCAGTGCCTTGGCGAGGCCGGCGGAGCGTAAAGCGGCTGAAGCATGCGCACTATAGCGGTCATCTAAGGTCTGCTGAACACAGCAACCTGCATCTGCTGATTTCAACCACGTATCGATTCACGTATAGGGGCGGCCAAGGCCGCTCCTAAAAAGCCGTCATTGCGAGTGAAGCGAAGCAATCTCCCAGCAGCAGCGTCAATAGCATAGAGATTATTCGCTACGCTCACACCATCGGGGCCGCCCTGCGGGCGCTCTGCGCTCGCTCTGCGCTCGCAAGTTCGCTTGTGCCGCGTCGCTACGCGCCGCGCAATGACGGATTAATCAGACTTTCTGGCTATGTACAACCTCATCAAAACTATACATATCAGCAGTGTCATTCTGAGCTTTGGTCTGTTTTCCCTGCGCGGTCTCTGGATGCTGAACGCGCCGGATCATTTGCGACGCCGATGGGTGCGGATACTGCCGCATGTCATCGATACCGTGCTCCTTGCCAGTGCCGTCACCCTGGCGGTTATGAGTCAGCAATACCCGGGTGTCGAGCCTTGGCTCAGCGCCAAGGTCATCGCGCTATTCCTGTATATCGCACTCGGCATGATTGCTTTGAAGCCGGGTCGAGATCGACGTATCCGTGTCCTGGCCTGGGTCATAGCCATGCTGGTGTTTGGTTACATTGTCGGTACGGCTGTGGCGCGCAATCCCGCCTGGCTGTGGACATGAGTAACGGGACATGGATTGATGTTAGTCAATGCGGTTGGGTGAGCTGTCGTTACAAGATCGGACGGAATGGCGAAGTGTGAGTTATCCACTGCTTCCAGGGATCCTGTATGAGGAGAGCATGCTTGCCAAGCGTTGCACTGATTAATCTTCTGCGGTGGATATTTGTGCTGTCTGCGCTGCTAGGGTCCTTTGCCCCAGCCGCTGCGGATGACGCCGATAACAAACGGCTGTATCCCCTGGTCCACGAGTTCTTCCCGCAAGCAGATCGCTTTGGCCCCTTCGATGGCGAGCCGCGCGCGGCACCGGTCATCGCTCAGAATGTAGAAATCGGTTATATCTATTTGACCGACGATATCCTGCCCATCCCCGCCTATTCCGGAAAACCGATCAGCACCCTGGTCGCGGTGAATCTCGATGGCACGATTGTCGGCGTGCGTATCGTTCATCATGAAGAACCCATTCTACTGGCCGGCGTGACCGAAAAGCAGCTTGCGGCCTATGTGGAACAATACCGTGGTATTAATGCCAACGAGCGCATCAAGGTGGGGGGCAGTGAACGCGATGGCTATGCGACCGTGGATTCCATTACCGGCGCAACCATCACCGTCATGGTCATTAACCAGACCATTACCAAAACGCTGTCGCGCGTAGCGAAATCACGCGGCTTGTTTGATGGCAGGCCTGCTCAGCAGGTGCTGCCTTTTGCGGAAGACAGCCTGTCCATCTGGCAGTTGGTCTGGAAAGAGCGGCAGTTTCGCATTGGCGTATTGGTTGTTGCCTTGGTGTTTTTAACCTTGGTATTGCTGTTTCAAGATTGGCTGGTCCAACATCCTCGACTGCTCGTATGGGTTCGCGACGGTTATCTGGTTTTTACGGTTATCTTCATCGGCTGGTACGCATTGGCGCAATTGTCCGTGATCAATGTGCTGACCTTCGTGCATGCCTTGATGCAAGACTTCCGCTGGGAAACCTTTCTGATAGATCCACTGATGTTTATTCTCTGGGGCTTCGTCGCTTTCACACTGCTGTTGTGGGGCCGCGGTGTGTATTGCGGTTGGTTGTGTCCTTTCGGTGCTTTGCAGGAGCTGATCAATCAACTGGCGCGCAAGTTCAATGTCCGGCAGTGGGAGTTTCCGGAAGTGGTGCATGAGCGGCTATGGGCCTTGAAGTATGTTGTATTGCTGTTGCTCTTCGGTCTGTCCTTGCAATCGCTGTCGCTCGCGGAAACCTATGCCGAGGTCGAGCCATTCAAAACGGCCATGACGCTGCGTTTCCAGCGTGAATGGGGCTATCTGGTCTATGCGCTGGTGCTGTTGGGCATCTCGGTAGTGAATCGTAAATTCTATTGCAAGTACATCTGTCCGCTGGGCGCCGCATTGGCGATACCCGCGCGGCAACGACTTTTTGATTGGTTGCGGCGGCGAAAGGAATGCGGCAAGCCCTGTCAGATCTGCGCCAACGAATGTGAGGTGCGCGCCATCAATGCAACGGGCGAAATCAACGGCAATGAATGCCACTACTGTCTCGATTGTCAGGTGACCTATTGGAATGATCACAAGTGTCCGCCCATGGCGCAGCGGCGCAAGCGTCGTCAGAAGGGCGCGCGCGCACGTGAGTTGGCGGAAGAAATGGTGATGAGCTTCCGAGCGATGGACAGCACTGATGAAACCGATGCGAAAGAGAGTGATTCCCCCGCGTCATGACACGGATCGTTTATCAGTGAAAGCTTATCTACAGCCTCAATTTTTGTAGCGTTGACCTACATCAAGGCAGGGTGTGTTTGATGAGTCTAAAAATCACGACCAGGATCTGCCTTCTCACCAGTCGGATAGGAGTGATAACGATGAAACACAGCACTACTCACGGCGCGAGCATCGCCGCGCTCGTCACAGCAATGGCCCTCGCGCTCGGGTCCGTCACGGTTCAGGCGGCGAGTACAGAGCATCCGGGAACGGGCGACGCGGAAATGCGCTACAAGGGCGCGCCAGTACCGATCAAGCCTGGCGAGGTGCAGGATGTCGTGTCGCCAAAGGCCCCACCAGTGAGTGAGGATGAATTCGCGCATGCAAAACAAATTTACTTCGAGCGCTGTGCCGGTTGTCACGGTGTACTGCGCAAAGGTGCCACGGGTAAACCGCTGACACCGGATATCACCCAAGAGCGCGGTACCGAATATCTCAAGGCCTTCATCGCCTATGGTTCACCGGCGGGCATGCCCAATTGGGGCACCTCGGGCGCATTGACCGAGGCCGAGGTGGATCTGATGGCGCGCTTCCTTCAGCACGAGCCACCGACCCCGCCGGAATACGGCCTGGAAGACATGAAGGCGACCTGGAAAGTGATCGTGCCGCCGGATAAGCGTCCCAAGAAACAAGAAAACAATCTCAATCTTAAAAATATATTCTCGGTGACGTTACGTGACTCGGGCCAGATTGCGTTGATCGATGGTGACAGCAAAAAGATCGTCGACGTCATCGATACCGGATATGCGGTGCATATTTCTCGCATGTCAGCCTCGGGTCGCTACCTGTTCGTGATCGGTCGTGATGCACAGATCAATCTGATCGATCTGTGGATGAAGAAACCGGCGAATGTCGCGGTAATCAAGGTCGGTCTGGAGGCGCGTTCCGTCGAGACCTCCAAGTACAAGGGTTACGAAGACAAATATGCGATTGCCGGTACCTATTGGCCGCCGCAGTTCGTGATCATGGATGGCGATACCCTGGAGCCGAAGAAGATCGTCTCCACCCGTGGTATGACCGTGGATACCCAGGAATATCACCCGGAACCACGCGTGGCCGCGATTGTGGCCTCGCATGAGCATCCGGAATTCATCGTCAACGTGAAAGAGACCGGCAAGATACTGCTGGTCAATTACAAGGACATCGACAATCTCAAAATGACCGAGATCGGTGCTGCCCGCTTCCTGCATGATGGCGGTTGGGACGTGACCAAGCGTTATTTCATCACGGCGGCGAATCAGTCCAACAAGATCGCCGTGGTCGATTCCAAGGATGGCGAGCTGGAAGCGTTGGTGGATGTTGGCAAGATTCCGCATCCGGGCCGTGGCGCCAACTTCGTCGATGTCAAATACGGGCCGGTCTGGGCAACCAGCGATCTGGGTGACGAACAGATTGCCGTGATCGGTACCGATCCCGAGAAGCACAAGGCCAATGCCTGGAAGGTGGTGCGTACGCTGAAGGGTCAGGGCGGCGGTTCGCTGTTCATCAAGACCCATCCGAAGTCGACCAATCTGTATGTTGATACCGCGCTGAATCCCGACGAGAAGATCAGTCAGTCGGTTGCCGTGTTCGACATCAAGGATCTGGACAAGGGTTTTGAGGTCCTGCCGATCGCGGAATGGGCCGATCTGGGTGAAGGCCCGAAGCGTGTGGTGCAGCCGGAATTCAATCAGCCCGGCGATGAAGTCTGGTTCTCGGTGTGGAACGGCAAGGAGCAGACCTCGGCCATCGTGGTGGTCGACGACAAGACGCGCAAGCTGAAGGCCGTCATCAAGGACAAGCGCCTGGTGACGCCGACCGGCAAGTTCAACGTCTACAACACGATGCACGACGTGTATTGATGTTCAGCCCCACGTGGTCTTTGACCGCGTGGGGCAGTGACAAGATGCAAGAGACAAGAGACAAGATGCAAGAGACAAGAGACAAGAGACAAGAGACAAGAGACAAGAGACAAGAGACAAGAGACAAGAGACAAGAGACAAGAGACAAGAGACAAGGCATGTGGATAAGTGTGATTCCTGTGTATTCTTAACTTGTATCTTGCATCTTGTATCTTGTCTCTCATTATAGAGGTAACTATGCGTGACGAAGCCTGTGTCTATCTGGTTGGTGCCGGCCCGGGTGATCCGGATCTGCTCACGCGCAAGGCCTATCGTTTACTGCAAGAAGCTGATGTTATCGTTTACGACCGGCTGGTTTCCGAGGAAATCCTCGCTCTCATACCCGCGGGCACCAGCCGTATCTTCGTCGGCAAGGCCTCCGGCAATCATCACCTGGGCCAAGACGAAATCAATGAGCTGCTGACAAATCTGGCACGCCGTGCGCGCATGATTGTGCGTCTCAAGGGCGGCGACCCGTTAATATTCGGCCGCGGTAGCGAAGAAGCGCTGCACTTGGCGCAGCAGGGTGTGCGCTTTGAAATCGTGCCAGGTATCACGGCCGCCTCTGCCTGTACGACCTACGCGGGCATACCGCTGACCCATCGCGGCCTCGCGGGCAGTGTGCGTTTCGTCGCCGGTCATTGTCGTACCGACCAACCGCTGGATTTGGATTGGCAGAGTCTCGCCGATCCGGATTCGACCCTGGTAATCTACATGGGTCTGGCGAATCTGGCTGAAATTCAGCAGAAGCTGATTGACGCGGGTTTGGATGCGCGGACCCCCGCCGCGTTGATCGAAAATGGCAGCACGCCACGACAACGACGTATTCTCACAACGCTGGGTAATTTGGCGCAGACGTCCAGCGAGCAGCAGGTCGTGTCTCCGGCCTTGGCGGTAATCGGCCGCGTTGTGTCACTGGCCGGTGAGATGGATTGGTTCGCACAGAATGTTGATGTAGGGTGTGGTGAGCGCAGCGAACCGCACCAGGCTCTTAATTGCCGCTGACTGATGGTGCGGTTCGCTGCGCTCTCAACGCTACCTGGGCGGTGATAGTTGAATAAAATAACCCACAATGTAGTGACCCCGCTTATCGCCATTGCGATGTTGGCTGTGTCGACGACCGTGTCCGCTGTCGAACCCGCTCGCCAAGCCCAATTGAAATATCTGCTGCAACAGGACTGCGGTTCCTGCCACGGCATGACTCTTAAAGGCGGCCTGGGGCCGGCCTTGCTGCCCGATATTCTCAAAGACAAACCCGATGCGCTGCTAGTCGCGACTATTCTTGATGGCCGCGCCGGAACGGCCATGCCGCCCTGGCGCAGTGAACTCAGCGAAGCCGATGCGGAATGGCTGGTCGAACAACTGCGGCTGGGTGTGGAGTAGACATGTTTGCATATTTGAACCGCCAAGGCGGCAACAATCACCATATTGAACCGCCAAGACGCCAAGGACGCCAAGAAGGACATGGAACCGCCAAGGCGCCAAGGACGCCAAGAAAATCGTTTTTAATGAAAAAAACTTGGCGATCTTGGCGTCTTGGCGGTTCAATAAAAGATTTCTTGGCGTTCTTGGCGCCTTGGCGGTTCATAGCATTGTTCTTTCTAGCATCACTCACCGCCTGCTCCACCACACCGCTGCGTGGTACCGGTGATCTCGGTGTGGTGATTGAACGCGCCACTGGCAGCGTGCAGATCGTCGATACCACGCAGATGACATCACTGGCGCACGTGCCGGGCCTGGGTGATTTGTCGCATGCCTCGGTGGTTTATTCGCGCGATGCGCGTTATGCCTATGTATTCGGGCGCGATGGTGGACTGACCAAGGTCGATCTGCTGACCCAGCGTATCGACAAACGCATCATCCAGTCCGGTAACAGCATCGGTGGCGCGATCTCACAGGATGGCAAACTCATTGCCGTGTCGAACTACGAACCGGGCGGCGTCAAGGTGTTCAAGGCCGACACGCTGGAACAGATCGCCGATATTCCCACCGGCGTGAAAGTGGTTGGTCTGGCCGATGCGCCGGGGCAGCGCTTCGTATTCAGCCTGTTCGAGTCCGGTGCGATCTGGATCGCCGACTTCAGCGAAAGCAATACACCGGTGCTGACAAAGTTCGAGAATATCGGGCGTGATCCCTACGACGGCGTGGTGTACGGCGATGGTCGCTATTATCTCGCCGGTCTGTTTGGCGAAGATGGTCTGGCGCAGCTCGACCTGTGGCATCCCGAGGCCGGCGTACGCCGCGTGCTTCCGAACTATGGTCGTGGCGAGGAAAAACTGCCCGTCTTCAAAATGCCGCACCTGCAAGGCTGGGCATTGGCGGGCGAGCACATCTTTGTCCCCGCAGTGGGTCTGCACGAAGTGCTGGTTATCGAGCGCAACAGCTGGCGCGAAGTCGGACGGATTCCGGTGCATGGTCAGCCGGTGTTCGTCATTGGCAGTCCCGACGGTCGGCATGTCTGGGTGAATTTCGCGCATCCACGCAACGACACCGTGCAGGTGATCGATGTCGAATCGCTTAAGGTTGTTCAAACACTCACGCCGGGCAAAGCCGTTCTGCATCTGGAATTCACCCCGCGCGGAGAATCGGTGTGGATTTCCGTGCGCGATGAGGACCGTGTGGATATCTACGACACGGCCACATACAAGCGTATTGCCACGCTGCCGGCGGACAAGCCCAGCGGTATCTTCTTCACCAACCGTGCGCACCGGATCGGGTTATGATTTTTTAAGGGCAACATTTACCGCGAAGAACGCAAAATCGCGCGAGGGGAGCCCTGATCACTACAATAGTGAATTCCCTCTCCCCGCGCGGGAGAGGGCCAGGGAGAGGGGGCTGTCGGAACGAGATTCACCCTCTCCCTGGCCCTCCCCCATCAAGGGGGAGGGGATTTTTCTTTATAACATTTGTTAATGATTTCATTTGCGCGCCTTCTGCGCCTTCGTGGTTATAGCATTTATGAGTGAAATACATGGACCACCGCGCCGATCTGACCGCCCTCGAACGCCGCTTGCTGGATAACTACCAGCAGGGTCTGCCGTTGTCGCCGACACCATATGCGGACATGGCGCAGGCGCTCGACAGCAGCGAGGCGGAGGTGTTGCTGGCCCTGGGGCATCTGCAGCAGCTCGGTGTCATCAGTCGGGTCGGGCCGGTGTTCCGCACCCATGCGGTCGGCGTTTCCACCCTGGCCGCCATGGCGGTGCCGCCGGAGCGACTGGAGGCCGTGGCCGCGATCGTGAACAGCTTCACGGCCGTGAATCACAACTACGAACGTGAACACCGTTTCAACCTCTGGTTTGTCGCAACCGCCGCCAGCGATACGGAACTGTCTGAAGTTCTGGCAGATATAGAAGAATTGACCAATATCAAGGTCATGCCCCTGCCGATGCAGGAGGATTACCACATCGACCTGGGGTTCGATCTGCAATGGACATGAAAACGACACAGCAGCGCTTTGGCCGGATCGAGGCGCGTGTTCCGCTCAGCGATACCGAGCTGAAACTGATTGGTGCCATACAGGGTGGCCTGCCACTGGTGGCGCGGCCCTACGCACAGCTTGCCGAGCAGCTGGGCATGACCGAAATCGCCGTCATCGAACACCTGATGAGGTTACAAGCCAGCGGTGTGGTTAAGCGCATGGGTCTGGTCGTTCGTCATCGCGAGTTGGGTTACGGTGCGAATGCCATGGTGGTCTGGGATGTTCCGGATGCGGAGGTGAGCGAGCTCGGACGCTGTCTGAGTGGCTTTGAATTCGTCACCCTCTGTTACCGGCGTCCTCGCCAGGGCGCTGAATGGCCCTACAATCTCTTCTGCATGATTCACGGTCAGGATCGCGAGACGGTGCGCGGCATGGTGCGCCAATTGGTGCAGTGCTGTGGTCTGGAAGATATCCCGCATACCCTGCTGTTCAGTGGTCGGCGTTTCAAGCAGCGCGGCGCACGCTATCAGAATGCCGCCGTGCGTGAAGAATCGGTGTCGTCATGAGCGCGGCGTCGGCCCGGCCTGTTGGTTCGAGCGCATTGGACGAGCTTGATCGACGTATTATCAATCGCCTGCAGGACGGTTTCCCCATCAGCGAGTCTCCCTACGCCGAGGTGGCGGCCGAACTCGCGACCGATGAATCAACACTGCTGAAACATATCGATGCACTGCTCGAACAGGGCGTGTTGTCACGATTCGGACCTATGTATCACGCCGAAGTGCTGGGCGGTGGCCTCACGCTCGCTGCTATGTGTATTGCGCCAGACGATTTCGCGCGCGTTGCCGAGCAGGTCAATGCCTTTCCTGAAGTGGCGCACAATTACGAACGCGACCATGAATTGAACATGTGGTTTGTCTTGGCGACGGAAACGCCCGCACGCATCACTAAAGTCATTCGCGAAATTGAGCGCATCACCGGTTATCCCGTTTACAACATGCCCAAGAAAGAGGAATTCTTCGTGGGCCTGAAATTCAAGGTGTGAGGCAAATGACGAAGAGTTCATCAACGTCATCAGCGCAACTGCCCCCTCTCCCTCAGGGAGAGAGTCGGGGAGAGGATGCGGAATCACCTTCCGGAAACGCCATCACCGCGGCGACGATCGATGCTGTGGACCGGCGCATTATTATCGCAACCCAGGCGGGCTTGCCGCGCGTGCCGCGGCCTTATCATAAAATAGCGGAAGAACTGGCGCTGACGCCGGACGAGGTTATGGCGCGTCTTGCACGGATGCAGGAGACGGGTGTTATCCGCCGTATCGGCGCAGTACCCAACCACTACAAACTCGGTTTCAAGGGTAATGGCATGTCGGTCTGGGATGTGCCGGACAGCGATGTGCGTCGGCTGGGCCGGCTTATCGGTGCGCTGGAGTATGTGAGTCATTGTTACCATCGCCCGCGACATCTGCCGCACTGGCCATACAACCTGTTCGCGATGGTGCATGGGCAGGATCGCGAACAGGTTATGAATCAGGTGCAGCGTATTGCGAATCTTCTGGGTGACGCCGTGCGCGAACATGACGTCCTGTTCAGTACGCGCATCCTCAAGAAAACCGGTATGCGGTTGCTGGCGGAGTGAATGTTTACGCTATAAACCGCCAAGGACGCCAAGAAAGGATTATTTGAACCGCAAAGGCGCAGAGGCGCAAAGATTTTCAATAAATAAAGTTTTCTTTGCGCCTCTGCGCCTTTGCGGTTCGACTGGGTTTAGATTTTATTAATCAGCGGCCCGCAGAATAAATTCACGAAGGAGCGGTCATGTTCCGGATCACACAATATCTGCAGGCGCTGGCCAACGACACGCCACTCGGGCCGAAGCGTACACCACCGGGTCCAGTTGTCATCTGGAATCTGATCCGGCGCTGCAACCTCACCTGCAAGCACTGCTACTCCATTTCCGCGGACCATGATTTTCCCGGCGAGCTGAATACCGAGGAAGTCTATACGGTGATGGATGACCTAAAGGGTTTCGGTGTGCCGGTGTTGATCCTGTCCGGCGGTGAGCCCTTGCTGCGGCCGGATATCTACGCCATTTCCAAACGCGCCAAGGCCATGGGTTTTTATGTTGGCCTGTCGACCAATGGCACCTTGATTGATGAGAGCAATATCGCTCGGATCGCCGAGGTCGGTTACGACTACGTCGGTATCAGCATTGATGGCCTGCGCGAGACACATGACAAATTCCGCCGCCTGGAGGGTGCCTTCGATGCCTCCATGCACGGCATTCGCTTATGCCAGCAACACGACATCAAGGTTGGCTTGCGCTTCACGCTTACTCAAGACAATGCCACTGAATTGCCGGACATTCTGAATCTGATGGATGAGATGGATATCGACAAGTTCTATCTGTCGCATCTGAATTATGCCGGGCGTGGTAATCGCAACCGTAAAGATGATGTCGTTCATCAGCTGACCCGCAACGCCATGGACCTGCTGTTCGAGCGCTGCTGGGAAGGCATTCAGAAGGGCAACCCGCGCGAATTCGTCACCGGCAACAACGACGCCGATGGCGTGTACATGCTGCAGTGGGTACGGGCGCGCTTCCCGGAGAAGGAACAGGCAATGCGCGCGCGGCTTGCGCAGTGGGGCGGCAATGCCTCGGGTCTGTGGATTTCGAATATCGATAATCTGGGCAACGTACATCCGGATACCTTCTGGTGGGATTACAATCTCGGTAATGTGCGTGAACGGCCGTTCTCCGCGATCTGGCAGGACACCTCCGATCCGCTGATGGCGGGCTTCAAGCAACAACCCCGTCCCGTCAAAGGTCGCTGTGGTGCATGCCAACACCTGGATATCTGCGGCGGCAACACCCGCGTGCGCGCCTGGTCACTCACCGGAGATCCCTGGCAGGAAGACCCAGCCTGTTATCTCACCGACGCAGAGATCGGTGTCAGCGGCGACCATGAACGTCTGCAAGTCACGCCCTATCACCGCACCATCCGCATCAAGCAGGCCTGATATGTTTCTCATGAACCGCCAAAGCGCCAAGAAAAATTTTGAACCGCCAAGACGCCAAGATCGCCAAGAAAGATTGGGAACCGCCAAGACGCCAAGACCGCCAAGAAAATCTTTTTTAATGAAAAAAACTTGGCGCTCTTGGCGTCTTGGCGGTTCAAAAGGGTTTCCCTTGGCGTCCTTGGCGCCTTGGCGGTTCAAACGGGTTTTGCTTGGCGCCCTTGGCATCTTGGCGGTTCAAAATGTTTTTGCAGTGCCCGATGTGCGGCAGACCTTTCAGCAGCACTGCGCCGAATGTCACGGCACGGAGCGTCTGGGCGGTATGGGCCCGGCGTTGTTGCCGGACAATCTCGGGCGTTTGAAGAAAGATGAAGCGACAGATGTTATCGCGCATGGCCGGCCGGCCACGCAGATGCCGGCCTTTGCGGAAAAATTGAAGCCGGAAGAGATCGCCGCACTCACCGAGTTTGTCTATTCCGAACCTGCTGTCGCGCCGAAATGGACCATGGACGATATCAAGGCCAGTCATATCGTTCAGTATCCCGCAGGTAAACTTCCGGACACGCCGCAGTACAAGGCCGACATGATGAACCTGTTCATCGTCGTCGAGGTTGGTGATCATCATGCCACCGTGCTGAATGGCGACACCTTCGAGCCGATTCATCGTTTCGCCACGCGCTATGCCTTGCACGGCGGCCCGAAATATTCGCCCAGCGGCCGCTATGTCTATTTCGGTTCGCGTGACGGCTGGATCAGCAAGTTCGACCTGTATAACCTCAAGATCGTCGCCGAGATCCGTGCTGGCATCAACATGCGCAATATTGCCGTCTCGCACGATGGCCGTTATGTGATGGCCGGAAATTATCTGCCCAACACCCTGGTGTTATTCGATGCGCGCAATCTCGATCCGATCCGGGTTATCCCCGTCGAGGATGATCATGGCAAGGGTTCGCGCGTCAGCGCCGTTTACACAGCACCACCACGTTCCAGCTTTATTGTCGCACTGAAAGATTTACCCGAGGTTTGGGAGATCAGCTATTCGGATAATCCCGAACCGGTATTCCGCGGCATGGTGCATGACTATCAATACAGGGAAGGACTCGCCGAGAAGGGCCTGTTCCCGATTCAGCGCATCGTGCTGGACGATTATCTGGACGATTTCTTCTTCGACCCAAGCTATACCCATCTGATGGGCGCGGCACGCAATGCCAAAAACGGCCAGGTGGTCAATCTCACCGTACGCCGCAAGATCGCCGATCTTGATCTGGGAGGTATGCCGCATCTGGGCTCGGGTATCACCTTCGATTACAAAGGTCGTCGTGTACTGGCGACACCCAATCTCAAGAACGCCGAGGTCAGCGTGATCGATCTGACCGACTGGAAGACAATCAAGCGTATCGAAACCCTGGGGCCGGGTTTTTTCATGCGCAGCCATGAGAACTCGCCCTACGCCTGGGTGGATGTGTTCTTCGGACCCAATAAAGACGCCGTGCATATTATCGACAAGCGCACACTGGATATCGTCAAGACTATCCGCCCAGTGCCGGATAAGACGGCCGCGCATGTCGAATTCACCAAGGACGGAAAATTTGCCGTGCTGAGCATCTGGGACATGGACGGTGCCGTGATCGTCTACGACGCTAAGACCCTGGAAGAAGTGAAACGCATCCCGATGAAAAAACCCTCCGGCAAATACAACGTCTGGAACAAGACGCACTATTCCGAAGGCACCAGTCACTGACATCCCCGTTACTGTAGACGACAATCGTAGGGTGCGGTGAGCGTAGCGAACCGCACCGCACCAACCCCATCCTGTGCAAAGAAATCCGACGCCGCTGTGTGATATCCCGCAGTCGGTAAGGACTGATTCTCTAGGTAACTCCCCAACGCATTGATAATTATCAATCCGCTCATTTGGCCCAGGCCTTGCACTGCGCTGCCTCAAGAGCGGCGATACAAATACCCTCTAAAAAGAATTTAAAAAGAATTGATCGGAGGAATTCTGATGCAGGCGAAGGCAATGCAGGCCGGCCAACGGCTGGGTTATGGATGTGCTGTGCTGATACTCGCGCAACTTGGCGTTTCGGGCGCAGTCCAGGCCAGTTGCGGCAGTGCCTTCTGCGGTGTGAATACCCAGTGGGATGCACAGGGACTGTGGGATAAACCCGGTCTACGCGCCGATCTGCGCTTTGAGTATATCGATCAGGATCAGCCACGCAGTGGCAGTGACAAGGTTGCCGTCGGCGCGCTGCCGCGCCATCACGACGAGGTGCAAACCATCAACCGTAACTGGCTGCTGAATCTGGATTACGGATTCGATAATAACTGGGGCGTGACGCTGACGCTTCCCTATATGGATCGGTCGCATGACCATATCCACAACCATCACGGCAATCAGATTCCCGAGGCCTGGGATTTCACTGAAGCGGGCGATGTCCGCGTGTTGGGCCGTTATAAGTTTGACCAGCAGCCGTTCCAGTCCGGTGCCGCTGGCGTGAAGTTCGGTTTAAAACTACCGACCGGCGATTATGAGGTGGCGAACGATGACGGTGATCTGGCAGAGCGTACTTTGCAGCCCGGTACCGGCACGACGGACCTGATTCTCGGTGCCTATTATCAACGCCCTGTTGTCGGCAGTTCGCTGTACTGGTTTGCCCAGACACTTTGGCAACAACCGCTGAACGATCGCGCGGATTACCGTGCCGGTTATCAGCTGGCGATCGATGGTGGTTTGCAATATGGGCTAACGGAGCACTTGGCCGGCCTGTTGCAATTGAACATCCAGATCAAGGGGCGTGACAGTGGTACAGAAGCGGAACGTGAAGACAGTGGTTCACAAACTTTGTCGCTAAGCCCTGGCCTGAGTTACGCACTGACCAAAACAGCGCGTGTCTACGGCTTTGTGCAGGTTCCGCTTTATCATTACGTTAATGGCATACAGCTCACAGCGGATCAGGCGTATATGGTGGGTGCGACGATGGCGTTTTGATCAGCCGCTCAAAACAGCGCAACTTCATAATTCAGGATGATACGCGTGTCCGTGATATCGTCCGCGCCGATGCCACTCTGATCGAGTTGTCCCCAGCGCAGACGCAGCCAAAGTCCGTCGAGTGTTTTGGCCTTGAAACGGTAATCGACCGTGATATCCGTTTCAGTCTGATCGGGCGAGGCAAGCGGGCCTGAATCTGGCGTATTGCCTTGAGCGTAATTCACGAACGTGCTCAACCCGGGTATTCCCGCTGTGGCAAAGTCGTAGGAAAACCCAATCAGCCAGGCATCCTCGCCAGCTTTATCAAAGTCACTGATCATCAGCGACAGATAGCCGGGATAGCCGCCAAAGGGGTTGCGGATCTGGCTGTTTTCATCAGTGGATGATGTGGCGAGGCTGAGTACGGCGTCGCGGTAGCTCGCTGAAATCCTGGCTCCGTAGACATACGTATCGAATCGTCCGATCAGTTCATCGCCTGTGCTTTCCTGTCCGGTGTATTGGGCCGATGTGCTAATAGCCACGTCATTCGTTAGCGCCCAGCTCGCGTTGGCTTCCGCGTAGAAGGTGTTCATGACATTCCAGGCGTATTGGTTGGTGGCGCCGACATTCCAACTCATGTTGGGGCTGTAGCGCATGCCGATCAGGGTGAGTGGGTCATTGGAACCAGCGGCACCTGCAGCCTCGGACATCGAGATGAACTCTTCGTTGTTGACAGGCTTCTGTTTGCGCACATGCACGATGCCAAATTTTGTATTTTGATTCCAGTTGCCACCCAGGCCATAGGCCTCATGGGTTATCGGAACCATGCGGCTGTCATTCTTGTTGACGTAAGGCAGGTTCAGCGCGGTTCTGCCCGCGCGG
Organism: Gammaproteobacteria bacterium; assembly: GCA_018819175.1. Taxonomy (GTDB): domain Bacteria; phylum Pseudomonadota; class Gammaproteobacteria; order Thiohalobacterales; family Thiohalobacteraceae; genus JAHJQQ01. The sequence goes on from JAHJQQ010000022.1 coordinate 17,149, forward strand.
GCGTGAATATCCTCTGTCAACTTCGCTTCCACATAGGCTTGCCCGAAAGCTGTGATGCCATCCTGATCGGTCTGCAGCAGTTTTGTGGTATCTGTTTCATCATCGGCGGAGAGTTTCTGTGAGGTATAAAGCGTGCTCGAAAACCGCAATTTGTTTCGCCACCATCCGGAGACAAACTCCAGGGAACCGCCCAGCGCCCATGCCTGATCGTTATCGCCCACTTCGCGATCACGGTCGAAGAAATAACTGCGTGGGCGGAGCACCAGGGAGCTGTCACGCCAAAGCTCCCGTAATGCCCCGCTCACCTGACCCGCACTTGATTTCGCAAAGGCATTACCCAGCAACCCTTCGCTGCTAACAGCGCTGGTGGGTGGTGGTGCGTCACTCGTGACATATTCCGGCACCGCGCCCCAGCTATTGAATGGAGCCGTGCCGAGTGCGATAAGCGTGACGAAACAGAGAGAAATCCGCGTGCTCAGGCGGACGCAGGGATGGCGTGATGAGCAAGACATGATCTAAGGTTATCGCATTTCATGCCTGAAAAATATCAGGGGGAAAGTATCAGAGGGCGGGCCATGATTTTTATTTAAGGAACCTCTGATTAATTCGCTGAAGCGGTATCTGCCGCGTTGCAGTCGGGCTCAAAATACTCATTTACTGCGTGTAAACTCCGTTTTTTCGCCCGTCTGCGCCTTGCATCTGCTTGCTTGATCAAATTGATCAGAGGTTCCTTAATGCGATTTGATGAGAGATGCTTCTGCACATCTCATGTAAACAGTGGTCTGCCCCGGTTTTGTTATTCGATGGCGTATTTCTTCAGGCGGTACAGCAAGGTGTCGCGTGTCAGTCCGAGCAGGCGCGCGGCGCGGGATTGATTGCCGGCGGTCTGTTTCAGCGCCTGGCGGATCAGGCTCACTTCCAGTTCATCCAGGCGCACACCTTCGGGCGGCAGTTGAAAGCCTGGGTTGGCTGCATCCGGCGTGCGCGGCAGGCGGATTTCCTGTGGCAGGTTTTCGGGATGAATCTCGCGGCCACTGCAGAGAATGACCATGCGCTCGCACAGATTGCGCACCTCGCGCACATTGCCGGGCCAGTCGTAGCGTTGCAGATGCTGCAGTGTGCGTTTGTGATAACGCGGTGACTCGAGATCATAATGTTGTGCGATCTGTGCCGTGTAGTGGTGCAGCAGTAATGCAATGTCCTCGCCGCGTTCACGTAACGGCGGCAGGGTCAGCGGCACGACATTGAGACGGTAGAACAGATCCTGACGGAAGTTGCCTGCCGCCACTTCTTTCGCAAGATCACGGTTGGTCGCCGCGATGATGCGTACATCCGCCTTGGCCATTACACCTTGGCCCACGGGCTGGCACTCGCCGGATTCCAGAAAGCGCAGCAGTTTGGCCTGAATCGCCAAGGGCAGTTCGCCGACCTCATCCAGAAACAGCGTGCCGCCATCGGCCTGCATGACATAGCCGATCTGATCGTTGTGTGCGCCGGTGAAGGCGCCTTTGCGGTGACCGTAGAGTAGTGACTCGGCGAGCGTCTCAGGCAGGGCTGCGCAGTTGACGGTGATCAGCGGGCCGTTGCGGCGCGGACTGTCTTGATGCAGCGCCGTGGCGAGGAGTTCCTTGCCAGTCCCGCTTTCGCCTTGAACGAGTACCGGCACATCGGTGATCGCCACCAGGCGTGCGGCGCGTAATACCGCCGAGAGTTCGGGTGAGGTGCCTATGAGGGGTTCGTTGGCGCTGCGGGTCATGGTCATTACCTAATAATGTTGTGCGGGCAATTTGCACCCGCACAGTATCAATGATGAGGGTGCGATTCTACTTGATGTACGTCATCCGGCGCATGGGTTGCGCCATGTCCCGCATGATCCGGGACGAACCAGATGCTGGCCAGGCCAAACACTATCAGACTCAGGCCAATGCCTTGGCGTACTCGCGGGATTCGGGTCAGGCGCGTCATCCAGCCGGCGAGCAGGCCGGTCGTCAGCACGGCCGGCAAAGTACCCGCGCCGAACGCCAGCATATAAAGGGCGCCCTGGCCGGCGCTGCCGGATGACGCCGCCCAGAGCAGGGTCGAATACACCAGACCGCAGGGCAGCCAGCCCCAGACCAGGCCAAAACCCAGCGCCTGTAAGGGCGAGCGTACCGGCAGTAGGCGCTGGCCGAGCGGTTCGAGCTGGCGCCAGAGTGGTTTGCCGAGACTTTCCATCCGGGCGAATTTGGGGAACCAACCGGCCAGATACAGACCGACCCCGATCAACAACAGGGCCGCTATCCAGCGCAGCAGTTGATGGCCATACTCGGGGCTGATGGTTGTGAACAGCTTGCCGCCGAGCCCACCCATGAGTGCACCGGCCAGACCATAGCTGGCGATGCGACCGGCGCTGTAGGCCAGGGTGTAGCTGAAGAGTTTCAGGCGTTGGCTGCGCACTGCCGGCGGCAGGCTCAGACTCAGGGCGCCGATGATCCCACCGCACATACCGACACAGTGCAGACTGCTGGCCAGCCCGATTAGAAAGGGGGGTAGGAAGGCGGCGAATAGGATCAGGTCCAAGCGATGATGTCCAATCTCAGCAAAGGAATGCGCATGCCGGGCGGGTCAGGCCAAGCGCGCTCAAGGGTTATGGTATGCCACAGTCGGGTTTCGGGGCAGTGTTTTATCATGTGTTTAAATGCATATAATACAATGTGTTAGTGATTATCCTGTGTAGGGCGATTGAAACTGGCTCGCATAAAATTTTAGTGTAGGCTATAAATATTAAGGTCACCCAGACGGAGAAGCCCCCCCATGCCCAGTGCTGCCTCGGTCCCCGCCAAGATTCCTCTGCGCGAGCGCAAGTTTATCAAGACCCGCCTCCAACTGGCGCGGGCCCTGCGCGAGCAGTTGGAAAAGACCTCTTTGGACGATCTGAATGTCCGCGATCTGTGCGATCAGGTCGAGGTCTCCGAGGCGACCTTTTTCAATTACTTTCCCAAGAAATCCGATCTGCTGGGCTATCTCAGTCAGCTCTGGTCAGTGGAGCTGGCCTGGCACGGACAACAGGCGCTGGCCCAGGGCGGACAAGGTCTGCTGGTGGTACAAGCGGTATTCGACCGGGCCGCGCAGCAGTTCCAGAGTTCACCGGGCGTGGCCGGTGAATTGATAGCCTGGCAGGCGCGGACCAGGTCGCGTCAGGCACCGATGCCGCTCACTATTGCCGAGCGCCGATTGGCCTTTCCGGATCAAGCCGGTATCGAGGCCATGACCGACCAGAGTCTGGAACAGGTGCTGGCCGGCAGTCTGCAACGTGCCATGGATCAGGGTGAGCTGCCGCGCAACGCCCATCTACCGACGGTGATGGTCGGATTGGTATCTATTTTCTATGGGGTGCCGCTGGCGTTGCGATTGAGCAATCCGGCTGGTATCGGCGCGATGTATCGGCAACAACTGATGATCTTCTGGACGGGATTGCGCCAGGTTGCCGCACCGCGCGGTTAGATGAACGATGGTACGCCGCAGGGAACATCGTCGGATTACGCTGCGCTAATCCGACCTACGGGGTGCTGTAGCTGTGGCGTGCGTAGGTCGGGTTAGGCGCGCAGCGCCGTAACCCGACAGGCAGATCAGCTTATGTATGGTTGTGTTGCGTTCGTCGGATTACGCTGCGCTAATCCGACCTACGGGGTGCTGCGGCTGTGGCGTGCGTAGGTCGGGTTAGGCGCGCAGCGCCGTAACCCGACAGAGAAGTCAGCCTATGAATATTTGTGTTGCGTTGTCGGATTACGCTGCGCTAACCCGACCTACGAGGAGCTGTGGCTGTGACGTGCGTAGGTCGGGTTAGGCGCGTAGCGCCGTAACCCGACAACAACCCTCAAACAATCTCAAGACAAGGACTGTCTATGCGATACCGACGTGCCGTCATTCCCGGAGGTACGTTCTTCTTTACCTTGGTAACGGCGGGTCGGCGGCCGTTGCTGGCCTCGGCAGAGGCGGTGGACATACTGCGCCGAGCATTTATCGCAGTACGCTCGGCGCGGCGCTTCACGGTAGATGCGATAGTAGTGTTGCCCGATCACCTGCATTGCATCTGGACCTTGCCTCCAGGTGATGCGGATTTCGCGACGCGCTGGCGTCTGGTCAAAACCTGGTTCACAAAACATTACGATCCTGTCCGTCAGATGCCGGCGGATGATGCGCGGGTGAGCGGAAAGATATGGCAGCATCGCTATTGGGAGCATGCGTTGCGGGATGAAACGGATTTTACGCGGCATGTCGAGTACATACATTTCAATCCGGTGAAGCATGGTTTGGTCAAATCCGCATGCGCATGGCAGTACTCTAGTTTCCATCGTTACGTCGAGGCAGGTCTGTATCCAGAGGAGTGGGGATGCGATGCGCAGGATATGGATGGTATTGGACATGAGTAAGAGAATGTCGGATTACGCTGCGCTAATCCGACCTACGAGGTGCTGTGGCTGTGGCGTGTGTAGGTCGGGTTAGCGCAGCGTAACCCGACAAGGATGGCGCGCGGATTATTTCTGCGTATCCAGATAGGCGCGCCAGCCGCCCAGATCAGTGATGTTGGTCGCCTGCGCTACCGCATGCGCTTCACACAGGAAGCCCGGAACCCAGCTGCCATCATCGAGTTCCAGCTTACCGACGCCGAGTGGCGAAGGAATACCGGCAACGAAGCTGCCGAAGTTTTCGACCGGCATTTCCCAGACCTCCAACTCGATGCGCTTGCCGCGACTGGTGCGCACCAGACCCGGCCGCTGCGGCGTGCCGCCCGGCAATGCGTACAGGCTATAGCCGGGTGCGGTGCGGGTACGGGCGATGAGCCGGGCATCGCGGTCAGTGAGCTGATTATTCAATGCCAGGCCCGACATGTGTGCGCCGCAGACAGCGACCTGTACGAGCTTACTGTCTGTGGCCGCAGCCTTGAATCGTGGTGGCGGCAGTGGATTATCGGATGCGCCGAGATTGAGATTCTGTGCGCGCTGAATCGTGTCGGCCAGATCGAGCAGCGCCTGATCCTGAAAGGCCGGCGCGATCAAGGTCACACCGAACGGCAGATCATCGGGGCGAAATCCGGCCGGTATCGCTACCGCACTCAGATCGAGCAGGTTCATGAAATTGGTGTAGTAACCCAGATTGCTGTTGAGACGGATCGGATCCGCATTCACCTCGTCAATGCGGTAGATCGTCCCGGCCGTCGGTGTGAGGATCACATCGATCTCCAACCAGACAGATTCACTGCTGCGTTTCAGTTCCGCTAGGCGATAACTCGCGTTGAAGGCATCCAGGGCGCTCGGTTTGGCGCCGCCTTCGATGATCTGTCGAGTAACGGGCAGCATCGCTTCAGGTTGTTGTTCAATCAACTCGCGGGTCGCGAGATATCGTTCCGCCACCCAGGGGCCTTCATATAGCAGGCGTGCCGCATCAAGAAACGGTGCGAAGTCGATTTCAACAATCGTACCGCCGAGTGCGCGCAGTTGCTCGACATTGGTCGCGAACAGTTTTTGTGCGGCGCTGTCGCCAAAAAATGCCAGTTGCGCTGCGCGCGGCACGCCGACCTGGAATCCCGTGGTTGGTAAGGATGTCGCATGACAAGTGGGTGCCGGGCGTGCAAAGGCATCGGCAGGATCAAAATGCGCCGCCACGTCGAGTACGCAGCGTGCATCATTCGCCGTAAGCGCGAACACCGAAACGCAATCGAGACTGCGACAGGCCGGCACCACGCCACGGGTGCTGAGCAGACCGCGGGTTGGTTTGACGCCGATGAGATTGTTGAACGCAGCCGGAACGCGACCGGAGCCTGCCGTGTCGGTGCCCAATGAGAACGAAACTTGACCGAGTGCCACGGCAACTGCCGAACCGGCGCTCGATCCGCCGGAGATGTATTCGCTGTTGAAGGCATTGCGACAGGCACCGTAGGGTGAGCGCGTGCCGACCAACCCCGTGGCGAACTGATCCAGGTTGGTCTTGCCAATGGGAATGGCGCCGGCATCGATCAGCCGTTGCACCACATATGCGGATTTTTCCGGTGTATAGCTGAACGCCGTGCAGGCCGCGGTCGTGGGCGTGCCGGCCAGATCGATGTTGTCCTTGATGGCGAAGGGGATGCCATAGAGCGGCAGATCCTTGGGATTGCGTGCGCTGAGTGCGGCTGCATAGGTCAGCAGTTGCTCGCGCGACAGGATTTCTATCCAGATGTTGCTTTCGGGCGCAGCCTCGCTGCGCGTCAGCACGAGCTCAATGATCTCGCGCGGTGTGAATTTCTGCGTACGATAACCGTCAAGCAGTGTGCCGATGTCGAAGCTCAGATCAGGGTCTATCACAGTCCCACCTCAGAATTGTTTTGGCCACGAAATCCACTAAACCCACGAAACCTGAATAAAGGTATTTCTTTCGTGGGTTTGGTGGGTTTCGTGGCGATTCGGATGTTTCATGCATCCGGCCGCAGGATCACCAGCGTCTGCCCGGCCGAGACCGAACTGCCCGGTGAGCAGAGAATTTCCTCCACGACGCCCGCGCCATCGGCATCGATGCCGATTTCCATTTTCATGGCCTCGACCACGATCAGTGTCTGGCCATCCTCGACGCGATCACCGGGTTTTACATTCAATGACCAGACACTGCCGGTAACCGACGAGGCGATGGCGATGCAGCCTTCCGGAATGGCGAGTCCGGCATCGGCGCTGGCGGCGTCGCCGGCCGGGTCTGCTTCGTACTGCACCTGACCGGTGGCGATCCAGCGTTCGCGTTCGGCATCGAATGCCGCCTGCTGTCGTTGTTTGAACGTGACGATGGATGCCTCATTGTCGGCAAGGAAACGATTGTAGGCGGCGAGATCGAGTTCGGTTTCCTCAATGCGCAGTTTGAAGCGACCCTGCGGAAAATCCTCACGCATCTGCGTGAGCTCTTCCGCGCTGACCGGATAGAAACGGATCTGATCGAAGAACCGCAGCAGCCAGCGCTTGCCCTCGGTGAAGTCGGCCGTCTGATGATGCCGGTTCCACATCTGCACAGTGCGGCCGACAAACTGATAACCGCCGGGTCCTTCCATGCCGTACACACACATGTAAGCGCCACCGATGCCAACCGCGTTTTCAGGCGTCCAGGTGCGCGCCGGATTGTATTTGGTCGTTACCAAGCGGTGGCGCGGGTCCATGGGTGTCGCCACTGGCGCGCCGAGATACACATCACCCAGACCCATGACCAGATAACTGGCATTGAACAGGATGTCTTTCACCTGCTCGATGTTATCGAGCCCGTTGATGCGGCGAATGAACTCGATGTTGCTCGGACACCAGGGCGCATCCTTGCGTACCGATTGCATGTATTTGTCGATGGCCAGACGCGTGGAGGGATCATCCCAGGACAGTGGCAGATGCACGATGCGGCTGGGTACGCGCATAGCAGTGATTGCCGGCAGTTGTTCCTCGGCGGCAAGCAGCAGATCTAACAGTTCGCGCTGGCTGATGCGCAGGCTGTCGTAATGCACTTGCAAGGAGCGGATGCCGGGTGTGAGATCGATGATGCCCTGTGACTGTGCCTTCTGCAGCCACTGCATCAGCGCATGCACACGGAAGCGCAGATTCAGGTCCAGCACCAGCGGGCCGTATTCGATCAGCAGATAATTGTCACCGGCCTGCCGATAGGTCACAGCAACGCGATCCTTGCTTTCATCCAGGCGCGCCAGGATCGGTGTTGCGGTACTGCCCGGTACCAGATGTATGGTCTCCGCGCTGAGGGGTGGCGCTTGCAGGTCCCGAATCATGGTGTTCTGTATTTGCAAACGGCGATTCGCTTCGTCGACGGAGATGCAGTGGAAGCGGATGCGGTCGCCGGGTTTGAGCTGACCGATTTTCCACAGCTCGGCTTGTACGATAGTGGCGGGACAGACGAAGCCGCCGAGACTGGGGCCGTCGGGTCCCAGGATCACCGGCATGTCGCCGGTGAAGTCGATGCTGCCGATAGCGTAGGCGTTGTCGTGAATATTCGACGGATGCAGGCCGGCTTCGCCGCCATCGCTGCGTGCCCATTGCGGCTTGGGTCCGATCAGACGCACACCGGTACGGCTGGAGTTGTAATGCACCTCCCAGTCGGTGGCGAAGAACGTCGCGATATCCTCGTTGGTAAAGAAGTCCGGTGCGCCGTGCGGCCCGTACAAAACGTCGATATCCCAGTGCGACGAGTAGTCAGGAATGAGTGCTTCAGGTAATGACGACTCATTTGAGAATTCCTTCGTAATGGTGTCTTTCGATAAGTGCAGCACATCGCCGGTACGCAACATGCGTCCGCCATGACCACCGAACTGGCCGAGTGTGAAAGTCGCGGTACTGCCCATGTACTTCGGCACATCGAAGCCGCCCTGCACGGCGAGATAGCTACGCATGCCGGTGCCTTTGATCGCGCGCAGCTTTAATGTCTGTCCAGCCTGTACTTCAACGGCTGTCCAATTCGTTACCGGTTCGCCATCCAGTTCTGCCCGCATGTCGGCGCCGGTGATAGCGATCAGGCTGTCGGTATTGAAGCGCAACGTCGGTCCTGTGATGGTCAGTTCCAGTGCAGTGATGCCTTCCGCATTACCAACCAGGCGATTGGCCAGGCGCAAGGCGAGATGATCCATGGGGCCGGAGGGCGGTACGCCGACATCCCAGTAACCGATACGCCCAGGCCAATCCTGCAGAATGGACTGAGTGCCGGGACTGATGACATCCACTGTCGTGGGCCGGTAGGTGAAGCTGTCGAGATAGCGGGTAAATTGTTTCCCTTGCTGGAAAACAGTATCCGCGAGCACTTGGCGCAGGTAATCCAGATTGGTTTCGATGCCCTGCACGCGTGTCTGCTGTAGGGCGGCCTGCAGCTTATGCAGCGCATCAGCGCGATCCGTACCATGGCTGATAAGTTTCGCCAGCATCGGATCATAATTGGACGGCACTTCGCTACCGGTCTCGATCCAAGTGTCGACACGTAGCATGTGCGGGAACGCGATCTCGGTCAGCAGACCGCTCGATGGCTGGAAATTTTTGTTGGGATCCTCCGCATACAGACGCACCTGAATGGAATGACCCTGCGGCACGGCCTGGAAGCTGCTGAGATCGGGTGCCTCATCCGCCGCTGTGCACACCATCCAGGCGACAAGATCGACACCGGTGAGTTGTTCGGTCACACCATGCTCGACCTGCAGGCGCGTGTTGACCTCCAGAAAATAAAACGCATTGGAATCGGCATCGAGTACGAATTCCACCGTGCCGGCCGAGCGATAGCTGACCGCCTGACCCAGCCGTACGGCGGCCTCGGCCAGCGCGGCGCGAATATTGTCGGGGAGATTCGGTGCCGGTGTCTCTTCGATGACTTTCTGGTTGCGGCGTTGCACGGAGCAGTCGCGTTCACCGAGGGCGACGACGTTGCCGCGGCCATCACCGAAGATCTGGACTTCGATATGGCGCGCATGCTGAACATATTTTTCCAGGAAGATGCCGCCCTGACCGAAGCTGCTGCGCGCCAGGCGTTCCACGGAGTGATAGGCCGCGTCCAATTGCTGTGTATCCCAGCACAGCTGCATGCCGATACCGCCGCCGCCCGCGGTGCTCTTGAGCATGACCGGGTAGCCGATCTGTTCTGCTTCACGCTGTGCATGAGTGATGTCATCAAGCAGACCACTGCCCGGCAGCAGCGGGACATGATTTTGCTGAGCGAGTTCGCGCGCGGTGTGTTTCAGGCCGAAGTCGCGCATCTGTTGCGGCGTCGGGCCGATGAACGCGATGCCCGCTTGTGCGCAGGCCTCGGCGAAGGCGGCGTTCTCGCTCAGAAAGCCGTAGCCGGGATGGATGGCCTGGGCGCCGGTCGCGCGCGCGGCATCGAGGATCTTCTGTTGATCCAGATAGCTTTGCGCGGCCGATGCCGGCCCGATGCAGATTGCTTCATCGGCGGCACGTACATGCAGCGAATACCGGTCGGCCTCGGAATAGACCGCCACGGCTTTCACGCCGAGCACCTTGAGGGTACGGATAATGCGGCAGGCAATGGCGCCGCGGTTAGCGATCAGAACCTTGTCAAACATGCGGGTCTCACCGCGGGCCGTCCCGCACTCGTTTGAACCGCCGCGGGTCGTCCTGCGGGGCCGTTTAGTTTAAAAAGCTTAACCACCAAGGCGCATAAGGCGCACGAGGGAAAATCTTTCATGAAAAGTCCCCTCCCCCTTGATGGGGGAGGGTTAGGGAGAGGGTGATGCACGTTCTAGCTGCCCCCTCTCCCTAGCCCTCTCCCGCGAGGGGAGAGGGAACTCTTTTTACAAAGCTTAATCACAAAGGCGCCGAAGGCGCACGAAGGAAAATCTTTCATGAATGTTGATGAAAAGCTTCCTCCTCCTTGATGGGGGAGGGTCAGGGAGAGGGTGATGCACGTTCCAGCTGCCCCCCTCTCCCTAACCCTCTCCCGCGAGGGGAGAGGGAACTCTTTTTACAA
>JAHJQQ010000023.1 GCA_018819175.1 Gammaproteobacteria bacterium
CACCACAAATTCATGACGCAGCGACATAGTCGACACCTCTTGCCAGGGCATGGCAGCTCTCCTGTGTGGAACCTGCCATACAGTGTAAAAGTGTTACCTATGTCTCCGAACACCTGTTACCCATGTGTCCAGTCTGTACACGGGGCGGGAGAGGGTTGGGGAGAGGGTGGCGAAGTTCTTAAATCGAGCATATCCATGTCATGCCATCATGTAATGCTCAATAGTTATTGGGATTCAGGATGCTGGGAGTGTCGCCGCATTTGGCTATAGGCGCAATCCTTGGCTAGGCACCGAACAGGAATAACTTATTTGTGCCGCATCCCTGTCAAACGCACCCAATCCTCACGCTGCACAGCGGGTTGCATGGTGAAATCGCGTTGATAAGCGACGCTCACTGCTGCGGCCTGGTCGGCCAGGATACCGGACAACACCAGATCGCCACCGGTCGCTACCAATCCCGCAAAATGCGGCGCCAGCTCGATCAGCGGATTGGCCAGGATATTGGCCAGCAGCAGTCCCGCCTGACAGCTCGGCAGATCCGCGGGCAGCACGGTGTAGATCTGCTTATCCACGCCATTGCGTGCCGCGTTGTCGACCGTCGCGACCAGGGCCTGAGGGTCGTTGTCCACGGCCCAGACCTCGCGTGCACCCAGCTTGAGCGCGGCGATCGCGAGAATACCGGAGCCACAGCCATAATCGATCACCACCTGGCCCAGCGGCGGATGCGCATCCAACCACTCAAGACACAAGGCCGTCGTTGGATGAGTCCCCGTGCCGAAGGCCAGTCCGGGATCGAGCAGTAAATTCACCGCATCAGGATCGGGCGTCTCGAAACCGGTCGGGACAATCCACAATCGCTCGCCGAACCGCATCGGTGCATAACCATCCATCCAGGCGCGCACCCAGTCACGATCATCGAGCGAATCAATCTGTATGCGCTCGGCACAGGCGTCGCCGAAACGTTCTGATAACAGACTTTTTATCTGAGCGATAACCGCATCGGCGCCGAACAGCGCCGTCACGCGGACTTGCGACCACAGCGGCGTGGCGCCTGGTGGTGGCTCGAACAGCGGTTGGTCGGCGGCGTCCTGCAGCGTGACGGACAGCGCGCCGAGCGTTTCAAAGCTATCCGCCAACGCCTGGGGATCAATGTCGCCGGCGGGGAGTGTCAGTTGAATCCACATGTGTGAATTGTCCATGGGGGAAAAACATTGGCCACGGAAAACACGGAAACCACGGACAAACTCTTGTTTAAAGCAAAAAGCATAATGATCGGAGTGTGAATGACTTCATTCCCGTCCGTGCTTTCCGTGTTTTCCGTGGCCAATATTGTGCAACCGCGGCTACTTCATCCCCAACTTCTTCTCCAGATAATGAATATCCGTGCCGCCTTGCATAAAAGATGCGTCGGCGCAGATATCCTGATGCAGAGGGATATTGGTTTTGATGCCATCGACGACAATCTCGGCCAAGGCACCGCGCATACGCGCCAAGGCCGTATCTCGGTCGGCACCGTAGGCAATCAGCTTGCCAATCATAGAGTCGTAGTTCGGCGGCACTCGGTAACCGTTATAGATATGTGAGTCCCAACGGATACCCGGTCCACCCGGCGAATGGAAAATCTGGATCGTGCCCGGCGAAGGCATGAAACTGCGCGGATCTTCGGCGTTGATGCGGCATTCCAATGCATGACCGCTGATCTTGATGTCGCTTTGTTTATAGGACAGGCCTTGACCGGCGGCGATACAGAGTTGTTCTTTGACAATATCCACGCCGGTGATCATTTCCGTCACCGGGTGTTCGACCTGAACACGGGTGTTCATCTCGATGAAATAGAATTCACCGTCCTGGTACAGAAATTCGAACGTGCCGGCACCGCGATAGCGCAGCTTGGCGCAGGCCTTGGCACAGCGCTCACCCATTGTCGCGCGCAGTTCAGCGCTGATACCCGGTGCGGGAGCCTCTTCCACAACCTTCTGATGGCGACGCTGTATGGAGCAATCGCGTTCACCGAGATGAATTGCCCCGCCCTCGCCATCGGCCAACACCTGGAACTCCACATGGCGCGGATGTTCCAGGAATTTCTCCATGTACACCATGCTGTTGCCGAAGGCAGCCCCGGCCTCGGCCTGGGTGAGCGCAATGGCGCTGAGGAGATTCGCCTCGGTATGCACGACGCGCATGCCGCGCCCGCCGCCACCGCCGGCGGCCTTGATGATGACGGGATAACCGATGTTACGACCGAATTCGAGATTGACGTCGGGATCATCGCCCAAAGGACCATCGGAACCCGGCACGCAGGGAACTCCGGCCTCTTTCATGGCACGGATCGCGGCCACCTTGTCGCCCATAGTCCGGATGGTGTCGGGTCGCGGGCCAATAAAGATAAAACCACTGCGCTCCACCTGCTCGGCGAAATCCGCATTCTCGGACAGAAAACCATACCCGGGGTGAATCGCCTGCGCGTCGGTAACTTCGGCGGCGCTGATAATGGCGGGAATATTGAGATAACTCTGCGCCGAAGGTGGCGGCCCGATGCAAACCGATTCATCCGCGAGACGCACATGCTTGAGATCCCGGTCGGCCGTGGAGTGCACAGCGACGGTACGGATACCCAGTTCGCGGCAGGCCCGCAGGATACGCAGGGCAATTTCGCCGCGGTTGGCGATGACGACTTTATCTAGATTCATCTTTTTGATAGCCACGAAATACCTAATGAAAGATTAAAGGCCTTGCCACGGAAAGCACGGACAAAATATAGTCATATCAAACCAGGTAACGTTTGATCGTGGCCTTGGGGACTGTGAAGTTCACCAGCAGGCCGACACGCTTGCCGCTGGCGCGCAGGTAATTGATGAGTTGCGCTGCATGCACGTCGGCCAGGCCAGCCTGCGCTTTCAGTTCCAACAAGATGCGATCCTCGACAACAATGTCTGCCACATACTCGCCAACCGTTTCACCTTTGTACTGCACCGCCAGAGGCACCTGGCTTCGCGCCGACAGGCCGCGCAAAGACAGCTCCTTCAGTAATGCGCGCTCGTAGACTTTTTCGAGAAAACCTCCGCCCAATACCCGGGACACCTCGAAGACGGCCGCACGAATCTGCTACGTAAGCGCCTGCTCGGCCAACTTCACTCCCTCCCTGGAAGCAATTATTCCGTCCGTGCTTTCCGTGCTTTCCGTGCTTTCCGTGCTTTCCGTGTTTTCCGTGGCTAATCCGTTTTCATTCGATCACGAACAATGGTTGACCGAATTCCACCGGCTGGCCATTCTCGACCAGGATCTCACCGATCACGCCAGCCTTGTCGGCCTCGATCTGGTTGAGCATCTTCATCGCTTCGATGATGCACAGCGTATCGCCGACGTTGACGCGCTGGCCGACCTCGGCAAAGGGCTTGGCGCCAGGGGTGGACGAGCGGTAAAATGTGCCCACCATAGGCGAATCCACAGTATGTCCGGCGGGTCGCTTCTCAGCCACAACTGCCGCCACCGACGCAGCAGCCATCGGTGCGGCGGCCATAGCGGCCGGCGCCTGCATCACGACCGGCGCGGCATTCGGGCTGTAACGACAGATGCGTACCGACTCTTCGCCTTCCTTGATTTCGATCTCGGCGATCCCGGATTCTTCCAGTAACTCTATAAGTTTCTTAACTTTTCGAATATCCATGACGGTCACTTTGTGAGGCGGGCCCTAGACCCGGCGCAAATGGCTGGATGTCACCGGTATTCTGGTGGATGGCCGACATTTTAGCGCATGTTCAGTACAAATCGAGGATATTTTTAGAAATAGATAGCCACAGCCGGTCGGCAGGGATGATCGCGACCCTTTATTCAGGAATGGATAACTCAGAGGGAGTAGTTATTTGGATTGCAGCCGCGCCACCGCCGCCCGAAGCGCCAGCTCATAACCGATCGGCCCCAGGCCAGCGATAACGCCTATGGCGATGTCGGATAGGTAAGACTTATGCCGGAACGCCTCGCGGGCGTGCACATTGGACAGATGGATCTCAATGAAAGGTATCTGCACCGCCGCCAAGGCATCGCGCAACGCCACACTGGTGTGGGTGAAAGCGGCAGGATTGATAATGATGAACTTCACCCCGGCCGCCGGGGCCTGCTGCACCCGCCCGACCAGCTCATGCTCGGCATTCGACTGAAAGGACTCGATCGAGACACCCAGCTCCTCGCCCAGCGTTGACAGGCGCGCAGTGATATCGGCGAGTGTGACGCTACCGTAGTGCTCCGGCTCGCGGGTTCCGAGCAGGTTTAGGTTAGGGCCGTTGAGGACAAGCAGGGTCATAGTTTGTAGCTCGCGTCCATTCCATCGTCGAGGATTGTAGCTGAATCCCTTCAATATTGAATCACATACCCTAATAATTCAGCCACTCAGCCAATTTCAGCATTTTACCTGGCACCGGACCCTAGTGTATTCTGAGGACCTGCTATTGGTGGCAACACCAAATCCTAATAGAAAAATAACATGCGCTGTGCTTCCATAATAAGCCTAGACATGTGTCCGATAACAAAAGGTGGGAAGTATGCGTCATTCGAATCTATTCTCGACGATGGCAATTTTAGTTGGTTCCTCGCTGCTCTGCGGAACTGCGCTCGGCAATACGGTGGTACGCATGGAAACCAGCGCAGGCGATATCTATGTCGAACTCTATGATGATACTGCACCCATCACTGTCACCAATTTCCTCAACTATGTTCGCGATGGCGACTATGACAACTCCTTCATACACCGCAGCGCAATCAGCCCGCTGATCATCCAAGGCGGTGGCTACATCTATGAGAACAACGCTTATTCCCGGGTACCCGCCGACGCGGCCATTGTCAACGAATACGGCGCGGATCGGCCAAATGAACGCGGCACAATTTCCATGGCCAGAACCTCCGCCCCGGATAGCGCCACTAGCGAATGGTTTTTCAACATCGCCGACAATTCGGTAACGCTAGGGCCGCAGAATACCGGGGGCTACGCTGTGTTTGGGCGAGTATTGGGCAGCAACAACGATGCCATCACCTCCAACGACGGCAATAGCATGGCGGCGGTGGATGCCATTGCATCTCTTGACCGTTTTAACGGTATTAATATCGACGCCACCTTAGGCGGGGCATGGACTGAGATACCGCTTATTGGTTTCGCCGCAGGCCAGACTTACGATCCAATGCAGAACCTGGTCCGAGTTGTTCGCATTACTGAAACCAATCAGCTACAGAGGACAACGAGTTTTGCCGGCAATTCGATCACCCTTACAACACCTACAACCATCACGCTAAGCAACATCATCACAAGCGACACACCCGATGCGAGCACCATGCCCGCTGGCGTGCAGTTCAGTGAAGGGTTTTTCTCATTTAATATCGGCGGACTCACGCCGGGTGAGGCCACGTCAATAGCAATGGAACTACCGGAAGATTTCCAACCTAACACCTACTACATGTACGGCCCAACGCCTGACAACGCCTCACCGCATTGGTATGAATTTAAATACAACGGCTCGACAGGCGCGGAATTTTTCGGCAATAACTATGTCGTACTGCACTTCATTGATGGCCAGCGCGGCGACGCCGACCTCCTGGCCAATGGCACTATCACCGATCCCGGCGCGCCGGGTATCAGTGCCATTTCGAGCAGTTCATCCAATGGCGGAGGATGCACGTTATCCCGCAATTCCAGTAGCACACCCATGTCCTTGGATTTCGGTTTGCTAATCTTGATCATGCTAATTCACCGAGCATATAAGCTCACTCATCCCTAACTGCCCCCTTGGCGGCGGACTTAAAGCCCGCCGCCAAGGATGGCCGAAATCCCTGGCACAGCATTACCGTTAGCGTCGTAGGCCATGACATCCGTGACGTAGAGTCCAGTCAATCCACCTGCAACATAGAATTTGAAGTCAAGAAGATCGGACAAAGAACGGGCATTCGTCGGCGTCAGAATGACACGAAGGTTCGAACCGTCATCGCGCCATGCAATGTTCTTGATGTCGCCGCGTGTGTTCGCGACGTGGGCCTTGCCGACACCGCCAGAATCACGATCCGGATAATGCGCCAGATCGACCTGGATTGCATGCGGAATTGTGGAGCCCGTGAACGTCACCGATTGACTTGGCACGCGGCCCAACGAATCTAACTGATTTGCGTTAAGACCGCCGCCTTCCGTACTAAAGTTGATCGGACTACCTGGGCCCGGCAGTATCTCCACGACCGAAGCCGGCGGATTCGCATAACCGCCCCCTGACACCCTAATTTGCGCATTGCCAACCGGCAAATCAGGCGGCAAATCCACGAATACGACGGTCTGCGACCAATCTTTGTCATAGCTGGCGTAGTTGGTGTCCATCAAGCTGGCATATTGTCGGGCAGAGGGCGTGAGATCCTCACCAACCTGCGGCGACACCACTAAGCTAGACAGCGGGTCCGGATATAGATTGATCACAGCTCGTATAGCCGCGTTGTTAGGGCCATAGATCGCATGCGTTACCTGATTCGCAGGCGTCCCCGTGGTGATCGTGACAGTGATATTGTCTTTGGCCAGATTCTGCCGCAAACCAACAGCAACCGCGACTGTATCGCCGGCACGAACGGCGCCGCTAAATGATTGTGTACCTGCACACCCAGTCAGCACCAGTATAAGCAATAAACTCATTAGCTTATTTATGCACATGTTCACTATCTCCCGGTGAATGGTTGGCGTGTATAGCTAAGTTGAGCCTAGTATGGTGCTGTTTATTATTCGCAGCACTGTAATAATCTCTCGCGGATTCGACTCACTAGTGCAACATATTAGCCGAAAGTAACCATTTCTACATACAACAGCACCTCAATACCCACTGGGATGACTTTCCCAGTCAAAAACTCACCCCCCGAGGTGAGGAACGGACCTTGAGCTTCAGATCAAAACGGGCGAACATGACCAAGGAGAGGTAGAAAACCTCTTTTCCGTGACAGCCCTCAGGTCAGGTTGCTTATAAACAAAGTATGCGAAAAACCGAACAATCACTTAAAAAACAGGCTGCTAGCCTTTATTTCGCCGGGCACCTTTCTGAGTCTGGACTGGCCTACACCCAGCTGTGCGAGCAAACCCCTCGTGATGCTGAAGCTTGGAGCATGCTGGGGGTCATCAAGGGTCGCCTAGGTTCCACCCAGGAGGCTGAACGATATTTACGCCACGCCCTAGAATTGGACCCTCAATGTGGTCCAGCTTGGTCGAATCTAGGCACACTCATGCTGCACACCGGTAGGCTGGAGGAATCTGCCATTTGCTTTCAGCGAGCATTGGCCATTAATCCGAATGATGCAATCGCATGTAACAACCTCGGCACCATTCTACGCGAGCAGGGTAAGGTTGCCGAAGCTATGAAATGTTATAGAACCGCCATTCGCCTGAAACCTCGAAATGCCCAGGCTCACAATAATCTCGGCACCCTACTGCACGAACAATGCAATACGAAAGAAGCCATTGAGAGCTATCGCAAGGCGTTGAAAGCCGAACCTGGGTTTGCGCAGGCGCACTACAATCTCGGTATAACCCTTCAGAGCGAAGGCGCGCACGATCAAGCACTATACAACTATGAAAAAGCCCTACAGCTCGAACCCGGTTTGGTTGACGTGATAGCATCCATCGCTCGACTACATGAAAAAGAGGGCCGCTTCGAGGACGCACTGAAACGCCTGGAACCTTATCTCGGCACGACGCCGCCCGCCCCCATCTTACTTGCTTATGCTATTCTGAGCCGGCGCATGGGTCGCCAACAGCAGGCCGTAGCGTTGCTGGAAAAATCGATCGCACAAACCGAACCCTCTCCGATCCAGCGGCAGGAGATGGAATACGCACTTGGTGATCTCTACGATGATCTTGGCGAATATGATCAGGCCTTTCCGCATTATCAGATAGCCAATGGCCTGCGCCCTAACCAGTTCAGCGCCGCTGCCTACCAAACCCATATTGAAACAATAACCGCGCACGTGGATCGAGCAGCCATGGAAATCGTCGGCGCTAACGCCATTACAACAGAGCGCGCGATTTTCATCGTCGGCATGCCGCGCAGCGGCACCAGCTTGATCGAACAGATACTGGCCAGCCACCCAGATGTACATGGCGGCGGCGAGTTACCCTTCATGGGAAATCTGGTCAATGAACTGCAGCGGCAGGCGCAAATGCCCTATCCGCAATTCATGACCAATATTTCAACCGACCGCATACGCGAACTAGGACAAAAGTACCTAAAGCTGTTGGACGGCATATCGAGATCAGCGCGATTCATCACTGACAAGCTGCCGCACAATTTCTTGTTCATCGGCCTGATTCATGCTGCCCTTCCCGGAGCGAAAATCATTCACTGCACCCGCAACCCAATGGATACTTGTCTATCCATCTATTTTCATAACTTCAATTCCAATCATCCCTACGCGAATAACCTGACCAGTCTCGGACAATATTATCGTGGATATGAATCACTCATGCAGCACTGGCGGGAACAGCTCGGGACAAAGCTACACGAAGTGAGCTACGAAAATCTCATCTCCCACCAGGAAGAAAATACACGCGCATTACTTGCGCACTGCGGTCTGGAATGGGATAACGCCTGCCTTGAATTCCACAAGACCGAACGCATTGTGAACACCCCGAGCTACGGACAAGTGCGGAAACCCATTTACCAATCATCGCGCGAGCGCTGGCGAAACTATGAAAACCATCTTGCGCCACTTAAAGAATCACTGAGTCTCATATAGTATTTATACGGGCTCCGTACGACCCGTGGCGCATTTATGCAAGCAAAACTCATGGCACTCCTGCAGCAGCAACGCACGACAGAGGCGAAGGCACTCTGCGCGAAGCTCTGCAAAGCGAACCCGAAAAACGCCCAGCTCCAGTTCCTGATGAGTGCGATCTGCGGACAGCTTGGCGAGTTCGATAAAAGTGAATATTTCTGCAAGCGCGCGATAAAAATCAACCCAAATGTACCCGAAGCCTGGTACAACCTTGCTGTTGCACAGCTAAATCTTGGCAAGAATACGGCCGCAATTGACAACCTGAAAACCGCACTCAATCTCAAACCCGCATTCCCGGAAGCGCTCACAGATCTTGGTAACGCATATCAGCGCATCGGAAAACATGCCGATGCAGCCAATTTTTATCAGCGCGCCATTCAACTCAAGCCGGATTTTTCACCGGCCTACTGCAATCTAGCGGAGGCACAGTTTGCATTGCGGGATATTTCCGCCGCCGAGAACAGTCTAAAAACCTCGATCGAACTCAATCCACGACTATCGAAGGCCCGGCTTTCATTCGGCAAGATACTCTTGGAAAAGGGTGAAAAGTTACTCGCGCTTGAGCAATTTGATGCTGCCCTTTCCCTGGAACCGGACAATGTTGAGCATCTCAACAGGATCGCAGAAGTACTCAAGGATGAAAATCAGCTCGCTGATGCCGAGTCCTATTACCAGAAAGCCATTTCGCTGGCTCCAGATAACGCAAAACTCTTATCGAATTACGGTTTGATATTAGTCCAACTTCAAAAAACCGACGAAGCCATTGCGCTCCTGACTCAAGCGACCACACTGGATCCAACGCTGGCCGAAGCCTTTTACAATCTTGCAACTGCACTTAGCGCCGCAAACCAGCAACAGGCTTGCGAAACGCGCTATTTGCAAGCGCTGGCACTGCGCCATGAATTCCCCGAAGCATGGATGAACCTGGGCACGCTCCGCCTGTTGCAAGGCCGCTTACAGGAAGCGCGGAGCTGCTTTGAACATGCGTTGGTCAAACGCCCCGACTACCCCGAAGCCGCCAGCAACCTGCTGATGGCGCTGAACTACGATGAGACCTACTCAGGTGATGAAATCTTTGAGCGTCACCGTCATTGGGGAACGGACCTTGCAGCACGCATTCCCGTTAGAGACTTATTCCCACCACACCCAGACACCAATCGGACCGGTCTTCGCATAGGTTTCGTGTCGCCCGACTTCCGCACACATTCGGTTGCATATTTTTTTCAAAGTATACTCGACCAGACGCGAGAAGACATTGAAATATTCTGTTACTCCAACATCTTACATCCGGATGAGACAACCCATCTCATCCGCAACAAAGTATCCATGTGGCGCGATATCACACAGCTGAGCGATTCGGCAGTAGCGGAATTAATAAACGCTGACTGCCTCGACGCACTGGTTGATCTCGCCGGCCACACCAGCGGGAATAGACTCGGTGTCTTCGCCCTGCGCCCCTGCGCAGTTCAGATCAGTTACTTGGGATACCCAAATACCACCGGCTTGGCGACGATGGACTATCGCATCACCGATGCCATCGCCGACCCGGAATATTGCGGTCAAAGCTACACCGAAACCCTCCTGCGCATGGAACGCTGCTTTCTCTGCTATAAAGCAAAGCCAAACATTCCGCAGCCTGCACCTCTCGGCGAAAACAATAATCGGCCAGTAGCCTTCGGCTCTTTCAACAATCTGGCAAAGCTGACGCCTAGCACCATTGAACTCTGGTCCAGTATTCTACTGGGCACCCCAGGATCCACTCTCTTATTAAAAGCCAGGCCCTTAGGGGATAGTACGGTCGCAGATCATTATCGTGAGATGTTTCAGAAGCACGGCATATCACCAGAACGACTGCAGCTTATTGGATGGCTTGCGGACGCCAAGCACTATCTAGCTTACAGTCAGATCGACATCGCATTGGATACCTACCCATATAACGGCACAACAACTACCTGCGAGGCGTTGTGGATGGGCCGTCCTGTGGTAACCCTAGCAGGTGGCCTACACGCATCCCGCGTCGGTGCGAGCCTGCTTTCAACCGTGGGACTGAAAAATCTTATCGCCCATAATCCACATGAATATATCGAAACCGCGATAAGGGTAGCGAATGAGTTGCACGCGTCTGATCATGAATACCACGACCTGCGGTCTCGCATGCAAGGTTCCGCGCTATGCGATCAAACCGATTTCCAAAAACACTTTTTTGCGCTCATTGAATATGCAGTCGCTACCTCCGCCACTGATTAAACATCAACATGCCAGACGATATCCAAGCACTTATACAAGCGGGCCGCTATCCCGAGGCACTCAGGTTGACCGAACAGGTTTGCGCCGCCAATCCTGGGCAGCCAGAACCCTGGCTACTCAAGGCCTCCATCCACGCACAAATGGGCGACTTGGCGGGGATCACCGCAGCTTGCGAGCACGTCATCAGACTGCAGCCAAACCATGTTTCTGCACATTACAATCTTGCTCTCGCACTGCACAGCAGAGGCCAAACGAAGCAAGCCATCAGCCATTACCGTGCGGTGCTGACACACCATCCGGAGCATATGCCGTCACTGACCAACCTGGGATCGCTCTATCGCGACTCGGCTCAACTGGAAGATGCACTCGTCCTGCTCGAGAAGGCGGTACGCCACCAGCCCGGTTTTGCCGCTGCCCGCAATGCACTGGGCCTGACCTATTGCGATCTTGGTCGCTATGACGAGGCGCTGGAGCAGTTCCGGAACACCTTACAGCTACAGCCGGGCCTGCTGGACGCAGCCACCAATATCGCCCGCACCTACTGGCTGCGAGGTGAGGTCACAGAAGCACTTGCGCAACTGGAGAACCTGCTCACCCAGCACCCCGCACTGACGGACGCCCATCTTATCAAGGTGCAAATCCTCGACGACAGCGGGGACCCGGCGGCGGCGATCGAGCAGTTACAGGCAGCGATTACCCAAAATCCACGTGATGCACGGCTCCACTACGAACTCGCACATCGACTGGTACGTACCGGACAGCGAGTTGAAGCCGCGCAGCATTATCAGACCGCCATCGATATCAATCCGAACGATTACCAGAGCTTGAATAATCTGGGCGCATTACTGCATTCGCTTGATCGAACCCGGGAAGGACTGGCCCACCTTCAAAGAGCCGCCGCCATCAACCCTGAATCCACACAGACTCACATCAATCTCAGCATGTTGCACGCTGCGGACGAAAACGACCTGAAGGCGCAGGAACACTGCCTGCGGGCGTTGCAGTTGCAACCCGGAAGACGTGATACGCTGCAGCGCTTCGCGCAAATTATCAGCAGCGCAAAAACCTTCGTGCCCAACAGTGATTTTCGTCATGCATTCCTAGCCTGCTTCGGTGACCCCGGCATTGACCAGCAAAATCTGGTTACCCCTGCGCTGACTCTGATCCTTTCGGCACCCCAAATAGCCGAACTCTGCATGCGCTGCCACCTGGGCGATACACCTCCGTATGAAAAATTTTTTGTCTTATGGAGTGGTACGCAGGCCGCCATTTTCGAACGCATCCTTACGCACACTATCCTTGCCAAAGCAGAGCTGGAACACTGTCTGCGCGCCTACCGCCGCGCAGCGTTGCTATATTTCACCTCCCCGGAGGGTCGGTTCCCGCATCCGCCGGCGCAAAAAGACCTGGAGCAACTCTTTGCGCTGGCACATCAATGCTTCAACACCGAATTCGCATTCGAAACCACGGCCAATGAGGAGAGTCACCTAGCAAGCCTGGCTGTCACCGCAGACAAGAGCCAGCCATGGCTTACCTGCGCACTGCTGGCATTGTACAGACCGCTGACCGACTCCGTGACACAAATGGACAACAGCACGCTTTCGCCAGTCGCGGCCGGACTGCTCAAGGGACTACTCAAGAAGCAAGTTTTTAATTCTCGCAGGGAACGCCAGATCAAGGATGAATTGCCCCAGATCACCAGAATTACAGAGGGAACATCGGCATCCGTTCGTGATCAGTACGAGGAATCACCTTATCCACGTTGGCTCAGCGTGGATATCCAGACATCACGCCACTATGCAGCCGTATTCCGTGAGTCTTTCCCCGATTTTTCGGTGCCCAACTTCGGATCCGATGGCATCGAAACGTTGATTGCCGGCTGTGGCACAGGAAAACACGCCATCCTATCCGCCACCCGCTTTGACAACTGCTCCGTTACCGCCGTTGACCTTAGCCGCAGCAGCCTAGCTTATGGTAAACGTAGCGCCGAGGAGCTCAGTATAGACAACATCGAATTCCATTGTGGCGACATCCTGGGATTGGGTGATCTAGGCAGGACCTTCCATATCATCGAATCGGTCGGTGTCTTGCATCATATGGCCGATCCAGAACAGGGCTTGTCGATCCTGCGCAGTCTACTCGCGCCCCATGGCCTGATGAATCTTGGATTATACAGTTCACTGGCACGTCGCGTGGTCCATGCCGCACGCGACCACTTCAAGGTGGAAGCCGGTCTGCCAAATCTCGATGGTATACGTCGGGCCCGCAGCGAGATTCTGTCTCTCCCTCATGATCACCCTATGCATAAGGTTACGGGAATCCTAGATTTCTACAGTCTCAGCGACTGCCGTGACCTATTGTTCCATACCCAGGAAAGCTGCTATACACTGCCCGAAATCGCTACGCTACTAGAGCGCAACCGATTAAAATTCGTGGGGTTCGATTACTTAGATCCCCATATCAAGGCGCGCTACCGGGAACAATTTCCAGACGATCCCAGTATGACAGACCTCATGCAGTGGGATCGAATTGAGCAGGACTATCCCGATGCCTTTATTGGAATGTATGTATTCTGGTGCCAAGCGATCGATTAACTAGACTTTGGCCCTCGCATTAAACAAGCGTTCAATTAACACCATCCATCTACACAGGCAGCTAGGGTTATGAAGGCAAAGAAAGGTCGCAGCCAAGTCTTGCAAATCAAGGCGCGCCAACTTCTAGAACAAGGCCGGCTGGACGATGCCCTGTCAACTGCCAGTGAGGCCCACAAAAAGGACCCCAACAATGCTGACGTCCAGTTTCTGCTGGCTGCCATCCACGCTCAGCGCCAGGATTATCCGCGCGTGGCCGACCATTGTCAGAATGTAATTCAACTTCAGCCAAGCAATGCTTTAGCCCACTTCAACCTCGGCCTAGCGCGGCAATCCATGGGCGACCAGCACTCAGCTGCGGAAGCATATCGCCGCGCCTTAGACCTACAGCCAAATTACCCCGCCGCACATATCAATCTCACTGCTGCGTTACTAGAAACTGGCCATGCCGCAGAAGCGCTTACCTGTTCCGAAGCCGCCCTAGCGGCGGCGCCGAATATGCCCGCAGCCCACCTGGCCAAAGGCAGGGCACTGCTGCTGAGCGGGCAAACCCAGGCAGCATTTGAATATTTGCTGGAAATACAGCAGCGCTTTGGCCAGCTCCCGGACATCGCCATCAATATCGCCCTGTGCCACAAGGCACTGGGGAAATCCGGACAAGCGCGCGAACTTCTGAACCAGCTTAAACAGACGAGTCCCGGCTACGAGCCCGTCTGGGTGGAACTGGGGCATCTGGAACAAAAAGCAGAAAACTATCTCGAAGCCGCCCAGCATTACCAACGCGCCGCAAGCATTCATCCCAAGCCGGAGACCCTGTTTAAGCTGGCACATTGCCTCTATGCGGCTGATCGAATAGAGCCAGCACACAAGCTATATCATCAACTGCTGGAGAAGGACCCGGACAACCCGCTCATCCACAACAACCTGGGGCGTCTGTACGAGCGACTCGGTCAGCTCGAATCTGCCGAAAGGCACCTGCGCCGAGCCGTCGATTTGCAACCTGGTCACGCCATCCCTCATTGCAATCTAGGGCGCGTCCTGTACGGTCAGGGCCAATACGAGGCAGCTCGGGAAGAATACGATTATGCGATCACAGCAGACCCAGACTATTTCGAAGGCCATTTTGGACGCGGCCAATCCTTATGCGAACTGGGCGAGCATGCGGCCGCTATCGAATCTTTTAAAACCGCACACGGATTGAAACCTGATCTAACTGAGGCAAAATACTATATCGCCTCGCTGGGCGACCAAGCCGCGAGCGAAGCAGATCGGCACAACTATGTCGCTGGCCTATTCGACCATTATGCTGAAAAGTTCGACCATGAACTGGTCAATCGCCTCAAGTACAGCACCCCGGAGCATATCTTCAATGCTGCGCAATCTGTATTACCGACGAACACCTCCAGTTACGACATCCTCGATCTTGGCTGCGGTACAGGACTGTGCGCACCGCTGTTCCGACCAATGGCCAGACGACTGGTGGGAGTCGACCTCTCCGGCAAGATGATCGACAAGGCACGCGAGCGGAAACTTTACGACGATCTCGCTGTGGACGATATAACCACCTTCATGAAACAAGCACCACGAAGCTATGATCTAGTCATCGCAGCCGATGTATTTGTATACATTGGCGATCTGGCCGCAACTTTTGATGCTGCACGCACTACGCTCAATCCTGCCGGTCATTTCATATTCTCGACCGAAACCTGCCCCGACGACGACTATAAGATTCGCGGGTCAGGGCGGCATGCGCATTCAAAACATTACATATACAAGCTGGCTACCAGCAGCGGGTTCGAAATCATTAATGACACCGACTGCGATCTGCGCCTTGAATATGGAAAACCCGTATCTGGCACCATATATCTATTACGTAGCGCGCAATAAGTACAAAGAGAGGACACCATGCACGACGCGGAACACTCATTGAAACAGCTGGAAAACACAGCATTCTGGCATGAGCTGATGCCCGCGCTCCATACTACTGATACCCCTTTCGAAAACCAGCGGATTAGCCATGAACTCAGCCCGGAACTGCAGGTCCACCTGCGCAAGCAGATGATCGAGGATGGCTACTTCCAGCTCCCTCCCATACTGAATGACGAAGAAACCTCCCTGCTGCGCAATCTCGTCATGCAATTACATCAAAAGGGCATCATGCCAATATTCTCCGCTATTTATGACGAGTTTTGGCAGACCCTGCACCGACTGCAAGGGCTGCTCGCCCCGATCCTTGGGCCAGGCTATCGGCTGATGCCCGATTTTTGGGTCTGGCACGTCGAGGCAGATGATAAAGTGGCTGGCTGGGGACCTCACCGCGACGGCAATCAAGTACCTACTAATATCCGCAACGACGGGACACCGACACTGTGCACTGCCTGGATAACACTCACTGACGTCGATACAACCAATTCCTGTATCTATCTACTGCCGCGCAAGTATGACTCGGTGTTTCAGGATTTCGTGCGCAGAAAATTCGGCCAGCCCGGCATCCCTAACGCCGATCAGATTCCCCTGCCACTGAACCGAATCCGCGCACTTCCAGCCCGCGCTGGCTCCATCCTCGGTTGGGACCAGAACATGTTGCACTGGGGTAGCGGATCCAGTCAGTGGGCATCCGGCCCGCGCATCAGCATCGGTATTTACTATCTGGCCGCGGATACCCCTCTAATGGGACGTCCATTCGATAACACACACAGGCTCTACATCGATTACGAAAACCCGGCGTGTAGACTTACATTGAAAGATAGGTTAACGATAATCGCAAATATTATGGACACCTATGCTAATAAACTCGAGAAAGATGAGGTGCACGAACCACATTACGGGTCAACATTCCGCGCCTTCCGTGAACGCTGGAAAATGCCCGATCACAATGGCCTTCTCCCCGACAATCACCGCGTAACCTGATTAAGACACAGAAACATGAACCCATCTGCCACCGATCTGGCCAAACTGGCTCAGGCACAGAAGCAAGAAGCCCAGCAGCTGATTCAACGCGGCCGGGCCGATCAGGCACGGGGGATTCTGGAAGCCCTTGCGACACAACTGCCGACCGATGCCGAAATCTGGTTTCTGTTGGGACTGGCGCGCGGCCCACACATGGATCTGGCTGGAGCTGAGCAAGCCTTCCGCGCCTGTGTGAAGTTACGCACCAACGCCTTCGCCGCTTGGGACAACTTAGGTCTTATTCTTTTGCAACAGGGCAAGCTTACAGAAGCCAAACGCTGCTTTCGCACTTCCATCAAACTCAATGGCACTAACCCGATCCCGCACAATGGTCTCGGCCAACTCTATCAACTTCAGGGTGACTTGCCCAAAAGTGCCGCTGCGTTACGCGAGGCAGTGCGCATCAACCCTCAATACGCGCCTGCACATAATAATCTCGCCATTGCGTTGCGCGCACTCAACCAGCTACCAGAGTCGCTCCAGCATGCCCGTAGCGCCGTGGAGATCAACCCCAACGCGGCTGAGGCCTGGCAAAATCTGGGAGAGCTGCTGCACGCTCAAGCCGACTTCGAGGGCGCCCTGACCGCGCTCCAGCACGCACTGCAACTCAAGCCCATGGCGGAAATTTGGTGCAGCCTCGGCGCCCTCATGGAAGAGCTGAACCGCCGTGATGCGGCCCAGGAAAGCTACACCCGTGCAATGACTCTGCAACCGGAAAATCTCCGGGCACTGATTCGGCTGGGGGTGGTATTGAGCGGCAAGGGTGAGATCGATGCTGCCCGTACCCGGCTGGAGGCAGCCGTGGCAATGCAGTCCGACCATCCCGTCGCCAATGCTGAATTGGCGAATGTGCTGGCCCTGCAGGGCCAATACCAAGAAGCCGCGGAGCACTTGAAACCCTTGCTGAACGGCCGCAACACGCGCATCGAGGTGGCACTGGCCTATGCTAACATCAGCGCTCACATCGGACATCATGATCGGGCTCTGGCCCTACTGGAACAGCTTGCCGGCACCAAACTACCGTTGGCTTCACAGGATGGACTACAATTCGCACTAGCCGAACTTTACGAAAGGTCCGGCCAGTATGAGCGAGCTTTCCGCCATTATCAGCGCGCCCAGACTCTGCGGCCTCTAACCAATGATCTGGAGCGCCATCTAAAGGAGATGGAAGCCATCCGGACGTGGTTTACTCGGGAGCGGCTGGCTTCCTTGCCACACGTGACTAACGCATCAGAGCAGCCGTTGTTCATCGTCGGCATGCCGCGCAGCGGCACCAGCCTAGTGGAACAGATCCTAGCCTCCCACCCTGAGATCTATGGTGCTGGCGAGCTGACGACACTGTGGAAAACAGTACAAGCTCTACCGGCCGCCGGCGGTGGCCGCCCCTATCCTGACTCCGTGCAGGAGCTTACCCAAGTGCAGTTGGAACGACACGCCGCGGAATATCTCGATACGCTCACAGCGCTATCACCGTATGCCCTGCGGGTCACTGATAAGCTGCCACACAATTTCCTGCACCTGGGCCTGATCGAACTGTTGTTCCCACAGGCACGGGTGATCCACTGTGTACGCGATCCGCGGGACACTTGTCTGTCGATCTATTTCCACCGCTTTAACAGCAGCCATCTGTATGCCCGCGACCTGCGCAGCTTGGGGCGTTACTATCGCGCATATGAGCAACTGATGGCGCATTGGGACCAAGCGCTGAGCCTACCTATCTTTACTCTACGTTATGAAGATCTGGTCGAGGATGTTGAGGGTATGAGCCGCAAGCTCGTGACCTTCTGCGGTCTGGAGTGGGATGAACGCTGCCTGTGCTTCCACACCAACGAACGGCTGGTGAACACCCCAAGCCACGCCCAGGTGCGTCAACCCATCTACCGCGGCTCCCTGCAGCGCTGGCGCAAGTACGAACCTTGGATCGGCGAACTGCAAGAAGGATTGGGGTTGAACCCGGGACATAATAGCGTGTTGTCGCCTACCGCTCAGCCAAGGTAATGTTCTGTCATGACTGATTCCACACCTCAAAACACCTCATCGATTAAACAACGCGCATTGTTGAATCTCCAATCGGGCAGATTTTCCGATGCACGCGAACTTCTGAACAAGGCTTTGCAGATGACTCCGGATGATGCAGACATCTGGACATTGCTTGCTCAACTGAACTACCACCTGAAAGATATGAGCGCGCTGGAGACCTGCCTGCGCAAGGTTTGCTCACTGCAACCCAACAATCCGATGTCAAGCTACAACCTGGGTATTCTGCTGCAACAGCAGGGACGACATACAGAGGCGCTGGAGTGTTTTCAATCCATTTATGTTGCAGACACCAGGAACGCCTTGGCATTATCGGGAATGGCCGCATGCCAATGGTCTATTGGAAACTTCAGTGATGCAGAACGCCTCTGTCGGTTGGCATTGGATCTCGAACCGACAATTGCAGAAGCCTGGAATTGTCTCGGACTCGCGCTACGTTCGCTACACAGGACAGAAGAATCAGTGGATAACTTTGGGCGAGCTATCCAGCTACGACCAGACTGCGCTGATTTCCATTTCAATCTTGGCCTGTCGCTCGATGATTCTGGCAGAACGGCCGATGCCAAACAGGCTTTCAATGAAACTTTGAAGCTGAATCAGGGACATGCACTCGCACATAGCCGCTTGAGCATGATACATCTGTTGGTCGGGAAGCTGGATAATGCCTTACAACATGCGCAGGCCGCGGCCACACTGCAGTCCGATGATCCGACAATCCATATTCAACTGGGCGATATCTACGCCGCACGCGAAGATTTTCATAACGCTCTGCAATGCTACAACCGAGCGCTGGCGCTTGATGATAAAAGAGCGGCCGCATACCTAGCACTGGCTTTACTGCATTCCAAGACGCGTAAATACACTGAGTCCATTGAGTATTTCAAACGCAGCCTGACCTTGCACGACGACCCCAGTCTCGTGTATTGCCATATGGGGATGTCGTATTTTGTCCAAGATATGTTCGATGAGGCCGCGGCCACCTTCAGAAAAGCAATAGACAACAACCCGTCATGGGCACGTCCGGTACTGGAGCTTGGTCGTCTCCATTTTGAAAGAGAGGAACTGGATGAAGCAACTTTATGCTTTGAGAAAGTACTAGTATTGGAGCCGCAGAATAAGGCCGCAAAAGTATTTCTCAATGCGCTGCACTCGGAGCACTCCTCTGATAGCGCAAGAAATGAATATGCGGCTGAATTGTTCGATGACTATGCGGACAATTTCGACGAACATCTAACAAGTAAGTTGTGTTATCGGACCCCTGAGCTACTCAGTGGCATCCTCTTTGATCTCCTGGGTAACGACGGTTCCCCGGGGGACGTGCTGGATGCAGGCTGCGGGACAGGCCTCATGGGCATGTTGCTCAAGGATAGAGCAAAATCTCTGACCGGTGTAGATGTCTCGGAAAAAATGCTCGAGAAGGCCAGGGAACGAAATGTTTACACCAAGATCTACGCAAGCGATCTCAATGCGCATCTGCAATCCAATCCGGAAAATTATGACCTTATCGTCGCAGCTGATGTATTCGTCTACATTGGTTGCCTCGAAAAAGTGTTCGAGAATACCTTCGCAGCGCTCCGGAGCAATGGTTTGTTCGCATTCAGCGTTGAGCTATTGGATGGCAAGAGTTACCGTTTGCAACGTTCTGTCCGCTACGCGCATTCGGAACACTATATTCGCGAAAAATTCGCAGCTAGTGGATTCGAAATATTAACTACACAGAACTGTGAACTTCGAAAAGAGTTCAGCGGGATTATTCCGGGCATGCTGTTTGTAGCACGCAAGCCCGCGCGGGTAAGTGATTGAACAGTATTCATTATACATGGACGCAAACTCTGCCCCCGAACCCAGAAAAGGGCAACGAGACACAGGCATGGCAATCGAGATCCCAGACTCCATAAACAACACTGATAGCCTGTTTCAAGAAGCCGCTATACTGTTCCAGCGTGGAAATCTATCTGAGGCCGAAATCCATATCCATAAGCTTCTCAGCATCGCCCCCAACCATGCGGGCGGCACACACCTTCTTGGCATCATCCAGCTTCAGCATGGTCGCCATGAACCCGCGGTCGAACTCCTTTCGCGGGCTATCTCACTGGACCCGCTACAATCGAGCTGCCATAACAATCTTGCCAATGCTTTGCATATGACTGGCCAGCTGGAAGTAGCGCTGGCGGCCAGCGAGAAGGCGATACGGCTCAAACCTGATTTTGCGGCTGCCTATAATACCTACGCGGTGATCCTGCGGGACATGGGGCAACACGAGAAAGCGCTTATGGCCTGCGATCAGGCGATCCGCTTCAAAGCGGATTTCTCAGAAGCTTATAATAATCGAGGCGCGATTTTACTGGATCTAAGGAGGCCGCAAGAGGCGATTGACTCCTGCAGACGTGCAATAGAACTCAATCCAAATTACGCCTCAGCGTATAACATTCTCGGTGTAGCCTACAAGTCCATAGGTCGCCTGGCGGAAGCCCTCTCGGTCTTCAGGATGGCTGTCGAGATCAACCCAAATCTCGCAAATGCATATGACAATCTCGGTAGCCTATTGCATGAAATGGGCTGTCCAATGCAGGCGCTAGCCGCCTGTGAACGAGCGATGCAGATAAACCCATCGCTAAGTCAGACGCACGGCAATCGCGCAAATATTCTCGGCGATATAGGGCGTTATGAGGAAGCGGAATCAAGCTACAGACGTGCACTTGCATTAGACCCGGGCAATGCCGTGGTACACAGCAACCTGCTTTTCCTGCTTGCAGCGCAAGCATGTTTGCCGGCCGGGGATATGCTCAATGAACAACGACACTGGGATCGAACACATGGGGCCGAGGGCCGAGCACACCAATTCCCGACATGGGCACCCCAGAAACAATTAGGCCGGCGCATACGTGTAGGTTATGTCTCACCCGATTTCCGTGCCCACCCAGTCGGCTATTTCATTGAACCTCTGCTAGCAGCACATGATAAAAGCAGATTTGAGATATTCTGTTACGCGAACCATGCCATCCCAGAATCCGACAGCACAACAGAACGCCTACGCGCACTCGCAGATCATTGGCGGTTCGTATACGAGAAATCTGATAATGAACTCGCCAGCGATATTTATAAGGACAGCATCGATATATTGGTAGATCTGGCCGGTCATACCAAGGATAACCGCCTCAAGGCATTTACCTACCGTCCGGCACCGATACAAGCCACTTATCTAGGCTACCTCGCGTCTACCGGGCTCGATTCAATGAACTATTGGATTACCGACGAGGTTTTGCATCCGGTAGACACAGAAGAAATCACCAGCGAGCAGATCTATCGTCTTCCCCGCTGCGCATTCTGTTATGCCCCGCCTGCCGAATCAATACCGATGAAGCCGCGTAACAAATCACGTAGCCAAATCGTTTTTGGATCGTTCAATCACCTCTCAAAACTCACACCTCAGGTCATAGAAACCTGGTCGCAGATCCTGAAAGAACTGCCGGGTAGCCAACTGCTAATAATGGACAAATTCATGATTGAGCCTGAATGCCGACAGTGGCTCTTGCAGCGGTTTTCCAGTCATGGCGTATCGGCTGAACGGCTTTCATTGCGTGAAAGAGTTCCTCTTCCACAATACTTTTCTACATACGCCGGGGTAGATATCGCACTGGATCCGTTCCCGCGCACGGGAGGAACGACTACCGCCGATGCGCTATGGATGGGCGTACCCGTTATAACGCTGGCTGGCCAAGGTTATGCTGGACGCATCAGTGCAAGCAAACTGATGGCGATTGGACTCGGGAATCTGATTGCTCAGAATCAGCAGCAGTATATTGAGATCGCTGTGTCGTTGGCATTGGATATAGATCAGCGAATACAGCTACGTAAAGACCTACGGGATAGAATGGCGAACTCCCCACTCCGTGACGCTAACAGCTTGGCACAGGCGGTAGAAGCCGCCTATCTATCAATGCGCAGTCAGATGGAATTACCGAATCTCTGATCTACGTCCTATCTGTAGGCCACCCACCCGTGTCCATTCCACGCTGCGTCTGTATGCCCGTCCGCAACCATGAAAGCTCAGATCGGAGGTACATGAAGGCTTTAAATCGATACCCGGCCAGTCGTCGCTGACCGAGTAATCTCTATAAACAATCAACCCAGTACCTTACGACGAGCACATTTACCAAACCCGAAGCTAACACATCACTGTGTTGAAGCCACCCCAATCAGAATTCCTTAGGCCTTGCGACGGCGGGCAACACCCATCAAACCAATCAGACCGGAACCCAGCAACCATGCTGCAGACGGGACCGGGACAGCCGGAGTCACCACGCTGATGTTGGTCATTGCGGTGATATCGAAATTGACATTGTAGCCAGTAAAGGGGCCATCCGCCATGGGATTACCGCCTATGCCAATACCATCACCCTGGGCATATTCGTTGTCGTTGGCTGCCGAATCCACGACCAACGGCAGCGCACCACTCGGGGATACACCCATGCAACCGCCGTTGGTCTGGCCGGATAGATCCACGCACAGCGGGGTCGTATTCCATTCAGTGGTGGCCATCGGGACTGGGCCCAGATTCAAATAGCCATAAGTGGTATTGGTATAAGTGCCGTCCGATGCCGGCACCGCACCAAAGCCCGCGACTTCTCCCTGGGTCAGGTCACGGTCATTGATCAGACCTGCCTGCACGCCACCAAAGAAACCGGCTCCATCCAAGACGATGGAAACTGGAATACCATAGTTACCTCCCCAGTTGAACAGCATGTTACCCAGCACTAGGCTACCTTGACCGCCCATACCATCACCGATGGCCTGGAAGCTAATTCCTACCGCTTCAGCCGGGAGGGTGCCTGATAATAAATCAAACGGCAGCAGGGTGGCGGCACCCGATCCGGTGGCAGTATCGAAAGAAATCGTACCGCTAATCGGGGTTTGGTACTGATTGCTACCTTTATAATAAATACTAGTATTGGCCAACGCCGCACCGGTAAAGTCTAATAAGACGAACATGCCAACCCAGTCGGCAGTAATAATATCAGCCTGAGCCGCAGGGACGGTGGCGACGCCTAGGGCGGCAATAACAGCAGCATTTAGTATTTTACTCATAACTCCTCCGTAAGTATTTATGTGACTGGTTATTAGTTACCTTAGAACCCGCAGTCGATTGGTATGCCTGAATTCTCCAGGCAAAAAAAAACGGGCGCTTAAGCGCCCGTTGAGATTTCGATAATTGACTATTGTTATTCAATTGATCTCGACTCCCCCGGTGCCTTTCAGCACCGGGTTTCGTCTTGACAAGTGTGGGCACTCTTTTTCACCCTTAACCTTGCCGGGTAGATCAACTTAAGCCTTGCGGCGACGGGCAACACCCACCAGACCGAGCAGACCGGAACCCAGCAACCATGCTGCAGCCGGCACCGGAACGGCTGGGGTCACGACGATGTTGGTCATTGCGGTGATATCGAAATTGGCATTGAAGCCACCGAACGGACCGTCGATCATCGGTGAACCACCGATACCAAAACCATCACCCTGGGCGAACTCATTGGCATTCGGGGCATTATCCACGACCAAGGGGAGCGCGCCACTCGGTGACACACCCATGCAGTCGCCGTTGGTCTGCCCGGAATTGTCCACGCAAAGCGGGGTCGTGTTCCACTCGGTGGTGGCCATCGGGACCGGACCCAGATTCAGGTAGCCGAAAGTAGCGTTAGTGTAGGTACCATCGGAGGCCGGAACCGCGCCGAAGCCCGCGACTTCTGCCTGGGTCAGGTCGCCGTCATTGATCAGTCCACCCTGCATGCCGCCGAAGAAGCCGGCACCGTCCAGCACGATGGAAACCGGGATACCGTTGGTACCGTTCCAGTTGAACAGCATATTACCCAGGACCAAGCTACCGGGTCCGCCCAAGCCGTCACCGATGGCCTGGAAGCTAATACCGACCGCTTCAGCCGGGAGGGAACCCTTGAAAAAGTCGAACGGCACCAGGGTAGCGGAACCCGCACCGGTAACGGTATCAAAAGAGATTGTGCCGGTAATCTGGGTCTGGAACTGGTTGGCACCCTTGGTTGTGACACTGGTGTTGGCCAGCGCGGCACCACCGGAATCCAACATGGTGAACACACCGGCCCAATCGGCAGTGATGGTGTCAGCCATGGCGACCTGCGGGGCAACGGCGGCGCCCAGGATAGTGGCGACGGCTACGCTCAGTAAATTCTTTTTGATCATGTGAGAAACTCCTCCAAAATTGTTTAAACGTCGACGTTCATAACCCAAAACTTATTGTTTGGTTACCGCCATTGGCACCGCATCGCAGCAACCCAGTGGCGTCAACTTGCAACACGAATTACGCAAGCTTTGGGCCAACTAATTAATTAATAATAAAATCATTGCATTAAGTTATGACGGAACACTCAGCAACGCTGTAGTACCGACATTCTGTCAAGTTATCCGACGCACCCCAGAATCTATCAGACCTCGGCCATTTCCGTTAAGCATCTATTTTAGCTATATATTCGCGATTATAAGAGACGACACCCCTTATCTAATCAAGTGTCAGGATTCTCGACAGCGTTACAAGCTTTAATGGATAAACGCAGATGAATTCTGATCGGCAGAGAAACTCCATTCCAAATATAGTTATCTGCATTGCCGGACCGTCAACCACGCCCTCAGCAATGCCTGAACTAGGCAGGCGCACGCACATCATGCCACCTACTCGGTCAAAATAACGCCGTACCATCTCCACAAAATTTCGCCGCTCATGAATCTGATAGCTCTCCATGTCGATAGATCCAACGTTGGCAGCATCCTTTGCGGTGCTTGCACTACAACCGCGTACAAACTCGCACTCTTCGAGAAGACGATCTATTGACACCGAGATAGCTGCCATTTGCCAGCTTGACAAACAGTGGTGGTGTGACAATGATCTATCTCCTGCTCGATTAAAAAAATTCGCCCTGGGCGTAAGCGTAAGTGATATCTGGGTGAGCAGAACCGGCAAGACATAGTGCCCCAGGGCTGAAATAAAATAAGCCGGAAGAGGGTTACTATAACCCTAAAAATTAAAGTCAAATTAACGGATTTCGGAGGAGTATCTATATGAAAGCGCGGATTACCCGCTTGCTTCCGCTGTGTGCAGCCCTGGCTGCAGCCCTGCCAACAGCAGCAATCGCCACCAACGGATATTTTTTAATCGGTTTCGGTGCAAAGTCACGCGGCATGGGTGGCGTTGGCGTTGCTTATGCGCAGGACGCCCTTGCCGCCGCAAGCAACCCAGCCGGCATGGTAGACATTGATATGGATACTATGCGTATAGATGTAGGCGGAGAATTATTCAGTCCGCCACGTTCCATATTCCACAGCAGCGATACCTTGGGGACAACTTCTGAGAGGAGCGGCGCCAACCTGTTCCTCATACCCAATATGGGTGGCGCATACAAATTCAACCGTAATATTGTTGTCGGTATGGCAGCCATAGGTGCCGGTCTTGGTACACGCTATAGTCAGGAAGTCCCAGGGAATCCCAACTGCGTGAATGGCAATACCAGCGGCGGTACTGATAGCTATTTCTTCAATTTCAACTGTAATGCGGATAGCAAAACCGTTGGTGTCAGCCTAATGCAGATGCAGATGCTGCCGAGCGTTGCATACAAAATCAACAAGCAACACGCGATCGGCGGCTCAATTGCCATTGCCGTGCAGACCTTTCGTGCTTACGGCCTGGGCGCATTTGAAGATCTGGGTTTTGCTGCATCCACGGAAAACGTCAGCGGCGAAGGTAATGACTGGTCTTATGGCGGTGGCGTGAGACTCGGCGGTCTGCACAAGCTTGATAAGCAAGGCACACTCACCTTTGGTTGGAATTGGGCATCGCGCGTATACATGACCAAGTTTGATAAATATCGCAACCTGTTTGCCGAGCAAGGTAGCTTCGATATCCCGATGCATTACACGGTAGGCCTAGCCTACAAACCTACCAAGAAGCTGACCATTGCAGGTGACATTCAGCAGATCCTGTATAGCACCATCAAATCAGTCAACAACCCAGGACCAAACGTCCTGGATCCCACCGACCTGAACCCGCTTTGCCCCGGTGACGATGGCGTAGATTCGGCTCGCTGCAACCTGGGCGGTGATGATGGCATGGGCTTTGGCTGGAAGGATCAGACTGTTTATAAACTGGGTTTCAATTATGACTATGACAAGGCCTGGAGCTTCCGAGCTGGCGTGAATTACGGCAAATCGCCCATCCCTGAAAGCCAAGTCTTATTTAATATGCTCGCGCCCGCGACCGTGGAGTGGCACGCAACCTTTGGCGCCAGCTACCGTCCGAGCCCGAACACAGAATGGTCATTCAACTATATGCACGCGTTCGAGAACACAATCACAGGCCCAACGGCATTTACCAACCGCCCCCTGGGTGCTGACAATGCGGCGATATCGATGTATCAAGATTCGCTTGGCTTGAGTTTCTCGTATCGCATGTAAACCGATTGGTGGGGAGAGCCCTGTGTCGCTAATACGACACAGGACGAGAGATTACGGACAGACGACACTATAACCATTAAATATTCACGCCGTTACAAACGTCGTGGGGAGTCAATACAACATGTTCAAAGCCACTCAAATCAACCGCCAGAAAACCCTGGTTGCGGCAGTTTCACTGGCCCTGGGCGCACTTACACCGCAGATGACCAGTGCCACCGTCTACACTTTCAACTGGACGGGCTATTTCACCATGCTCGATTCTGGCGGCGCTGCATTAGCCAACACCAGTCTTCCGGCCAAAGGCGTCAACAGATTCCAGACCCCTATTACCGGTACGCTTGCCTATGATGACGCTACCCATAGCGGCACGATGACCATCAGCTCATTCGATTTCTTCTCGGGTTCTTCGCCTGCTGTGGCGTCGGGAATTACCTTTAGCGACACTGATGGAGGCGGGGCTGGCGCGTTGCTGCTTGGAAATATGCTGTTCGATTGGAACGGCAACACCGGCATTCCGGTATCCCTTGCCTGGGATGCCACCGGCCTGCAATCCTACTTGGCAGGCACACCGACAGTGGGTGACACCATAAGCAATATCGGCGCAACTCCGGCTGCTGATGGGACCTACACTGATGCTACCTACGGTTATCTAGCTTTAGGCGCGTCACCTGTGTCGACCACGGAGTGGAACACGACGTTGGCGGCAGGCTGCACCGTAGGCGCTGATTCCGATTTTACGAACAACGTCGGTGGTGGCTGTATGAGTGTCAACCCCAGTGGTGCGCTGCCGCTGGTTGTGGATTCAGCTTCCAACGCGAACGAATTCACCCAGGGTGATGGCGTGGGTATCGGCGGCAATCCGATGGCGGATGGACCTTTCCAGGGCTTCAACGCCAACTTCGACCTTACCAGCCTGACGCTAGTGAGCGATGGCTCAGGCCCCTCGTTCACCGCGCCGGCAAACATTACACAAACTGTCGCTGAAGCCGCCACACCAACCACTGCCACTATCGACATTGGTACCGTCTCCGATGAACCTGGCAGCACAACCGTTCAGTACAGCACCGACGGCGGCAGTAACTGGATTACCGATAGTGGAGCCGCAAATAATGTGGTCTTTAATCTGACGGAAACGGTAAACACCTTCCAGATAGAGTGGAGAGTATTTGTCACAGCAAACCCGGCATCAGTGTCCTTGAGCAGCCAATCTGTCTCAGCCACTATCACCGACACCACGGCGCCGACATTCACCTCTCTCCCTTCCGATGTCACGGTATCGGTTGCCAGTACAGCAGACTCGGTCGTATTTGAAGGCCCCACTTCCGGCGCAGGTTCGGTCACCGTATCGGATGCCACTGATCCGGCCCCACTCATCGAATGGTCGCTCGACAATCTTAACTGGACGGCTGATACGGTAAGTGCGAATGAAAGTTCCACCAGCTTCGGTGCCGGTGCAAACACAGTGTACTGGCGCGTCACTGATGTGGCCGGCAATGTCACAACCTACCAGCAGACGGTAACCTTAAACCTACCAACTGGCATTACCGGTCAACCCTGCACGGTCGATCCGGACCTGCTCAATACGGCCATTGGTAACCGTCTGGTAAGTGGCACCTTCACGATGCGCGACTCGACAGGCGCTATTGTCAGCTCTGCCGATCCGTTTGTGACTGGATCAATCAACACGGCAGCGGTTTGTACAGACGAAACCTGCACTACTTCGGGCGCAACACTGTCATCGCCGACCCCCTTCTATGGTAACCTTTGGACCACCAACACCATCCGGCTTTTCAACCAGCCTGGCACCTACAGCTTTAGTACTGTTCAAGACGGTAACCCAAGTCTGAGCATGGACGTTGGCAGCGGCGAACTCGGTGCACATATGCTATTTGACTGGTCTGTGAACCGCGACATCGATGTTGTGCTGGTGTGGAACTACGGTTGCGGCAGTTCAGAGCTGGTAACAACCGACCCGGATGGCGACGGCATCATCGGCACCAAGATGGTTGACGGACCGTTTAAGGGCTTCAATGCGGCCTTCGATTTGAAAACACTATCCGGTCAACAGCCCATTACTATAGGTGGCTATGCAACCACTATCCCGGCGGTCAATAACCCGATAGCGAACACCTCCCCATTACCTATATCAGCTGGCGCTATTGGCACCGTTTATGGTGGCGTTACCATCACAGCCGATCAATTAAGTGACTGGGGTGCAACCAATGACAGCCGTGTTGTCAGCTCCTGTGTCGGTGGCTGTTTTGACTTCTCAGTCAGTGGTCGCACAGCAGGTGAAACGATACAAATTGTGCTGCCTCTCAGCGAGCCTATTCCGTGGTATTCGCTGTATCGTAAGTACAATGCCACATCCAACAGTTGGGCCAACTTCGTCGAGAACGCAACGGACAACGTCAAAACAGCCCCGCTGAAAAGCGACGGCAGTTGCCCAGAACCCAACGCCGGTGACTACACTGCATTTACGTCGGGCATTCTTGCTGGCATGCTGGAACCTGGTAACCAATGCGTTCAACTTACCATTACAGATGGTGGTCCGAACGATGCTGACGGCGTAGCCAACGGAACAGTGGTTGACCCTAGTGGCGTTGGTGTCACCTCGGGTCCCTCCGCACCCAGTGCCTCGACCAGTGACGGTGGCGGCTGCACCTTGTCCAACACCCAACAGGCCTCACAGCGTCTGGATTTGTTGCTGCTGGGTACACTGTTGGCTTGGTTTGGTGTACGCAAGGCACGTCAGCAATAAGCGCATAAGCGGCTCACTCAACGGCGTAGCATCTGCTGCGCCGTTTTTTTTGCATCCAATTCATACAACCCTGCATGCAGCCGACTGATGTTTCTCAGCCCTGGCACGGGGTTATGCTTGACCTAGCTGGTGGAATTCTGTTGAATGGTCGCATTGTCGGTTATATCCCCGGCCCAGGCATGCTCGTCATTTGATGACACGTATCCAGACCCGAACCCTAATAGAACATTTTTGAGGATATCAGACACCATGACACTCAATCGCAGACAACAAACTTTTGCGGCTATTGCACTAGCGTTTGCCTTTAATAGTCCACAAATACTGGCCGCAACACCTGCCGACGATGCCTATAAGATCGAAGCAGGAGATGTTCTGGAAATTTCTGTCTGGCGCGAGGAAGGCTTGGAAAAGGACGTTATTGTTAGACCCGATGGTGGCCTGAGTTTTCCGCTTGTGGGTAATGTGCAAGCAAGTGGCAAGTCTATCGAACAATTACAAGCCGAGGTAAGCGACAAACTCAAACGTTTCATTCCTGATCCTTCGGTCTCTGTCGCAGTCAAACAACTTTCAGGCAACAACGTATACGTCATCGGCAAGGTCAACAAGCCCGGCGTATTCCAGGTAACCAGACGCGTAGATGTAGTTCAGGCGTTGTCTATGGCTGGTGGAATGTCGACTTATGCGGCCGCCAACAAGATCCAAATTCTCCGCCGAGAAGGTGGTAAGCAGACGGCCATTCCTTTCGCCTATGGCGACATCGAGAAGGGTGAGGATTTACAGCAGAATATCGTCCTGCGGGCGGGAGATGTGGTGGTGGT
The DNA here is from genome assembly GCA_018819175.1 of Gammaproteobacteria bacterium. Classification (GTDB taxonomy): domain Bacteria; phylum Pseudomonadota; class Gammaproteobacteria; order Thiohalobacterales; family Thiohalobacteraceae; genus JAHJQQ01. Next base: position 30,657 of record JAHJQQ010000023.1, read on the forward strand.
TCCGTAGACCTGCGTTCGGAGGCCCGACTCAGGCGCGTAAGCAGCCTCGAGTCGGGAGTCCCTTGCGATCGGGCGCGCGCCGGCGGCGCTGAATCCGACCACTTTCTATCGCCCCCAGCCCTTCGGCCCCTCCTCTGGAATCACCCCTCTGCTCTGGACAACCCCCCTCAAAACCCGGATCATCACCCCTCATCCGCGGGGCTGACTGTCACGCGATTTAACGCGCCACATTCAAGAGCGCGGTCGATGGCGCCGTAAGACAGGAATGTCCACCTTTTTGAACCACCAGAGATTATTACCCATGCAAAAGAGCCGCCTAAGACGTGGGCTTCTGGCGACCGTGGTTACCCTGGTCGCCTTCAGTCTGAACCTGCACGCCGCCGAATGGGTGGCGGAACCCTCCATCAGCCTGCGCGAGGAATATAACGACAACCTCCGCCTGACCACCATAGATGACCACGAGGATACCTGGACGACAACCCTGGATCCCCGATTGAAGCTCAGTCGGCGTACCGAGCAGTGGGACCTCAACGCCAGTGCCCGTGTCCGTGCCCAAGCATACGAGGGGGGTGATGGCATAGATAACACCGTGGACAACTTTCTCGATTTGGCCAGCAGGCGCCGCTTTGAGCGCGGGTCGTGGGACGCCAGCGTTTCCCAGATCAACGACACCACAACCCAAACTGAAGAGCTCGACCTCGATACCGGCCTGACTATCCGCCAGATAGATCGAACGCGACGCAGTTACACTATCGGTAGCGAGTACATGTTCACCGAAACCACTTGGCTGCAGGGCTCTGTTGGCTACCGTACAGCGGAGTATGACGACAATGTGTCCGTGGGCGGCGGCTCGACTGATTACGACACCCTCAGCCCCTCGCTGACGATAGTCCACCAGCTCAACCCCAGGACCCAGGTGTTCGGCGTATACAGCCACGCCATAACCAAGTACGACAACAATCGCGATACGGAGTCGACCACCGACAGCCTGCAACTAGGAGCGGAATATAACTTCACCGAAACCTGGAAGCTGAACGGATCGGTTGGTTACCAGCAAACTCAGACCGATCAGACCTTCACTATTCCTGTGCCACGGTCGGGATTCGAGGCCTTCTTCCCGTCCATCTTCGATGTTGCCCGTGTGACTGAAGAGATCGAGGACTCAGGCCTGGTCTTTAACATGGACCTGAGCCGCACGTTCGAAACAGGCAGCCTAGGCCTGATCGGCTCGCGTTCTGTCAACCCCGGTAGTGACGGCAACAGCAGCGAAGTTAACTCGTTGACATTAAGGGGCAGTCGCAAGTTCAGCGCTAAACTGTCGGGCAATCTGGCCGTTAGCTATCTCCAGTCGAGCGAGATAGGCACCATCATCACCGACCGGGACAGAACACGCTACCGCATAGCCCCGAGTCTGGCCTGGCAGCTGGATCGGGATCTGCGGCTGGATGCGGGATACACCTATACATCGGTGGATAATGACACCGCAAGCAATGACACGGCCACCAGCAATGCTGCGTTCATTGGCCTCGGTTACACTTGGCCGCGCATGGCGGTGTCGCGCTGAGCATTTGACTCCGGTTCGCAGGACCATAATGGATAGCCACGGAAAGATACGGAAATAACGCTGGGGAAATTCTGATTAATCCGTCATTGCGAGGCGCGTTGTGCCATGGCAATCTCCAGCCGACTGATTCTGATTTACGAGATTGCTGCGCCTCACTCGCAATGACAGGGATCACCGGTTTAATCAGAGCGTCCCTGGAAATTAGCCCCTTTCCGTGGATTCCGGCTAGATATAACGCTGACAGAATATTAGTGAGGCCAGTTTAAGTACCATTCGAATTCGAACGTTTTTTGATGCAACAAGGCAGTCTATGAACGAAGAAGAACAGACCAAGAACCTACAGGACTATATCGCCGCCTTCTGGCGCCGTCGTGCCCAGATCACCGCCACCTTTGTGGTGATCTTTGGCATCGGCCTGATCGTGGCGCTGGCTTTGCCACCCACCTATCGGTCTGCTGCAACCATCCTGATTGAGGAACAGCAAATTCCTGCGGAGCTGGTGCAATCCACGGTCACCAGTTATGCCTCACAGCGCATCCAAACCATTAGTCAACGGGTCATGACCCGCAGCAATCTAATGGAGATTATCGATAAATTTGATCTCTACACCAAGGAGCGTAAGCGCGATACTACTGAAGAAGTTCTCTTCCAAATGCGTGACGATATCAAGCTCGATATGATCAGCGCCGAGGTAGTCGATCCACGCACCGGGCGCCCCACCGCAGCGACTATCGCTTTTTCTCTGGCCTTTCAGGGCGAGCAGCCAGCACAGGTACAGAAGGTCGCCAATGAGCTGACTACGCTGTATCTGCAGGAGAATATCAAAACCCGCGCATCCAAAGCGCAAGAAACGCTGACCTTTTTAACTGATGAATCCAATCGACTAAATCAAAAAATCGCAGATTTAGAAAAAAAACTAGCTGAGTTCAAAGAGGTCCACGCCGGAAATCTCCCGGACCTGCAAGACTTAGTGCGCTCACAGATAGACCGTACCGAGCGTGATCTGTCCGACACCGCCACCCAGATACGTTCGCTAGAGGACCGTAAATTTTATCTGGAGGGGCAGCTCGGGCAATTAGAACCCTATGGACAAGATGTTAACCTGAGCCCCGAAGCTCGCCTCAAAGCGCTGCGTACCCAATATACAACCACTGCCTCACGTTATTCCCCGGATCACCCCGATGTCACACGCCTCAAGCGCGAGATAGAGAGCCTAGAACGCGAAACCGGCAACGTTAGTAGCCGCGACACGCTCCTGGATCAAATCGCTAGCCGCAATATAGAGCTGGCCAGCGTGCAGGATAAGTATTCAGATGAACATCCCGATGTGGTACGAATCAAACGTGAGATAGCAGCGCTAGAAGCCAACTTGGCCAAAGCGCCTGCGAACAGCAGTTCTGACCAACGGCGCAACCCGGATAATCCAGCGTACATAACATTGCAAGCTCAGCTCAACTCGACTGACAACGAGATACGCTCGCTGCAGACCAAGCGGACTGACCTAGAGAAAAAACGAACCGAATATGAGCAGCGCTTGACGACTATGCCACAGGTCGAAGGCGAGTACCGTAACATTGCCCGGGATTTGCAAAACGCATCTACTCAGTACCAGGAAATCAATGCGAAAAGGATGCAGGCCCAGATCGCCCAGCAACTTGAAACCGAAAGTAAGGGCGAGCGCTTTACACTGATCGAACCACCGGTCTTGCCGGAAGAACCGATCAAGCCAAATCGGCCTGCCATTGTTTTCCTCAGTCTGGTACTTGCCCTCGGTGCAGGCCTGGGTTATGCCGCAGTCGCGGAAAGTCTCGATAGCACAGTGCGTGGTGCCAAGGGTGTTTTAGCCACACTGCAGGTCGCGCCACTGGCAGTTATCCCCTATCTGGCATCAGATCGAGAAACCGCCGCGCAGCGCAAACATCGGCGTATGTTGGTCTACGGCGCTGTCGCAATCGTCTTCACTGCGGTTATTCTGGTTCATTTCCTCGTCTCGCCACTTGATGTGCTTTGGTTCCGCGCGCTGCGCAAAGCCACCAAAGTGACCGGTATAGACCTGGAATAGCTGACAGAGAATATTATCGTGCGGGCGTCGCACCGCCGATTTAGAGGTAGTATATTATGGAACGCATTAAAGAAGCACTGGAACGAGCCCGTCAAGAACGAGGAGATGCACCTGCCAGTCCACGCCCTGCAGCGCCTACCGCCGCTGCGCGCTCGGTCGATATCAACTATACCCAGACCCGTACCACACCGGTGTCTTCCGGGATGTTGCGCAGCCACCGCATTATTGCGGGCCTTCCGGACGGAGAATTCACCGCCGCTTACCGGATTCTGCGCACCCAGGTGCTGCAACGCCTGAAAGAGAACGACTGGAACGTGCTCGCCATCACCAGCCCGGGGGAGGATGAGGGCAAGACCCTGACCGCCATCAATCTGGCTATCAGTCTGGCCATGGAAGTGAGCTACACCGTGCTGCTGGTCGATGCGAATCTGCGCCACCCCAGCATCCATGAACATATGAACATTCCGGCCGGCAAGGGTCTTAGCGAATACCTGCTCGACGACATACCCCTATCTGATCTGTTGGTACACCCGGAAAACCTGGAGCAAGTGGTCATACTGCCCGGTGGCAGACCCGTGCAAAATTCGGCTGAGCTGCTGAACTCCCCGAAAATGGTGCAACTGGTCAAAGAGCTGAAAACCCGCTATCCCAGCCGCATTGTGATTTTCGATCTGCCGCCGGTCCTGTCCGCCGCAGACGCCCTGGCTTTCGCGCCCTACGTCGATGCCGCCCTGCTGGTGCTCGAAGAAGGCAAGACCAGCCAGGAAGACGCCCGTCGCACCGTGGAACTGCTGGATTGCACCAATGTCATAGGTACGGTGCTGAACAAGGCCAACCGTGACTGAGCACAGCTCAGAGAAACCCTATGTATGAAGCCCACTACGGATTCCATGAAAAACCCTTCTCGCTGTTGCCGGATCCGTCATTCCTGTATCTGAGCGATAAACACCGGATGGCGCTGGCGCTCCTGCAATATGGTCTCAGCAGCCAGGCCGGATTCACCGCCATCACCGGCGGCATTGGCACCGGTAAAACCACCCTGATTCGACACCTGCTCAACACTATGGAGCAGGATGTCAGCGTTGGGCTGATTTCCAACACCCATCGTTCCTTCGGCGACCTGCTGCAATGGATTCTGCTGGCCTTCAACCTCGACCATGCCGGCAAGACCAAGGTCGAGATGTATCAGACCTTTGTCGATTTCATGATCCGGGAATATGCGCGCAATCGTCGCACCGTATTGATTGTCGACGAAGCCCAGAATATGGAAGCCGACACCTTGGAAGAGCTGCGCATGCTCTCCAATGTAAATGCCGACAAGGACCAGGTATTACAGGTGGTGCTGGTGGGTCAGCAGCAGTTGCGCGACAACCTGCGACGCCCTGATCTGATTCAATTCGCGCAACGCATTGCGGTGGACTATCACCTGACGGCATTGACCCCTGAAGACACCATGGCCTACATCCGCCACCGCATCACCGTCGCGGGCGGCGATCCCGATCTGTTCACGGATGAAGCCTGCGCGGCGGTTCACTATTACAGCAGCGGTGTCCCACGGCTCGTCAACCTGCTCTGCGATCTTTCCTTAGTCTATGGCTACGCCGAACGCCGCGAACATATTGATGTGGATCTGATCGAGGATGTCGCACGCGAGAAACAGGCCGGCGGCATTTTCCCCGCACCAGAACAGCCACTTGCCAGCGCACCTGCAGCGGCACATACCCATTATTCACGCCCTGCACCCACGCCCACGCCCGCGCCTACTCCAACACCTGCGTCTGCACCCAATTCTGCTGCTGCCAGACCGGCGACAAAAAAGAAACTCCGCTTGGCCATCGCCAGCGAATCGTCGGCATTGCGCCAACATCTGCGTGAATTGGTTGAATATCAGGGCCTGATCGTCATCGACGATTACCCGTTGGATGAAACCACCGTCACCAGTATCGACCCGGACAGCATCGATATCCTGCTGGTGGATCTCGATGAAGACGCCGAAGATCGAATTGGCGATCTATGCGATATGCTTGCCCAATGGAATCTGCCTGTGCTCTTCAATGACAGCCAGATGACAGAAACCAGTCTGCGCGGCGAAGACCCGCAGTTCGGCACCAAACTCACCGCAAAACTGGTTTCACTCATGCCGGCTTATCCGAGTCGCGATGACGACGCGGACAACCTCGATTCAGAAATCCCGGGGCTGGCCACACGCCCGTGAAGTTCCAGTACTTCCGCATCGCCAGCCTATTATTGACCTGCTGCTGGATCGCGGCGATCTACCACCTCTCATCCCAGTCCGATATCAATTTTGAAATCAGTTTTGCCGCGAAGGATAAACTGTTTCATATGGCGGCTTATGGTCTGTTGGGGGTTTTCATCCTGGGCATTATGCGTCCCAACCCCACAGGCTACAGTTACAATCAGGTGGCCCTGGCCACCCTTATGGCGACTGTCTATGGAATCACGGATGAATGGCATCAGTCCTATGTGCCAGGACGCAGCGCAGACCCACTGGATCTCGTCGCGGATTTTCTAGGCGCTTTGCTGGCAACCTGGGCCGTACGCGCGTTCATGCGACGACGACTGGCACAGCAACTCCGCAGTTAGCACCTCTTGATCCTATAAACCGCATTTGCCACGGAATCACACAGAAAAACACAGGCAAGATCATAAGCTTCACGCCGCCACCGCCATCACCCGCAAGGTGGCGAATAGTCGCTCCAGGAATACACTGTGTTTCAGTGTCTTCCGCGTGTTTCCGTGGCTAAAATGATTTTTTCAGGTTGATGGGTTTCGCTGGGCTCCACCCATCCTGCAAAACCATACGCCCCATCTAAACTACAGATACTGCGACCAATCGCGTGTCGCATCACCGAACACAAAGAAATGCGGGTTCAGCAGCGAATCCTTGGTGTTGTAACGCAGTTGCTGCATATCCAGACCGGTGACCTGACCACCGGCCTCTTCGACCACACACTGCGCTGCCGCGGTATCCCATTCTGAAGTCAGTCCCAACCGCGGATAGATATCCGCCACGCCTTCGGCAACCAGGCAGATCTTCAACGAGCTACCCATGCTCACGAGTTCATGCGGTCCAAGGTTGTCGAGAAATTTCAACAGTGAATCCCCACTGTGCGAACGACTGCCGGCGACCATGATTGGGCCCTGTGGCAGTTTGCGGACACGGATAGCCTGCGGCGCCTGTCCAGCTTGTGCCTTGAAAGCGCCGCCACCCGCGCAGGCAGAATAGGTCAACCCCGTCACCGGCACATGCACCACGCCCAGTTCCACACGCCCATCATGAATAAGCGCGATATTCACCGTGAACTCGCCATTGCGCTTAACAAATTCACGAGTACCATCCAGCGGATCAATCAACCAGTAGCGCGTCCAGCGGCTGCGCTCGGCGAAGGGAATGGCCGCGGATTCCTCGGACAGGATCGGAATCTCCGGCGTCAGCTTCTGAAGTGCAGCAACAATCGTCTTGTGCGATGCCATATCGGCCGCGGTCAACGGCGATTTATCGTCTTTGTGCTCGACGGCAAACTCCGTTTCATAGACGCGCAAAATCTGTTTCCCCGCATCCACTGCAATCTGATTTACCGCCTCCAGCAAGTCGCAGGCATTCAAGTTATTTTTATCCACCATAAGCTAATCTCTCCCGTACTATAAACAGCGCCGCAATACTGCGCGCCTCCGTAAAATCCTCTCGCGCCAACAGGGCACTAATATCATTCAGCTTCCAAGGCACAACCTCAATGGGCTCGGGCTCATCTCCAACCCGACGTTGCGGATATAAATCCTCGGCAAGTATCACATGCGTGAGATGCCCAAAATAGCCTGGCGCGGCCGTTAAGACACTCACCTGAGAAAGCCTCCGCGCAGCATAGCCTACCTCTTCCATCAACTCACGATTGGCGGCTGTCAGCGCATCCTCTCCCGGTTCAATGCGCCCCTTGGCGAATCCCAACTCATAGCGCTCCACACCCACGGCATATTCTCGCACCAGCAACACGGTCTCGGCATCCAGCATGGGCACGATCAGCACCGCGCCACTGGCCGATGCCTGTAAGCGCTCGTAATCGGCCTCGACACCGTTGGCGAAACGCAAACCCACCTGCTCGATCCGGAATAACCGGCTCTGCGCCAAGGTCTTCACATTCAATATCTTCGGGCCAACGCTCATACGCGAGCTATTGTAAAGCACAGACGCCGATCCGGCGCGCTTGTTGTCGCCCGGTAAAACTGGCAACCTTGGGCGCCCCGGAACCCTGTGTAGAATCCACATGAACTTGCCTTGGAACCAGATTGAATCCGTTTTGCTGGATATGGACGGTACCCTGCTGGACCTGAACTTCGACAATCACTTCTGGCGCGAACATGTACCGCTGCGTTTTGCCGAGCTGCACGGCCTTGAGCTGGATGCCGCCAAGGAGACCCTGTTCCCGCGTTTCCGTTCGGTGGAAGGACGCATGGAATGGTACTGCGTGGATTACTGGAGTCGCGAGCTCGATCTCGACATCGCCGCCCTCAAACGCGAGGTCGATCATCTGATCGCCGTGCATCCGCACGTGATCGATTTTCTGGATCGCGTGCGCGCCAGCGGTAAACGTATCGCCCTGGTGACCAACGCGCATCAAAAGGCGCTGGATCTGAAAATGCAGCGCACACAGTTAGGCGGACACTTCGACGCCCTGATCTGCGCGCATGATTACGGCAAACCCAAAGAAGACCCCAGCTTCTGGGATTGGCTGCGTGAATGCGAACCTTTCCAACCCGAGCACACCTTATTCATCGACGACAGCCTGCCGGTACTGCATTCCGCACACAGCTATGGCATCCGTCATCTACTCTGTGTACGGCAACCGGATTCCAAAGGGCCGTTGCGGGATATCGAGGAGTTTCCAGCCATCACCTGCTTTGATGAGATAATGCCTGATAGGGTCTAGGGTCTAGGGTCTAGGGTCTAGGGTCTAGGGTCTAGCACCTAGCACCTAGCACCTAGCACCTAGCGCCTGCTTCCTTCCCCCAATTCTTAAACCGCTTCTTGCAATATTTGAGCAAGCTGTCGTAGCCATCGAAGAACAATTCGAAGCCATCTTCGGCCGGGGCGTCGAATTCGCAAAAATCATTGGAGTGGTCACGGCACACCTGGGGTCGGGTAAAGTAGATACCGCAACGGCCTCCCGGCTGTAAATGCTTACAGCGGTTATTGACCAGCAGGAACCAGCCGTCCGTGTCCTTGTAGAGCTGTACATTCTCATGCGCGAGTTGCCACAGCAGATGATCGAAATCATCGCGTGAACGCGGCCCATTGATCTTCTGCGTGATGTAAGTGCAGCACTTCGAGTTGGTGCAGAAACCGCATTTGTTCTCGGAAGTGATTTCGGCCTTGATGGGAATATGATTAAGCATGAACTCATCCGCGCTAAGAAAAAATTGGGGTCAGATACGAATGGCACGCACCTGAGCGGATACATATCCGATGTAGGGTGGGTTAGGCGCGTTGTTTGCGCCGTAACCCACCAAGCGTGCCGTCAGGCACACTTTAACAAAAGCGTTGATTGCTTCGCATCGTCTGTCGGGTTACGCAAACAACGCTAACCCGACCTACATGAGGCTTAAATTAAGCGCCATTCGCAAGAGACACAATTTTTCGGTCCGTGATTTCCGTGACCAGTTGGATGTCAGAACGTCCCGTTGAGCTGCAGACGGTAACGGCCTTGCGCATCGGGATTGCCCAGCAGCTGCAGCGCCTGCGGTAACTGCGGATCGGCGCCCTCACGCGCCTTGACCAGGGCATTCAGACGATAGCTCTTATCCTGGCCGATAAGGATTTCACCACTCAGCTCCAAGGGACCACCCTCATCACTCAACGCACCGACGACCTGCGTCTCGCGCAGGCTCAGCTGCATCTGCAGATTTCCCAATGCGACCTGACTCGGTTGCCGCACCTGCGCATCCTGCCAGACTATCCTACCTTCCAAGGCATCGATCCAGCCGGCATTGAAGTCGAGTTCTTCGATATCCGTCTGGAAATTCCCACCCAAGGCAACCAGATTAAGCCGCAGCTGCTGAGCAATATCCGCTGCGGGGATCGAGAGCTGCGCATCTCGCATATAGCGGGTGCCGAATAGACTGACGCCGGTGCGCAATTCTCCACCACCGTTACCGCTTTGCACGTAGACGAGATATTCGGTACGCCCGGTCAGCAGCATGAGCGGATCAAATTGCCACACCAGCGGACCGACGGCCTGCTGATTCAGCGCCAGCCGGAACACCCGTCCACGCCAGGCACTGCCATCGACGCCCTGCACGGCCAGCTGCCCGCCGCCAATCCAGCCCAGCACATGCCGCGCGGGCAAGGTCAGCACCAGGAATGCAATAAAGACGATGACGGAGAAGACCGTCCAACGAATCGGAATACGTTTCATGAAGAGGCGTTTAAGGTTAAACGGACATTCACCAGACCAGGACCCGCTTCACGTTCGATGCTCACCAGGCTCGCCTGGATGCCATGCTGGCGGGACAGCAGATCCAACCATGTCACCAGCGTATCGAAAGATACCCCCTCCAAGCGGACGCGCACGGCATCGGCAGTATCAGGTTCGATACGCTTCAGGCCACTGCCCAATCCCGCGCTACGCGCCGATTGATCCACCACCGCCAACAACGACCGTCCACCCAGGCCCGCCGCGGCCTGAGCGCCGCTACCGCGCAACTGCTGGAGTTCGGTCGCGGCATTCTGCATCCACACGACATTCTCGCGCTGGCTGGCCACTTCCTGTTCGAGCTGTATCACATTGCCTATCAGCGGCCGCCACACCAGCACCCAGAGCAGAAAGGGTATCAATATCACCGAGCCGGCAATCACAATGAACCGCTCGCGCGTGCCCAGACCTTCCCACCACTCTCTCATGATGGGGCTCCCTCGATACGCAAGCGGCCTTGCACACGCTGATTCGCGCCGGTCGTGGCCGATTGGATTTCCACGCTCAGGCCACCCTGCTCGGTGAGCTGCTGCTTCAACCGGTCGAGGGTCTGCACATCGTTCGCGGTCAGTTCCAGATCCAGACGACCATCTCGGAAGCTGGCCGCCGACAGTTCTACGCCCGGGGTAGCGGAGAACACGCCGCCCATCTGCCCGATCAGACCCAGAAAATCGGTGCTGCCGGCGCCTTGTTGCCGACGCAGACTGTTCAACTGCTGTTCCATCTGCACGCGCGGATTGACCATGCGGCCGCCGGGCATGGCCTGCTGGTAAATCTGCTCGATCTGAGTAGTGAGTGTTGCCGACTCGGCTTTCAAGCTGCGGTAATGCAACCCCTGCTGCACAGCGGATACCAGCGCCCCGACCAGCATCAGGACCGCCGCCGCACGCCAGGGTCGCCACAACCGCCCATATTGTTCTTTACGGCTATAGGCGCCCTGCAGCAGATCCACTCCGGCATCGGCTGCAACCAGCCCCTTGGCCAACACCGCCAGGGCGCCGCCCTTACAGGGCTCGATCCTGGCAGACACCGGCTCCATCCACACCGGCAGCTCGCCACCGCAATGCCAGACCTGCAAATCGACGCCAGCCTCGCTACGCGCCACCAGCATATCCAGAAGAACCGGCAGAGTCTCAGGCGTCGCTATCTGTGCCGACCAGGGCTGTTCGCGTAACAGCACGCGGTCTGCTTCCAGCAACAGGCTGCTGCTGCCCGGCTCCAGCGGCAGTGCCGTGGACTCCGGCAGGAGACGGTCAGGGAGTATGCCCGCCTCATTTAACTGAGCGAGCCAATCATCCATGCGTGCCTGCGCCACCACCGCTACCGGCCACTGACCGTCGCTGTCACGGACGCCGAGGGCGAAATGCAGTGCATCGACGTCTTCGGCCAACTGCTCTTCCAGCGCGAACGGGACCGCCTTACGGGCCCGCTGGCGGTTATTGGTCGGCACGGCAGCGCGCGCCAGCAACAGATCCGCGGCGGGCACCAGGACGACCACCCGGAGCCCGGCAGCCAGCATCGCCGCCTCGGTAAGACTGCCATGCTGACTCTCTGCGACCGGCTTACCGGCCTCATCGAGACGCACAAAATCCACGCCGTCCGCGCTGTGCTCGGCAAATCGAATCAGGAGGGTTTCACGCATATAAAGTCATAATCTCAAAAGGTTGGCAGACCTTACCGCAACCGCCACTACTTGGCTACCAGATGGGCTACCAGATGCTCTACCAGGTGCCTTGGGTACGCGCCAGAATCACACTACCGTTACTATTGCGCTGCACGATACTGAATACCTGGGCCCGCGCAGTACCTAGGGTGATTTCAGAGCGTATCAGGAAGTACTGACTGGCCACCGCCAGCCTATCGGTGGCAATCTCGCGGCCGGCAAAGGCATCCTGCTGCAAAAAATCCTCGAGCGTGTCATAGCCAGTCTCACCCCGCGCCTCCACCATCTGCTCCGCACTGGTGGTCGAGAATTCTTCCACCAGGGCCTGCAACAACGGCGCCTGCGCGGTATTGATATTCAACACCGTTCGGACCGGTAACGCGCAGACATAGGGCGCCAAGGTCTTCCAGATTTTGGCGTCTATCCCTTTGACTAAACGCAGCTCACTGATGCTCTGCATCGGCCGGTTGGCGGCACGATACGGCACCTCGGTACTCAAGTAGTAATCATCCTCGGCGCCGTCCGGAAAACGCGTATCGAAATCGTTATCGAGCCAGTCGACAATTGCCAGCGCCAGCCCCTCATTCAGTTCCAGCGCCCGCAGCAGACGCTGGAAATACTCCAGGTCCGGCGCACTGATCTGGCCTTCCGGGGTAAGTAGATTGTTGATATTGAAACGTCCTTGCAGATCGATGATGTAGCCACCGATCTGTCCGCCCGGCACCGCTATCGGCGGCAATTGTTGCGCCCAGGTGTCGTCGAGCTTGTCGATCTGATTATCCTTGGCATCGCGATCCAGGATCATGCGTCCCCAGCCTTCCACGGCCTCGGCATAGGCATAGGCCTGATCGCCATCGAGCAGATTGGCAGTGCGGCGTACATCCAGCTGCTGGCGCGAGGCCATGGCGACAGCGGCCACGGTCGCCAGCGCCACCACCAACAGGGCGGTGATCAGCGCCACGCCGCGACTCGTATGCGGCGCACTCAACCCGGCAATCGGAATAGCCATCGCAGCTCTCCCCAACGCTCGGTTGACAGCAGCACTTCAATCGCGCGCGGTGGTGGCACAATCGCATTCGCGGCCGTCACCGCGGCCTGCCCCTGTGGCGGCCAGTTCTCCTGCCAGACATTGCCGCTGTCGAGAAATCTCAACCGCAGCTCCGTGACACCGTCCAGTAGCGCCCGCTCCTGTGGTGTAACCCCAGGTACGCTGTCCAGGCTCAGCCAGGTACTGCGCAACAGCTGTTTTTCACGGACCCCATAGGCCACCCGTTGCAGGGTACTGCGCTGCTGTTCGGCTGGATTGCGCCAGCCGCCACGGGTCAATGCCAGGACCACGCCAAGTTCTTCGCCGGCACTGAGCGCCGGGCGGGTCTGGCCGAACTCGTCACGGATATCGCGCGGCACCCAATTGCCGATATCTCGGCTCAGACTCCGATAGGCAAGCTGCAGATCGCGCAAGGCATCGGCCTGCTCTTCGGTCAGCGCGCGGGTGTTCAGGACGCCGCTCAAACCACCGTAAGCGAGCATCGCCAGCACACCGAAAATGGCCAGGGCCACCAGCAGTTCTATCAGCGTGAAACCGCTACCCCCAGGTCGGGTACGCATCAGCGGCGCTCCAGAAAACCGGTCAGGCCGGCCAATGACTCGCCTTCAATCTTGTCACCCAGCCAGACGGAAATTTCCACTCGGCGCAGGTCTGCATCCGGGGTTTCGGAAATCGTTGCGCTCCATTCCCAGTCCAAGTTCGCCATGCGCGCACTGTCGGTACGCGTCCCGGTACCGGGCCATTGAGCTTCGAGCTGCATCTCTGTCAAGGCATTGCGCGCCACCCAGTGCGCCAGCGTGCGCTCCTGCAGGTAGGCCTGATTGCCAACATAGGCACCGCTGGCACGGACTGCCGCCGCCAGCGACAGGGCCAACACCGCCAGCGCGACCAACACCTCCAGCAGGGTGAAGCCCGCGCAAGTTCCAGACCCGGGCCGACGCATTATTCGAGCCCTTCCCACTGGATGAGACCCTTGGTATCGGTTTTGACCTGATAGCGGAGCTCGGTGTCGTCCGCGGCGAACTCCGCACTGAACGGACTGATCTCGCCGCTCGACAGCAGCATCAGGGTGGGTTTGAGTTCTTCGCTGGTCTCCAACACCACATCACGGCCTTCCAGCTGGAGGTCCAGTTCGGTGTCTTTGGCCAGCGCGCGCGCGCGAAACAGTTCATCGTCCTGCTGTAGCTCCCACTTATCTTCGATGAAGATCAGAAACCGGTATTCCTCCGGATCGATCTGTACCGCCCATTCCTCGCCGCGCAGCACCGCCTGCTCGCTGGCGAGTCGCAGCAGTTCACCGAATTGCTGCGACTCGCTCGCCAGCTCATCACCACGACGATCGCCGCCAATCCCAAGCACCGCGAAGGTCAGCACGACACCAATGATGACGACGACGGCCAACATCTCCAGCAGGGTGAACCCTGCTGAAGCTGATCGGCAGAGGGGGTTACTGCAGCGTCCAGTTACCAATATCGTCATCCGTACCGGACTGGCCGTCGGGACCCATGGAATAGATATCGATATTGCCGTGCGATCCCGGGCTGAGGAATTGATAGGGGTTCTGCCAGGGATCGGTGGGCAAGCGGTCGAGATAACCACCCTCTTTCCAGCGTGGCGGATCCGGCACGGGCTTCTGTGTCAGCGCCTCCAATCCCTGGTCGGTGCTCGGATAGGTGTAATTGTCGAGGCGATACAGATTCAATGCGGCTTCCAAGGCACGGATATCCTGCTGTGCCTTGACCTTGCGCGCCTCATCCGGGCGATCCATGATCCTCGGCACCACAATCGCCGCCAGAATTCCCAGAATGACCACAACCACCATCACCTCGATCAGGGTAAAGCCTTGTTGTATGCGTTGCTGTTTCATTATGACTCCGCAGGTGTTCAGTCCGTGAAAGTGTATCGGGATTATACGGGATTGGCGTCGGGAATCCGGGCCTGCATCTAACTAGCCGAGAAAATATCCAGCCCTGAGAGCCGGATTAGATTTCCACCATTTCAAAATCATCCTTGGCGGCTCCGCAATCGGGACAGACCCAGTTGAGCGGTATGTCATCCCAGCGCGTACCTGGCGGGAACCCCTCTTCCGGAAGGCCCTTGGCCTCGTCATAGATAAAACCGCAAATCACACACAGGTAACTTCTGTATTCCGAATCGTTCATGCCTATCTCCGTGAATCCGCAGGCGCATTGTACCCTTCCGAAGTGCGGCACAATACTGCATCCCCGGTGGTACAATCACCGCCACAGCCTGGCCCAGCCCACACTCCCACAGGAAATTCGCATCCCCATGCAAGAACTGTCGAGTAGCATCCCCGTCGTCATGGCCCTGTCCGGCAGCGATCCCAGCGGTGGCGCCGGTATTCAGGCCGATATCGAATCCCTGGCCAGCCATGGCTGCCATTGCGCCCCGGTGATCACGGCAGTGACCGTGCAGGATACCCAGGAGGTCAAAAGTTACGCGCCGCTGGATGGTTCGCTGATTATGGAGCAGGCGCGCGCGGTGCTTGAGGATATGCCGGTGGCCGTCATCAAGATCGGCATGCTCGGCAGTGTCGAGGCGGTCGAGGCGATCAACAGCGTGCTCCAGGATTACCCGGATATTCCCGTGGTGCTCGATCCGGTACTGGCCGCCGGCAATGGCGCCGTGCTGGCCGACGACGAAGTGCTCGAGGCCCTGGAATGCCTGCTGCTACCGCATACCACCGTGCTTACACCCAACAGCCTGGAGGCGCGTATTCTGGCCCCCGAAGGCGACAACCTCGACGCCTGCGCCATGGCCCTGCTGGAACGCGGCTGCGAGTTCGTGCTGATTACCGGCACCCACGAAAATACCCCGCATGTCAGCAACAGCCTGTACGGCAATCATCGTTTGTTGGAGACCTTCACCTGGGAACGCCTGACCGGCAGCTTTCACGGCTCGGGCTGCACCCTCGCCGCCAGTATCGCCGGCCTGCTGGCTCAGGGCTTGGAACCCTTCGCCGCGATACACGAGGCCCAGACCTATACCTGGGAAACCCTCAAACGCGGCTACCGCGTCGGCATGGGACAACCGCTCCCGAACCGGCTGTTCTGGGCACAGCCGGATCCGGATGATGAAGCCGAATAAATCTGCGCCCGACAAAACCGACCATCTGGCATTAACAGCTTTGCTTAACCTTCTCGAGGAATAAGGGTCTGACCCCGATTTTTTTCTGTGCGACTCCGCGGTCTCTACGCCATTACCGATAACCAACTCACCCCGGGCGAGCGTCTCGAAACGAGCGTGGCGGCCGCATTACGGGGTGGCGCACGCATCATTCAATATCGGGACAAAGGGAGCGACGATAGCCGCCGTCGGCGCGAAGCGCAGAAGCTGGTTGATCTTTGTCATTCCCACAACGCTCTGCTGATCATCAATGACGATGTCGACCTGGCCGCCGCCTGTGGCGCTGATGGCGTACATCTCGGTAAAGAGGATGTTGATCTCGCGCGCGCGCGTGAACGCCTGGGAGTGCAAGCGATTATCGGTCTGTCCTGCTATAACGATCCGGAACGTGCGCACCGTGCCGCGCAGGCCGGCGCCGACTACATCGCCTTCGGCCGCTTCTTTCCCTCGCGGACCAAACCGGATGCGAGCGCTGCCACACTGGAAACACTCAGCGCCGCACGCTGCGAGCTCGATCTACCCCTGGTTGCCATCGGCGGCATCACCCCGGACAATGGTGGCCTGCTGATCGACGCCGGCGCCGATATGCTCGCCGTGATCCATGGTGTGTTCGGACAACCTGATGTCGAAATGGCCGCGAGGCGATTCGCAGAATTGTTTTAGCAATTCTTCGTGAACCGCCAAGGCGCCAAGCGCTCCAAGAAACCCTGGGGAACCGCCAAGACGCCAAGGACGCCAAGAAAATTTATTGGGGAAACCGTTTGGTTTTTTTCGTCAATCATTATTGGCGTCCTTGGCGTCTTGGCGGTTCAAAATAACTTGGCGTTCTTGGCGCCTTGGCGGTTCAAACATTAAGGGTAGATACGCATGACCAAATCACACGAGTTGTTCAAACAGGCCCAGCAGCATATCCCTGGCGGCGTGAATTCGCCGGTGCGCGCCTTCAAGGGCGTCGGTGGTGAGCCGGTGTTTTTCGAACGCGGTGCGGGCGCCTATCTGTACGACGCTGATGGTATGCGCTATGTGGACTATGTCGGTTCCTGGGGCCCGATGATTCTCGGTCATGCCGATCCGGATGTGATCCGTGCCGTGCAGGAAAGCGCCGCCAATGGATTAGGCTTCGGCGCGCCGACCGCGATCGAGACGCGCATGGCGGATCTGCTCTGCAAACTGGTGCCGTCGATGGACATGGTGCGTATGGTCAGCTCCGGCACCGAGGCCACCATGAGCGCGATCCGTCTCGCACGCGGTTTCACCGGGCGCGATAAGATCGTGAAGTTCGAAGGCTGCTATCACGGCCATTCCGATTCGCTGTTGGTAAAGGCCGGTTCCGGCGCGCTGACACTCGGCGTACCGACCTCGCCGGGTGTGCCGGTGGCGCTCGCCGAACACACCATCACGCTCGAATACAACAATCTCGATCAGGTTCGCGAGGCCTTCGCGCATATCGGCGGACAGGTTGCCGCCATCATTGTCGAGCCGGTCGCCGGCAATATGAATTGCGTGCCGCCGCTGCCAGGCTTTCTGGAAGGACTGCGCGATATCTGCAACGACTACGGCACGGTACTGATCTTCGATGAAGTGATGACCGGTTTCCGCGTCGCACTCGGCGGCGCGCAGGCTTACTACAGTGTCACGCCCGATCTCACCACGCTCGGCAAGGTCGTCGGCGGTGGTCTGCCCGTGGGTGCCTTCGGCGGCAAACGCGAGATTATGGAACAGATCGCACCGCTCGGACCGGTGTATCAGGCCGGTACCTTATCAGGCAATCCGGTCGCTATGGCGGCGGGGCTTGCGACATTGGAGAAGATTCAGGCACCCGGCTTTCACGAACGCCTGACCAAGACCGCGGAGAAACTGACCAGTGGATTGATCGAACGCGCGCACAGCGCGGGCATTCCGTTAAGCACGAATCAAGTCGGCGGGATGTTCGGCCTGTTCTTCACTGAAGCAAAAGAAGTGAATAATTTCTACGCCGTCGGCCAATGCAATATTGATCGCTTCAGATTGTTCTTCCATGAAATGCTCAAGCACGGCGTGTATCTTGCCCCCTCGGCCTACGAGGCAGGCTTTGTGTCCGCGGCACATGACGACGCGGCACTGGACGCAACCTTCACCGCAGTAGAAAAAAGTTTTGCGGCGTTGTGATTTACCGTTATGGCGCTTCCAGCTTGCGCATACCGTCCGGCAACAGATGCATGTCGACCAGTGAACTCAGCAGTGCGCCCGAGAACGTTGCCTCATCATCGTAGGCAATCTGGTAGTACTGCACCTTCATGGTCAATACAGCGCCGAAGATAATGCCAGCCAGCGCCAGGAAGGAACCGAGCGCCAGGGTTGATACGCCGGTGATGCCCTGACCGATAGTGCACCCCATGGCCAGCACACCGCCGATACCCATCAACATCGCACCCACCGCATGCTTGATAAAATCAGTGCGCGTCTTGAACCAGGCAATATGAAACTTACCGCTCGCCACGGCATAGACCAGCGACCCCAGGATCACACCTAACAGTGACGCGACACCGAAAGTGATCAGCAAGGTCTTAGTCGGTGACGTCAGATAGTAAAGCGTCTCACCCATCGGATTGATGAAGGTGTAAGACTGAACGCCAATGCCGAGAGGTTTCTGATCCAACCATTCCACAGCCTCCAGCGCCTCGCGGCCGAGACTGCCACCGCTGGTATACCAGGCCGCCACAATGGTCAAACCGACCACGGCACCGCCGATGAAATTGTTTGTATTCTTGCGATAACCGGGATCACGAAAGGCAAAAAACAGAATCGCCAGCGCCAACGCACTACCCATGAGCCAGTACAACAACTGCGCATTCTCGATACCCAGCAGTGGCTGCAGCATCTCCGGCAGCGACTGACTGTGCATGCCGTAGGCCGTCAGATCGATCGTCGTCGCACTGACCCAGCCATGGAATAAGGTGGCGTAAAATGCCGTCTTGGTCATGAGATAGGCGAATACGCCGGCAATCAGCAACACGACGACGGACTTGAGACTGCCGCCACCGATGTTGATGAGGGTCTTGCTGCCGCAGCCACCGGCCAGCGTCATACCGATGCCGAACAGTGCGCCTCCCAGCAGATAGCGCAGCCAGGCAAAGCTCGCTGTCCGATAAGGCGGGATAGTGGAATCCAGGCTCACACCGGCGAAGACCTGTATGGCCATCGTGCCGAGGATGGCGACCGCGATGGCCGTGAACCAGGCCCAGAGGCGACCTTTGTTGCCCATGTTGACCCAATCGGAGACGGCACCCATGGTGCAGAAATTGGTTTTATGCGCGACCGCGCCCATGACGAAGGCGCCGAGAAATCCGTAGGCCATCACTTGCTGATATGACTGCAATTCCATACACCACCTCTACCCTTCAAATGGCTTCTCGCGACAGTGCAGCGCGCTGCCGAAAATTCAAGTTACGGGCATCACTACCGACAAACGCTTGTAACAAAAAGAATTAATTAGAATATCGGCTACCCAGGCTATTCATTTAGATTCATCGGGCTGTGGGAATATTCCCGTATTGCCCAGGTTTCCGCGAGGCGCTATGAAATTCACTCTGCTCATTTTAGACGGCCCGTATAACCATGCGGCAAGCGACAGTGCCTATCAGACCGCGCAGGCCATGCTCCGGCGTGGGCATGACATCCGCGGCGTGTTCTTCTATCACGATGGCGTCTACAACGTCTCGAATGCATCCGACCCGCCCCAGGACGACCGCAATATCCCCCAGCGCTGGTCCGCACTCGGCGCGCAGAACATCGATATGGTGGTCTGCATCGCGGCCGCCAAACGCCGTGGTATTACCAATGAGTTACTCGTGCCTAACACACGCATCTCCGGCCTGGGACAACTCGCCACGATGATCATTGAATCCGATCGCCTGGTGGTCTTCGGCGACTGATACAGGAAACCAACCAATGTCAGATGCAAAGAAAGTCATGATCACTGTGCGCAAACCGCCGCACGGTTCCATCTATGTACACGAGGCGATCGAGGTGATGTTTATCGTTGCCAGTTTCGGCCTGGATTTGTCGGTGGTGTTTATCGACGATGGGGTACTGGCCCTCAAAACCGGGCAGGACACCAAGGAACTTGGCATCAAGGGTTTCATGGCCTCTATCGGTGCCTTCATGGATTTCGAAGTCACCAAGGTCTATGTCGATCGGCAATCCCTGGAAGACCGCAATATGAGCGAAGCTGATCTTGCCTTCATCGGCGAGGACGAGACCACCGAACAGCCAGTGCGTCCGACCATACTGGACAGCAGCGCCATTGCCGCCCTGATGGCTGAACAACAGAGCCTGATGGCACTTTAGAACCAGGAGATTCGGCATGCTGCACACCCTGAATAAATCACCCTTCTCGCATACCAGCCTGGAAAACTGCCTGCGCTTTATCAAACCGGATGATGTGCTTCTGCTGCTGGAGGATGGTGTCTACGCCGCCACGCGTGGCACCAGCCGCAGTCATTTGATTGAACAAGCACTGCAGAATGGCCACGTCTTCGCCATGCAGGCGGATCTCAAAGCGCGTGGTCTGACCGATCTTATCGATGGCGTCCAGCTCGCGGATTACGACAAATTCGTGGAATTGTTGGAGCAGCACAGCAGTCACGCCTGGCGTTAATGGCGAGGCGTACAGACTTCGGCGGTAAACCGCCGAGGCCTATCCGCATCAACCCTTCTTGATGTAGAAGTGGTAAGCCCCACCGTCTTTATTCGAGCTTTCCAGTTTGCAACCTATTTGCGGCAACAGAGCGGCCACGTCATCGGTGCTGGCGGGGTCGGTCGCGATCAGGTGCAACACCTGACCGGCGCCCATATCTTTCAGGGCCTTCTTGGCCTTCATCACCGGCATCGGACAGCTCAGACCGGAGGTATCCAACTCAGTATCAAACTTGGGCATGACTCACCTCTTCAAAATATCCAGCATAGTTGATTGACAGCCATTCGCACTCACCCTTCGAGTCTATCTACGAAGGCACTATCCGCCGTCTCACATCCTATCGACGCGCAAAGGGCAACGCTTGAAGAACTTCCGCCAACCCTCGGTGCGGAGGTTCAAGTTAGTGCCGTTCATGCCGCTCATCTCGCCTGATGGCCAGCCATCGAATTGAACAACGGGCCAACCCTCGACACCGAATTATCCGGCGTCGATTAGAGTGAGCGGGATTTTCATGCCTCAGACTACCCAGCCGGATAGCTGCCTGGATCTTTCCGGCCTGCACTGCCCCGCCCCGCTGATACGCTGCCTGGCAACCCTGCACCGTTTACCTGTCGGTAACCGTCTGCACGTGACAGTATCCAACCGCGATGCTCTGAACGATATCGCCTTGATGTTACGGCGAGGCCCGCATCACTTGTTGGACTGGTGGCAGGACAGCGACGGTCATTGTCACTTTCATATCCGCAAGGCAATTTCCACAAGGCCACGCGCCCGCCTGACACGGTCATGGGTACAATTCATTCTGCAGCGTTTAGGTTGGCAGAGACCCATCGGCCAGCTGAGCGCAGGTTAACCCCCTCAAGCGCCACTACAGCCTGCTACCCCGGACGCAAACGCTTACCGGTCGGGTTTATTCAAAACCCGGGGATTTCCTACTCCGCGCAGCGTAGGCACAGCGTATAATCGCCGGCCATGTTCGCCGACCTCTTCCACGCCCTGCTCGAATGGATACAGCAGAACCCGACCTGGGCCTATGTCGGCGTGTTTTTCACCGCAGCACTGGAATCGCTAGCCATCGTCGGCCTGTTCCTGCCCGGCGCGGTCATCATGTTCGGTGTCGGCGCGCTGGTCGCCGCGGGGGCGCTGGAACTCTGGCCCACCCTGGTATGGGCTGCAGTGGGCGCCGTGGCCGGCGATGGCTTCAGCTTCTGGCTCGGACGGCATTACCATCAGCGCCTGCGGGTCATCTGGCCATTCAGTCGTTATCCGGCACTGATGAACCGTGGCGTGGATTTTTTCCACCGGCATGGCGGCAAGAGTGTGATTCTGGCGCGCTTCATCGGCCCGGTACGCCCCATCCTGCCGGCGGTGGCCGGCATGCTCGACATGCCCCCACAGCGTTTCTTCCTGGTGAATGCCCTCTCCGCCATTCTCTGGGCACCGGCCTACACGCTCCCGGGCGTCGTGTTCGGTGCCTCGCTGGGACTTGCCGCCGAGGTGGCCGGACGGTTGGCCGTACTGATCCTGGTACTGGTGACAGTGATCTGGTTCGGCATCTGGCTGGTGCGGCGGGCACTGCGTTCCCTGCAACCGCGCGCCGATTTTTTACTGACACGTCTTCTGGACTGGGGGCAGCAGCGACGCTGGGCTGAGCCGCTGGTCGGTTCGCTGCTTGACCCGACCCATCCCGAAGCCCGGGGACTGGCCACATTAGTGGTGTTACTCGCTGTGCTGAGCCTGGCATCAACCTGGCTATTGGCCGGTTGGCTCGGCGGCGTGGATCGTGTCCTGTTCCAAACACTGCAGGAATTGCGCACACCGTTTGCCGATCAGATCTTGGTCATGGTCACCGGGCTCGGCGATATGCCGGTTCTGATGGGTGTGCTGTTATGTGGAAGCGCCTGGCTGCTCCTGCGCGGTCGCACCCAGGCGGCACTGCACTGGGTCGCCGCAGCCGTCAGCTGCATGATTCTGACCCACCTACTTAAGATCGTGATCGCCGCGCCGCGTCCGATGGGCCTTTATGACGGTGTCAGTGCCTATAGCTTTCCCAGCAGCCATGCCAGCCTGAGTGTTGCGGTGTATGGTTTTCTTGCCGTACTGATTGCTCGTGAACTCAGCCCCGCGCGGCGTTGGATACCCTACATCGGAGCCGCATTGCTGGTCATCCCGATCAGTTTTACACGACTCTATCTCGGCGCCCACTGGTTGTCCGATGTGCTCGCGGGACTGGCGCTGGGACTGGCCTGTCTGGCGCTGTTCGGTATCGCCTATCGACGTCACCCGGCGAAGGCGCTGGGTTGGCCGAGTCTATTGTTGATCACACTGGTCGCATTGATCACTCTGGATGGCTGGCGCACCGGGATCGATCTCCATCAGGAAGTCAGTCGTTACACATCGCCGCGTGTCGTACATAGCGTCAGTACCGACCAATGGTGGCGGCAAGACTGGCAACAATTGCCGGCGCAACGCCAGGACTTCAAGGCCCAGGCGCGTCAACCACTGACACTGCAATTTGCCGGCGATCTGAGTGTGCTCGCCAAGGCGTTGTCGGATCGAGGCTGGCAAATACCTAACCAGCTGTCCGCCACCACGGCATTGCAATGGCTGTCGCCACATCCCGATCAGAGCGCGTTACCGGTATTGCCACAAGTGCATGATGGATTGCATGAGGAACTGCGACTGCTGCGGTATTCCGAAGACGGCCAACATCTCTATGTATTGCGACTGTGGCCGACAAATTGGCAACTGACAGAGCCGGCCGCCCCACTTTGGGTGGGTAATGTTACCGAGCTGCAATTACATCAACGTCTGTATTTGTTCAGTTATCTGATCACTGCAGCCGACAGCCAGCCAGCACTGGAGTTATTCCGCCAGGATGCCGCGACAGTCTGCGATATTACAACACAGCACCGCGCAGGCAGTGACGAAACGGTCTTGTTGTTGCGAGCGCATCGACGCACCCTCAACCACGCAACCGCTCCGCCAGTTTAGCGAGCCGCGTCATCGGCTCTCCCTGTTCGAGCAACACCTGTTTATCCAACGGATCCAAAGGCAATAGCTCCGCGAGTCGCGCGCCAACCCAATCGCTGTCATCCAGCACCCGCGGCAAATCGCGGAAAGGTGGATCGAGGTCATCCAGCAGCCGATCCAGCAAGCGCGCCAGCGGCGCATATTCCACCGGCAGGCGTTGCGCAGGCGGCTCTTCCAGCAGCACCACCTGCGCAACAGTCAGCAGATCACTACGCACCTCACGACTGACGACACGGAAACGCTGTTCACCACGCACCGTAATCGCAAGCAGACCATCCGGACTCTTATCCCAATCCTGAATAGTCGCCAACGTACCAACATCAAAACTCTCCGCTGCCGCACCGGCCTCGCGTCCGGCGCGAATCAGGCAAACACCGAAGCCATGATTGTTACGCAGACAATCGCTGACCATATCCAGGTAACGGCATTCAAAAATGCGTAATGGCAATACGCCACCGGGGAACAGCACGGTGTGCAAAGGAAACAAAGGCAGGGAATCGATTTTCAAATTCGCATCCTCACCACACCCTTCGAGACTGTTATTTATCCTAAAAAATCATTTTAGCCACGGAAGCACACGGAAGACACTGAAACACAGCGCCTTCCTGGAACGACTATTCAGCACCTCGCGGGTGATGTCGGTGCCGGCGTGAAGCCGATGAACTTGTTCGGGTTTTTCCGTGTGCTTCCGTGGCAAATGCTGTTATTTGGTTTATTCGCCCCAGCGCTTCGACAAATCATGCGTGATATCCAGCTGATCCAGGATACGTGCCACGACAAAATCGACCAAGTCTTCAATGCGCTGGGGACGATGATAAAAACCGGGGTTGGCCGCCAGCATGATCACACCCAGGCGCGCGAGTTTGAGCATGTTCTCCAAGTGAATCGCCGAGAAGGGTGTTTCGCGTGGCACCATAATCAGCTTGCGGCCTTCCTTGATAACCACGTCCGCGGCACGATCGATCAAATTGCTGCTGATGCCGTTCGCGATATTGGCCAGGGTTCCCATCGTGCAGGGACAGACCACCATGGCGCGCGGCACGCTGGTGCCACTGGCGACCGGTGCCGTCCATTCCTTTTTGCCAAACACCTGCAGCTGTTCCGTACGCGCACCATAATGCTCAACCAGAAAACGCTGCATCTCGGCCGGACGCGCCGGTAACGCCAGATCCGTTTCCATGCTGATGACGATCTGCCCCGGCTCGGACACCATCAGATAGACCGATTCACCCGCCGCCAACAGACACTGCAATAAGCGTAGCGCATACTGCGCACCAGAGGCACCGGTGATGGCGAGTGCGATGGGGCGCGCGGATTGCTTTGTCATTGGATTGCAGCCTCTATAATCATTTTCTCGCGCAAAGACGCGAAGGCGCTACATGTAAAAACACGTGACGTACCGCAGCTGTGGGGACAGATCTTCAGCTCTGTCTCCGTCAGTGCGGACCACGCGGATGAACGAAGCCGCCGAGGTAACGAGACGGTGGGTTGTTTGGCGGTTCCGCTCTGCTGTGTGGAGCCAAAACGGGGACAGAGCTGAAGATCTGTCCCCACCGCCGCGGTATATCGGAGTGGTGGTATCGCGCAACTCGCGGTACGTCACGTGTTTTCATATGTAGCGTCTTGGCACGAGACGGTTTTCACCCTTCCAACGCGGCCAACAGCTTCCCATGAAAACCACCGAAGCCGCCATTACTCATAATGATCACATGATCGCCTGGCTGCACTTCGGCAGCGACAGCGGCGACCAGGGCATCGATGCTGGCAACCACATCGGTGCGCGGTCGCGCGGCGCGTGCAACCTCAATCAGATCCCAACCGAGATCCGGTGGCTCGAACAGCCAGGCCCGATCGGCCAGCGTTAATGAGGGCGCCAGTGAATCCCGATGCACACCCAGGCGCATGGTATTGGAACGCGGCTCCAACACCGCCAGGATACGCGCCGCTCCTACTTTGCCGCGCAGTCCCGCAAGAGTGGTCTGGATGGCGGTGGGGTGATGCGCAAAGTCATCATAAACGGTCGCACCGCGCGCCTGGCCGCGCACTTCCATACGCCGCTTCACGCCTTTGAACTCGGCGAGCGCGGCAATACCCTGCGCCACAGGCACGCCGGCATGGCGCGCCGCCGCGATGGCGGCGAGTGCGTTATGCACATTGTGATCACCGAGTTGATCCCACTGCACCACACCCTGCACGGCGCCTTCGAACCAGACTTCGAATTGACTGCCATCGGCACTGAGTTTATTGGCGCGCCATTGCGCGGGAAATGCACCGGCGGAAACGGTCTCCACCGGTGTCCAGCACCCCATGTCCAACACCTCGGATAGATTGCCATCATCGGCATTGTTGATGATCAGGCCACTACCAGGAATAGTGCGCACCAGGTGATGGAACTGCCGCTGTATGGAAGCGACATCGGTAAAGATATCCGCATGATCGAATTCCAGGTTATTCAGGATCGCGGTGCGCGGGCGGTAATGCACGAACTTGGAACGCTTATCAAAAAAGGCGGTATCGTACTCGTCGGCTTCAACAACAAAGAATGGTGCGTCGCCCATGCGCGCGGAGACACCAAAATTATTCGGCACACCGCCAATAAGAAATCCCGGATTCAAACCGGCGTATTCCAGAATCCAGGCGAGAATACTGGAGGTCGAGGTCTTGCCATGGGTGCCGGCCACGGCCAACACCCAACGGTCCGCCAATACATGTTTGGCCAGCCATTGCGGGCCGGAGGTGTATGCCAAACCTTTATCGAGCATATATTCAACCGCAGCATTGCCGCGCGCCATGGCATTACCCACCACCACCTGATCGGGCGCCGGCTGCAGATGCGTGGCACTGAAACCTTCCTGCAATCGAATGCCGGCCTGCTCCAGTTGTGTACTCATGGGCGGATAGACATTCGCATCGGAACCCGACACCTGATGTCCCGCCGCGCGCGCCAACTGCGCGATACCCCCCATGAATGTTCCGCAGATACCGAGAATGTGGATGTGCATGCTTTACCTTCTAGTTAACCAACTTCTAAAGACAAAATCTTTTTGAACCGCAAAGGCGCAGAGGCGCAAAGAAAACCCAGTACAAATTTTAAAACAGATCCCGCCGAATAATGGTTCGTCATTCCGGCGCAGGCCGGAATCCATAGCATCATGGCATCTAGATTCCGGCCTGCGCCGGAATGACGAAAACGTTTTTTTAAGCATTAAATCTTTCTCTGCGCCTCAGCGCCTTTGCGGTTCAAGAAAGATTTCTTGGCGTTCTTGGCGCCTTGGCGGTTCAAAAAGGTTTTCTTGGCGCCCTTGGCGTCTTGGCGGTTAAAAGAAAGCAACCTCAACCGCCCGCCGGAAACACCGCGCGCATCAACACCAGTGACAGCAAGCTGTAAAGCATCCCGATGCCGACCCCGGCCATGAGGTTCACTCCCAAGGCATGCCTCAGAATATGGCCCAGCACCAGCAAACTCCAACACAACACCGCCAGCCAGGCTAACGCCAGGCCTGCCGCAGGCTCACCGGCCGCCTGTGCGACCGAGAGCCCGTGAATCAATGGCAACGCCACCAGCCCCAATAATTGCCCGGTGCCGGCCATCGCGGCCAGCGTCTGATTGAAGCGTTCCGGCTTGGAAACAAGTCGCAGCACCAAGCTCACGAAGATCCCAAGCAATAGGACATCCAGCAGACTAATCGCGAGCGCGGTACCCAAGCCGGTATTCAAACGTGAGACCAATACATCGACCAGAAAATAGCCGGTCAGCACGAGCGCCAGAAAGCGTGGCGCGGCCGGCAGATCCTGAGGTCCCGACTTCAGCAGGCAGATTTCCAGAAATTTCCACAGCACAGGCTGTCCTTGGTCGGATTCTTATTGGCCTGAATGATAGCGGGTTTGGCCAGCGCGTGCAGTTAAGTGCTTGCCGCCGTAGCTTCTATTCGATAGCGTCTGGTTGTGAGAGACATAAACCCATTACCTTCCCTGCGCTGGCGCCACGGCAATTCCTTCCAGCTGTGGATTGATGGTGCAGCTTTCTTTCCGGCCATGCTGAATGCCATTACCGCGGCACGCCGGCAGGTACTGTTGGAAATGTATCTGGTCGAATCCGGTCAGCTCACTGATCGGTTTATCGCCGCGCTGTCTGCCGCCCGATCACGTGGTGTGCGAGTTTGTGTTTTGCTTGATGATTTCGGCTGCCGCAGGCTGAATGCTCAGGATCGCGCGCATCTGCAGTCTTACGGTGTCGAACTGAGCTACCACAACCCGCTGCGCTTCGGTGGCAAGCTGCGCCGCAATCTGTACCGCGATCATCGCAAGTTACTCATTGTGGATGACACCTGTGCCTTTGTCGGTGGTGCCGGCCTTACCGACGCCTTTGACCCGGAGCAGCATCCACAACTCTATTGGCACGATGTCATGGTGGAGATTCGCGGGCCACTGGTCGCGGACTGGCAGGCAGTCTTCATACACAACTGGACCAACTGGGCGACTGACAGCGTCCCACCGGATATCGGCAGCATTTCCACATCCGGCCAGCAGACCGGGCGCGTCAGTCTTGCCGGTCCCTATACCCATGCCATGATCAAACGCTCGCTGCTGCAGCAAATCAGCCGTGCACGCGGCCGTATCTGGCTGGCCACCGGCTATTTCGTACCGTCCTGGAAACTACGCCGCCGGCTGGCTCGAGCGGCCCGGCGCGGCATTGACGTGCGTCTATTATTACCGGGGCCACATACCGATCATCCGGCCATTCGCCACGCCGGGCGGCGCTTCTACCAGGGGCTGCTGCGATCGGGTGTGCACATTTTCGAATACCAGCCTCGTTTTCAACACAGCAAGGTGGCTTTGATAGATAGCTGGGTCGCGGTCGGCTCCAGCAATCTGGATCGCTGGAATCTACGCTGGAACCTGGAGGCCAATCAGGAGATCGATGCCCCTGATTTTGCGGCCGAGACCGCAGAGATGTTTCTGCGGGATTTTGCGGATAGCCAGGAGTTCCACTTTGCGAGCTGGGGACACCGCCCCTGGCAGGCACGACTGGCGGAACGCTTCTGGGGTGCGGTCGATCGCTGGGTGGATCGTCATTCGCGGCGATAGTTGTATAGGAGCGGACTTGGCCGCTCCTATACACACCAATCAATCATCAACGCCGTTTCTTTGTGGCGGTTTTTTTCTTGGCTGGAGCTTTCTTGACGGCCGTTTTCTTGGCAATAGTCTTTTTCTTGGTTACCGGTTTTTTGGCCGCAGGTTTTTTCGCGACTGTTTTCTTCTTGGGCACTGCCTTCTTAGGCGCGGCCTTTTTAACCTCAGGTTTCTTGGCAGTGGCTTTTTTAACTGGCGCCTTCTTTACCGGCGTTTTCTTTGCTGGGGTCTTCTTGGCGACGGGCTTCTTAGTTACCGCCTTTTTCGCAACAGGTTTCTTTGCAGCGGCCTTCTTAGCCGGCTTGACCACTGCTTTCTTCGCCACCGGTTTCTTTGCCGCGGCCTTAGGCGCTGCTTTAACGGTGGGCTTGGCAGCGGCTTTCTTAACCGTGGCGGCAGCGGGCTTCTTCTTGCTTGAGGTCTTTTTCAGCTGGGCCTTGGCTTCAAGGGTGGCAGCACGTTGCGCGGCAATGGCCTTGGCGGCGGATTTGCGCACCCCTTTCGGCTGGCGCCCCACTTCCCGCTTGGCAATCAGCTGATCAACGATCTTGGTGATGGCGGCAAAGATGTGGTCGATCTCACCCACACCCTGCACGCTGCGCAACTTGTCCTGCCCACGGTAATAATCAATCAGCGGTGCGGTCTGGCTTTCATAGACACGCAAGCGGTTGCTGATGGTTTCTTCATTATCATCGGCGCGATGATGCAGATTACGGCCGCAAGCGTCACAGATTCCGTCCACGCGTGGCGGCGAAGAATACACATTGCAGGCCCAGCCACAGGAACCGCAGGTGCGGCGGCCAGTCAGTCGCTGCATGAGGATGTCAAAGTCAGACTCGATGAGCAGCGTCAGCTCCAACGGCTTACCGATGTCGGCAAGCAGTTGATCCAGCGCCTGTGCCTGGGGAATGTTGCGCGGAAAACCATCTAGAATGAAACCGTTATGAGTGTCACGCTCACTCAGACGTTCGCGGATCATGCCCAGAACCACTTCATCGGAGACCAGCTGACCGGCGTCCATCGCGGCCTTGGCGAGGCGGCCCAGCGGCGTGCCGGCGGCAACTGCGGCACGCAGCAGGTCACCTGTGGAAATCTGTGGCGTCTTATAGCGCTCTTCGAGCAGTTTGCCCTGCGTCCCTTTGCCAGACCCGGGCGCACCCAGTAATACGATTCTCATGACGGTCTCAAACTCCCCTGGTCGTGTGTTGTTCTTTTCCCCGGCAACCTTAAGTATTTTCCATGGGCGTATACATTTTTTTAGATGGCCTCGGCCCTTGCGTCCGTTTAAGCTACCCCGAGCGAGTGGCTTAAGTCAACGAAGTGCATGGAAAAATATCGCATATGGGCTAAGCTTCAGGCCTCCGGTTTGGTGCGCCTCGAAGCCGCTGCATACAACGTTTGTTGCCGCCTCTGAAACTCCCATTCACGCAAGACACGCCCACGACATGAGCACAATTCCCGATTTCAACGACAGCGAAATGTGGACGGTCCAGTCCACGTTGAATGAGCGCTATGGTCGCGAGATGGAGCTGCAGATCGGCGACACCGATGTGCGCCTGAGTTTGCACACGACCGACATGACACCCTGCCCGACATTATATTGGCAGTCTGATGACGGCTGCCATTTTCTGGTGGTGAAGACCGGTGCCGAGCGTTATCGTTGCCAGTTCTTTTACCGGGTCCATCAGATGTTCGGCACCGGTATCGATGAGTACGACAATCTGACCGAGTGCGTGGTCACGCTGCTGCAGATGCAGGCCGATTACGCCGCCAAGCAGCGTGCAAAGAGCGAATAGGTCGATGATTTTCAAGGGACGGATTTGAATCGAAATCGGGGACAGATTTCAAATCTGTCCCCTTGTTTAAAGTAACCGCACGAGGAGTATTTGCACCATGGCCACCAAGAAAGCGCCCAAGAAAAATGCCTTCTACGCCCAATCCGGCGGCGTCACGGCAGTCATCAACGCCAGCGCCTGCGGCGTGATCGAGACCGCGCGCAAGCACAAAGACAAAATCGGCAAGGTCTACGCCGGCCGCAACGGCATCATCGGTGCATTGACCGAAGACCTGATCGACACCAGCAAGGAATCCGCCGGCAGCATCGCCGGTCTGCGCCACACCCCTTCCGGCGCGTTCGGTTCCTGTCGCTTCAAGCTCAAGAGCCTGGAACAGAATCTGGCTGAGTACGAACGTCTGATCGAGGTTTTCAAGGCGCATAACATCGGCTACTTCTTCTACAACGGTGGCGGCGACTCCGCCGACACCTGCTACAAGATCTCGCAGCTGTCCGAAAAGATGGGTTATCCGGTGCAGGCCATTCACGTTCCCAAGACGGTCGACAACGATCTGCCCATTACCGACAACTGCCCGGGCTTCGGTTCGGTGGCCAAATACATCGCCATCTCCACCCGCGAGGCCAGCTTCGACGTGGCCTCCATGTGCAAGACCTCGACCAAGGTGTTCATCCTCGAAGTCATGGGCCGTCATGCCGGCTGGATCGCCGCCGCCGGTGCGCTCGCCTCCACCGAAGACACCGAAATCCCGATCGTCGTGTTGTTCCCGGAAATCACTTTCAATAAAGAAAAGTTCCTCGCCAAGGTCGACGGCCTGGTGAAGAAGCACGGCTACTGCACCGTCGTCGTATCGGAAGGCGTGAAGGGCGACGACGGTAAGTTCCTCGCCGACCAGGGCCTGAAAGACGCCTTCGGTCATGCCCAGCTCGGCGGTGTCGCGCCGGTGGTGGCATCCATCATCAAACAGGGCCTGGGACTGAAGTATCACTGGGGCGTGGCGGATTATCTGCAACGCGCCGCGCGCCACATCGCTTCCAAGACCGACGTCGAGATGGCTTATGCCATGGGCAAGGCGGCGGTCGAGTTCGCGCTCAAAGGTCACAACTCGGTGATGCCGACGGTCGAGCGCACCTCCAACAAGCCGTTCAAGTGGAAGGTCGGCATGGCCCCGCTGTCCAAGGTCGCCAACGTCGAGAAGATGATGCCGGCGAATTTCATCACCAAGGACGGCTTCGGCATCACGGCCAAATGCCGCGAATACATGGAACCGTTGATCAAGGGCGAAGACTATCCGCCCTACAAGAACGGCATGCCGCAGTATGTTCGTCTCAAGAACATCGGCGTGCCCAAGAAACTCGGCAAGTTCGACCTGAAATAAACGCAGTACCACAAAGGGGCCTATGTGCCCCTTTGTTGTTTTCGTAGTTTATTCCGCTGAGTTGTTTTGGTTGAACAGCAAAGACACGAAGGTAAAGAATATTTCTGAACCGCAGAGGCGCAAAGGCGCAAAGAGAACCAAACGCAAGGTATTTTGGTGTTTTCATTAGACCTTCTTTGCGCCTCGGCGCCTTTGCGGTTCCATGAAGGGTTTTCTTGGCATCTTTGCGCCTTTGCGGTTCGAACATGATTTTCTTGGCGCCCTTGGTGCCTTGACGGTTCACGAAACTGAATTTATAGGAAAGCAATGAACCTCGATCGCGCACGTGAACTGTTGCAAGTCCAGACCAGCCTCGGCAGCGGTTACAACCGCAACTCGGCGCGGCTGATCCTGGCCGAGATACAGCGCGAACATGGTCAGGCGGCGGTTGATCGGCTGATCCGCGATCTGGATCTGGAGAAGGCCTTCGGTTTCGTGCCAGGGACGGAATTTAAAGCGCCCTGAACCGGGCTCGAGCATTACCAAATTGATACGGGTCAAGGTCCCTATTAACCACATAATCATAATGCACAAAAATCACTATTAATCTGGACGGAGGAGAATTACATGTCACCTGAGCTCATTTTCGCACTGCTCTGTGCGGCCGGCGCCGTGGTCTACGGCGCACTGTCCGTCAAGTGGATCCTGTCTAAACCGGCCGGCAACGCGCGTATGCAGGAGATTGCAGCCGCAGTACAGGAAGGTGCCCAGGCGTACTTAAACCGTCAGTACACCACTATCGCGATCGTCGGTGTGGTCCTGTTCGCACTGATCGGCTTCTCCAAGATCGGCTGGTATACCGCGATCGGCTTCGCACTCGGCGCGGTGCTGTCGGGTGCCGCCGGCTATATCGGCATGAACGTCTCGGTACGCGCCAACTCGCGTACCGCGGAAGCGGCAAATCAGGGTTTGAATGCCGCGTTGAATGTCGCCTTCAAGGGCGGCGCCATCACCGGCATGCTGGTGGTAGGTCTTGGTCTGCTGGGTGTGGCCGGTTATTACGCCTATCTGATCAGCACCGGCATGACCTCGGGCGCTGCGACCCATGCGCTGATCGGTCTCGGTTTCGGTGGCTCCCTGATTTCCATCTTCGCCCGACTCGGCGGCGGTATCTTCACCAAGGGCGCTGACGTCGGTGCCGACCTGGTGGGTAAGGTCGAAGCCGGAATTCCGGAAGATGATCCCCGCAACCCGGCCGTCATCGCCGACAACGTCGGTGACAATGTCGGCGACTGCGCCGGTATGGCCGCGGACTTGTTCGAAACCTATGCGGTCACACTGATCGCCACCATGTTGCTGGGTGGACTGATGGCCGCCGACAGCAGCAACGCCGTGCTGTATCCGCTGGTGCTGGGTGGCGCGTCCATTATCGCCTCCATTGTCGGCACCTTCTTCGTCAGTGCGCGCGAAGGCGGCAAGATCATGAATGCCTTGTATCGTGGGCTGATGGTTGCGGGCGGCTTGGCAATACCGGCGTTCTATTACATCACCACCACCATGTTCAGCGAAGGTCTGATAATTGGTGATACCACCATCTCAGCGATGAACCTGTTCTACACCACGCTGATCGGTCTGGGTCTGACCGCCGCCATGGTGGTGATCACCGAGTATTACACGGCCACCGAATACGGCCCGGTGAAACACATCGCTGAAGCTTCCTCTACCGGTCACGGTACGAACGTGATTGCCGGTTTAGGCGTGTCGATGAAATCCACCGCTGCGCCGGTGCTGGCTGTGTGCTTGTCGATCTGGGGCTCATATGAACTGGCGGGCCTGTACGGCATCGCCATTGCGGCAACCTCCATGCTGTCGATGACCGGCATCATTGTCGCACTCGACGCCTACGGTCCGATCACCGACAACGCTGGCGGCATCGCCGAAATGGCCAACCTCGACGAGAAGATCCGCAACATCACCGATCCGCTCGACGCTGTGGGCAATACAACCAAGGCCGTCACCAAAGGTTACGCGATCGGTTCCGCCGGCTTGGCCGCGCTGGTGCTGTTCGCCGATTACACCCATGCCCTGGAAGCCAACGGTATGGATCTTAACTTCGACCTGTCCAACCACATGGTCATCATCGGCCTGTTCATTGGCGGCATGGTGCCCTACCTGTTCGCCGCCATGGGCATGGAAGCGGTCGGGCGCGCCGCCGGTTCGGTGGTGGTTGAGGTGCGTCGTCAGTTCAAGGAAATCCCCGGCATCATGGAAGGCACGGCCAAGCCGCAATACGGCACCTGTGTGGACATGCTGACCAAGGCCGCGATCAAAGAAATGATACTGCCGTCGCTGCTGCCGGTTGCGGTTCCGGTGATCGTCGGCCTGACCCTCGGCCCGGTGGCCCTGGGCGGCGTGCTGATCGGCACCATCGTCACCGGTCTGTTCGTCGCCATCTCCATGACCACCGGCGGCGGCGCCTGGGACAATGCCAAGAAATACATCGAGGAAGGTAACTTCGGCGGCAAAGGCTCGGAAGCCCACAAAGCGGCCGTGACCGGTGACACCGTTGGCGACCCCTACAAGGACACCGCCGGCCCCGCGGTTAACCCGTTGATCAAGATCATCAATATTGTTGCGTTGTTGATCGTGCCGTTGCTGTAATAATTGGCAGGTGGGCAGAATTAATTCTGCCCACCACTACGCCTCAAACCATTAACCACCAAGGCGCCGAAGGCGCAGAAGGAATTCCACCAAGACATTCAATTATTTTTCCTTCCACGCCTTCGGCGCCTTGGTGGTTCAGGCTTTTGCTTTACGGAGATACATCAGGAAAATCTTATGAAGGGCCGGTATACTACCGGCCCTTTCTTTTTGTGCCGAGGCCGCCCCCATGAACCTGGACCGCGTCGATTCGGGCCGTGACCTGCCCAACGATATCAATGTGATTATCGAAATCCCTGCGCACAGCGACCCGGTCAAATACGAGGTCGATAAGAAATCCGGCGCGATGTACGTGGACCGTTTCATGAACACGGCCATGCACTATCCCTGTAACTACGGCTATGTGCCGCACACGTTGTCTGCCGACGGCGACCCGGTCGACGTGCTGGTACTCACACCCGTGCCACTGATCACCGGCTCGGTCGTGCGCTGCCGTCCGGTCGGCGTACTGAAAATGACCGACGAGTCCGGCGACGACGCCAAGGTACTCGCCGTGCCGGTCGATAAACTCTGCACGCTGTACCGCAAGGTGAAGGATTTCCGCGACCTGCCCGAATCCATCCTCGATCAGATCGCGCATTTCTTCGAGCACTACAAGGATTTGGACGAAGGTAAATGGGTGCGCGTCGATGGTTGGCACGGCATTGAAGCCGCCAAGGCCGAAATCATGGCCAGCGTGCAGATGTATCGGGATGCGCCTGAAAAACCCAATTTCTGATCAACTGCGTCTCAACTGCGCCACGGACCACACGGAAACCACGGACAGAAAACATTCATTGCCACGAAACCCACGAACATGAGCAGAATGAAACCCATTCGTGGATTTAGTGGGTTTCGTGGCTAAAACTTGGTTTGGTCCGTGTTTTCCGTGTGGTCCGTGGCTAAAAAGGTTTTTTCAATGAAACTAGCCATTGTCTCCGACAGTCACGACAATCGCGCACTACTCGAAGCCGCCGTGCGCGACGCCAAAGCCCGTGGCGCAGAAGCCGTGCTGCATTGCGGTGATGTGGTCGCACCCAGCACGCTGAATGTGCTGCAACCGCTCGGTCTACCGGTGCATGTCATCCACGGCAACAACAGCGGCGATCTGTACATGATGGCGCGCATCTCTTCGAAGCCGTCCAGCGTCGTGAAGTTCTACGGCCAGGACGCCGGTATAGAACTGGCCGGCAAACGCATCTTTCTCGTGCACTACCCACATTACGCGCACGCGCTGGCGACAACAGGTGACTGGGATATCGTCTGTTGCGGCCACGATCATTGCGCGGCCGTCACGTCTGTTACCAACATCAAAGGTGGCGAGAGTCTGGTGGTGAATCCAGGCACCGTGGGCGGTGTCGCGGCACCGGCGACGTATATCTTTGCGGATTTAGAGAAGATGACGTTTGAGATTCTCGGCGTTGAGACCGAAGTGCGCGCCGTCGGCTGAAAGATTCACCTCTCCGATATACCGCCGCGGTGGGGACAGATCTTCAGCTCTGTCCCCGTTGTCCGTGCCACACCGACAAACAACGCCGATGATTAAGTCTGATACGCCGCCCAGGGTGGATTCTTTTTGCTGTGTGGAACCATGACGGGGACAGAACTAAAGGTCTGTCCCCACGGTGGTGGTATTCATGCAGGTTGATTGGATAGCTGCGGCGGAGTTCGGGTGGATTCTTTCTGCTGTGTGGAACCACGACGGGGACAGAGCTGAAGGTCTGTCCCCACGGTGGTGGTGTTCATGCAGGTAAACTAATAACCCTCGGTGTTCTTTTCTACCCAGCGTTCGCCGTCTGCGAGTTTCTCTTTCTTCCAGAACGGTGCCTTGGATTTCAATTCTTCCATTAACCAGCGACTGGCCTCGAAGGCATCTTTGCGATGCGCGGACCACACTGCGACCAGGACGATAGGATCATTGGGTGCGAGATCACCGACGCGGTGTAGTATCAAACTATCGAGTACGGCCCAACGCTCAGCGGCGGTGCGACTGATAGTCTCCAGATATTTTTCAGTCATACCCGGATAATGCTCCAGGGTCATGGATTGCACATTGTCACTGACATTGAAATCACGCATCGTGCCGACAAAAATCGCAGTGGCCCCGTAACTGCCCGCGGCAACCCGCTGTGTCTGATAGTCCTGCAAACGCTGCCAGGGATCGAAGGCCTGCGTGAGCACCTCGATATGCATGCTCAGCCACCTGTCACGGGAGGGAAAAAAGCCACTTCATCGCCGTCCTTGACGGGAGCACTGAAATCCACATAGTCCAGATTCACGGCGGCCAGTACATTGGCTGGGGCAGGCATATCACCCAGCACCTGCTGCCAGATATCACCTACAGTGGTGCCTGCCGTGACCGGTAATTGCAGGTCACTGCGGCCCAGGCGCTCACTTAAACTGGCAAAAAGTCGCACTTGAACTGTCATGATATCGCATTGCGGTTAGGGAATAGGCTTACTATGATGAACGTCATAGGTCAGGATGTCGGGCAATTCTAACATGGCCTCGTGGACATCAAACCCTGAAACCCTGGAACTCATGACGGATCTTACTCATTTCAATGCCGCCGGCGCCGCGCACATGGTCGATGTCGGCGCCAAAACCGAAACCCATCGCATCGCCGTCGCAGAAGGCTGGATACGCATGCAGCCCGAGACGCTGGCGCGGATTCGCCAAGGCGATCATAAAAAGGGAGATGTCCTGGGTATCGCCCGCGTGGCCGGTATCATGGCCGCAAAAAAAACCGCCGACCTAATTCCACTGTGTCACCCGTTGGCACTCACCCGTGTTGATATCGAACTGACAACAGAGGACACGCCAACAGCGGCGGTACGCTGTCAGGCGACTGCGGAAACTTATGGTAAGACCGGCGTGGAAATGGAGGCGCTCACCGCCGTACAGATCGCACTGCTGACCATCTATGACATGTGCAAGGCAATGGACCGCGGCATGCAATTGGACAGTATCCGTCTGCTGGAAAAGCGTGGTGGTAAATCAGGACATTGGAAGCTTACCGATCACAGCATTTAATACTAAGGATGGGACAGTTCCAACATGGCAACACCCTTACGCGTATTGCTGATTGATGATTCCGAAGACGATGCGGAATTGGTACGCCATGCCTTGAGCCGTGGTGGTTACGAAACGATTCATCAACGTGTCGATAGCGCCGCCGACCTGCGCCATGCCCTGCAGGCCGATCCGCCCTGGCAGATCGCCATTGCCGATTATTCCATGCCCGGCTTCAATGGCCTCAATGCTCTGGCCATCCTCCGCCATCACGACCCCGATCTGCCGGCGATTCTGGTCTCCGGCGAAATTGGCGAAGAGATCGCCGTGGCGGCCATGAAGGCCGGCGCCAGTGATTATGTAATGAAGGGTAATTTGGCACGACTGGTCCCGGCCATTGAACGCGAACTGCGTGAGGCCGAGGATCGCCGCCGCCGCAGACGAGCGGAGCAGGATCTGTTCCGCGAACGCGAACGTGCGCTGGTAACTCTGCACTCCATTGGTGATGGCGTCATCACGACCGATCAGAAAGGCCGTATCAATTATTTGAATCCTGTGGCCGAACAACTCACCGGCTGGACCAATGCCGCCGCGCAGAAACAGCCCTTGATGCAAGTATTCACCGTGGTCAATGAGACCACGCGCCAACCGATAAAAAACCCGGCCGACATCTGTCTGCGCACCGGCTCCCATGTCGTGCACGGCGCCCAATCTCTGCTAGTCAATCGTAATGGCCAGGAATTTCCGATTGAAGAATCGGCGGCACCCATCCGCGATCCGGATGGCAGCATCATCGGCATGGTGCTGGTGTTTCATGATGTCAGCCGCGAACGACATATGGCCCGACAGATCAGCTACCAGACCAGCCACGACACGCTCACCGATCTGAGCAATCGCACCGCATTTGAGACGCAACTGGCGGAGCTGGTACAGCGCGCCGGGAGCACCGCTCAGCAGCATGTCATGCTGTATCTGGACCTGGACCAGTTCAAAATTATCAATGACACCTGTGGTCATATCGCCGGCGACGAATTACTCAAGCAGCTGGGCCATCGACTACTCAATCTGCTCCCCGCAAAGGCTACATTAGCGCGTCTGGGTGGTGATGAATTCGGCATCCTGCTACCTGATACAGATCTGCAACAAGGCCTCGCGGAGGCGAAACGCATAACGTCCTCCCTGCACAGCTTCAACTACAGCTGGGAAGACAATAGCTTCGATATCAGCGTGAGTATCGGCCTGGTGCCCATTACGAGTTCAGAGCAAAACCCCTCGATCATTATGAGCGCCGCCGATGTAGCCTGTTATGTTGCCAAGGATCTGGGGCGTAATCGCGTCCACGTCTATCAAGAAAGCGATATTGAGCAGGCGCGCCGCCACAGTGAAATGCAATGGGTGTCGCGTATCAACCGCGCACTGGAAGAAAACCGGCTGGTACTTTATAGGCAACCGATAATCGCGCTGCAGGGTGGCAACAGCAATCACAGTCACCATCACGAAATTCTCCTGCGCATGGTTGACCAGGATGGCGAACTCGTGCCGCCAGGACACTTTATTCCAGCTGCGGAACGATTCAATATGATGCCCACCCTGGATCGCTGGGTGATCACCAATGCCTTTATCTACTGTAAGAAGATGTGTGATAGGGAGCTTATAGATGATGCGACCTATTCCTGTGCCATCAATCTATCCGGCACCTCGCTGAATGACGACAAGATGCTCGGTTTTATACGCGACCAGCTTGAACAACATTCAATACCACCACAGCGGGTATGCTTCGAAATCACCGAGACGGCCGCCATTACCAATCTGGCACACGCCATCGAGTTCATTCACGAGCTGCGTTCGCTCGGCTGCAAATTCGCACTGGATGATTTCGGCAGCGGACTCAGCTCATTTGCCTATCTGAAGAACCTGCCGGTTGATTATCTGAAAATTGACGGCAACTTCGTCAAGGGCATGCTGAATGACGAGATGGATCATGCCATTGTGGAATCCATCAATCAGATCGGTCATGTGCTGGGCATCCGCACCATTGCCGAATTCGTCGAGAACGAGGCTATTCGCGACCAGCTGTACAGGCTTGGCGTTGATTTCGCGCAGGGGTATGGCGTGGGCAGACCCGAGCCCTTGCCGAAGATGGATTGATCGTTACAGCTCCACGCAAACCATGCGATTACGACCGGTGCGCTTGGCCTCATACATGGCCTGGTCGGCCTGCTCCGCAATGGTCTCGGCCTCACCACAGTTGCCACAACTCACCAGACCCACACTCAGGGTCACCGAAAACGAACCCGCCTCGGTGTCGAACTCAATGTCACTGAAGGCCTTGCGCACCTCTTCCATAACGGCCGCAGCGCCCTCTGAATCCGTATCGGGCAACACCACGACGAACTCCTCACCACCATAGCGCCCGACAATATCTGTCTGGCGCAGACGCTGCATCAGCAGGTGCGCCAGGCTTTTGATTACCCGGTCACCCACGGCATGACCATACGTGTCGTTGACGAACTTGAAGTGATCGATATCGACCATGGCATAACTCAAACCCGCGTCGTGCCGATGCGCACGCGCCAATTCAAGTTCAAACGCCTCTTTGATCTTGGTGTGTTTGAGCAAACCGGTGAGGCTGTCGCGTGACATGGCATGTTCCAGTGCGCGGGCACGCTGCGCCCGGCTCTCCACCACCGCAACCAGGCGTAGATCCGCAACCGGCTTGGTAATGAAATCATCCCCGCCATTCATCAAGGCGCTAAATTGTTTTTTCTGATCTCTTTCCGCCGATAGAAACACAATCGGCATGCTGACGTGCGAAACATCCTGACGGACCAGTCGCGCCAGTTCCCGGCCATTACACTCGGGCATATACAGATCCATGAGCATGACGTCGGGTCGAAATTCAATCAGGGTATCCAATAGCCGGGCGGGTTGATCGACCACGCGCGATTCAATACCTGCCTGCGACAAAACCAGGGCGTAATGTTGGGCCAGATGCAGGTCGTCATCGACGACCACAACCCGATAAGGTTCAGACTCGCGTTGCGCACCGACGGCATTCAAGTGCTCCACCAGTGCAACAATATCCACCGGCTGATCCAGGTAGGCAAAACCGCCAGCACGCACCGCCTGCAACCGGACCTCGAAACTGAGATCATTGGCAATGAAAATGACCGGCAATTCTTCGACCTGATCGCGCTGATAATCAATCAACCAGTCGGTACACGCCGCCTGCACTTCACGAGTGTGGAAATCCATGATGAGCGCCATTGGCCGCTGCTTCTGCAACGCCGCCATCAGTTCACCGCGGTCATAAAAGGTTTCGACCCGATAACCGAAATGCACCAGCTTGTTATGCATGCGTGCGGAACGACTGACATCTTCTTCCAGAAGATAAACCAGATTATCGGCTTGCGTGTTATCCGCCGTGACAGCTGCAGTGCCCGCCGGAGACTCCAAGGTTTCGGCAGGCAATACCGTATTTTCCTCGACCAGCCGACGCAGCCTGCCAATGCCCGTCTCGATCTCAGCCTGTTCCGGCTCTGACCAATCCTGCGGCGCGTCCAATTTAGCCTTCAGACGCAGTTCTACACGGCGCGCTTGCTGGCCCAGCTCGGGCATGCCGAAGGTCCCGGCGGATCCCGCCAGACTATGCAATTTACGATAGAGCTCGTACAGATCAGCCTCTGGCGGCGTCGCGCTCAGCAAGACCTTCCAGCCCTGTTCGATATCGGCAATCCGTTCCGGTAACTGGGCTGCGAAACTGCCCCGCAATGCTTGAAGCTGCTGCTGAATATCCTGCTGTTTTTGTATCGAGTCCACAAGATCACCGATATTTCAGGAACAATATAACCACCAGTCTAGGTGTCTTTAACGCAGGTTTCACCCACCGATTGCATGACTAGCATATTGATTGGTGCTCAACCCTGCAGGATGTGCATCACTTCGGCGATTTCCTGCTGCGACCGCTCCAGTAACTCCAGGCTGCAGCCCGGCCCAAGCTTGCTGATCGTCAGCTTCTGATAGGCTCGAAGCTCGGGCAGGGGCGGGCCGAAATAACCACCACGACCAAACTGGCTGTGCACATGGGCGACCTGCACGATGTCGCCATAGTCGACACGCTCACCGCTGTCACGTCCCCACGCCTCGGCCTGAGCGGGAATACCGGCGATATCCGCCTCGAATTGCCAGGTCTTGAGCACGAAGGTCCCCAACGCGGCGCGCATGCGTGCAATAAGCTTGTCCAGCCGCTCCGGGTCAGCATCCAGCTGCAAGGTTTCAATGTATTGCAGCAAGGGCAATACACCAATGTCATGCACCAGGCCGGCCAGCAACGCCCGGTCAGAATCCAAACCCGGAGTCAGTCGCGCCAACACACTGCTGATCGCGGCCACCCGGCAGCTGTGCTGCCAGGTCTGCTGCAAACGATCTCGCAGCAACGGTGTGCGGGCCTTGAACAGATTTTTAAGGGTAAAGCTCACAATCAAATTGCGCGACGGTTCCACACCGATGCGGGAAATGGCGCTATGGCAGTTATCGTATTTCTTGGCACCGCGATAGAGCGGGCTGTTGGCGATCTGAATCAGGCGTGCCGCCAATGCCGGATCGAACTGCACCAATCGAGCGATATCCGAAATGGAGCGGCGCGGGTCATTAACCGCTGCGCGTACCTTAATAGCGAGGTCCGGCAGGCTGGGCAGGCGCAAACGGCCCGACTTGGCGTCCTTGATAATGCGCTGCAACAAGACCAGATCATCATCCGGTGCCGGGGGGGCTTCAGTTTCCGCTGCCGTGCCTGCCATCGCCATCTCCTGATGCACGAACCAGCGCAATAGCGCCGACCTCAGCATTATGGTAGAGGTTTCGGCCATTTAGCCCACAGCTTGACCACAACCCCTGCGCTCGCCCGGGTTGTCATCATGACAGGGCTCCGGTACAAAGCAGGCTCCCGACGGCTGGCGCCGTTATCCTTTTCCGGCATCTTCCAGGGCAACGCATGAACGACATCACCAAGATTATCGACGGCAACCCAATCTTCGCCATGAATGACCAGCAATCACAGGCTGAAATCCAAAGCCTGCTTGCAGGGCATCAGCAGCGCCTCGCCGCACTACCTGCGGACGCACCCGCTATAGAGCGTATTCGAGTTGAGTTGGATATCGCCGAGGCGCTACTCGGGTTGATGCGTACCCAGGAGGCCTGGGACAGTGCCCGCGCAACCTTTAAGCATTGCGTTGAGCAGCAAGCCTGGCAAGAGGCAGCCGAGGCCTGCGACATCCTGTACCGCACTGATCTGGATAAGAATATCGTCGCCCTGGGCAATGGCGTCTGGCTGGCCGTGACCTACCCTATCAAGGCCCAGACCAGCGTCACGCTGTTGCACCACATCGTCGATGAAACGCCGGATAAATCGGATGGTGGCGCGGTCGCTGCAATGGCCGCGCACTACATTGCCGATCTGCGCACGGAAGGCAAAGACCATGAGAGCCTGACTTTCCTCACCGCGCAGATCCTGGCGCGCGTCGCCAAACGCCATCGCGGCATCGAAGGACAAGATATGATCAATACCTGGATCGAGATTTTACAGCTCAACGATCCCGGCGAACTCCTGCCACGCTTGGGCAAGATGCTCGATCTGATGGTTGATGGGGATTGGTGGTATGACCGGGATGCGCTGCGGGCACAATTACCGCAGGACTAGAAAATATGAGACGAATCCCGTAACGCAACGCCGTTGTGGGGACAGATCTTCAGCTCTGTCCCCGTCGTGCGTTCCACTCAGTTAAATGGATCAAAATAGAGGGCAGTAGACCCTAACCCTTTAACTCGCCTGCTTACGCAGACCATCAATCATATTGCTGACAGCGCGTTCGAACACCGGCGCATCGTCGAGCACACGCGCACTGCCACGACGCAGATCGGCTGCCAATCCAGGCAAGGTTCTATCGCAAGCCTTCAGACCCTGACGATTGGTGAACAGATACACACCGGTTACCGGGCTTATCCAGGTCAGTTTGGCGCGCAGGCTGCTGCCATCGTCCTGAGTGAACTCGACCCAGGCGCCCTGTTTTAACTCACGCACCTGCTCCATGAAGGCGTCGTTTTCCAGTTCCTGCGGCGCCTCTTCCGTCACGGCCAGGGTAATCTCTTCCACATCGATTGCCCCATCCTCAGCCAGACGATGCAGTGTCGCCGTGGTCACGGCACGATCTTCTTCTACCGGTTCACTGCTGTCGACATCAGTCTTCTCGACGATATCCGCCAAGGGATCATCGGCCATCATGGGTGTGTGGCCCGCATCGTTGGCCGCATCAATCTCACGCGGCACCGCGTTGACGATGCCCGCATGACAACTGGCAAGCTGCTCAAGAAATGATTGAAAATCGTCTTCGCGCATCGAAA
This sequence comes from Gammaproteobacteria bacterium, assembly GCA_018819175.1. GTDB lineage: Bacteria > Pseudomonadota > Gammaproteobacteria > Thiohalobacterales > Thiohalobacteraceae > JAHJQQ01. The sequence continues at coordinate 74,734 of JAHJQQ010000023.1, forward strand.
TCAACACCATGCCTTCACGCAGTGTCCGCAGCAGACTTGGCAACAGTTTGACCAAACGATCACGTTCGGTCATTGAATTCTTTGACTGCAGACTCCAGACCAGATTATCCATGGTCGTCAGGCTGCGCTTCCAGGCGATACTCTCGGCACCCTCTTTGATCAAGGTCACCAGCAGCAGATTCTGCCAGTAGCTGACCAGAAACTGGCGAACGAACTTGGGCAGATCATTGTGACAACGACGATCGACTTCAATTCTTACCTTCTGCTTGGCTTCACGCAGGCGCTCTTTGCCCTGCACCATACGCGCCGATTGTTCTTCATGCAGCTCGGCCTTCTCGCGTTCTTTGGCCAGGTATTGCTCGAACTCTCCTAATAATTCGGCAAACAGGCCGACATTGTTTTCGAACTCCACCAGCACCCGTTTCACCACGCCGTCGACTTGCTTGTATAACGCCTGATCCTGTTCGCCATTCCAACCGACCGAGGCCTCGGCCAACACATTGAGCAATTTGCGTGCGGGGTGTGACTTGCGGGAGAAGAAACTCTTGTCCAGCATAGCTACTTTGAGCATCGGTATCTGCAGACGACCGATCAGCGCCTGCATCGCTGGTGGAATATTCTCGTCGTCCAGGATGAAATCAAACAGCATCGCAACGACATCTATGACCATGCCGTCCACTGCGCCGACATTGCCGACGATGCCGCTGGATTGAATATTGCGGATGACATTCACCGAGCCGGACATCAAATCAGCATTGCTGAGATTGGCGACACCACCGGCCACCAGTTCGCTGTTGCCCTGTTGCAATAAAGTCAGAGTATTCATGAAACCGGGATTACCACCGCCCGTGCCACCGGTAGCATGACCTACACCACCACCGAGCATAATGCCGCTGGTCATACCACCCGGCAGTCCACCGGAAATACCTCTTTGCATTAACTGTTGCAGGGTCGCGAATACATCTTCATCAATAATGTTTTGGGGATCCTGCGCAGCCTCGGCGGTTCCCGTGCCAGCTACATTGGCGCGCGCACGGGTCGCGCCGGTACGCCTCACTTCATGGCGCAATTCAGGCAACACACCCTTATCGATAAGCAACTTGTTGATGTCGCGGTACAGCGCCTGCATTTCTTCCGTGGCGACGTAACGGTCGAACAACTTCATAATGATCAGCTTGACCTTGATGCCGGATTCGACATCCCCACAGGCCTCGCGAAAGGCATTGCAGACCACCTCGGGACCGATTGGATTCTTGGCGCGCAGCAATTCCGGATCGTTGAGCAGATAACCGATGCGCCGATTCAGCAAACCCAGCTCCTCCTTACAGCTGATGGCGATTTTGCTGACCATATTGCTGACAGCCAGGGTCTCTTCCAGGGCGTCATGCTCCACCAGATCGAGCTCTTCCATTCGCGGATTGGACATCAGCGTGGCCGGCTCGGCCGTATCATTTTCTTTCCGGATTTCGCGATTGAAGCCTTCAATCAATTGCGCCTTGAATCCGATTTCCATGCTGGCGCGCTTCAGCCGCACCTCGCGCATGGCATCGAAGTACAGACTCTGTACGGCATTACTCTCGGCCTTCTCCGCCAATTCGAACAGCGCATCATCGACCTTGCCCATCATCCTCACCAAACTCGCGGACAGGGTTCGGGTAACGACTTCTCGGCATTCACGCAGCAGACCGACGGCCTCCTGGCGGGAGATGCCACCGCGGGCCTTCTCATATTCGTTAAGCTGGACGATGTTCATGCACGTGCCTCAAAAATACTGGCGGGACACCACTTGTGACGGAATAACCAAGCGGTTCTTAACCTGCTATTAGGAGTATCACGGGGGAAATTTCTGATTTGTGAAGTGCGACGCAATTTTGACACCACCGCCATAAAGCCGTTCAACTAATCTGGCTAAACGCCGCTAGGGTGACAGGGCCGGCTATGGTTATTTAATCCTGGCGACGGAGGCCCGCCTCAACCACGACTTTTAAGGCTGCACATGTCTCTACCTGAAGAAGCCCATGCCACCCACGATCTGGCCAGCGACCTGGCGGCCAGCCTGCTCGAGGACGTGACCTATCTGGTCTCGCCGCCGGATATCTGTGTCAAAGTTTTTGAATTGGTGGAGTCCAACGATGCCTCAACGCAGGACATCGGCGAAGTCATCAGCCGCGACCCGAGCCTGACGGCGCGCCTGCTGCGGCTGGTCAACAGCTCCTTCTATAATTTCTCGCGCCGCATCGACACGGTGTCGCGCGCGGTCACGATCATCGGCATCCGCGAGCTGTACAGCCTGGTGATTGCCGTATCGGCGATCAAATCCTTCTCCAATCTGCCGAACAACCTGGTCAATATCGATACCTTTTGGCGTCACGGCGTTTATACCGGTCTGATCGCCCGCGCGCTGGCCAAGCGCTGCCGGGTGCTGCATCCGGAACGCATGTTTGTCGCCGGCATGCTGCACGATATCGGCAGTCTGGTTCTGTATAACCGCATGCCCGACACCAGCGCGGATCTGCTGATGATCTGCGATGGCGATGAAGGCATCCTGCATCAGGCCGAGCTGGCCGAACTAGGTTTCACTCATGCCGATCTGGGCGGCGCTCTGCTGGGCAATTGGATGCTCCCGGAAACGTTGCAGGAGGCGGTGGCCTACCACCATATGCCGAGCTATGCCATGCAATCGGAACTGGAGGCCTCTATCGTGCACTTGGCCGATAACCTGGCCAATCGTTCGCAGCTCGGTGCGTTCTGCGAATCACCGAATATCGAGGCCAAGGCCGATATCTCCGCCTGGGCGGCGATTGGGGTAGATGAGGCCAGCTTTGACTACGACGCCGTGATCGGCGAGGCTGGGCTGCAATTCTCTGAAACCGCCGGCCTGCTGCTGGCGCGCGCCTGAATCTGCCGCGCGGATCTTTACGAACAGGTGCTAAGTCATGACCAGCATCACCATTCGCCCGGATGACAGTGGTATCCAATCGCTGAAGAAAGATAACAACGCAACCTCGACGGCCCGTGAGGTGGGCCAGCTATCACCCACCAACCGAACCCAACCCGCTCAGGAATACCCCCCGACACCGCCGCAGGCACAGACGCAAGCGACCTACCGTGGGCCGAATCGCCGCAAGGGTGAGCGCCGTCAAACCAAGGACCAGGTGATTCTGGATACCCGCGACAAACGTGAACGGCGCCGTCAGGCTCAGGATGTCGACGCTACGGAAGATGCACCGAAGATCGGGATTGATGTCTTCGGGTGACGGCGTATCCCTAGCTGCCGACACCGCGCTGCTCGGCCACCTTCTCGCCGATATAGCGTTCGATAAACAACTGCGCCTGGCGGCTCAGATCTGAAAACTCCACACCATGATGGTAAACGCGCTTGGCACTGGCGCTGACGCTCTGCTCTTCACGGACATAGCGCACCCGGCAAGGCAACGCGACACGTTCAGACCCCGTCTGCCCCATATGCGGGATCTCGATGGAGAAACGCTCGCCAATCTCGCCTAAGCGGGTGCCCGCCACCAGACGCGCACCGGACAGACTGATGTCCGCCAGCGCCACGGACAGTTTGCGGCCAGCCTCTTCCATCACCAGCATCATTACCATGTCATTGACAGGCACGCGCTGACTGCGCCGTACCATCGATCCCTGCACACCCTGGGGATAGGCCAGATGCGCATGCAGATAGGGCGCGACTGCGACACTCAGCACCTGAGTGTCGAAGGCATAGACATTGTCGCCAGACTCGAAACGCACCACGCAGGCGTCGCCGTCCTGCAGGGGCAGCTTCAACCCGGCCTCGGCGCTCTCCGACAGCATGATCATAATGCTGCGGCCCGGGGCGTAGCCGATCAGTGTCACTGGGACCACTCCCAGGCGGGAACCCGCCACTTCAAGTTGCAGGGTGGAACCGACGACCAGGTTGAAGGTAGGTTTTTGATCCATAGCTGAGGGCCCAAGGTCATGGCACCGGCGAAATACCGGCGAGTCCCTTGCTGGGAGCAGGATCTGTGCCACCGTTCGGCTCAGCCGTAATCCAGTTCCGCCGTCCACTGGTCGGCATCCTCGCTGACCCGGATTGCCCGTAAATCCGGCCAGCGCGTCGCCAGATAGAACAACAGGCTACGCGCAAAATCCATTTTGCCTTCGCCCAGCGCGGCCAGCAGCCGGGCGAGCACAAACTGCCCGCGCTGCCGGACATCGGGCGCCGCAACCGGACCGTCATCCAGCTCAATCCCGTCATTCATGTCGGCATCCAGGCGGTCCAGCCAGGCGCGCACATGCCCGGGGATACCGCCACTGCGCGCGGCCTCCAGACAGACCTGGCCATTCAGATACAGCACCAGGTCATGGTTCATGCGGGAATTCAGCGCGCTTGCCAGAACGGCATATCGCGGTCGAGGAATTCGGCATAGGGCATGTAATGGGAACCATCGCAGGAGAAGGTCAGTGCCACCATGCCATTGAAGATGTTCAACGAGCCACTGCGAAGATAAATGCTCTCGTCGGTATAGCGCAGCTCGCGCAGTCCCTGCAGCACTGGCCCGACCTGATCGGCCGGCACCAGGGCATCGCGCGGGTAGTCGCGCTGGGGATAGACCAGGCAGATATCCGGATCGACCAACGCGGCGAGATCCAGTAATCGATAGCGGTAGGGATCATCAAGCAACCAGACCGTCGCGCGGTTGCTGGAGAAATGCAGTTTGCCGTGATACACGCCGTGATAAACCATCAGGGCTTCGAACATGGCCAGCACGTCATCGATGCGCCGATCCATTTCACTGTCCGCACGACATTGCTGAAACACCGCGCTGCGGATCGCCGGGTCACCTTTGATCTGGCGCCAGTGCTGCGGCTCGTCATACAGCTTGCGGGTCAGCGGCAGGTCACGCAGATCGAAGTCTGCGCCGAGAAAACCCACTACCACGCCGTTGCTGCGGATCACCTGAATCGCCGTGATGGACGGGCGCCGGGCACGCAGGCTGAGGTAGGCTTCCGACAGCAGAAAACCACTGGCCGGTACCGCGTCGCGCATATAGGGACGGTCGGAACGGTCGCGTCCGAAGTGCTCGGTCATCACCCCTGTGTGTTCGATGTTGTCGCAGATCTGCCGACCGCGGGTATCCATAGCATACAGCGCCATACAGTACGGCAGCTCGTGCAGCGCGGAGGCCAGGGTCTGATTCAGCCGCTCACGATGCGGCCAGACCAGACCGCAACGCGGTGCTATGCCCTGTAATGGCTGCGTCAACAAGGCCGACAGCGCCGTGCGCTGCTGGCTGATGCCCGTTTCAAGGGCCAGGTTGCCAGCCTCGGGCAGAGTTGATCTGGGCTTCAGATAATTCGATGTCATTTCAACATTTCTCAGTTGCTCAACGACAGTATAACCCCTGGTACGCGGACAGGTCCGATAGTTCAGCCGAGCCTACATCACCGGCATGACAGCCTGATGAAGGACGCCATCGCAGCGGCGCACCCCTTCCCCCCCTGAAATATCAGCGCAATTAAACACCTCGCTTCAACCCCTACGCCGCGCCCGGTATAGTAGGCAGCCACGCACGCACCCGCGGGCGCACGGCTGGAGAATCTGTGTGAAGTTGAGTGTCGAGCAATTCCGCGCCTGGCCCAACAAGCGCATCACCCTGCTCGGCATGTCCGGAGTGGGCAAGACGCGCCTGTCCTACATGCTGCGCAAGCGTAACTGGTTTCATTATTCCGGTGATTACCGGATCGGCACCCGTTACCTGGATGAACCGATTCTCGACAACATCAAGCACAAGGCGATGGAAGTGCCGTTTCTGCGCGACCTGCTGCGCTCGGATTCAATTTACATCGTCAACAACATCACGGTGGACAATCTGGCGCCGGTGTCGAGTTTTCTCGGCAAGCTGGGTAATCCCGAACTGGGCGGCCTGGGCCTGAAGGAATTCAAACACCGTCAGGAGCTGCATCGGGTCGCGGAAATCGCCACCATGAAGGACGTGCCGGAGTTTATTCAGAAAGCGCAGGAGATCTATGGCTACCAGCATTTCGTCAACGACGCCGGTGGCAGCGTCTGCGAGCTCGACAGCCCGGAAGTCATCCAGGTTATCGCGGATAACACCCTGGTGCTCTATCTCAAGGCCACCAAACAGGATGAACAGGAACTGATCCATCGTGCCGAGGCCGATCCCAAGCCGCTTTATTATCGCGAGGCGTTTCTGGACGAGCAGCTCGCCCAGTATATGCAGGAACGCAAGTTGGCCTATGTCGCCCTGATCGACCCGGATGATTTCGTGCGTTGGATGTTCCCGCGGCTATTCTATTCGCGCATCCCCCGTTATGAGGCGATTGCGTCTGAACACGGCTACACCATCACCACCACCGATCTGGCGACGGTGCAGGATGAGGCTGATTTTATGCGCCTGATCGAACGCGCCCTGGAGCAGCAGGGATAGCGGGCAGCTGCAAACACAACCCCGCGCAGCTAACACCACAATCATTCTGCCACGGAAAACACGGACATGATCAACACATATTACGGTCGAACTCAGCGCTTCCGTACGAGCAGTCGCTCAGCTCATTGCAGTGCCCTGCATATCCATTTTTAATTCTGTCCGTGTTTTCTGTGGCAAATAGGATTTGCCTTTGCGAGAGTGATAAACCCATGCCTTTGGTTGCCAATTCCGGTCTGCCCGCCTTTGCCCGCCTGGAACAGGAAGGCGAAACCATTCTGCCGGGCGACGAAGCGATACATCAGGATATACGCGAGCTGCACATCGGCCTGCTGAACATGATGCCGGACGCCGCGCTGGAGGCGACCGAGCGCCAGTTCTTCCGCCTGGTCGGCGAAAGCAATCAGATCGCCCAGTTCTATATGCACCCGTTCACGCTCAAGGAATTGCCGCGTGATGTGCGCGGCCGCGCGCATGTCGATAAGCACTATGAAACCTTCGAGCAGATCAAAGCGGCCGGCCTGGACGCGCTGATCATCACCGGCGCCAACGTGCAGGGCACGGAGCTGGCTGTGCAACCGTTCTGGGACCCGTTGATCGAGGTCATCGATTGGGCCCATGCCAATGTCACCTCGACGCTGTGCTCCTGCCTGGCCACGCATGCGGTGCTGCAATTCCGTTATGGCCAGAAGCGCCGCCCGCTCGGCTTCAAGCGCTGGGGCGTACACTCCCACCGACTGGTCGACCGCCGGCATCCCCTGGTAATGGGCGTGAACACGCGCTTCGATGTGCCGCACTCGCGCTTCAATCAAATTGACCGTCGTCAATTCGAGGCGGCCAAATTACGCGTCCTGGCCGAGAGCGAGGAGGCCGGTGTGCATCTGGCCGTCAGCGAGGACGGCTTCCGGCTGGTGTTCTTCCAGGGCCACCCGGAATACGACAGCATCAGCCTGCTCAAGGAGTATAAACGCGAGGTGCTGCAGTATGCCGCCGGTAAGCGCGGCGACTACCCGCCCTTCCCGGAGCATTATTTCAGTCTGCAGGTGCAGGCCATCCTGGACGAATACCGCGATGCGCTGGAGGCCGCGCGGCACAGCGGACAACCCCTGCCGGAATTGCCGGAAGAGCTGATCCTGCCGCATATCGACAATACCTGGCACGACACCGCCGAGGCGATTCTGAACAACTGGATCGGCAAGGTGTACCAGACCACCAACAGCGACCGCCGCAAGCCCTTCATGGACGATGTGGACCCCGATGACCCGCTCGGTTTGCGCGGCTGAGATCCCGAAATCAGGCCGCCGGCGTGATTTTTTTCTCCTCAGACTCAAGATAGATCTAGACAGATCGCTATGGCTGGCTAATATTCCGCAACGCGCCCCCGTCGGGCGTAACTCAACTCGGAGCAGTCACAACTCGGTCAAGGTGGAAACAATGTCGGGAAACTCAAAGGGCAAGGGCAATCTCTGGTACGGCTATCTGGACGTGGGCGCTAAGAGCAGCCCGGTCATTCGCGATGATCGATTGGACACCGGCAACAGTAAGACGATGTTCCTGTTCAATCTCGTGCGCGGCCAGATCCTGGAATACACCCGCGAAATCGTGGAACCGAAACTGCGCGAACTCAAACCCAGCGAGGCCGGCAAGATCGACGAAATGAATGCCGCTTACGGCGAAGCCCGGCGCACTCTGCAACATCACAACGTGCGTCCATTGAATATTCCCGATCGTGCCGACCCGGCCAAGGCCGCCAAGAGTAAAGGCAAAAACAAAGATGACGAGGGCTTCGGCGACTTCGCCGCGGACAGCAACGATGATGAAGATGCCTGGGTCGACAGCGTTGAAGAAGAGGACGGCTGAACGCGGCGGCAGAACTTCTGTCCGCCGGCCGCACTAGTTATGGACCATCCTACGCTGCTTGGCCTCTGTGCCGGCAGCCTTACCACGCTGGCGTTTGTACCTCAGGTTCTGAAGACCTGGCGCAGCAAATCCGGCAATGACATCTCCCTGGGCATGTTCCTGTTGTTCAGTACCGGTGTATTGCTCTGGCTGATCTACGGCATTCTGATTGATGCCTTACCGGTAATCCTCGCCAATGCCATCACCCTGCTGCTGTCGCTGACCGTGCTGGCGCTCAAATTACGTTACCGGGCGCGTGAAACCTGATCACAAACTGTAACCACACAACTCAATCACGCACTCAGATCAAAATGCCAAGCAAGTCAAAAAGTCTCGCGACCACGATTAAATTTCTCAGTCTACCGATCGGCGAAAGATTCCGTTGGCAAGGTGTTGTCTATATGAAGACCAGCCCGCTCATCGCGCGCGATGAGGCCAGCAATAAAACCCAGCTGATCCAGCGCGCCGCATTGGTGGAGCCTCTGGATGCGCAGGCAATCGAACGCACCACTCAGGCGACTAACGCCAATCAAGCCGTACTGGAGGGATATCATCGGGTTGTTTTAACTGGTCTGGATAATCTGGCAGCAGACACGCCAGCACAGAAAATCACAGAGCTGCGGAAGAAGTTGGATGCGGCATACCGTCATGCCAGCAAGCAGCTGGAAATGAAAAAGTGAAGCGCCCGTGACAGTCGCATTCAACACCTCAACCGAACCCACTGCTCGCATAAGACTCGCACACAGCCGCACTCTTCGCCGCGCGTTCCTGCTGTAAACGCGTCACCCCTGCTTCCAATCCTTCCTGCCAGTCGGCCACGAATTTCTCCAATGCAGCGAGCGTGGCTGCATCGGGGTTTGCTGTCGCCAGACTGAAGTGCAGGTTTACCGTGCCGGGGCGCGGGTGGCCGCCGACAATCAGCGTCCACTGCAGGGCATGTAACGCACCAGGCAAACTGAAGCGCAGGCCCGCGCGGATCACCTCGCGATGCACACGCCAGCTCGTCCACGCGGGTACCGCCCGGTTATCCACATCACCGACGATGGCCGGCGGCGCCGCACACCATTCAGACAATGTCTCGATGCGGATATGCCGCTGCAGTTCGCTGCCCGGGAGATTGGCATTCGCGGTTGCAAACCATTCCATCTCATCACCTCGTCATCGGTCGTTGCACTTATTGTTACTCCTGTACCAACAACATACGCCTAGTACACATTACTATCAGCAGCCCTGCTGATATGCAGACCGGACTCAGTCCCGCCAGCCAGTCCGGCATGCTAAATAATGTAGGCAGGTCCTGGGTAAGTCGTCATTCCGGCGCAGGCCGGAATCCAGGTTATTCAAGGCACTAGATTCCGGCCTGCGCCGGAATGACGGGTTAGTAATAGACCTGGATTTCTTAATTCCGTTAAGCCGGCGTTCAGATTCGCCTTGTTAATCTATCGCCAACGCTCGGGAAAGACCTCCCGCCGCTGGATTAACCGGCTGGCACAGAACCCGGGCCTTTTGCCACAAGGAGAACTAAAGATGCGCAACCTGAATAAGATCCTGCTTGCCCTGGCCGTCAGCGGTACCGCCCTGTTGAATGCCCCGCTGGCCTATGCCGACAAATACCAGACCAACAATTACTACTATGGTAATGACCGCTATGACAATGATCATGGCCGCCATCAGCATCGCCATGACAACGAAGGCAAGCGCTGCCACAAGCACAAGAAAGTGGTAAACAACCATTACTATTACGATGAACCGGTACATGAACGCGTCGTGGTCGTGGAACGCCCGGTGTATTACGAAACCGAAGTGCGCTACGAGGAACCGCCGCGCTATTACGACGACCGCGCCAGCTATCCGCAGAATGACCCTGGTTATCGTTCCGCCACCCCGATGGTCGTCGGCGGCATCATCGGCGGTGTACTCGGTAATCAAGTAGGCAAAGGTCGTGGCAAAGATGTCGCTACCATTGCCGGCGTGATCCTCGGCGGCTCTATCGGTCGCGATATCAGCTACCGTCAGTAAACGTTGAGCAAGAAAAGAGAACGGGGCCAATGGCCCCGTTCTCTTTTTCACACGTAGGGTGTGGTGAACAACGTGAACCGCACCAATCAAACCGCATAGCACGGTGCGGTTCGCTGCGCTCACCACACCCTACGCCAGACTTCGCAGATAGGTCTCTACCGAATCAGCCACCGATATCTCACCGGACTTGATGGCATCGAGATAGCTGCGCCGCCAGGGACCGACATGCGCATGCGACTGTTGCAGTTCCAGATGAATCAGTCGCGCCAGCGGCCCGGCCTCGGCAATAAAACCACTATCAATGAAATCCTGTTCGGCCTGCGCCTTGTCGTAGACGACCCGGGTGATCTCCGCACGCCACTGCCCGCCCTGCAACGTAAAGCGGCCATAGGAGGCGCGCGCATCGTCGTCCATGGGCTGCCCCACTGAACCGGTATTCACCACCAGCCGGCCTTCGAATTGCCGCAACAGCGGCTTATGGGTGTGCGACCCCACAAACAGATCCCGCGGCTTGCCCAGCTTCGACGGCAACTCCTCATCCGCGGTACGCGCGGAGATACCATCGCGATTACCCAGCCTGGAACCGTGGGTAATATGCACCGAGGCGCCCTCGTCCAGATCGGTCAGATCAAGATGATCACCCCAGGCACGGATCTCTTCGATGGCTGTACCGAGCTTACCCACGGTCCAGTCCGCAAAGCGGTCGATATCCAACGTCGGGCTGTCAGGATCGGCCGGCTCATCGACACAGCGCAACACGTAGGTTTCGTGGTTACCGGTCAGATACTGCGCCTGTGGAAAACGCGTCTGCAGCTGGCGCAGGCATTCAAGGCTATAAGGCCCGCGACTGACCAGGTCGCCGTTGACAATGACCTGATCCGGACGCCAGCGTTCGATGTCCTCGAGCACTGCCGTCAACGCCGGCACATTACCGTGAATGTCGGAAAGAATGGCAATTTTCATGACCTGAAGGTTAACACTTCAGGTCATGCGCATGAACGCTTGCTTGAACTAAACACTCACCCCATATGAGGGTGTTATTCAGTCTGCAGACTGCAACCTCAGCAGGACATCACATCCGCATGCAGCCCCAAAGACCATAAGCGCTGCAGAATATGCATGGGCATACCCCGATGCGGACTGTATTCCACCAGTACATCATGCGGCTGCCGGGTGTTGAGTTGGACATCCGTGATATGCGGCAGACTCCGCAACGCGTTGCCGATTCTATCCTGCTGGCCTTGATTAAGTGTTTCATTGATATGGATATACACAGTATTCATTGATGAACCTCCTGATCAGCGCGAGTAGCAAGTATGGGCAATTCGCAATAATCGACCTTCTTTAGGCTTTAGATCAGGAACGGAGGGACGTCAAGGAGGAGCAACCAAGGCACAGAGTAAAAGGAATGAATACCATCAGGGAGTAAAGAATCCCGACCAGATCTGTGAAAACGACGTTCAACGCCTGATACGGCCAGCTTTTTTCACCTCAACCATAAAGAACTCCCCACAACTCCCGATATGTAGAGAAAACCGGCCTGAGAAAGGCATATCACACTGTTAAGGATGGACTCACCCGCATGGCTTCCGTGATAGATCCAGCGTCCGCGCTGCAATCGCCTTCAGGCGCAGAACAACCTACCCTATTGATTGTCGACGACTCGCGGCTGATGCGGCACGCCCTGAAGAAGATCCTCAGCGTCGACTTCAACTTGGTCGAAGCCGCCGACGGCGAAGAGGCCTGGGAAAAACTCCAGGAAGCGCCTGGCATCCAGGCGATCTTCAGCGATCTGTCCATGCCCAATTTGGATGGCTACGGCCTGCTGGAACGCGTGCGCACTTCCACCGAGGCCCGGATCAACAGCCTTCCCTTTATCGTCATCACCGGCAAGGAAGGCGATGATACCAGCCTGCGGGCCGAAGCTCAGGCGCTCGGCGCCAATGAGATTGTCTGCAAGCCGTTCAAGAGCGAAGAAATTATTGGCATGACCAACCGGTTCCTGAGCACCGACGAACAGACCGGTGTGGATACCGAGGCCCAGCGTCTGGCCGAGGAAGCCGAAGCGCAACGCTTGGCGGAGGAGACTGCCCGTCTCGCCGCCGCACAAGAAGCGCAGCGTATCGCTGCAGAAGCCGATACTCAGCGCCGAGCCGAAGAGGCCGCACGTGTGGCCGCAGCAGAAGCCCAACGTATTGCCGAAGAAAATACCCGTCTCGCCATCGAACAGGAAGCACGGCGTATCGCCGCTGAGGCCGAGGCGCAACGCCAAGCAGAGGAAGCCGCACGACTCGCCACCGAAGCAGAAGCCCAGCGCATGGCTGAAGTCGCCGAAGCGCAGCGCCAGGCCGAGGAAACGGCGCGCGTCGCCGCCGAACAGGAAGCCCGTCGTATCGCAGCAGAGGCCGAGGCACGGCGTCAGGCAGAGGAAACCGCACGACTCGCCGCCGAGGCAGAAGCACAGCGCATTGCCGAGGCCGCCGAAGCGCAACGCCAGGCCGAGGAAACCGCACGCATCGCCGCTGAGCAGGAAGCCCATCGAATCGCTGAGGAAGCAGAAGCCCGGCGTCAGGCTGACGAGGCTGCCCGCATGGCTGCCGAACAGGAAGCACGCCGTATCGCCGAGGAAATCGAGGCCCAACGCCTTGCCGAAGAAACGGCTCGCATTGCTGCCGAAGCTGAAGCGCAACGTACCGCAGAAGAATCCGCCTCGCAGCAACCGGTTCAAGAGGAACTGTTTGAAGCTGCGACGCTGGAAGAGGCACAGATCGCAGTTGAAGACGCTGCGGAACCGGCCGTCAATGACGCTGATTCGGATTACGCAAACGCAGCCGAGCTAACCGACACAGACGGTGATTTGTTCGATACCGCAACCGCAAAACCGCCACGATTCACGTTCGTTACGCGGACCTGCATCCGACTGGCCATGCCCTTTATGCGTTTAACCAATTATCTGTTGGGACTTAACAAAGACAAGCAGCTCGCTGCCCTACGTAAGCGGCTTTAAAACTGAGGCCGGGACAGAGCACAACGCTCTGTCCCGGCCCTCACCTTAGGGCGGACGCTCCACTCACCGCATCTCAGTCTCTTCGACGAACCGTTTGAGTGCCTTGTCATTCTCCGGCGCCGCTATCATTTCACTCATCATCTCGCATACTTCACGTGCCTCACGGCGATCTTTCTGTAATGCCTGCATCTGTTCCGCGGAGTACGCCTCCACCTGTGTGATCATGACCTGCAACTTCGCCGCGCGTTCGGATTCCGGCAGGTCCTGAACGGGCACGTCATACAACAATTGCTGATAGCGTGCGTAATAGGGACCCAAACGCTGCTTCCAGCGTGTAAACAGCGCCAGGTAGCCAAACTTTCTATCCGGCGCTGCCTGCGCACAAAGCACATCCATGTCCTGGGCCTGCTTCTCCAGATCAATAGGCACGACAAACGTGCTTGTAGCTGAAACAGTCTCACTCAACAGGCATGCCATGAACACACAGGCAACCCACAATCTGGAGTCGTAATCGGCCTCAGAAAAAACACTGCCATTATTACTCCGCTTCAGTCGGCTCTGCAGCCAGCTTCATCAACAACTGATCCAGTGTCGCGCGCATGGCTTCGAGTTGCAGGCGCAACTCCATGGTCTCGGTGGACATCGCTGCCGGCTCTGCAGTCGCTGTGCCCTGCTCCAGTGCGGCGATGCGCTGATCTCGCGCGGCGAGCTGATCGGCCAGTTCCTTGTTCTGCCGTTCCAGATCGGCGATGCGGGTTTCGTAGGTGCTGTAGGTGGTGGAGGCCTGTTCCTGGCCGACTTGGGTCTCCTGCTCAAGCTCGGTAACACGAGCTTCATAATCACGATAGGCCTCGGCCGCTTCGCGGGCGGCGTCTCCGCCGGCATCGAGTTTGTTCATCCGGTCGAGAAGGTCACGCTTCTCGCGCTCCAATTCACTGATGCGCGCCTCATATTCCTGGTAGCCACTGGAGGACTCCTGACTGGCATCTTCCATTGAGCCGGCATCGGACATCTTGCTCAACAACGCCTGGCGTTCACGCTCCAATTGACTGATGCGCGCCTCGTAACCCTGATAGGCCTCCGCGGCCTCTTTGGCGCCGCTTTGCGTGGCCGTTTCCAGCTCACTGACCCGTGATTCATAACTCTGATAAGTATCGGCAGCCTGCTGCTTGGCTTCGTCACCGGCCTTTTCCAACTCCGTCACGCGTGACTCATACGCCGAATAGGTATCGCTGGCCTGTTGCGCTGCTTCCTTCACCGCCTTGCTCGGCACAGGCGTATTGAGTGGCTGGCGTTCGTTCTCGGGGAGAATTGATGCAATCAGCAGAAAAACCAATGCGGTCAGCGCACCCAGCTTGGCCTTGCCCAGATTGGACTCTTCGTGCCAGTTGGTTCTGATCCAGCTAATGAGTCGTTCCATAATCTGCGCGCCTCCGAGGAATAGGTACTAAATCGAAAATCAGCATGCCCATCTGATAATTGGATAGGTACTGGATTTGAGTCAGGGTACACACAGGGAACAGACAACCGCAAGCCGCTGCCCTGATCATAAAACCTGATTAACCCGACAACTAGGCGTCGATTTGGCATTGGATTCATTTGTAAGGTATGTTTTCGCATAGCTCAACCGTGTAGCACGGAAAATCACCTATCAGACTGCGAGGGAGCGCATGTTCAATTTATCGAATCTGTTTATACCTGCAATACTGTTCTTCGCCTTGGGGTTCGTTTCCCGCCTGATCCGGTCTGATCTGAAATTTCCACCCGATCTTGCCAAAGCCCTGTCCATTTATCTGCTGGTCGGTATCGGTCTGCACGGTGGCATGGAGCTGGCCCATTCCCCCATCAATTCCGCACTGGATGCCATCGGCGTCGCCTTGCTGCTGGGTTTCGGTTTGCCGCTGATCGCCTATGCCATTTTGATCTGGCTGGTGCGTATCGATGCACTCAACGCCTCCGCCATCGCCGCGCATTACGGCTCGGTCAGCGCCGGCACCTTTCTCACCGCCATCGCTTATCTGAAATCACAGGGCATCAGCTACGAGAGTTACCCTGTGATCATGCTGGCGGTCATGGAATCGCCTGCCATTATTGTTGGTCTCCTGCTGGCGAAGTTTTCACGGCGAGCTGAATCAAATAATGCCGGAGCGGCCGCCGGTAGCAATGGCGAGATCAAGCGACTACTGCATGAGGCGGTCACCAACGGCAGCGTGGTACTGTTGTTCGGCAGCATGCTGATTGGTGTCATTGCCAGCCCCACCAACCTGGCCGGCATCACACCCTTCTTCAGCGATATCTTTATGGGCGCGCTGTGCTTGTTTCTGCTGGAAATGGGCATGGATGCGGCACGCCGTATCGACGAGTTCCGGCATGTTGGCCTGCTCCTGCTGGGCTTCGGCATTGCCATGCCGATCATCGGCGGGGCTATCGGTGTCTTTGTGGGCCACACCGTGCTGGCGCTTTCTGTCGGCGGTGCGGCGCTTGTTGGCGTACTCGGCGCCAGCGCATCGTATATCGCCGTGCCGCCCGCCATGCGTCTGGCCGTCCCTGAAGCCAATCCGTCGTTTTATCTGACGCTGTCCTTAGGCGTCACGTTTCCCTTCAATGTCCTACTGGGTATTCCATTATATTTTCATATGGCCAAGGCAATTGCCGGCGTTTGAACCGAAGACTATGAAACAGTGATTCGTCCAAGGGTATAGATCATGACCGAACTGCACCGAGAGAAACTCATCAACATTGTCGCCAACGCAGCACTTGAATCACGACTGGTGGAGATTGCCATACGCGAGGGTGCAACCGGTTATACGGTCACCGATGCGCGCGGCGGCGGTGCCAGCGGCACTCAATATGGCGTATTCGACAGTGACAGCAATATCCATTTCATGATGATCGCCCCCGATCATCTGTTGCAGCGCATGCTGGACGAACTGAGCGTAATGATCCGCAAGGGCCATCATATGGTGGTTTATGTTTCGAATACCGAAGTGCTGCGCAAAAAAAACCAGGCGCCGGAATAGCGCCAGCCAGCATCACACCATCTCAGCCAGGCCGAGCAAGGCCTCGATGCCTTCGACGTTTTCCAGATCGCGATCCGGGCGGAAGGCGAGCATGACACCATCCCTGATCTCTATATAGATACCGGGATAGCTTTTCAGCACACCCAGCAATTTATTGAACATCACACTGGGATCGGGGCCACCGGGCCTGATATAGAGGCGATGTTCGCGCAATGCGGCCGTAGCCTCCGGATCATCGATCTCTTTGAATGAAACCAGGTAACGCTCCAGATAATGCCCTGGTGCCAGCACGAGATCAGGCACGGCCACGCCGTCGTCCGGCAGGCGAACAATAATCAGCGTGTGGTGATATTCCGAATAATAATCGGGCGCGGCGGTGTGGCTGTAATCGAACAGTTTGATATGTTTTCCGGCATGCTCGCCGGCCATGACGTTGCTTTCCTGGCGCATATCACCACGACGCAGATATACAAAGTTATGTAGATTGAGCGTACCCGATGTCTGCTCAGTGAAATTGAGATGATGCCGACCGGCGATACCCGCCATCAGCAAGGCACGATCCGACATACGGGTTTTCTCTTTGACCAGTTTGGCATCGTGCATGCGTGAAGACAGCGAATGCGGCATGAACTGATAATAATTTTCCAGACCCATAAGCCGGAAGGCACGCCCCTCGCGCAGGCATTCTTCCTCGAATTGATGCAGGTATTCCATGGCGGTGTGGTCGATGATGTGACCGGACTGACTGGCCACCAGCGTAATGGCGCACTTCTCGGGCAGCGATTGCAGCACTTTATCCAGTGGCAAGAGATTAAAACAAACCACTGAACCGAGTGTGATTTGGTAATGCGGCAAACCGCTGTGTTCCTCGTGTTTGATCAGGATCACCGGACTGCGGAACAGATCGAACAGATTGTGCTTGAGTAATTTTACCGACTGAGTGTAGGTCAGCTTGCCGGTCAGCACGGTACGGAACGAGGGGCTGAGCAGATACGTCAGCATGGCGATCTCTGCCGTGATGCCGACAATGATGCCGTATAGCAGATCGGTGGCCAGGATTGCGGCGATGGTGATCAGGAAGATGACAATCTGGTCGCGACCGATGGCATAGGTTTTCTGGAAGACGCGGTATTCGCACAGCCGCCAGCCAACATAGATCAGGATTGCACCGATCGCGGCAAGCGGGACGCGACTGATCAGATCCTTGGCCAAAAACAGAAAAATGATCAGGCAGACGGCGTTGTAGAAGTTGGCCCACAGCGTGCGCCCGCCCGCATCGATGTTGACGCGGCTTTTCACGCCGCCCGGGATAATGGTCAGCCCACCGACGATACTCGACAACATGTTCGACACGCCCATGGCGCGCAAGGTGGTGTTTGCGTGTGATTTGCGCAGATAGGGATCGATCTTATCGACCGCGGCAATGGTCGCCAGCGACTCGATGCCGTCGATCAAGGTCAGGGTCACCACAACCAGAATGATACTGCCCCATAGCTCCGGACTGCGCCACACGGCATCGAAGGCCGGCATGGTGATACCGCCATGCAGAATATCATCCGGCATGGCGATCAAATGGCGCGTATCAAGATCGAAAACATAACCCAGCACAATGCCGATACTGGCCACGGCCAACGCCGCCGGCACACGGCGCAACCATTCTTTGCGGGTATTGTTCAGATAGAACATCAGGAACAGGCACACCACACCGATAATCATCACCGGCGCTTCAATGCGCAGCAGGCTTTCCGGTAATTTTGAAATCGCGGTGAGTATGTCTTTGCTCATGGGCGCGAGGTCGCCCAGCAAGGGCGGTATCTGTTTGACGATGATCATGATGCCGATCGCAGCGAGCATCGCCTCGACCACGGTCACCGGCAGGAAGATCGCGAAGCGACCGGCATTGACCATACTGAGGATGATCTGCACCAGACCGGTAAGACAGATAGCCACCAACAGCAAGGGATAACCGGCGGCGAGATCGCCACCGCCCAACATAAGCATGCCGGAGAGCAGTGCGGGTGCGAGCCCGGCCGCCGGACCACTGATGGTCACATAAGCGCCACCAAGAAAGGGAAAGATCAGGCCGGCGATAATGGCGGAGATGACGCCGGTGATAGGCGGCGCACCCGAGGCGACCGCGATACCCAGCGACAACGGCAACGATACCAGGGCCACCTGTAAGCCGGCGCCGAGATCATAGCGCCAGTGCTTCAGGCCTGCGAGGCCGTTCTGTGGTTTTTGTTCGGCCTGCATGAGTCGCGGAAAATCCCTTACGCTGAAGCGGACAAACAGATCATTCCGTTTGCCGATCAATCACTGCATCCGGCACAACTTACAACCAGGGTCAGTATATGAAAGCGTACCGCAACACACAATAAAAGCGGTCGGCGCTGATTTACCGGCACACAGACACAGCGTCATTCGTGTCGTAATGCCTCGATCGGATCCAACCGCGCGGCCTTGCGTGCGGGAAAATAACCGAAGATCACACCCACGGCAGCCGAGAACATAAAGGCCAGCACGACTATGCCCGGATTGAATACAAAAGGTATCTGCATCAGGTCGGCAAGCAGCACTGAGGCGCCGAGCGCCAAGGCGATACCTATCAAGCCGCCAAACGAAGACAACACCACCGCCTCAACCAGAAACTGCAGCAGCACCTCACGCTCCAGTGCGCCAATGGCCAGCCGGATACCGATTTCGCGGGTACGCTCGGTCACCGACACCAGCATGATATTCATAATGCCGATACCCCCGACCAGCAGACTCACGGCGGCGACCGCACTCAGCAGTGCGGTCAGCACCTGTGTTGTGCCCGCGAGCATCTGCGCGATTTCTTTCATGTCCAGCACCTGGAAATCATCGTCTTCGTTCGCTGCGATATGCCGGCGGATACGCAGATGCTCCTCGATTTTCTGCTTTACCTGTTCCGTGGAGACACCATCGCGTACCGATACTTGAATCAAACCGATGTCGCGATTGCCAGCAATGCGGCGCTGAAAGGCACGCAGCGGCATCAATACCAGATCATCCTGATCCGAGCCCATCGTGGACTGCCCTTTGGATTCCAACACACCAATCACTTCGCAGGACAGTTTCTTTAAACGCAATTTCGCCCCCAGCGAATCTTGACTGCCGAACAGTTCCCTACGCACGGTTTCGCCAAGGATACACACCGACGATCCCGCACGCAGTTCGCTGTCGGTAAATTCGCGGCCCTTGGCCAGCGACCAGTTACGCACGGGGAAATACCGGTTATCCACCCCATTCACTGATGTGGACCAATTGCGGTTGCCATACACCGCCGTGATGGGACTGGAAGAGGCCGGCGCCACGGCGAGCACCGAACTGATATGACGTTCTATGGCCTCGACGTCGGCCATATCGAATTGCTTGGCGGCCGACATCTGTCCGAAGGCCATGCGCTGCCCGGGCCGCACCATGAGCAGATTGGTCCCCAGACTGGAAATCTGCTCGGTCACCTGTGCCGTGGCGCCACCACCCAGGGTCACCATGACAATCACCGCTGCCACGCCAATGACAATCCCAAGAATGGTCAGAAAAGAACGCAGTACGTTGCGGCGAATTTCGCGCAAGGCCAGCAGCAGCGCATTCCACAACATCAGGTTGATTCTCCAGCCCGAAGATCGCTATCAACCTGACCGTCGACAAAACGTACAATGCGCCTGGCATAAGCGGCCATATCCGCTTCATGTGTCACCATGACAATGGTGATGCCCTGTTCGCGGTTGAAGACCGTCAATAACTCCATGATCTCCTTGCTGCGCGCGGTATCAAGATTACCGGTGGGTTCGTCGGCGAAGAGCACGTCCGGTTCGGTGACGATGGCGCGCGCAATCGCAACACGCTGTTGCTGACCGCCGGACAACTCCCCGGGCGTATGCCCTTCCC
Organism: Gammaproteobacteria bacterium; assembly: GCA_018819175.1. GTDB lineage: Bacteria > Pseudomonadota > Gammaproteobacteria > Thiohalobacterales > Thiohalobacteraceae > JAHJQQ01. The sequence goes on from JAHJQQ010000023.1 coordinate 95,025, forward strand.
AACCGGACAGCCCGACAGCGTCCAACGCGCGGCGCGCCAAGCGATGGCGTTCGGCAACCGGCACGCCACGATACAGCAAGGGTAATTCGACATTCTCCAGCGCCGAAGTGCGATTCAGGAGATTGAAGCCCTGAAATACAAAACCCAGATAATGCCTGCGCAGTTCCGCGCGCTGATCGCGCGTCAGTGCGCCAACCTCGACACCCTCGAAACGGTAGGAACCGGCACTTGGCGTATCCAGGCAGCCCAGAATATTCAGGCAGGTGGATTTACCCGAACCACTCGGGCCCATCACGGCGACGAAATCACCTGCCTCGATGCGCAGATCGATTCCGCGCAAGGCCTGCATGGCGGCCTCACCGCTGCCATAGACCTTGGTGACGGCAGCAAGCTCGATCAACGCGGGTTTTAACGGGGGCGCACTATCAGGCATTGAGATCACCCATTCACTTACCGGGTTTGCTCTCAACATCGACAATCACGGCCAACCCCGCTTCGATATCACCCGATAACACCTGCGTGAACCTGCCGTCGGTTGCGCCTATCTGAATCGGAATTTCCTCCGGCCCCGTATCACGCAGCACCCAAACCCGTTGCGCCATCTTGTCGGGGCTGAGTGTTTCGTGCAGTCTGGGCGTCGCACGTGGCGGACGCGGCATGAGTTTGCCTAATACACTACCGCCTTCATCCGTAACGGCCGGTGCGGGCGGCGTGAAACGCAGCGCGGCGTTGGGCACCAGCAGCGCATTATCGACCTGCTGCACTATGATATCCGCAGTGGCGGTCATGCCCGGACGCAGCGCGAGATCCGCATTGTCGACGTTCAGCACGGTCATGTAGGTGATCACGCCATCAACGGCCTGCGCGCCATAACGCACCTGCAAAACCTGCGCGGGGAATTCTCTCTGCGGATAGGCATCCACGGTAAAACTTGCCACCTGCCCGGCATGCACCTGGCCGACATCGGCTTCGTCCACATCCACATGCAATTCCATTTTGGTCAGATCTTCGGCCAGCGTGAACAGCACCGGCGCCTGAAACGAGGCCGCTACGGTCTGGCCTGGTTCGACGGCACGCACCAGCACGATGCCATTGATGGGCGAACGTATCACCGCCTTGTCAATATCGGTTTGATTGAGCTTGAGTGTCGCCTCCGCCTCGGTGACCGCCGCCAGTGCGCTGTCCACTTCGGTTTGCGCCCGCGTATAGGTTGCTTCAGCCGTATCCAGCTCCTGTTCTGAAGGTAGCTTCCCGTTGCTGATCTCGCGGATGCGTTGCAGGCGTTGCAGATTTTTATGTGACTCCGTCATGGTAGCGCGCATCTGTTCCACACGCGCCTGCGCCGCCGCCAGACTCGCGCCGGATTTGCGCAACTGCGCATCGAGCTTGCTGGTATCCAGGCGCGCCAGCACCTGACCTATCTGCACCTGATCGTTGAAGTCCACCTCGACGCTGGCAATGGTGCCGGAGACTTCAATGCCAACATCAACCTGATTGGTCGGCTGCAGATTACCCGTGGCCGTCACCATGGCAGTCAGGTCTGCGCGCTGAACGACCTCGGTCCGGTACTCCGGGGCGCCGGCCGTGCCGCTGCCACGCATCAGCAGTAAACTGGCGAAAACCAGGACCAGAATAACCAGTCCTGCCCAACGCCATCGCAACCACCTGCGCCCTGGCGCTCCGGTCATACCCAAGGTACGAGCGATATCTGTGTTGTTGTGCGTATGCATACCCGTCATTAGCGTGCCATCCCGAGGCGGTCAATTCACTGATCTTTGGCAAGATTCGCGCAGATCATGCACGGGCATTTTCGCACATCACTGCCGGGCTAACGCACCTGCTTCTCCTTTTTTCACCGTCACAGCCCACAGCGCGCCCATTGCACGGACCACAGTCGTCTTTAGGAGTTCATTTGTGTGAAATTACTTCAGGAACCTCTGATTAAGTTGATCAAGCGAGCAGATGCAAGGCGCAGCCGGGTGAAAAAGCGGAGTTTACATGGCATAAATGAGCATTTTGAGCCCGGCTGCAACACAGCAGCTGCCGCTTCAGCGACTTAATCAGAGATTCCTTCAATGATCGCGCGCCGAGGCAAAGGCACGGACTAGCGGATTTGGCAGCGCAGGAAACTGACGGGTTCGTGCACCGCTGATCGATCACCCACCACAGCGACACTGTGATGGGTTGTTACCTGAATAGCTTCATCAGCATAACACCCCACGAGGATTCGCGGGGTGCTGATTCCGAATCCATATATTTTCGTATACTTGATGTGACCGTATGATTCAACCTTCGTCGATACCTTCATCGTACGGGTTATCCACCAGAGGGAAGGGATGATCGGTCGGCTCATCGATATAGGCCTGACGCGTGGCCTCGGTCTCGAAATACATGGTGATATTGCCATCGACCAGATAGGGGTGCCCCGCCAGGTCATCGATATCGCGACCCGTGATCGGATCGATACTGCTGATCAGTTGTTCCGGCTCATGCAGGCGCCGGCTCTGCATACCTTCGCGAGGCAGGTTTTCAGCCCCTACAAAATTGATCGCATTGAAATCATGAATGGTAGTACCGACGTTCTGATCGGGATTGCTCATAGCGCTCTCCTTGCCGTTGCCGGCAAACACGTAAGCAGAACATCCGCGAGGATGCCGCATGTCGGCCATTGATTCCGGCCGCCATATCTTTATATAGACCGCATCGGGCCAGATAAAAATGCCGTGGGCATTAAGGGATTCAGCCTTTCAAGCGCCATTAAGCTGCCACTGACAGCAATGCGAGCCTAGTGCTGCTTTAACGCAGCCAAGCGGCTTTCAATGCGCTGAAGTTCCTCGGCCGCAGCCCTGGCAATGCCATCAAGCACTTCCTGGTTCTCGAGTTGGATAGCCCGTTCTTCCGAATCCGCATCCAGGCCCCGCCGGAAATCGGCGTTGATTGCGTCGATCCTGGCACGCAATTCATCTCGCTGCGCCAGCAGACGCGTTATTTCATCTTGATTGTGATTGGACATGATCATCGCCTACCTATTCAACAGGCTTTCATTAGCCCTATTGGTGTAAGTATAACGACTTCGTGGGGATGGGGCGACGATACAGGCGAGGCAGCCTGACATTTGGCAGGTAGCCACATCGATCAGATGAGCCCGTCAGAACGCCCACGTAATTGCAGAATGTTCAGCTCCATCTGATTGCCACGCAATCTAGCGTGGATCACATCCGGACTGATAGCCCGGGATGATGCCGTTTAGGCCGACCCCCGGCGTGCGACCGCCGCAATGCCAAACAGTCCAACACCCAACAGGAGCAATGCCGTTGGCTGCAGGGATGTCAGCTGATGGTCACTCGTCTCAACACCGAGCTGAGTGCCGCGAAATTCCGCAGGGGCGGCCTGTGCATTGGTCGGACTGATTGTGATTGCCATAAGCGCGGATGAAAACAGTATTGCACCAACGACTACCGAAGTGGATTTCCCATACATAGAAGTGCCCCCCTGTATTCACGAACTTGTCACAGCAAGCAGTTTGCAATGCGCGTGCCAAACTACAAATATCAAGTACATCATAGGATTGGCGTAACCAACAGAAAATCTGGAAGGCATACTACGCGACAGATCAGTGCAGCCAGCACTCAAGTAGGGCAACTGACTCGACGCAGCCACTGACGACATTTGCGATTTATGGCTTGCGGGTGATGACGGAACGGACAAGGTAAACGTTAGCGTGCCCACTGCTCAGACGCGAGTGACCCGGTTGACGTCTTGGATCTGTTCGTTGAGTGTCCAGTAATCGTAAATGATGCCCATCAGGAACAACCCACCGGTCAGCAGGTAGAGAATCGCCGTGGGCCATTTTTCCAGATAAAAACGGTGCGCGCCGAACAGACCCAGAAAAGTCAGCAGGATCCAGGCGAGACTGTAATCCTTAGGGCCTTCCTCAAAGCGCAGATCCGCCTTGTCGGCCATATCGGGGATCAGAAACAGATCCACAATCCAACCGATGAAGAACAACCCCAGAGTGAAAAAATACAGGGTCCCGCTCAACGAGCGCCCGAAATAGAATCGGTGCGCCCCCATAAAGCCGAAAATCCACAACACATAGCCGATGCCTTTGCTGTGCGTGCTCATGCCATCGCAACCGCAGCCAGCTCGCAATCCACAGCCAGCTTCGGCTTACTGATCAGATAACCCTGAATCTCGTCGCAACCAATGGATTTAAGATAGGCCAGCTGCCCCGGTGTCTCCACGCCTTCGGCGATAACCCGCAATTTCAGCCCCCGTGCCATGGCCACAATAGCGGTGACAATGGCCGCATCATCGGCGTCGTCCTGAATATCGCGCACAAAGGAACGGTCTATTTTGAGCTTGTTGATCGGAAAACGCTTGAGATAGCTCAGACTGGAATAGCCAGTGCCGAAGTCGTCAATGGAAACCGTGATGCCGCGTCTGCTGAGCTGATCAAGCAACTCAACTGTCTCTGCCTCATGCCGCATCAGAACGCTTTCCGTCAACTCCAGCTCCAGCATGCTGGCATCTGCGCCAACCTCCTGCAGCACTGACTCGACGGTTTCCAGCAGATTGCCGCGCCAGAATTGGCGCGCGGAGATATTCACGGCCATACGCAAATCGGCCGCGCCGGCATCGCGCCACGCCTTGCCCTGCTTGCAGGCCTCGCGCAACACCCATTCCCCAATCGGCACAATCAGCCCGGTCTCTTCCGCTAACGGAATAAACTGATCCGGCGGCACCAGCCCTTGCACCGGGTCCTGCCAACGCACCAGCGCCTCCATGCCGATAACGCGCCCGGATTTGATATCGATCTGTGGCTGATAGTGCAGGACGAATTCCTGTCTCTCGAGCGCGCCACGCAGACTGTTCTCCATGACCAGCCTTTCATAGGCGTTGGCATTCATGCTGGTCGCGTAAAACCGGTAGACATTCCCGCCAGCCTGCTTCGCCTGATACATGGCGGTATCGGCGTTCTTCATCAATACCTGGGCGTTATCGCCATCCAATGGATAGATACTTATACCGATGCTGGGCGACACATGCAGCTTATATTCGCGCACGTCAAACGGCGCCGACATGGCCTTGATAACCTGACGTGCCGTCTGTGCCGCATCTTCCGGCTGCTTGATACCCGGGACTACGATGACAAATTCATCACCTCCCTGGCGCGCGACCGTATCGCCCTGCCGCACACAATCATGCAGACGCCGACCCACAGCCTGCAGCAGCTCATCACCGATTTCGTGTCCCAGGGTGTCATTGATGGTCTTGAATCGATCCAGATCCAGAAACAGCAAGGCCAGTTGCGGGGTGCTGCGCGGGGTCTGCAACAAGGCCTGTTCGAGTCGATCCTGCAGCAGCAGGCGGTTCGGCAAGTCGGTCAGGGCATCATGCTGGGCAAGATGACGAATCTGCTCTTCAGCCCGCTTGCGCTCCGTTACATCACGCGCCGAAACCATGATCAGACGCCGCGCGCCGATAGAGACCTCGGATGCGGCAATTTCGGTGGCAATCGCGGTCCCGTCGCGATGTCGGTAGTTGCATTCAATCAATGCATTCTGTGGACGCACCAAAGCGCCCTCAATGACATCGACTATATCCGCTGAATCATCTGCCAATATGTCGCTGATGCGCAGGTTTCCGATATCAGTTCCAACCCGCCCCAACATATTCAGTAATTTGGGATTGGCCTCGGTGAGCTGCCGAGTAGTGGCATCGAATATGAATATCCCGTCCGACGATTGCCGAATAAGAGACTGGTACTGCAACTGAGCGATAGCACGTTCCTGCAATGAGGCCGCCAGCACCAGGCCAGTCACGGCCACCGTATTGGCATACAGCCATAGCACCGTCAGCCGATCGACCATAACCATATCGCCAAACGGCCCGCGACCCGTCAGCGTTGCGCCCAATGCCAGCAGGGTCACCAACAAGGTCGACAATGCGGCCCCACGCATACCGAAACGCAGCGCCGCCCAGACGATCAACGGGAAGGTTGTGAAGGCCAATGCACGCAAACCCAGCAACGGTTGGAGCAATTCACCGAACACCAAGGCATTAACCAGTAACAACGCCAACGCCAACAATAGCGCCTCCGCCGCCTTGGACATCGACCACGTCAGCTCGGCACTACGCCACCACACCAGCAAGGCCGGCGCGAACACCAGATTACCCATGGCGTCACCCATCCACCACACCCGCCAGACCGCAGCGAAATCGCCCCAGGTCACGATACCGCCGAAGCAAAGCGAGATAACACCCAGCGTTGCGCTGACCATGGTGCTGCAACCCGCGGCCAGGACAATCAGCGCAAATACACCGCGCACTCGATCCAGCGCAAAACCTTCGCCACCGGTATAGCGGCTCAATAAATAGGCACCAACAACGGCTTCCAGCGTATTACCGGTCGCAATACCGACAGCCGTATACAGCGGGACCGAAGTCAGCGCGTTGACGATAAAGGAACCCAAGGCAATGCCCGGCCAGAGTCGATAGCCGAAAATCATCAATGCCGCCAACGACAGGCCGGTCGGCGGCCAGATGAAGGTCACATTCTCGCCAACCACCGATAAGGCCAGACCCAGTTTCGCTGTCAAGACGTACAGGATCGTCAACCCGGCAATCAGGCCCAGCGGGTAATTGGAAAACGAGGATTCGCGGTTGTTTGCCATCATTCAACTACCATCACGATTCATGCCGACAGCCGACATCAGAGAGCAGTTAAGCGGGAACTGGAGTGGGATACGGCTCATGAACTATCAGTGGACCACGTTTGGGAGATAGCGCGGAAATTCAGTACGCAAAGAATACCGCATACGTTCCCTGCATACGATGCTGGCGGGACAGAAATATCCTGGTCAAGTCCGCTCTGCCATGCAGCGCTATTCTGATGTCCATTGGAATCCTTGCATCAAATCGCCTGGATTTCGGCATGAACCGGAACGCCAGCCGATTAAATATTGCGGCGTACCCAACTTGCTAAACACTGGCTATTAGGTAGCCGCAAGTCACACATCGCTTGCTAGCCACTGCTCCATACCCAAACCCGCCGCACGACCGAGGGCGAAGCAGGCCGTCAACAAATACCCGCCCGTTGGCGCTTCCCAGTCGAGCATTTCACCGGCACAAAACACTCCCGGCAGTGCACGCAACATGAACCGCTCATCGAGCGCCTCAAAAGCAACGCCGCCGGCGGTACTGATGGCCTCGTCCAATGGGCGCGGTGCCAACAACCGTATCGGCACGGCCTTGATAGCAGCCGCAAGCCGCTCCGGTTCCGAGAACACATCCGCAGCTGTCTGCTCGCGCAGCAGTACGGCCTTCACACCCTCAATACCGGCGCGCGTGCGTAAAAAATTGGCCATGGACTGCGAACCGCGCGGACGCGACAGATCCTTAGTCAGTCGCTGCAGATCACGGCCTGGCGCCAGATCGAGATGAATAAGGGCACTGCCCGTTGCGGCAATACTCTCGCGCAGCATTGCGGACAGGGCGTAAATCAGACTGCCTTCCAGGCCCGTCTCTGTCAGCACGAATTCACCCAGCTGCTGTTGCAGCCGCCCTTCCACATCGGTGTGACTGATCGCCACGGATTTCACCGGCTGCCCGGCACAACGCGACCGAAGATAATCGCTCCAGCCAACGTCAAAGCCGCAATTCGCCGGTTGCAGCGGCGCAATCTCCACGCCCTTTGCCTCAAGCAACGCCACCCAGGCCGCATCCGAGCCAAGCCGCGCCCAACTGCCACCTCCCAGCGCGAGCAAAGTCGCAGCGGGCTGCACCTGGATTTCACCGTGCGGTGTAGCGAAGCGCAATGCGCCCTCGCTATCCCAACCCAACCAGCGGTGGCGCACATGCAGCCGCACGCCCGCCGTACGCAAGCGGTGCAACCAGGCGCGCAGTAGCGGCGCAGCCTTCATCTCGCGCGGAAACACCCGACCGGAACTACCGACGAAGGTCTCTATACCCAACGCATGCACCCAGTCGCGCAACTCGGCCGGACCAAAACGTTCCAGCAACGGTTCAATTCTTGAGCGCCGACTGCCATAGCGCGCGACAAAATCTGTGAAGGGCTCCGCATGCGTGATATTCAGTCCACCCTTGCCTGCGAGCAGAAACTTGCGCCCGACCGACGGCATGGCGTCATAGATGTCCACAGGCACACCCGCCTGACTCAGCACTTCAGCGGCCATGAGTCCGGCGGGGCCAGCACCGATAATGGCGACCGAAGGCGATTGATGATCTGCGTTTGACATGAATGGAACGGATTATCCGGCGGCTGGCAGGGTTAATGCGGAACCCAGGCTATAAATCGAAAGCACAGGAGAATGCAGTTCGGGATTATAGCGCGCCGCAATCACTCACGTCTGGAACGGCTTAGAGAGGAAACTCACTCACCAGCGTTTGCACGATTTCGTGGGCATAACGCACCGGCAGCGAGAAATGGCCCTCGCCGGCGACTATTTTCAGCTGCGCAGCGGGAATCTGCCGGGCCAACCATTCGCTGTGCCTGTGCGGTACGACGCCATCGCGATCACCATGCCATAACTGTAATGACGCTATCTGCGCTACGTCGAATCCCCAGCCGCCAACAGCAGCCTGCAGATCAGCAATACCGCCTCCTGCGCCGTGGCGGAAGGCCTCGCGCAGATTCTCGGTGAAAATCGCCTTGATCGCCGGCGGCTGCAGCGCAATGCGATCCACCTTGCGGTTGAGCCAGCACATCGCATCCACCGCCAGCCCGGGCGCCAGTCTCGCCGCAGCAGTCGCAACATTGCCGTAGGTCAATTTCAGCAAAGCAGGGTCCCGCGCGGCCATGAAAAATCCGGCGCGCGAGATGAGGCCCATGACCCTGCGCAAATCGGTTTGCGAGATATCGCCCAGGCCACAGCAGATCGAGGTAGCACGAACCCGCGCGGGGAAGACACTGGCGCAGGCGAGTGCATAGGGCGCACCGCCGGAGATGCCAATTACATAAAAACGCTCGAAGCCAAGCTGATCTGCAAGCGCGGCAATCACTTCTGTCCAGCGCCGATGTCGAGTGGATGACATAGCCGGCGGCATAGACTGCGACAGGCCGTAACCGGGACGTTCCGGTGCAATCAGATCCAGGTTCGCTGCACTGCAGGCCTGATGCAGTAACGCGCCTTCGCGCCGCGAACCGGGCAGCCCGTGAAAATAAAATGCCGGCACGCCACCGGCGCGACCATAACGCGCATAGCCGACGCGCATACCGTCGGGCAGCAGCAAGACACCGTCATTATTCATCTGCAGGCTCGACATATTCAGATCGCATTCCATGCATGGCACCGCGTCACTCTCAAAATGATCGGTTTATAAAATCGTCTGCGCTCTGTTCATTATCACTGACGAAAACTATACCGTAATGCCTACAATAAGCCTGTTAAAACGCATTGCCATGCGTCCAACCATTCTGTAAAGTTGCGCGCGGCGTCGACTCGCAACAAAACGACGTCTGATATGGGTCGTTAATAATTCCAATAAGCTGAGGAGATGATTCAACATGACGGACGCAGTCGTATACGAAGAGCTGAAGAAAAATTTAGAACTGTTACGTAACTTCATCATCAACAACGAAGTTGCACTTCGGTCTGGACTCGAATCCATGTCGACTGTGGTCCCGCAGGTTCGTCATCTGACCGGCAACATGGTCAGCATCATGGAGCAGTTCCGCACCACGCTGGACGGCGTCAAGTCCATCACTTACAGCGATATCGAGCTGCTGATGTCCTTCTCGGGTCACCTGCAAGGCTTCCTGAGCGGGAATCCCCTGCTGCCGGTCGAGCCGGAGCATCGCGCCGATCTGGTGAGCAATGCCCAACTGCTGTCCGGCCTGAACTCGCTGGCATCGATGCGTGAAGATCTGGTCCAGATCACCGAAGACATCATCTTCCAGGTGCGCGGACTGCGCCACGAGGATGCCAAGAAGGCACCGAACTGGGTTAACTGATCGACCGTTCCACCGGCATCAGGGGGCGGGTAACCGGTTTCACGACCATGCCAGACCGCGTTCGCCCGCCCTCTCCCCCCTCTCCCTCCCAGCTGAATAGCCACGCCTCATCGCGGTGAACCGTCCGCTTCCGCCACGCCCCGTCCGATTCTTTTTTTGCAGCCAGATGCTAGGATTACCGAACCGGTGTCTTCTGCACACCAGACACTGGAGCAGTGCGGAGTCAGCCTGTTCCAGCCGTCCCTCAACTCATAAACTGAAATCACGCCACCATGCACCAGGTCATCGCCCGCCTGTTCCACAGCAAACTGACATTGATCGCTACCGTTACGCTGTTGGTCTATGCGCTACTGGGCTTTCTGCTGTTACCCTATTTGATTGAACGCTTCGTTCCCGTCTATGCGCAGGAACAGCTTCAGCGTCAGGCCAGCGTCGGCAAGGTACATGTCAATCCCTTTCTGCTCAGCCTCGAGATCAGTGACTTCAGTTTGCAGGAGGCTGATGGACAACCCATCGCCACTGCGGCACACCTGCTTGTCAACTTCCAAACGACCAGTCTGTTCCGCTGGGCCTGGACCTTTGGTGACCTGACGATCACCGGACTGGATTTGCATTGGGCCATCGACGAGAACGGCCGCAGCAATCTCGGCAAACTGGCCGACGCCTTCCCGGCCGATGAAGACGCCGCGGAAACCCCGTCTGCACCGACACGCTTTCTGCTGCAGCACGCCCAACTCATCGATGGGAAACTAACCTACAGCGACGAATCGCTGACAACACCGGCCAGCACCACGCTCGCGCCGATCAATCTGGAACTGCACGACCTTTCGACGCTACCGGAGCAACGCAGCCCTTACGCCATTATCGCCACCTTGCCCGAAGGCGGCCGCCTGGTCTGGCACGGCGAGATTTCCCTCGCGCCCATCAGTTCGGAAGGTGAGGTGTATATCAGTGGCTTCAAGCCCACTGCACACTGGTCCTTCCTGCAAGACCATCTGCGTTTAGCCACGCCCGAAGGCGTGCTCGAACTCTATACGCGTTACAACTATGCCTATACCGAAAGCCGGTCTCAGTTTGGGCTGCAAAATATTTTCTTCAACGTGACAGATCTGAACCTGAGTGAAGCGGGAAAAAACGCCAGCCTGCTACATCTGGAAAGCTTTGCGGCCCGTGGCGGCAACTTCGATCTCGCACGCCGGGAACTGAGCTTCCCCAAGGTTGCTGTGCGCAACGGCCAGATCGCCGCAACAATTCTGCAGGACGGCAGCACGGATTGGGCACGCTTAGTCAAACCCACTCAAACAAGCAGCACGGATCAAAAGACACCCGCCTCCCAAACAGACGCCACGACACCTTGGCAGATCAGTCTCGATGCACTGCATTTTGAACGGCTGGGTATTCAGATAAAGGATCTGAGCCGGGGGCAACCCTTGGCTCTCGGCATCGAGAACCTGGATGCCCGCACGCAACTGACGACCTCAATTGGCGCCACAACCTCCACGATTGCGGACAAACTCGACGTCCAGCTGGCGGATGTCGCACTCAAACAATCGGAATCAGAACCGTTGATTATGCTTGCCGACCTCAAGCTGTCCGGTGGACGCGTAAATACCTCAAACCGCGAAATCACCGCACAGCAGCTGAGACTGCGCGGCGGCAACAGCAATCTCATATTCGACACACAGGGGAAACTCACGCTGACTGAAGCCTTGAACACGACAGCTGTGAAGGCAGATAAAGATAGCGGCGCGGCCACTCCAGACGAGTCCGCCACCGACATGCGTTTGCGGCAGAAGCTTGCGGCATTCTGGAAACTGCGGCTGGAAAAACTCCATGTCGAGGATTTCCGTACCAGCTTCATTGATCAGCGCTACCAGCCCACACTGCGCTACGATCTTGAGGACTTTTCCGCATCCATCAAGCAGCTGGACAACAGTGGCACGCAAGCGGCCGACTTCGAGACTTCCGTGCGCATCGCACAAGGCGGCACTCTCAGCGCATCTGGCACCTTCATGCCAGATGGCTCTCGCGTCTCAGCCGGCATCACGGCCGACAAGGTCAGCCTGAAACCACTCAAGTCGCTGATCGAACACTACACCACCCTCACACTCCAATCGGGCGAAGCCTCGCTGGCAACGCAGCTATCAATCGAAAAAGACAAAAACAAACCCGCGTTACAGATCAGTGGTGCGGCTAATATTGATAATCTGCTGCTCGACGAAACCCTCAGCGGCGATCGCTTTCTATCCTGGCAGTCGCTTGCGACCAAGGATCTTGATTTCAGCCTGTCACCCGATCACCTGACGATCAAACAACTCAGGGTTGTTCAGCCGGGCGCGAAGATTCTGGTCTTCAAGGATCGCAGCCTGAATCTCGGCAAGATTATAAAGCAGGATAGCAGCGCCACTGACAAACAACCTGCGGCAGATGACAGCAGCTTCCCTGTCACTATCGAGCGCATACGCATCGAGAAAGGCAATATGGATTTTTCCGACCTGAGTCTGGTGTTGCCTTTCGCAGCAAAGATCGAGGATCTCAATGGATCGATCACCGGCATTTCACCTGAATCAGCAAGCCGCGCCAACATCAAACTTGAAGGGCGCGTCGATGAATACGGTTCGGTGCAAATTGATGGCGGATTGAGTCCTAATTCGCCCAAGCAATACACCGACATCCGTACCCAATTCCGCAATATCGAAATGACGCCCTTATCGGCTTACACTGCAACCTTTGCCGGACGCAAGATTGCCTCGGGCAAATTGTCATTGGATCTCGAATACAACGTAAAGAACAACGAACTAAACAGCAATAACACCATCGTACTTGATCGCTTCACGCTGGGTGAACCCATCGACTCGCCGGACGCCCTCGACCTGCCGCTGGACCTTGCTATCGCCTTACTCACCGACTCACAAGGCAAGATCAATACCGCTATCCCGGTCACGGGCAATGTGGATAGTCCGACATTCAGTTACAGCAAGGTCATCGGTCAGGCAATCACAGGCGCGCTGGTGAAAATAGTCACCGCGCCGTTCCGCGCCCTGGGCGGTCTGCTCGGAGGTAGCTCAGAGAAACTCGATACCGTTAGCTTCGACGCGGGCGATGCAGCCATAAAGCCACCGCAAATCGAAATTCTCAAAAAGGTCGGTGAAGCACTGCAAAAACGCCCGCAGCTAGCATTGACGGTTTCCGGTCGCTACGACCCACAATTGGATAGCACCGCACTGCGTGCTGACAGGGTACGTCGTGAACTGGCCGAGGGCCTGGGCATCGCACTCGACGCAGATGAAGATGCGCCTCCTGCCGCTGTCGATCAGGCCAAGACCCAACGCGAACTCGAAAAGCTGCTGGAAGCACGTGCCGGCAACAAGGCCACCGACAACTTCAAATCCAGTTACGAAAAAACCGCCGGCCGTGTCGCCGAACCGGTCAATCCGGCCCTGGCGCTGCTCGGCAAGGCCAGTCCGGATGTGGAATATTATCAGGCAATGTTCGACCATCTGGTGCAACTGCAGCCATTGGATGATGCCGACCTGAGAGCACTTGCGCAGCGCCGCAGCGACAGCATTATTCAGACGCTGATAACGCAGGCAGGGTTGACTGAAAATCGCGTTACGCCAGGGAAGATCGAGACCACGCGCGGCGATCAGAAGAATGGCATAGAGAGCAAACTTATCCTTAAAGCCGGCCCTGTGGCCACACCCTAGCCACAGCCAAATCAGTTACTGCGGCGGCGACTCCTGCGTCAGCGCCTGACGCAGTTCACGCAGCTTTGATTTGACCTGCTCTGCATTGGTATTCCCCATACGCAATAGCACCTTCTGACCCGCAGACAGCGCCTGTAATTCAGGGTCTGCGTATTCATAGAACACCTTGGGCTGCACCAGGGGTATCGGCTCATCTGGACTCGGCGTCATCAACAGATGGTCGATCACCTCGACCAGGCGATCATTGAAATATGCATCTGGCTGACCCAGTTCCGCATAGGCCTCCTGAAACAACGGATAGAATCGCACATACAGCGCAGCCAGTTGCTGAGCGTCGATTCTCGTGACGAGTTGTACATAGGGCGCGTAACGCGCCGCATTGTCGGGACTGATCACCCGCTCATCGCCCTCGCCCGTTATCAGAAACATGCCGGCTACAGGCTTAACCAGCAGATGCTGCTGAGGAAGTTTGCTGTTAGTTAAGTTGTCGACGGTCACCACGAAGCGCCGAATAACCTCATCAAGCCGAAATAAATCCGGCAGCCAGCTCTCACCAAACAGATTGGATAGCTTATCCGTCAGCACCGGACTGCTAGTATTGAGTGTCGGCAGCGGCTCCGGCGGTATCTCTGATTGTTGTTGCTCTGTCGCAGACTGCTCATCGGGCGACTCCACTGAAGCCACATCCGCATCCGGCGAGACAGCAGGTATCGGATAGCGTGGCTCGGATGGTTGATCCGGAGCAGGCATCACCGCGTCTATCGCGGGCGATACCACCGCACTATCTTTTTCTTGCTGCCACTGCCAGTAGGCAGCAGCACCCAGTAGCGCCACAAGCACAATAGTCAGCACGGGAAATAGATTATTCTTCATGATTACACCACCCTGAAACCTATATGCCCACAATCTTTTGATTTGAGCACGAATGAAAAATAACAGCATCAGTCATTCAGGGAATCGACTACCACATCTGAAGAATGCAGCTGTTATAGATCGGATAACGTCTTAATCCATCGAGCTGCGTTGCAATCTATCGATTGCATCCAGAATGTCGGTGAATCGTTCGCCAAAAGTACTCAGTCGGTATTCAACCCGAGGCGGAACTTCCGGATAGGACTGCTTATCCAAAATGCCGTAACGGACCAACTTACTCAACCGTTCATTTAGCACCTTCGCACTGAGCCCCGCGATACTGCGCTCCATTTCACCCGGCCGCACAATACCATCCCGCACCAAGCCGATAACACTCAGCGACCACTTGCAACCGACAATATCTTCAACCATACGTGCCACCGTCGGCATCGCAGGGGAATTATTCTTTTCGTCCATAATCGACAATTTACACTCTCCAGTACCTACCCCACCAAAAAGTACCTACTTGGCATCAGCGCATGATTGAAGCTGTAATACCCTCCAGACCCGCACCACCAGAGGAGAACCCTATCATGCTCAACGTAAAATCAACCATCACGCTCGCAACCCTGGCGTTCCTGCTGCCTCTGACGTGTGCCGCAGATGACAACAGCGTTGCGTATCCTGACGGTTATCGCGACTGGCGACATATCAAGACGATGATCATCAACCCGGGGCACCCGCTTTTCAATACCTTCGGCGGCTTGCATCAACTTTATGCGAACGCACCCGCGGTGCAGGGTTATCGAGACGGTAAATTTCCCGATGGCGCCGTGATCGTGTTCGATCTTTCTGAAGCCGTTGATCGTGATAACACGATTACCGCGGGGGCGCCAAAAGTCGTGGGTGTGATGACCAAAGACAGCCGTCGACATGCAGAGACGGGCGGCTGGGGCTTTGAGGGTTTTGCCGCCGGTGACAGATTGCGTCCAACCGTGGGCGCCAACGCTGCAACCGCATGCTTCGAATGCCACCGGTCTGAAAAGGCGCATGACTACGTGTTCAGCCGACTGGAATAAGCTGCCTGCCGATTTCGCGCTCAGGCTTCGCGCGCAGCAGCTTCAATTAGAGCGAAATGTAATCGTCAGCAATCTGAAAGGTATTTTTTATTTTCCAGCCCTGAGGAACTTCTCAGCTATGCCAAGTTCAATTGAATTATGTTGAACCCATGCACAGTTTGGATCGCGCGTCCGCTCCAGTGGCTGGCAATGTCAGCCATCTTCCTGACCCCTGCGGTTGCGACGGAGATTGTGCAATTCACCGGCGGCCCGACACAAACCCTGATGCTGGAACTCTATACCTCGGAAGGCTGCAGCAGCTGCCCTCCTGCCGAGGCCTACCTCAACGGCTATACAGAAAACCCGGAACTCTGGACGCGCTATATCCCACTCGCCTTTCATGTCGACTACTGGGACGCCATCGGCTGGAAGGATCGCTATGCCGATCCAACCTACACCGCACGCCAACGCAATTACGCCATACAGAATGCATCCCGCACTGTCTATACGCCCGCCTTTGTCGCCAATGGCGCCTTCTGGCGCCCGGGCATTCTGCATCGATCGCCGCCGTCCTCCGATAAACAGGTCGGCACGCTCAGGGTCAGCGTTGCGGATGGACAGATCGATGCTGAAATGAAACCACTCATACCTTTGCATGCGCCGCTGCATTTGAACGTCGCCCTGCTCGGCATGAACCTCACCACGCAGATCAAAGCCGGCGAGAATGCCGGACGACTCGCGGAACATCAGTTTGTGGTACTGGGATTAGCGCGCACCACGAGTGATGATGCGCATTGGAACCTGAACCTACCGAAAGCAAAACTCACCGCAACCCGCTACGCACTCGCCGCCTGGGTCAGTCTGGACGATGACCCGACGCCGCTTCAGGCGACGGGAGGTTATTTACCTGGCAAAACGAATCAACTGAAATAATTCAACGGTCGATAATGGCGCAGACGACCGCTTCCCCATCCGTGCTGCCACCTATATCCCAGGTGAACCCGCGATCAATCTTCAGCTATGTCAGCGGTAACTTTTTCAAATAACCCAGGGATGAATAACCGATACCGAAATCATCCCGCGCAAAACTCACACTCGCCATCCCGACATCCCGACATCCAACAACAGGCCCAGGGCATCCGGCGATTCGAGGAAGAATACCTCGGCCATTTTGAGCTCCAATACACTTGGCGGCACGCCGGACTGTTCCAAAATCCACGTTACCAAAGACGCTAGACCGATTACGGCATATCCCTGCCTGATGAGTAGAGCCGCCGCTCTCATCCGCCTATAATCCGCGCATCATCGGGCCCAGTCCCGCCATCCATCAAATACCAGGATTACACGCAATGCCTGACGCCAAGGTCATCTACACCGAAACCGACGAAGCCCCAGCGATGGCCACCTATTCTTTCCTGCCCATTGTCCAGGCCTTCACCCGGGCGGCCGGCATAAATGTTGAGACACGTGATATCTCGCTGGCGGGACGAATCATTGCCCACTTCCCGGAAAACCTGACTGAGGCACAACGTCAGAGTGACGCTCTGGCCGAACTGGGCGAACTGGCGAAGACCCCCGAGGCGAACATCATCAAGCTGCCGAACATCAGCGCCTCGGTACCGCAGCTCACCGCCGCGATCAAGGAACTGCAGGATCAGGGTTATGCCGTGCCGGACTATCCGGCCAATCCAAGTAACGATGCGGAGAAATCCATCAAGGCCCGCTACACCAAAGTGCTGGGCAGCGCGGTGAACCCGGTGCTGCGCGAGGGCAACTCCGACCGGCGCGTGGCCACGGCGGTGAAGGACTACGCCCGAAAGCATCCGCACACCATGGGCGCGTGGTCAGCCGATTCGAAATCGCATGTGATCTCCATGGCGGACGGCGACTTCTATGGCAGCGAGAAATCCACCGTGATCGAAACCGCCGGCAACGTGAGGATCGAATTGGTCGGAGCCGACGGCACGACGCAGGTGCTCAAAGAGAAGACCTCGGTGCTCGCGGGTGAAGTGATCGATGCCTCGGTGATGAGCGTCAACGCACTGCGCGATTTCTTCGAACAAGCGACGCAGTCGGCGAAGGACGAAGGCGTACTGCTGTCTCTGCACCTGAAGGCCACGATGATGAAGGTCTCCGACCCGATCATCTTCGGCCACGCCGTGAGCGTGTATTACCAAGACGTCTTTGCGAAACACGCCGACACCTTCAAACAACTCGGTGTCAATCCGCGTAACGGACTGGGCGATGTGTATGCCAAGATCGCCGGCCTGCCTGACGCTCAGCGCATGGCGATCGAGGCCGACATTCAGGCGGTGTATGAAAGCCACCCGGCGCTGGCGATGGTCAACACGGACAAGGGCATCACCAATCTGCACGTCCCCAGCGACGTGATCGTCGACGCCTCGATGCCGGCGGCTATCCGTTCCTCGGGCAAGATGTGGGGGCCGGACGGCAAACTGCACGACACCAAGGCGCTGATCCCGGATCGCAACTATGCCGGCATCTACCAGGCCACCATCGACTTCTGCAAACAACACGGCGCCTTCGACCCCACCACCATGGGCAGCGTGAGCAATGTCGGCCTGATGGCACAGAAGGCCGAGGAATACGGCTCGCACGACAAGACCTTCGAAATTCCACACGCGGGCAGCGTGCGCGTGACCGATGCGGCCGGCAACCTGTTGCTGGAACACCAGGTCGAGGCGGGCGACATCTGGCGCATGTGCCAGACCAGGGACCTGCCGATCCGTGACTGGGTCGGTCTGGCGGTGACCCGCGCGCGCCTCACCGGTCAACCGGCCATCTTCTGGCTCGATCCCCGGCGCGCGCATGACGCCAACCTGATCAAGAAAGTCGAGACCTATCTGCAGGATCACGACACCCACGGACTCGAGATCAAGATCCTGTCGCCGACCGACGCCACGCGTTATTCACTGGAGCGCATGAAGGCCGGCCAGGACACCATCTCGGTGACCGGCAATGTGCTGCGCGATTATCTGACCGACCTGTTCCCGATTCTGGAACTCGGCACCAGCGCCAAGATGCTTTCCATCGTGCCATTGCTGGCGGGCGGCGGACTGTACGAAACCGGCGCGGGTGGTACAGCGCCGAAACTCCTGCAGCAGCTTCTGGAAGAAAACCACCTGTCCTGGGATTCCCTCGGTGAATTCCTCGCGCTGGCCGTGTCGCTCGAAGACTTCGCGCGCAAGCACAACAACGCCCCGGCGACCGTCATCGCGACCACACTCGATAAAGCCAACGGCGCTTACCTGAACAACAACAAGTCACCCTCCGAGAAGTTCGGTGAACTGGATACGCGCGGCAGCCAGTTCTATCTCGCGCTGTATTGGGCGCAAGCCCTGGCCGAACAGAACGACAATGCCGAACTGAAAAAACGCTTCAGCCCCGTCGCCAAGGCGCTCTCCGCCAACGAAGCGAAGATCGTTGCCGAACTCAACGGTGTACAGGGCAAGAAGGTGGATCTGGGCGGCTATTACCTACCGGACAAAGTGAAGGCGACACAGGTAATGCGCCCAAGTGCGACCTTGAACGCGATCATCGACGGGCTGACCGGGCAGTGAGTTGCCCTGGTGAGTACCGTTGTCTCGAGTGTAAGGAGTCATGGTAAAGGTGTCGTCCCGGGGTTGAGCAATCCCAACCGTCCGGTTAGCCGACCAATCGAACCAGCTTGGCATATCCAGGACCGCAAATTCTCTTGGCCCGGGGTCCTGGAAGTTCCCCGTGGGCGGTGACAAGCTGCTACAATCCCGCTCTTTGTATCTGGGAAGGTTCGTGTAAGCCGATCCACCTCCCGTCCTACTCGGGTTGTACTACTCTCGCATGTTACGCATTCTGCTTGCCTTGCCGCTGGCGGGTGCCCTGTTGGTATTGTTACTGCCAGGGCGCGCCGGGCAACTGATCCGCTGGGTGGCGATCGCCACCACCCTGGCGACGGTAGTGCTCGCCGTCTTCTTGACCGCCGGCTTCGATCCCGCGCGTTCCGACATTCAATACTTCCAATCCCATGTCTGGAATCCACGCCTTGGCGGCAGCTTCGCCCTGGGCGTGGACGGTATATCGTTGCCGTTGGTGCTCTTGTCCACGGTGTTATGCCTGGTCGCGATCATCGCCTCGCACACGATCCGAGAGCGTATCAAGGCCTACTACCTGCTCATGCTGTTGCTGCAAGCGCCCTTGCTGGGCGTTTTCACCGCCCGGGACTGGTCGCTCTTCTACGTGTTCTGGGAACTCACCCTGATTCCGTTGCTGTTCCTGATCAATTACTGGGGCGGGGAACAGCGTCAGCGCGCCGCGCTGAATTTCGTGATTTACACCATGGGGGGTTCGGTGTTCATGCTGATCACCCTGCTGGCCCTGTATGACATGTCCGCGGGGCAGAATTTCGGCATGCAGGAGTTGGAACTGGCCGCGCATAGCTTGCCGGTCGCGACCCAGACCATCCTGTTCGCAGGCCTGTTCATTGGCTTCGGGGTGAAAATGCCGGTGGTACCCATGCATGGCTGGCTGCCGCTGGCGCATGTCGAGGCACCGATACCTGTCTCCATCCTGCTGTCCGGCATCCTGCTGAAGATGGGTTCTTATGGAATGATCCGTGCCGCCGGCCTGCTGCCGGATGCCGTGCAGCTGCTGTCCCAGTGGTTGGCGGCGGCGGCCATCGTCAGCATCCTGTATGGCGCGGTGCTGGCCTGGCGCCAGAGCGACATCAAGGCCATGATCGCTTATTCCTCGGTCAGCCACATGGGTGTGGTGCTGTTTGCCCTGGCGACGCTATCCACCGCCGGTATGACCGGCGCGGTGATGCAGATGGTGGCGCACGGTCTGGTGGCCGGCATGCTGTTCCTGTTCGCCGGCTTGCTCTATGACCGGGTACACACCCGCGACCTCAACGATATCGGCGTGCTGACCGTCAACGCGCCACGTCTGGCCTTCGTTGCCTCATTCGCCTTCATCGCGGCCATCGGGCTGCCCGGCTCCGTCGGTTTCGTTGCGGAGTTGCATACCTTCTATGCCGGCCTCGCCAGCTTCGGCGCCTGGGTCGCATTGTTCGGCATCGGCATCCTGATCAGTTCGTCCTATGCCTTGCGCACGATCGGCCATTTGCTGGTCGGTACGTCGGGGCGCCCGCCGCAACAGCTCACCGACCTGTCGCGGACAGAGGCTATCGCCGTCTCCATCCTGGGAACGGGCATCCTGGTGCTCGGCATCTGGCCGGCTCCGGCACTGACGCTGATGCAGGCCAGTGTGGAGAACATCGCCGGGTTGTTCGTGCCATGAGCAGGTGCCGTCCATGAATTCGGGTTCGCGTTATATGCCAGTCCTCGATGGCGTGGCACATGAGATGGAGCACGTCCTTCCGGGACAGGCTTCGATACGTGATTTCGTGCATCACAACACGCTGCACGGTTTTCAAGGCCTGGATTTTCCCGATGCCGTTCAAGCCGTGCAGAAAATGCTTGGCCTGCGTGCACACCTGCCGGCGGCCTTGTTCACATCGGCCTACCGCCGCGGGCGCGTCACCGACGCGGATGTGCGTGCGGCCATCGCGGAATACTTCGGCACAGAGGCCGAATCGCCGGTTGCCGCCGACAGCGGCATGAACTTGTCTCACGCGGATGTCTATCATGCCGCCGTGCTGACTCCGCCAAGCGCACCCGCTCCGGCTGCCTTGCAGTGGCGCATTAAGGAATATCGTTGCATGGAGCGACTGCAGGCGGGCGTGCCGTCGGAGACGCGTTCGCGACTCTTGGAGCGCGCCGCCGCCAATGGATTGTCCAGCGAGGCCGCAGCTGTCCGCGACCTGTGGTTGTCCTGCACCACCGTGGTGGCCGCGTCGGTCGCGACGCGCGCTGAAACAGCAGCCGCAGCCGCGACACCCCCTGCCATAGAGCTGGATAACGAGGAAATAGAATCCCTGTGGAGCGCGCGCCGCCTCAAGAAAGAAGGTGCGCAGTTACTGTCTTCACTGCTGGCGCGTGTCGGGATTGATTGGACGCTGCGCGATCTGCTATTGGCGCTCACCGGGGAAGACCTGCTGGAGGCGGTCCGCGAGCACATGGTGCGGCATGCCGCCAGTCATCTCGATGAAGGTCTTGCGGCGTGGCATAACCCGGGCCGCAGCCACGGCTTCTATCGCGCCTGGTGTGAAAGCGCCCTGCAGGAGCAAAGCTGGATCCTTGGTGATTTTCCCGAATGGCACCAGCAACTGGAACGCCTACCGGATACGGCCCGGCAGGCGGTAAGTCGGGAACTGGAGTTGCTCGGCCTGGCGCCGGAGCGCTGGCTCGCCTATTTGCGGCGCCTGGCGCTCGAACTGCCCGGATGGGCCGGCATGTTCCAATGGCGCGAGCAGCACCCCGGTTATGCCGGCCTGGATGATGTTCCCGTCGAACTCATGGATTACCTCGCGGTTCGGCTGGCGCTGGAACGCATCCATGCCCAGCGGGTTTGTCGCAGACATTGGCAGTTGGAAGCGAGCCTGCCGATTTTGAAATGGTATTTCAGCCGGCATTCCGCTGAGCTCATTGTCCGCAATGCCTTGTATGGAGGCGCCTTCAAGGAATCCCTGGTGGGCCAGGCCGAGCGGCTGGTAGGGCAGGCGCGGGATCAGCGTGGCGAAGGTAACGACCTGGAGTGGCACGATCTCGCGCTCCGAGTACTCGATGTCGCGCCGCTACCCAGCGACGCCGGTGAACACGCATGGCCGATATTCGTTTTGGCGCAATACCTGGGGTTGGCCGGTGCCGACATCCGTGCACTGGGTGAGAACGGTGTCGCCGCGCTGCAGACTGATATCGCGCGACTGGACGAAGACACGGCCGGATACCTGCGCTTACTGGCCTATGAGAGACATTATCGAGAACAGGTATTCGCTACGCTCATCGCCAACCATGGCCGCGGAGAGTGGCCGACGCCGGCGGGTCGGGCGTCCGCGCAATTGATCTTCTGCATGGACGATCGCGAGGAGGGAACGCGCCGGCACCTTGAGGAACTGGCGCCGGAGGTGCAGACTTTCGGCGCAGCGGGTTTCTTCGGTGTCGCCGTCAATTGGCGCGGGCTGGATGACGCGCGTCCCAGCGCCCTGTGTCCCGTGGTGGTCGTTCCCACACACGATATAGATGAACTGCCGGCGGCCACCGCCACCGAATTGCATGCCGCCCATACCCGGCGCCGCCGCGTGCGGTTTCGTGTCAATAATTGGCTGCTTCGCACCAGCCATCGCGGCGCACTGTCCGGTGCCGCCGCCGTGGCACTGGGTGCATTCATGGCCCTGCCGGCACTCGCCGGCCGCGTGCTCGCGCCGCGCCTGACGGGATCGCTGATACAGCGCCTGCGGAACCGGTTCGATCTCCGCGTGCCGACGCGGATCACCCTGACGGCGGATGCCGATGCGCCGCCGCCGACGGTGGACAAACCGCGACTCGGGTATAGCGATGCGGAACAGGTCGATCTTGTGGCCGGGCTGCTCCGTGCCATCGGTCTGACCCGGGACTTCTCGCCACTGGTGATCCTGTTCGGCCACGGCTCGACCAGCATCAACAACCCGCATGCCGCCGCCTATGACTGCGGTGCCTGCTCCGGCCGTCACGGCGGCCCGAATGCGCGTGCCTTCGCCGCCATGGCCAACCGAACCCACGTGCGGCAGCGTCTCGCCGAACGGGGCATTGTCGTGCCGGTCGACAGCTGGTTCCTCGGCGGTGAACACAACACCTGTGATGACAGTGTCGTCTGGTATGACCTCGACATGTTGCCTGCGGCGCTGGAAGCACCGCTGCGGGAGCTCGAATCGGTGTTGCGCAAGGCCTGTCGCGCACATGCGCTGGAGCGGTGTCGCCGCTTCGCCTCGGCACCGAACCGAGCCACGCCCGCCCGCGCGGAACGGCACGTGACCGGGCGGAGTCACGACCTGTCGCAGACGCGGCCGGAGCTTGGCCATGTCGCGAATGCCTGCGCATTCATCGGTCGCCGCAGCATGAGTCGCGGCGCCTTCTTTGACCGCCGCGCCTTTCTCATTTCCTACGACGCGACGCAGGATCCGGAAGGCAACATTCTCGAAACGATTTTGAACGCCGCCGGCCCGGTCAGCGCCGGCATCAACCTGGAATACTATTTTTCCACGGTCAACAACGAACGCTTGGGTTGCGGTACCAAAGTGATGCACAACATCACGGGGTTTCTCGGCGTGATGGAGGGCGGCGCCTCGGACCTGCGCACGGGCCTGCCCTCGCAGATGATCGAAATCCACGAACCCATGCGCCTGTTGATCGTGATCGAGGCGCGTACCGATGTCGTCGACGCCATCTATGAACGGCAACCGGTTCTGCGCGAACTGATCGGTAACGGATGGGTGCGCCTGGCGGTCAAGGATCCCGCCGCTGCAGCGATTCACCTGTTCTCGCCCCGCAGCGGTTGGCTGCGTTGGGAAGGTGATGCCGGCGCCGTGGCCAGGGCCGTCTCGTCCGAGGAATGGTACCGCGGGCAGATGGATCATTTGCTCCCGGCATTGCTCGAACGCGGCCTGCCGCCATCCCTGGGAGACCAGCATGCCGTTTGAGTTGATTGCGCTTGCGCCGCTGCTGCCTCTGCTGGCCACCGCGCTGGTGGCGGCATGGCATATTTTCGGCGCCCCCGGCGGTGACGCCGCCGAGGCCCGAACGGTCCGGTTACTTTCCTATGCCATGCTCGGCAGTCTTGCCGTGCTGTTAGCCATGGATGCCCGCGCGCTGTTGTATGGCGCGCCGGGTGAAATCGTATTGGGCACCTGGTTCGCGGCGGGTGGCATCCAGATTCCGGTGAGCTTCATGATCGACGCCTTGAGTCTGCCGTTCGCAACGCTGATAGCCGTGATCGGTTACATCGCGCTGAAGTTTTCAGCGAATTATCTGCATCGCGAGCGGGGCTTCCACCGTTTTTTCATCATTAACGGGCTGTTCCTGACCGGGATGCTGATGCTCGTACTCTCCGGCAATATCGTGCTGAGTTTCGTCGGCTGGGAGATCGTTGGCGTGTCATCGTATCTGCTCATAGGCTATGCCTTTGAGCGCACGGTGGCCACGGGCAGTGCGGTACGCGCCTTTGTGACGAACCGCATCGGCGATGCAGGATTTATCTTGGCCATTGCCCTGACGCTTCACTACTTTGACAGCTTTGCCTGGTCCGGATTAGGCGCAGCAGCAATCAGTACCGGCACAGTGTCCGTGTCACTGGTGGCGTTGGGATTCGTGGTGGCGGCGCTTGCCAAATCCGCACAGGTACCGTTCACGCCCTGGATTACCCGCGCGCTGGAGGGTCCGACGCCATCGAGCGCGATTTTCTACGGCTCATTGATGGTCCACGCGGGTGTCTACCTCATCCTGCGTCTGGAACCGGTATTGGTGCAGGCACCGCTGCTGTTAGTGCTGATTGCCGTGGCCGGTCTGGTGACCGCGCTGTATGGGTGGTTCGGGGGTTTGGTGCAGAGCGACGTGAAAAGCGCGCTGTTGTTCGGCACATTGACCCAGATCGGGATCATGTTTGTCACCATCGGTTTCGGTGCCTTTGATGTGGCCGCCTGGCACATGTGTCTACATGCAACGTTCCGTGCCTGGCAGTTTCTTTCCGCGCCCTCCTATATGCATGCGGTCAAGGGTGCTTCCGTGGAAGTGCCGCCCTGGCTCGGCCGCAGTCAGCGCTGGTACACCGCAATTCTCGAACGCTTTTGGCTGGAGCGGTTCGGCGATGCGCTGCTGACCCTGCCGATGCAGGACCTCGGTCGTGATATGCGGCTATTTGATGAGCGCATTGTCAGTCGCATGCTGGGGGCGCCGGGCGATAGCGAATTCAGCCCGCACAGACAGAACAGACTGGTGCGCGGCCGAGGGGTCGCAGGGGCCTTGCTCGAGTGGTGTGCGGCGAATCTGTATCGTCTCGAGCAGCATCTGTTGATGGGTACCGAAGGCGGGCCGACGCGACGGACCCTACGCGCGCTCAGTGAGTATCTGGCGGTGCTGGAATCCATGCTGGAGCAGCCACGGTATCTCATCCTGCTCATCCTCATTATTTTTATAGCCGGTATGTGAGGACGGGAATCGATGCAGGAAATCGCCTGGCATACACAAACCGATATCCCGCTGCTGGCGGTCTTGCAGTTGTTGCCGCTGATGGGCGCCGCCGTCACTTGGTGGCTGAGTGACCGCAAATACGTATTGGGAATCGCCCGGATCTTCGCCGCCGCCGAATTGGTAATCGCTGTAATCCTGTATATGTCGCTCGATAGCGGAACCGCCGCGCTGCAGTTCGCGGAACGGCTGGATCTGCCGGGTCCGCTCGATTACCACACCGGCGCCGACGGCATCACAACGCTGTTCGTGCTCGCCGGATCGCTGCTGGTATTCCTGGTCTGTCTTTATAGCCTGGTGCGCGGATTGACAGACATCGGCCGCCTGCTCGCGGTGGTACTCGCTCTCGAAGCCGTGCTTATGTCGGCGCTGACGACGGTCAATCTGCTCTGGTTCGTACTGGCTTGGGGCGTCGACCTGGCGCTGGTTGGATACATGCTGTGGTACTGGTCGACATCACCCAACCGTGATCGCGCCTTGCGGCCGTTTTACCAGTTCCAGTTCAGCGGTCTGTTGCTGCTGCTGCTCGGTACGCTCCTCGCCGGTTACGGTAACATGGATATGACTGGCAAGCCTTTGAGTTACGACCTGGCGGACCTGAGTACCGGATTGGGTGGCTCACCACTGGCCACTATGATCTTCCTGCTGCTGTTTCTCGGCATCGCGATCCGGGCGCCGATGTTTCCCTTCCATGGCTGGCTGCCAATGGTGGCGCGCTACGGGAATATCGCCATGGCGCCGGCCTTTCTGCTCGGCGTCAAGATCAGCATCTACGGTCTGGTGCGGTTCGTTGTGCCCATGGTGCCGTCGGCCGTTCATCAGGCCGGTGATGTGGTCATGATCGCAGCGGTTGCGGGCGTGTTCTATTCGGCGATCTTGGCGGCTCGACAGACGAATCTGCGCCATCTGATGTCGTTTGCGGTCGTCAGCCATACCGGCCTGCTGGTGCTCGGCGTTTTCACGCTCGATGCAGCCGCGCTCCAGGGAAGTTTACTGTTATCGGTGACCTTCGGGCTGGCGATCCTCACGATGCTTTTCATGCTGGGCCTGGTCTACCGGCGCATCGGATCGACCAATCTCAGTCGTCTTGGCGGTTTATTCGATCGCCTGCCTGTCCTGGCCACGGCGTTCTTCATCGGTGGTCTGGCCATTATGTGCATGCCCGGCACACCCGGATTTGCTGCCGCTCATCTGGTATTCGAGGGTTCGATGCATCACTTCGGCGCGCTGGCGACGATGGCGGTCGCACTCGGTAACGTGACGGCTGCGGGCATGTTGCTGTGGTCCTTTCAACGGGCGTTTCTCGGTCCCGCTCCCGCCGCTCGGCGCGAACAAGTCGAAAGTGCCACCGGCATGGAACTGTTCATCGCCGTCATACTGATTCTGGTGCTGCTCGCAGCGGGGTTCTATATGGATCCCTGGCTCGAGTTGATCGAGGCACCGACACATCTGCTAGACCGATCGGCCGGCGCTGGTTGAAGGGTTCCCAATATGCCTTTGATATCGATTCTGCTATTGACCATGCCGCTGGGCGTCGCCCTGATCTGGTGGCTGCCGCGTCGGGTTCCGGCGGCTTTTGTGGCTGCAGTGACCTGCATCAGCGCCTTTGTCGTGGCGATCCTGATTCTGAGTTCATTCGACGCCGAGATGGCCGGGTTTCAGTTGATCGAAGAAGCCGCTTGGCTGCCAGGCTTGAATATCAATTATCTTGTCGGCGTCGATGGGATATCGGTGCTGTTCCTGCCCGTTACGGCATTACTCTCCCTGGGTGCCGTCGTCATGTCGTACCGCAACATCACCCGCTTCCCGCGCATCTATTACTCACTGTTGCTGGTTGAGTGCGGCGCCACATTGGGCGTGTTCTGCGCATTGGATACGGTGATGTTTTTCCTGTTCTGGGAAATATCCATCATACCGATCTATTTTCTGGTCAGCTTATGGGGCAATGGTGAGAGGCGCCGTCTGGTGGCAAAGAAATACATGCTCATCATGATTGCCGGCGGGCTGCCCATCCTGTTCGGTTTTCTATTGTTGGCACAGTATGTGTCCTCTCTTGGTTTGTCTTCACTGGCGTCGCCGTTCGATCTGCGCGTGCTGCTGGCGACGCCATTGCCGGAATCGTTGCAGCTGAGCGTGTTCCTGCTGTTGCTGGTGGGTTTCGGGGTGAAAGCGCCCATCCTGCCGCTGCATACCTGGTTCCCACTCGTGGCCGCCGATGGCCCCGCGGCGATAACCGCTTTGCTTGCGGGCCTCAAACTCGGTGTGTATGGATTGATACGCTTCGCGCTGCCGCTGGCGCCGGATGTGGCTGTGGATTTCCAGTGGTTGTTGCTCGGTCTAGGTTCGGTCGCTGTCGTTTATGGATCGCTGATCGCGCTGGTGCAGGGAAATTTGCGGACGACGCTCGCTTATCTCGGTATCAGCCATGTGGGGCTGGTGCTGCTTGGTTTAGCGACTTTTCAAACCGCCGGCGTGCAGGGCGCGGTGCTCGAATTGGTCAACTTTCCCTTGGTCGCGGGCGGTTTGTTCCTGATCACGGCCGCCTTGCGGCAACGCGTTGGTACCACCGCCCTGCTGTCTCTGGGCGGCGCGGCCAAAACCCTGCCTTGGTTGGCGACGAGTTTCTTGCTGCTTGGACTCGCTTCACTGGGTATCCCGGGTACCTCCGGGTTTCCGGCGGAATTTCTGATCCTGCTGACGACGCTCGAGACCCATACCGGATCGGGCATTGCCGCCCTGTTCGGCGTAGTAGTGGGTGCGGCTTGCCTCCTGAGTGTTTACCGGCGCAGCTTCTTCGGTCCGATACACAACCCCGCGTTCCACGAAGTCGACGATTTACGGCCACGCGAGCGGGCCATCGCCCTGCTGTTCGTGGTGATCGTTCTCGTGGTAGGTATCTATCCGGCGGTCGTGCTGGACGTGATCTCCACCACTGCCGCCCTGTGGTCGCAGCGCATGGGGGGCTAAGCCGCTGCGCGACTGAGGGACATCATCTGCGCCGGGTTTCGCGCGAAGATTTCGCGCGCAAGCACAACAATACCGAACCGAAGACCCGCACAGATTATTTTCTATCTTGATTGAAAAACGGCTCAACGCGGATTCGTGTGGGTAAGCAGGCAACGTTCGGAGTATCTCCACGGCGGGCACGACGAAGTCTCACAAGACTGGACAGCAGGCACCGGGACCGGCCATCGCTATCGTAGCCCGGATGAAGCGTAGCGGAATCCGGGGATGCACCGCTGTGACCGGGGCGATCACGATAGCGTGCGCCGCCTCCCCAGGCGTAGTTCCCGGATTACGCTTCGCTTCATCCGGGCTTACATGATCGTCTTCCCACGACTGAACAGGGTGTGCGATCCCTTCCGGGCGCCTATTCACCCACACGAATCGTCGTAGACCCTGAAAAACAACCTGGGTCTACAACCGTCCCTTCACGTCACTCGACGCTGCGGTAACCAACCGCCTGGCCGGTCGCCATGTCGACTGCTCTAACCAGACCTCCAATTCCGCCGCGAGCATGGGTTGAGCAATATAATAACCTTGCGCGGAATCGCAGCCCAACTCCTTCAGCAACATCCAGGTCGCATGATCTTCGACACCTTCGGCGATGACGCTCAAACCGAGATTATGCCCAAGCTCGATCGCCGAACGCACGATAACGGCATCATCGTCATTCTTAACCATATCCACGACGAATGATTGATCTATTTTCAGCTTTGCAGCCAGCAACTTTTTCAGATAGGCCATAGAAGAGTAACCGATGCCAAAATCATCAATAGCCAGACGCACACCCATCGCATTCAGCGTGCGGACCGCCTGCACGGCCAGCACCGGATTTGTCATCACGGCAGTCTCGGTTATCTCCAGCTCCAACCAGTCGGGTTTCGCCCCGGCTTCTTCAAGCAGACGCTCAACATGCTGCGGGAAATACTCATCCATCAGATCCAACGCCGATATGTTCACGGCCATGACAAGCTCAAGTCCCGCCTTCCGCCAGAGGACACATTGCTGCAGCGCCTGCTGCATCACCATGATACCCAGCGGCTGAATCAGACCCGACTGCTCGGCCAAGGGTATAAAGTTATCCGGATACAGCAACCCGCGCTGCGGATGCCGCCAACGCGCCAGCGCCTCCACACCATTCACCACACCGCTTCCAAAATCAACTTTAGGCTGAAAATGCAACAGCATCTGACCATTCTCGATGGCGCTGCGCAATTCACCGCGCAGTGTATGCACGTCCTTACCGACCTGCTCCAGTTCACTGCGATACAGACAATAACTGACATGCGTGCATTTGGCATGGTACATAGCGATATCGGCATGGCGCATCAGAGTCTCGGCATCGTCACCATGGTTGGGGAACACCGCAAGACCCAGACTGCTGCCGATCTCCAACCATTCGCCATCAAGCTGAATCGGTGGCGCAAGTACTTTGGCAATATGCTCGGCGAAACTGCGCGCATGCGCCTCGTCTCCAACTTCGTGCAACAGGATGGCGAATTCGTCGCCACCCATACGCGCCACAGTATCGAATCTGCGCAGCGAGCTGATGAGCCGATGCGCAACTTCCTGCAGGACCAGATCACCGATCTGATGTCCTTTGACATCATTGATCTCTTTGAAATGATCCAGATCGAGTATCGCCAGGGCAAACGGCGCACGACTCCGCTGACCTAGGGCCAACTGTTGTGCCAACCGGTCGTTGAATAAGGTTCGATTCGGAATATGGGTAAGACCATCATGCAATGCCTGATGTTCGAGCTGCTGATTGAGCTCGGTTAACTGTTCCGTGCGCTGCTGCACACGGATCTCCAGTTCTTCGTTGAGCTTATTGATTTCGTATTGCGCGGTATCTCGTTCCACGAAGGCCACATGTAATTTTTGCGCCATGGCATTAAATGCCTTGGCGGTCTGGGCCAGCTCATCGCGTCCGTGAATATTGATACGGTAATCCAGATCACCATCGGCAACTCGCACAGTGGCTGTGCGCAAGGCCTTCAACTCTCGTGTCAGGTAGGTCCCCAACAAAAAGGAAAACAAGGCCACCAGGACCAACTCGGCACCGGCGATGGCGAAGGCGTGGCGGCGTGCTTCCACCATCACTCTTTGGATACCATCAACAGCAAGACCGATTTCCACCCGGCCGTAGACAACATCAGCAACCTTAATGTCGGCGGAAACATCGAACACCCCGACATCGAGATCGGCACTGCTCCGCTCGGCATTGACTTCATGATTGTAACTCGCCGCATCCCCACCCTGAGCCAACAAACCATCCACGCCATAGACACGCGCATAGAGTATGTCGGGATCGACCAGCACCTCCTCCATAAAACTCTGTAGCGAGGCGAGGTCCGTTGACAACACGGCTTCCTGGGCAGTTGCAGCCAACAACTCGGCCGTCGTCTGCGCACGCCTATACAGCGCCTCCTGATTGGAACTGCGCAAATAATCCATGCTGCTGACAATGAGAATAAAGAGCAGGATAGACTCGATCAGCGCAATGCCCAGTATGGTCCTCAGCCGGAATGACACTGATCATTTCTCCAGAAAGTGGTCAAGCAGATGGATATCCAACCGCCGCACTTGATCGTAATCGGCGTCATCTACCGCAGAAAACCCCTCGAAACCAGCCGCTGCCAACAGAGCCTTACCCTTCTCGGTCTCAGCCATCGACAGGAAAGCCCGTTTCAGGCGCGCACTGATGTCCGAAGACATGCGCGGATGAACAGCGATGGGGTGCGACATCACGCCCGGTGTCTCCCATAACACGCGCAATCTGGCGCGCACGCCGGCATCGATATTATCAAAGGTACGGATAATACCCCCGCCGGCAGGATACAAACCTTTGGCTACAGACAGATAGACAGAATCATGTGAGTCCACATAGATGGGGACATGTTGCACACCGTTTTGCTCCAGAAACCGACTCGTCAGCACACTGGCGGCAAATGCCGCCGGCGCGGGAAAGGCAATCCGTGCACCGCGCAGTTCTGTGATGGTTTTATAGTGACTGTCTTTGCGAACTACAACGACACCCCGTAGCCAACGGTCTTTTTCAACAACCAACGCCCGATAACCTACAACCGCATGGAACACCGTATAGTGATACGGGTTCATGTAAGCCAGATCGTATTCTCCCGCAGCCAGACGCTGCTCGAAGGTGGGAATATCCTTGGCGGTTTTGAAACGCAGGTTATAGCCCGACTGGCTGCCAAGATACTGCAGGATGGGTGTCCAGATTCGCGCGAGCTGGCTGGCTGTTTGCTGAGGGACAATACCGACTGTGATGGTTTCCAGTTCCGCCGTCTCATCGACAGACGCGGGCGACGCGGAGACGGCGCCTACCGCCCACAGCAATAATAACGGATACAACAACCGGCAAAGGCCAACGACCAAAGTCATCGGCCTTGATCGATCATCATGAACATTACCGCGTCTTAGCATGCCAGAACCAACCGGGGCGGCCCCTTCATTGATTATTCTTGGCGCAGCTACTCACCTTGTGCGGCTCACTCGCAATTTCAACGGTCAACTGAATCGACAAGACATCGCGGCAATACCTATGCGTTCTTATAAATCTCCGCACCCTGCCTCACGAATTCCACCGCCTTTTCCTGCATACCCTTCTGCAGCGCGGCTTCTTCGGTGAGACCTTGTTGAGCTGCGTAGTCGCGCACGTCCTGGGTGATTTTCATGGAACAGAAGTTCGGGCCGCACATGGAACAGAAATGCGCGACCTTGTGGGCGTCCTTGGGCATGGTTTCGTCGTGCATGCCGCGCGCCTTTTCTGGATCAAGACCTAGATTGAACTGATCTTCCCAGCGGAATTCGAAACGCGCCTTGCTGAGCGCGTTATCGCGAACCTGCGCACCGGGATGTCCTTTGGCGAGATCGGCGGCATGCGCCGAGATCTTGTAGGTGATGATGCCGTCGCGCACGTCCTGCTTGTTGGGCAACCCTAAGTGCTCTTTCGGCGTGACATAGCAGAGCATGGCCGTGCCGTACCAGCCGATTTGGGCCGCGCCGATGCCGGAGGTGATGTGATCGTAGCCGGGCGCGATGTCGGTGACCAAGGGACCGAGCGTGTAGAACGGCGCCTCGAAACAATCCGTGAGTTCCTTGTCCATGTTCTCTTTGATGAGCTGCATAGGCACGTGACCGGGGCCTTCGATCATCACCTGCACATCGTGCTTCCAGGCAATCTTCGTCAGCTCGCCCAAGGTTTCCAGTTCACCGAACTGCGCGGCATCGTTGGCATCGGCCAGACACCCCGGACGCAGGCCGTCGCCGAGCGAGAAGCTCACGTCATAGGCCTTCATGATGTCGCAGATCTCTTCAAAATGCGTGTACAGGAAATTTTCCTGATGATGCGCGAGGCACCATTTGGCCATGATCGAACCGCCGCGCGAGACGATACCGGTCAGACGATTGGCGGTCAGCGGCACGTATTGCAGACGCACGCCGGCATGAATGGTGAAGTAATCCACGCCCTGTTCAGCCTGTTCGATCAGCGTATCGCGGAACATTTCCCAGGTGAGATCCTCGGCTTTGCCATCGACCTTTTCCAGCGCCTGATAGATCGGCACGGTACCTATGGGCATAGGTGCATTGCGCAGAATCCATTCGCGCGTCTCGTGAATATTCTTGCCGGTGGACAGATCCATCAGGGTGTCGCCTCCCCAACGCGCCGACCAGACCATCTTCTCGACCTCTTCTTCTATGGAAGAAGACACGGCTGAGTTGCCGATATTGGTGTTGATCTTCACCAGGAAGTTGCGGCCGATGATCATCGGCTCCAGTTCCGGGTGATTGATATTGGCGGGGATGATCGCGCGGCCGCGAGCGATTTCGTCACGCACGAATTCGGCGGTGATTTCATTCGGAATGCTCGCACCGAAATTCTGACCGGGATGCTGACGCAGCAGCTTGGTATAGCGCGGGTCTTTGCGCAGCTCGTTCAGACGCAGGGTCTCGCGGATGGCGACGTATTCCATTTCGGGCGTGATGATGCCCTTGCGCGCGTAATGCATCTGGCTGACGTTCATGCCTGCTTTCGCACGGCGCGGCTTGCGCAGATGCTCAAAGCGCAGATGCGCAAGCTTGGGATCGTTGTGCCGGGCGATACCGAATTCGGAGGTGGGGCCGGCGAGCTGCTCGGTGTCGTTGCGCTCCAGAATCCAGTTCTGACGCAGGGCATCCAGACCTTTCAGCAGATCGATGTGCGCGGTCGGATCGGTGTACGGGCCGGAGGTGTCATAAATGGTTATGGGCGGATTGTATTCCGGCGTGTCATTGGTATGGGTTGCCGACTGCTCGACCTCGCGCATGCCGACGCGGATGTCCGGACGCGAGCCCTGCACATAAATCTTCTTGGAATTGCTGAAGGGGCGCGTGACCTCTTCGGACAGCTGCGCGGTCTTGCGGATGAACTCTTCAGGTATCGCACTCATGGTCCTGCCCCCTGCCCCGGATGCGGGACGGTAAAGAAAATAGGCGGGGAAGGCTGGTGGCTGGACAGGCTTCCCTGCGCTGGAATTACCCAAGATCAGGTTCGAAGGGTGTAACTCTCAGCCCCGGGTCAAGTCGCTGAAGCGGCGTCTGCTACGTTGCATCCGCTCGCTTGATCGACTTGACCGCTTAATATTTGGTGGGGCACCCCTAGCCGATGCGGCAAAGGTAAAGGAAGGCCCCTGCCTTTGCAAGCCGAAACACCGGCCGCACTTTACAGAAGCCTTTGATCGGCTGAGGGATTCATCCCACTCGCACCCGTTGACCCGGGCTTGCCCAGGCCTGACAAACTCCGTACTCTAACCGTAATTGCCATACGCCCTGCCCGGGGCCCGGACATAACCCAAATAAGATGAGCCGTTTGGCCGAACCCAGTGCTGACGGCGGAGGAAGTAGCGATGACGGGCACAGCCGCAGCAATCGATTTCACCCAGGCACGTTTCAATATGATCGAACAGCAGATACGTCCGTGGGATGTGCTGGATCAACGCGTACTGGATGTCATCGCCAGCACCCCGCGCGAGGCCTTCGTCCCGGAGAAATACCAGACCACGCTGGCGTTCTCCGATATCAGCATTCCGCTCGAACATCACCAGTATATGCTGCCGCCCAAACTGGAAGGCCGGTTGCTGCAGTCGCTGAATCTGCGCCCTACTGACAATGTGCTGGAGATCGGCACCGGCAGCGGTTATCTCACGGCCTGTCTGGCACGCCTCTCCGGACAGGTGCTGAGCCTGGATATCTACCCGGACTTCACAACCAGCGCCGAGCGCAAACTCGCCGCGCAAGGCATCAACAATGTAACGCTGCAAACCCAGGATGCCGCGAACGGCTGGGATGCCGAGGCACAGTTCGACGCCATCGTCGTCACCGGCTCACTACCCGTACTGCACGAAGGTTTTCACCGCAGCCTGACCCTCAACGGCCGGTTATTGGTCATCGTCGGCACTCCGCCGATCATGGAGGCGTTGCTGATCACCCGTGTCGGGCCTGATCAATGGGCGCGAGAAAGCCTGTTCGACACCTCGATCCCACCGTTGGTGAACGCGCCCGGACCCGCTGCCTTCCGGTTCTGAACATGCGCCAGATTTCCGCGAGCGAACTCAATCATTACCTGACCAAGGCCGCACATCCGCCCTTGCTGCTGGATGTGCGCGAAGTCTGGGAATACGAGCGCTGCCGTATCGAAGGTTCGCTGCTCATGCCCATGGGCAATGTACGCGGCGAGGCCCATGTGCTCGACCCCGACCGCGAAACCGTCGTGATCTGCCACCATGGCATACGCAGTTTCTCCGTGGCACGTTTCCTGGAAAATGAACTCGGCTTCACTAACGTGCTCAACCTGACCGGCGGCGTTGCCGCCTGGGCGCGCGAGGTTGATTCGGATATGCCTACTTATTAGGGCCCGTGAGCTGTGAAACGTGCTGTGACACAGCATCAACCTGGCTACCCCCATATCGCTTCTCACTGATGTAAACTAGGCCTTGAATTTTTCAGGCACGCTGTTGTCACAGTCTCGTCAGATTGACCTACGGACGGAAACTTTCATGAAGATAGCCCGGATACCTTTCCTCGTGGCGGCACTCGCCATGAACAGCATGGTCAATTTTGCCCATGCCGACTCCCTGTATCAGATCTACCAGCTCGCGCAGGAGCGCGACCCGACACTGCGCGCTGCAGCCGCCGCGCGTGATGCCGCGCTGGAAGTGAAGCCGCAAAGCCTCTCCGGCGTGTTGCCGGTTGTCGGCGTGGGCGGCGATTACTCGCGTAACAGTTATGACGAGCGCAATCCGGCGCCGGGTATTACCGACCCCGTCTACTCCACCAACCAGACCTACAGTCTGAACCTGACGCAACCCCTGTTCCGCTGGGACCGTTGGATAGCACTGGAACAGGCAGACAGCTACGTCACCCAGGCCCAAGCCGAATACGGCACTGCCGAGCAGGAACTCATGGTGCGCACCGCCGAGCGCTATTTCGCCGTATTGGCCGCGCAGGATGCCTTGCGCCTAGCGGTCAAGGAAAAGGAATCCTTCGGCCGCCAGTTGGAGCAGGCGCAGCAGCGTTTCGAAGTCGGGTTGTCGGCAATCACCGACATGCAGGAGGCACAGGCGAGCTACGATTCGGTAATCGCCGTCGAAATCCGCGCCCAGGACCTGCTCGAATCCACCCGCGAGCAGCTGCGCGAGATCATCGGCGAGCAGCGCGAGAATCTCGATCCGGTGCTCGACAGTGGTTTCAAACTGGTCGCACCCGAACCGCAAGATCAGCAGAGCTGGGTCGACACCGCGCTGAAACAGAACCCCAGCCTCGCCGCCGCCCGCGCCGGCTCAGAGGCCGCGCGCCAGCAGATCGAGATCGCGCGCGCCGGGCACTATCCGACGCTCGACGCCAACGCCAGCTACAGCTACCTCGACAGCAACTTCGGCGGCATCCGCGCACTGGAGCGTAACGACGGTTCTGTCGGGCTTCAGCTCAACGTGCCGCTGTATCAGGGCGGTTTCGTGAATTCGAAAACGCGCGAGGCCCGCTCCCGCTTCGACGAGGCGCGTGAACTGCTCGATGTCACCCAGCGTAGCATTGAGCGCCTGACCCGCGACTCCTACCGCGGCGTGGTCACCGGCATCAGCGAGATCCGCGCCGCTGAACAGGCGCGCACCTCCAGAACCACGGCGCTGGAGGCCGCGCAGACCGGCTTCGAGGTCGGCACGCGCACCATCGTCGACGTGCTCGACGCGCAGCGCGAGCTGACACTGGCGGAATTGAATCTCTATAGGTCGCACTACGACTATCTGCTCAACACCCTGCGCCTCAAACAGGCCGCCGGTACGCTCGCGCCCGGCGATCTCGAAGCGATGGGCAATTGGCTGGAAACATCCGCAGCGGCATCGAACTGACAGAACAGCAGACCAGGTTGGCCCGCAGGGCGTAACCCGGCAATTTATTCCGCAACCGCATGGCCGAGTCAGGGCGCGATGCGGCTCTTGTAGCGTTCAGAGTAAGCCCGACCTGCGAATCGACATCCATGGAATCCGTCCCCACCCCGCTGTTCTCCCTGTGCCGCCGCGAAAGCTCGGCTCTGCTGATTGTCGACGTTCAGATCCGGCTGGCCGCGGCCATGCCCGCGGAGGCGCGCGCGCGTGTTCTGCGCAACAGCGGAATTCTGATTGAAGCCGCAAGCCAGCTCGACATTCCCATCCTGCAAACCGAACAATACCCGCGCGGATTAGGCCACACCGAACCGGTACTGGCAGAGCGTTTGCAGGGGAAGGCGCAACTCCTGGAGAAAACCGCGTTCTCCTGCTGTGATGCCACCGGCTTCGATGCCGCCGCCTGCGCAGACCCGCAACGCACGCAATGGATACTCTGCGGCATGGAAGCGCATGTGTGCGTTTTGCAGACCGCGTTGGAATTGCATGCGCGTGGACTGGAGGTGTTCGTCGTCGAGGATGCCGTGTGTTCACGCAGTGCCGCGAATCACACCAACGCCATGGCGCGCCTGCGGCAGGCCGGCGTGATCATAAGCAATACGGAGTCAGTCCTGTTCGAATGGCTGCGCGATGCGAGTCATCCGCAGTTCAAAGCACTGACTGCGCTGATCCGCTGACGTATTGAATCACTAATACGCGAAGAGCCCCGACAAAAAACATTTTGAACCGCCAAGGCGCCAAGAACGCCAAGAATGATTATTGTTATTAGCTGGTTTTATACTGCACAACCTCTGCTGATATATTCAAACGCAACACCTAGTCCAACGAAAACTCTAAACAAGATTTTCTTGGCGTTCTTGGCGCCTTGGCGGTTCAAATATTTTTTTCTAAAACTAGGGTCTGACCCCCACGTTCAAAAAAGCGTTTTACCGGCAGCCTTAGCCGCTTAAGCCTTTCCTTTCAACGCCTCTTCCACCATGGCCAGCACCGCCTCGCGGGCGCCCTTGTTGGCTTCGACAACAGCGGCGCCACGCTCGCCGGCGGTATTGCGCAACGCGGGATCGGCCAGCCAATGCACCACGCTATCGGCCAACTGCCCGCTGTCGCCGACTTCGCGGGCGGCACCCGCTTCCAGCAACAACTGTGCGATCAACGCGAAGTTGAACATATGCGGGCCGAACAGTACCGGTATACGCTGCGCCGAGGCCTCCAGCGGATTATGCCCGCCATGCGGGACCAGACTGCCGCCGATGAAGGCGACATCGGTGGCCGCGAAAAACAACAGCAGTTCACCCATACTGTCGCCGACAAAGACGGCCGCTTCCGCCGGCGTTGACACCTGTTCGCTGCGCAATACGGTGTTCCAGTTCTGCTCGCGGCACAATGCCGCCACCCGCGCGAAACGTTCCGGATGTCTTGGCACCAGAATCAGCAATGCCGAAGGAAACCGCGCGCGAATACTACGATGCGCATCCAAAATCATTTCGTCTTCGCCTTCATGTGTACTGGCGGCGATCCATACGGGCCGCTGCATACCCCAATCACGCCGCAGCACCGCTGCGCGCTCTGTGAGGCTGGCGGGGATTTGCATGTCAAACTTGATACTGCCGGTGACCTTGACCCGTTCCGGCGGCGCGCCCAATTCAACAAGATGATCCGCATCCGTGCGGCCCTGCGCGGCGATACTGTGCAGACAACTCAGGGTGGATGCCGTCAGGCGATGGACACGCCGGTAACCCGCAGCGGAACGTGCCGACAAGCGCGCATTCACCAGCAGCACAGGCACACCACGCTTGACACAGGCGTGGTACAGGTTCGGCCAGATCTCGGTTTCCATAATCAACGCCAACCGCGGCCGCGCGCGCGTCAGGAAGCGCCGCATGGCGTCCGGCAGATCGTAGGGCATATACACATGCTGCACGCGCGCCTCAAACAGATTGCGCACTTGCTCGGAGCCCGTCGGCGTAGTCGTCGTCACCAGCAGGGGCACATCGGGATAGCGTTTAATTAACGCGCGCAATAACGGCACCGCCGCCTGCACCTCGCCGACCGACACGGCATGCACCCAGATAGGATCTGCACCTTCAGCATCAGGGATGTACCCAAAGCGTTCGCCCCAGCGCTGCCAATAGGCGGGGGCACGCAGACCACGCCAGACCAGGCGCAACAGCACAAGTGGCGTCAGAAGGTACAGAAGAATGCTGTAGAGGTTGCGCACGCGGTAGTCCGTGTTGATAACAGCAGTTTAATCGCAAAGGGCGCAAAGGCACGCGAAAGAAACTCAAGTCGAAGGTTTAATACATAGCCCCTCACCCTGGCCCTCTCCCGCGAGGGGAGAGGGAATTCACAAAGTATCGACAACTCAAGATTTAACTCGCGCGCCTCACACCCTTCGCGTTATGACTTTCTTCTCAGATTTCTTCGTCCGAATCGTTGAGCCGTTCCATATACAGCGCGACACCCTGTTCGACCGTCTTGAACGGCTTATCGTAACCCGCGGCGCGCAGGGCGCTGATATCCGCCTCGGTGAAACTCTGATAACGCCCGCGCAGATGATCCGGGAACGGTACATATTCCAGCTCGCCGCGACCATGCCAGGCAATGACAGCACGTGCGATGTCATTGAACGGCTGACTGCGGCCAGTACCGACATTGAAAATACCCGACTTGTCGGGATGATCCAGGAACCAGAGATTCACATCCACAGCATCGCCGACATAGATGAAATCGCGGCGCTGCTCGCCGTCACCATAACCCTCACAGCCTTCGAACAACTTGACGGTGCCGGTATCCAGAATCTGCGTATTCAGATGAAAGGCAACACTCGCCATGCTGCCCTTATGCTGCTCGCGCGGACCATAGACATTGAAATAGCGGAAGCCGGCGATCTGGCTCTTGGCGGCAGGCAGAATGCGCCGCACGTATTGGTCGAACAGGAATTTCGAATAGCCGTAAACGTTGAGCGGCTCCTCGTGTTCGCGGATTTCCTTGAACACGCGACCGGCACCATATACGGATGCCGATGAGGCATAGATATAGGCGGCCTGTTTGTCGAGACAATAATTAAGTAGCGTCTTGGAGTAATCGTAATTGTTGCGCATCATATAGCGCCCGTCCCACTCGGTCGTGGACGAACAGGCGCCTTCATGGAACACCGCCTCGACCTTGGCACCGAACTTACCGCCGGCCGCGACCTGGACAATAAAATCTTCCTTGTCCATGTAATCGGCGATCTCGCAGTCGGCGAGATTCTTGAATTTCACGCCGCTGCTGAGATTATCGACGGCAAGAATGTCCGTGCGCCCGCGTGCATTCAGCGCTTTGATTATGTTTGAGCCGATAAAGCCGGCCCCGCCTGTGACTATGATCATTGCTGTTGCCCTTTCAAAAGCCTGAACCACTAAGGCGCAGAAGGCGCCGAAGGGAATCTGCTACAAACGTGAAAAGATGAACCCCCTCCCCCTTGATGGGCGAGGGCCGGGGAGAGGGTGATGCACTGTCCAATTGCCCCTCTCCCTGGCCCTCTCCCGCGAGGGGAGAGGGAACTCACGGCTCTATATCAATCAAGATTTTTCCTTATGCGCCTTCTGCGCCTTAGTGGTTAAAGCTTTTCAATGCTCTTCCCGCTGACGAATCGCGTCAATAATGCGCGAGGTCGATACGCCATCCTCAAAACCCAGCACTTTGACTTCGCCACCCGCCGCGGTCACACATTGATGTCCGGCGATCTGGTCGGGTTTGTAATCGCCACCTTTCACCAACACATCCGGTTCGACCGCGCAGATAACGCGCTCGGGCGTGTCTTCGGAAAACGGCACCACCCAATCGACACTCTCCAGCGCGGCGAGCACGGTCATGCGTCGATCGACCGTATTGATCGGTCGACCTTCGCCTTTGAGACGCCGCACCGAGTCGTCATCATTCACGGCGATAATCAGCCGATCACCCAGACGCCGCGCCTCGATGAGATAACCGACATGACCGGCATGCAGAATATCGAAACAGCCGTTGGTCATGACAATGCGCTCGCCCTGCGCGCGCGCCTCTTCGACCGCCACCAGTAATTGATCCTGACTCAGCACACCGTAACCGGCCTCGTAACGCCCGGCGAGTGCGCGGCGGATTTCCGGAACCGAGGCGGTCGCGGTACCGAGCTTGGCAACCACAATTCCCGCAGCGACATTCGCCAGCGCCGTGGCCTCGGCCATACCTTCGCCGGCGGCCAGCGCGGCGGCCAGCACAGCGATCACGGTGTCACCCGCGCCCGTGACATCGAACACCTCACGTGCCTGGGCGGGCAGATGCAGCTCCGGCTGACCGGCGCGCAGCAACGTCATGCCGTGCTCGCCGCGCGTGATCAGCAGCGCACCCAGGTTGTGGCGCTCAATTTGTTCCAGTCCTTTCTCGATCAGCTCGATTTCGGTACGGCAAGGCCCAACCACCGCCTCGAATTCATTCAGGTTCGGCGTAATCAGGCTCGCGCCGGCATAGGGCGCGAAGTCGGTGCGCTTGGGATCGACCAACAACGGCTTGCCGGCGGCACGCGCGGCATCGATCAATTCACGCAGGGGCTTCAACGTACCCTTGCCATAATCCGAAATCACCACCGCGCCACAACCGGCTAATGCCGATTTATAAATCTCCAGCAGCGCGCCACTGTCGAACGCCTCGAAGCCATCCTCGAAATCCAGGCGGATGAGTTGCTGATGCCGACTGATGATGCGCAGCTTGGTAATGGTCGCCGTGTTGTTCAGCC
This sequence comes from Gammaproteobacteria bacterium, assembly GCA_018819175.1. GTDB lineage: Bacteria > Pseudomonadota > Gammaproteobacteria > Thiohalobacterales > Thiohalobacteraceae > JAHJQQ01. The sequence continues at coordinate 136,933 of JAHJQQ010000023.1, forward strand.
GCTGGAAACGGCACTGGACCCCCGCGGATTCCAGGCTATGAACCAGACTGTCGGCGGCCTCGTCGTCACCGGTCAGGCCCACGACCGTACTGCCCGCCTGCAGGGCAGCGATGTTGAGCGCGACATTACCGGCACCGCCGGGGCGTTCCTCGTTCTGACGTACATGCACCACGGGCACCGGCGCCTCGGGCGAGATACGCGAAGTCGAGCCATGCCAGTAGCGGTCCAGCATCACATCGCCGACCACCAGGACATGGGCCTTATCGAAGGCGGGAATCTGTAGTTTCATGCGTCGTACAGCCCTGGGAAATCTGGGCCGAATCATACCATGCCACTGCGGCCGGAGCCGCCACGCCCCCATTTTCCGACCCGCCAAGACGCCAAGCTCGCCAAGAAAAGGAATATTGAACCGCAGAGGCGCCAAGGACGCCAAGAAACCCTAGGTCGAACCGCAGAGGCGCAAAGGCGCAAAGAATGTCCAAGTAGACAACACAGTTACCTCCACGCCCAGTAGAGAGATTAATGCTGAATATCAAGCCAGATGCAGACCACTAAATAGGTATTTCTTTGCGCCTTTGGCGCCTCTGCGGTTCAATATTCCTTTTCTTGGCGAGCTTGGCGTCTTGGCGGTTCGAAATTGGTACGCGAGGCAACTCAAAGAATCCAACGCGATTCGTGAGCACAGCACCCCAATTCGGTACACTGTGCCACCGACTCCGGATACGCTTTGTGAACGACACCGCCAACACACAACCTTCGCTAAGGTCGCCGCGCTACTGGCCGGTGCATATCGGCATCGCCTTCGGCCGGCTGGCGGCTCAGCTCCCGTTTGGCCTGCTGATACTGATTGGTCGCGTTCTGGGCGCAGGCGCCTATTACCTGATGCCACGGCGGCGACGCATCGCCCGCACCAATCTCGGCCTGTGTTTCCCGGAGCTGGACAAGGCCGAACGGCGCAAGCTGCTGCGTGAACATTTCCGCTCGCTGGGTATCGGCGTGATCGAGACGGCCATGTGCTGGTGGTCACCGTCGGCCCGATTGCAAGGACTGGCGCAGATTGAGGGTCTCGAACATCTGCAGTCCGCCCTGGCCGTGGGGCGCGGTGTGATACTGCTTTCCGCACATTTCACCACACTGGAAATCGGCGGCCGATTGCTGTCTCTGCAGACACCCTTTCATGTGCTCTACCGGCCCCATAAGAATGCCGCCTTTGAACGCGTCATGCAGGATGCCCGTGCACGCCATTTCGAAAAGGCCATTTCGCGCGACGACATGCGCGGCATGCTCAGAAGCCTGAAGGCGAACATGCCAGTCTGGTATGCGCCGGATCAGAATTACGGCGCCGAGCACAGTATCTTTGTCTCCTTCTTCAACATACCCGCCTCGACGATCACCGCCACCGCGCGGCTGGCACGCATCAGCGGTGCCAAGGTCGTACCGTTTTTTCAGGAACGGTTGCCCGGAGCAAAAGGCTATCGTCTGACGCTGTATCCCGCCCTGGATAATTTCCCAACCGATGACGAAGCCGCCGACACCCAACGCGTCAACGATCTGATCGAGGCACAGGTGCGACGCATGCCGGCGCAATATCTCTGGGCACATCGGCGTTTCAAGACCCGGCCTCCGGGCGCGACCCCGTTATACAAGGGGCAACTGTGAGCAAGGCTACCGGCAAGATTCTGGTTGTTACCCTGAGCAACATCGGTGACGCGGTGATGACCACGCCTGTGCTGCAGGCATTACACAAGCGGTATCCGGATGCATTGATAGACCTGGTCGCGGATCGACGTTCAGCCGAGATCTTCCGGCATTGCCCTTACCTCGGCCGCATCGTCTTCAAGGAAAAACGCGCCGGCTGGCGCGGCACGCTGCAACTGGTGCGCCACCTGTGCAGCACGCGTTACGATCTGATTGTGGATCTGCGCACCGATGGCCTTGCCTATTTACTGCGTGGGCGTCGCCGCCTGACCAAATGGCATGCCCGCCCACAAGGCCCGCACGCCGTACAGTCACACATGGGCGTGCTCGCCGCATTGGGCGAGAACGACATTCCACCCACGCACATCTGGCTCACACCGGAACTCAATGCGAAAGCGGAACAGCATCTGCATGAACTCCCAGGCACGCGCTGGCTCGCACTCGGCCCTGGCGCCAACTGGGAACCGAAGATCTGGCCCGCAGCCCAGTTCCAAAAACTGATCGGACAACTACAAGACAGATTCGACGGTGTCATCCTGCTCGGCGGCCCCAGCGACGCGGCGCGTTGCAAGGCCGTTGACTTACATTGCCCACTGCCCTGCATCAACCTCGCCGGCCAAACCGGCTTACTTGAAGCCACCGCCGTCCTCGCCCGCGCAACGCTGTTCATTGGCAACGACTCCGGACTTGGCCATCTCGCCAGCGCCGTGGGCACACCGACACTCACGCTGTTCGGCCCCGGACAACCGGAACGTTATCGCCCCTGGGGGGAGAATGCGCATTGGCTGACGAATGCGGAAAAGGATTTGAATCGCTTGAGTGCGGAGCAGGTGGCGTATGACATCAGAAACATTCTGTAACCTGGGTTTGGGCGTTAACGTAACCCGAGGCACGCTTATCAACGGCCTGACTTTATATCGTGATCAGACATAGACGCTATAAAGCTATAAATCTTCTATACCCGCACTACCCTCCCAACTTACGGTAAAATGCTCTCATAGCCTGCGCGGGCGACATTGCTCGCGTATTTAGTACAGAGCGTATCCGGAAACCCCGCACATGTTGCGTTTGACAGAAATCAGGCTTCCCCTCAACCACACCGAGGGCGCGCTCACGCTCGCGATTCTCGAACAGCTGGGCATCCCGGCGGAGGAGCTGCTCGCCTATAGCATCGCCCGCAGAGGTTATGACGCGCGCAAGCCGAAATCGATCATTGCCGTGTATACGCTGGACGTTGAGATCAAGAACGAGGCGGCGGTGCTGGCGCGATTGGCAAACAACCCGCATTGCTCAGCCACGCCGGATACCGAATATCACTTCGTTGCACAGGCACCTGCCGATCTGGCGTCACGTCCTGTGGTGATTGGTCTGGGGCCAGCCGGTCTGTTTGCCGCATTGATCCTGGCACAGTCGGGCTTCAAACCTATTGTTCTGGAGCGCGGCAAGGCAGTACGGGAACGCACCAAGGATACCTTTGCACTATGGCGGCAAGGCGTGCTCAATCCGGAATCCAATGCACAGTTCGGCGAGGGCGGCGCGGGCACGTTCTCCGACGGCAAGTTGCACAGCCAGATCAAAGATCCCAAACATCACGGCCGCAAGGTGCTCACGGAATTCGTCAAAGCCGGCGCACCGCCGGAAATTCTTTATGTGAGCAAGCCACACATAGGGACGTTTCGACTGGTCGGCATGGTGGAGGCTATGCGCAAGACCATCGAGGCACTCGGTGGTGAGATTCGATTTGAGTCACGGGTGGATGACTTTGATATTCAAGGTGGCCAACTGTGCGGCGTGATGCTCGTCAACGGCGAACGCATTGCCACGGAACATGTGGTGCTGGCTATCGGTCACAGCGCGCGCGACACCTTTCAGAAGCTATACGATCGCGGCGTGTATATCGAGGCCAAGCCGTTTTCTATCGGCCTTCGTATCGAGCATCCGCAATCGCTGATCGATACCTGCCGCTTCGGCAAACATGCCGGCAACCCCTTGCTAGGCGCGGCCGATTACAAGCTGGTGCATCACTGCAGCAATGGGCGTTCGGTGTACAGCTTCTGCATGTGCCCCGGCGGCACGGTGGTCGCCGCCGCGTCGGAACCCGGGCGTGTCGTGACCAACGGTATGAGCCAGTATTCCCGCAATGAGCGCAATGCCAACAGCGGTATCGTCGTCGGCATCACGCCGGAGGATTATCCGGATGGACCGCTCGCGGGTATCGCCTTCCAGCGGCAGTGGGAGGAACGCGCATTCAAGTTAGGCGGTGAAGATTATTCGGCGCCGGGGCAACTGGTCGGTGATTTTCTGGCCGGACGGCCTTCGACTCAATTAGGCTCGGTCATTCCCTCTTATACACCGGGTGTGCATCTCTGCGATCTGAGCACCGCACTCCCGGATTATGCAGTCGCGGCCATTCGCGAAGCATTGCCCGCCTTCGGGAAGAAGATAAATGGCTTTGCCATGAATGATGCGGTCTTGACTGCCGTCGAGACGCGCACTTCGTCACCGATCCGCATCAAGCGCAATGAGGATTATCAGAGCCTGAATACGCGCGGACTGTATCCGACCGGCGAGGGCGCGGGTTATGCGGGCGGCATCCTGTCGTCGGCGGTGGATGGCATCAAGGTCGCCGAAGCGGTGGCGTTGAGTATGACGCGCACGACATTACAGAATGACGCGACAGAGAATTATTAGTTAACCGTCATTCCGGCATTCGCCGGAATGACGGGTAGAGATATATGCTGGCTAGAGCAATCCATCCATCCGCAGTCGCTCCAACACCTGATCAGGTGTGATCAATGCCAAACAGGCGTGCTCCCGCTCTGGCGGACAATCGGTCAGATGACAGGGACTGCATTCGACGGGATGCGTGAGCACACGTTCGCGTTGGCCGACGGCATGACTGCGGCGCCAATCGGTCGGGCCGAAGAAGGCATACACGGGAATTCCCGCCGCGGATAACAAGTGCATCGGCCCGGAATCGTTCACCACGGCGAAACGCGCCAAGCGCGCCAATTCCGCTAAACCAGGAATCGTGAATGCGCCGGTCATATCACAACCGATCTGCGCAGCCAGCACACGATTCACCTCCACTTCATCCGGCCCGCCAATCCAGATCACTCGGATACCCGCCGCTTCGATGCCGCGCGCCAGTTCGATGAAGTGCTGTTGTTCCCAGCGCTTGGAGGGCCAGCGCGCACTCGATCCGGCGTGCAGCACGGCGAAATCCTGTTCCGTCAGACCCTCTGATGCCAGCCGCTCCAGCACCTTCACACGCTCGGATTGCGCCGGCCACAGCTGCGGAACAGGTTCGGCGGCGGGCAATCCGGCGCTTTCAATTAGCCGATTCAGACGCGGAAACACATGCTCGCGTACATCGTCGCGGGAAGGGCTATGGGTATAGAGCCAGCGTGGCGCGATGCCGACGCGCCTTGCCGCACCGGATAACAGTGTCAATGCGCGACTGCGGTCGGAGCCCTGCAAATCATACACTGTGGAAAATTTCCGGCGACGCATCCAGACCAGTGATGACCACATGGCATGCGCACCCTGGCGCGGAAAGGTGATGACCTTAAGCGTTGGGTGACCGGCAAACAGCGGCGCGAACGCCGGCGAGGTCAACAGCCAGACCTCGGCATGGTGCTCGACAATGCGCGCGATCTGCGGCGTGCAGAGGACCACATCGCCGAGCGCACCCATTTTAATAATCAGCGTTCGTTCGTTCACTTCGAGCCTCTGGAAAGTGCGCTATCACACCAGAGGACGCCGAGAACACAAAGAAGAATTAAGGAAGGTCTGATTAATTCCGTAATGTCATCATTGCGAGCGAAGCGAAGCAATCTCCCAACCGTAAAATCAACATATTAGAGATTGTTCGCTACGCTCACCCCTTCGGGGCCGCCCTGCGGGCGTTCTGCGCTCGCAAGCTCGCTTGTGCCGCGTCGATTCGCTCCTCGCAATGACGAATTAATCAGAGGTTCATTAATGATGCTTGCTCTGTGTTCTCTGCGCCCTCTGGTGTGAAACAGTCACCCCGCGCATACAAAACATTTACATTATAAACACAGGTTCTGCATAATCGCGTCGTGACAGACAAAAGCATACTCTGGTGGGGCCGCTTCGATCCGGATTATTCCCGCAACCGCATCGTCCGCCAGGCATTGCGTGACCTCGGCTGGACATTGATCGATTTTCACCCGCGATTCTCGGGCCTCGGTGATCTGGAGGCACGGCTGCGCCGGTTGACTGTTCCGTCGCTGGTCTGGGTTCCCTGCTTCCGCCAGCGTGACGTGCCGGCTGCGGCGCGCTGGGCACGGCGGCAAAACATCCCACTGCTGTTCGATCCGCTCATCAGCGCCTACGACAAACAGGTGTTTGAGCGCGGGAAGCTGTCAGCAGAAAGTACCGCGGCACAGCGACTGCTGACCCGGGAGCGGCGCTGTTTCGCACAGGCCGACATCCTGCTCGCCGATACGCAACTGCATGCCGAGTATTTCCGCGATACCTTGCAGGCACCCGCGTCACGCATCCAAGTGGTTCCGGTCGGCGCCGAGGAACGGTTGTTTCACCCGCAACAGAATGACGCTCCCGAACGCGAACTCATCAAAGTCTTGTTTTATGGCAGCTTCATCCCCCTGCAAGGCCCGCAGGTGATTATCGACGCGGCCCGCCTCACGCAGGACCGAGCCGATATCCGCTGGCACCTGGTCGGTGACGGACCGCTGAGAAAAGACTGCGAGACGCTAGCCGCCGGTCTCGACAATGTCGTTTTTGAGGATTGGTTACCCTATCCGGAACTACCTGCACGTATTCATCAGGCGGATATTCTACTGGGCGTTTTCGGCACCACACCCAAGGCAGGCCGGGTGATTCCGAACAAGGTGTATCAGGCGCTGGCCTGTGCGAAGCCCGTCATCACGCAACCGAGCGCTGCTTATCCACAGCAGCTAGTGCAGCTGGACAACCCAGGAATCTACTGGTCAAACCCGGGGGACGCCAAAGCGTTGGTTAACGCGGTCTGCCGGCTTGCCGATCAAGCCGCCTTACGCGCCGAGTCAGGCAAGGCAGCCTATGCGAGCTATCAGCAGTTTTTCTCCACCGACATGATTCGCGCAGCCCTTGCTGAATGTTTGCGCGAGCTTCCTTAGATAGTCGTTGCTACGCCCTGATCGCGTTTTGGCTCCAGCATCACCAACAGCACCGCCAACTCAAACAGCATGATCAAGGCGAATGATACCGATCCATACGAATGATCCAGGCTGGCGGCAACCAGGATCGCAGCGATACTTGCAACCCAAGGCGCGGCGCGGCGGCGCAATTCCGCAGAGACCACACGTAACCGCAGTAACAGGGTTCCGATAAGATAACCTAACAAAGTCAGCAAGACGGCCAAACCCAATACACCGGTTTCATGCCAGACATCCAACAGAAAATTATGGAAGCCTTTGACAGGGACAGTTAGAAATGGCTCGTAGTATTGCGCATGCCCCATACCAACGCCCAACCAGGCATTCTCGGGCGGATATTGGAATGCGCCCACCCAGATAGAGGCCCGATAACTGGTCCAGACATCCAACATATGCATCAAATCACTGCCTTGCAGCTCGGACCATTTTGGCAGCAGTTCGATCAGCAGCACCATCGGCAGCAACAGCAAAGCCACCCAAAAAACCCGCCGCCCAAGCTGAGACATGAGAGCCATCATCACCATCAGGCCAGTACCGATGACGAGCAACTCCGTACTGCTATTGGCGAACAGCAGACCCACCACGGCAACACAAATCACTAATGGCATCAACCAGCGCGATGCAGTCGCTGTCTTCATATCCTGTATCCAATACACCAGGAACGGCATCAGATAGGCCATGGACATACCATTAATCGATCGAGCGATCTCCTTGCCTTCCCAGGCATCTATCGCCAAGAAAACAAGAAACGCCAGCATGGCCAGCAGCGCGGCCAGACCAAACACACGCGCAGTCCGCTTCTCATCCAATCTATTGCGAGACAGCACCGCCAGGGTTACTGGTAGCGCCAGCGTATAGGCAGCCCAGCGAAACCAGGTATGCAGCGCTTCTGTTGGATGCATGGCCATGCTCACACTCAGCAGAAACACCAACACCATCGCCGCATACAACAACATAAGCTTTGGCCGGACAGTGAAATCACCCGGACGCAGGGCCAGTATCGCCCACAGGAAATAACTGAAAAACAGCACGTTCGCTAATGCCCGGCCCATGGTCACACTGGCGGGCACAAACATCGGCAACATCCAGCCCACTTGAAAAAAACTGTCTCGCACGCGCTGTAGCATTTTCACGCCTCTTTGATCATGTCCATGATCCGTATTTCACTATCAAGCTCGGCCGGTTGCCAGACTTGCATATAACTCAAGGGTCTTATCCAACATCTGAGCAAGCGTATAAGGATTCACTTCAGATACAGAGCGCGTACGCGCCAGAAAGCTCGTCACTTTAGCCGCCAGCTCATCCATATTGCCCATAGCGACACGCCCCTCGGGAAAGACTGTTGCCAACACCTCACCGACACCGCCATGCTCGTAACCAATCACGGGCACGCCCAGCGACAAGGCCTCAAGCACGGTGCGTCCAAACGACTCAGGCTGCTGCGACAGCGACAGCACGATATTCGAACTGGCATAGACCTCGCGCATATCATTGCGTGGGCCCGTGAAGGTGATATCGCCTTCCAATCCGCGCTCGCGCACGCGTCGATGCAACTCTTCCGCATACTTCAGCCGGCGTGGATCTTCCGCGCCGACAATCAGCCCATGCACCGCCAGACCCTGCGCACGCAGGCGCGCGATGAGTTCAATAAAATCCTCATGGCCCTTCAGTCGCGTAATACGACCCGGCAGCGTCAGCACCAATCTGTCCAGCAAATGCGGGTAGCGCTGATACCAGGTCTGCGACCAGGCCGGTGATGGCCGATGACCATGCGGATAGAGCTTTGGATCGACGCCGCGTGGAATCACCTGGATACGCGCGGGATCGGTGGCGGGATAATTTTCCTGAATGTATTTTTTGATTGACTCGGACACGGCGATGACCCGTTCGCCTTTGGTCATAATCGCGCTGTAGCGGTTGACGCTGTAGAAGCCATGTACCGTCGTCACGAAACGCGGCCGGTTCTTCGGATCCATGCCCCGCCAGGCACGGTAGGCAATCCAGGCCGGCAGACGCGAACGCGCGTGCAGGATATCGACATTCTCGTCACGCAGAAATTTACGCAGCTTGCGGATGAAGCGCAGCGTGGTCAGCGATTTCGCGCCGACTTTCCAGGTCACATGTTCGACCTTGTGGCGCGTCAGTTCATGCACCATGCGGCCACCAGCGGAAATCACAATGGCACGATGCCCCTGACGCACAAGTTCGGAACCGACTTCCACGGTACCACGCTCCACGCCACCGGCTTCCATCGCCGGCAAGATTTGCACCACCGTAAGCTGCCTTGTCATACCACTCGCTCAATCGTAGGGTGCGTCGGCGTAGCGACGCACCGAAACCCTTCCGCCATTGCATACGGTGCGTCGCTACGCCGACGCAGCCTACATATGATTAAACGTCGTTGTACCATCGTTGCATTATCTCACGGGCACAGCGTGCCGCTTCACTGAAGGGTTGTTTGGGTGGCGCAAGCTCACTACCGGCTTGCCACTTGGAATAAGACGTCACCAGGCCTTCGCCGATCAGCGCCTCGACACCGCTCACGATACGATCGTGACCGTGCGCGGGCACATCCAGCAGACCGACGGCGGCACCGGCGGTTAACGCCTCGTAAATCATTGAAACGCTGTCGGCACTGACCCATACGCTGCTGGCCCAGGCCAACTGCTCTGGCAACCAGTCGGCACTGGTCTCTTCGTAGGGCACGATGTCGATACGTCCTGTATCCAAGGCCATGCGCGCGGTGGCAATGAATCCGGCCGGCGTCCGCCGCGAACTGGTCAACACCCAGCGCTGCGCACTCGGGCTGCGCGCTTGAATGCTCTGCAACTGCTCGATGATCGATTGCTGCGACCAGCCATGGTGTTTGGACGGACCGCCAATCAGAATAAGACCCTTGCGTGGATCTTTGGCCATACCGGGGCGGATGCGATTGAGCACTCCGCGCGTGATAAAACTGTTCTCGGTCGGACGCGGTGCATCATGCAACGGGACGACGCAGAGATCGAACCAACTGCACGGCAAACTCGGCTTCATCAACACCACCGCGCGTCCACCGCGCGCACGGCGCGCCGCCAACAGGGGGAAATGCGTCGCGTGTCCAGCACCTAGCAACAAATCCGGGTCAGGTAGCTCATCCGCCCAGGGGAACCACCAGAGCAGCCAGGCCGCCGCCGCGGCAATGCCGTTGGGCACAGGAATGTCATGCAATTCAACAGAACGGTGAGCCTGCAATGCCTGCACCAGACCAGCAGTCTGATTCTCGTGGCCGGGTTTGCCGTCGAAGAAGCGCCATATAACCAAGGGACGAGGGTCTAGGGATGAGGGTCTAGGTAAATTCATCCTATAAACCGGATTTGCCACGGAACAACACGGACCAGATCATAAGCTTCACGCCGGCACCGCCATCACCTGCAAGGCAGTGAATAGTCGCTCCAGGAATGCACTGCGTATCAGTGTCTTCCATGTGCTTCCGTGGCTGAAATTAATTTTCAGGTTCATTGTAAACGCAGGCGAGTGGTCGAAGTTTTCCTCGTCCCTAGCACCTAGAACCTAGCTCCTGTCTTTCAATATATAATCCGCACCGCAGTACGGACACTTGGCCTTGCCGGTTTCTTCGATGGCGAGATAAACGCGCGGGTGGGAGTTCCACAGGCTCATGCTGTCCAGCGGGCAATGCAGCGGCAGATCGGCATGCGTCACTTCGTAACGATTCTGTGCATTGGGCTCGCTGTATTGCGTGCTGCCTGCGGCGGCAGCGGTATTGGGATTGGTCATAAAGCTTTCTCCGAAACCAGGGACAAGAATCTAGGGACTAGGGAGGTAGCAGACTTTCCCTCGGCCGTAGCCTCTAGTATCTAGACCCTAGATTAACGTCAACCACTCCTGATGTTTGGCATGACGGCCATGCACCAGATCGAAATACGTTGCCTGCAATTTGGTCGTAATCGGTCCGCGCGTGCCACTGCCGATCATGCGACCATCCACTTCGCGGATCGGTGTGACTTCGGCTGCGGTACCGGTGAAGAAGGCCTCGTCGGCGACATAGACTTCGTCACGGGTGATGCGTTTTTCTTTCACCTTGATGCCGGCTTCGTCGGCCAGGGTAAACAGTGTATCGCGGGTGATGCCATCCAGCGCCGAGGTCAGATCCGGCGTGTAGATCACGCCGTTGCGCACGATAAAGATGTTCTCGCCGGAGCCCTCCGCGACATAGCCTTCATTATCCAGCAGCATCGCTTCATCATAACCGTCGGTCATGGCCTCGCGCAGGGCCAGCATGGAGTTCATGTAATTGCCGTTGGCCTTGGCCTTGCACATGGTGATGTTCACATGATGACGCGTGAACGAGGAAGTCTTGATACGAATGCCGCGCTCCATGTTCTCGGCGCCAAGGTAGGAACCCCAGGTCCAGGCGGCAACCATGCAATGCACTTTCAGATTGTCGGCGCGCAGGCCCATGCCTTCGGAGCCGTAAAAACACATCGGGCGTATGTACGCCGATTCCAGTTTGTTCTCGCGCACCACGGCGCGTTGCGCCTCGTTGATGGTCGCCTTGTCCCAGGGCATCGGCATCATCAGGATGTGCGCGGAACGGAACAAGCGGTCGGTGTGCGCATCCAGACGAAAGATCGCCGTGCCTTTATCGGTTTTGTAGGCACGCACGCCCTCGAATACGCCCATGCCGTAATGCAGGGTGTGCGTGAGCACATGCACCTTGGCCTCGCGCCAGGGCACCATTTCCCCATCCAACCAGATCACGCCATCACGATCGGCCATCGACATCGTACTTCTCCTCAATACATTGAATCTGTTTCACGTCGGGTGCGGACCTGCGGGCCTGAACCCGACCTAAGGTGAACGCTCAATCGCCACCCATCGCTTGCTGCCACAAGGCAGTCACCCGCTCGCGCAGATCACGAAACTCGGTAGCCGCCACCACCGCCGGCAGCTCCTGCAGCGTCAGCTGGTGCGCACGGGCACGGTAATGCCGGTATGCCTCGGCCAGGAATTCGGCATCACCGGACGCGAGCAGGCCTTCCGCTCCGAGGGTTTCCAGCAGGCGGATATTGTCGCTCCAAACCAACAGACCGGGGTGGGCATAGGCATACCGCAGGACGTGGTATTGCACCATAAATTCAATGTCGGCGATACCTCCGCTCCCCTGCTTGAGGTCGAAGTGCTCGGGATCGCGGTCCATCAGTTCCTGGCGCATGCGTTCACGCATTTCGCGCACGTCACGCTGCACGTCCCGCGGATCTCGCTGGCGGCCGAGCACTGATCGGCGCACCGCGCTGAAGGCCTCGGCCAGTTCGGGATCGCCGGCCACACAGCGTGCCCGCACCAGGGCCTGATGCTCCCAGGTCCAGGCCTCGCTGCGCTGATACTCGGCGAAGGCCTCCAGGCTGGTCACTAATAGACCCGAGGCGCCGCTGGGGCGCAGGCGCATATCCACCTCGTAAAGCACACCGGCCGGGGTCAGGGTATTCAGAAAATGGATGATGCGCTGCCCCAAACGGGCATAGAAAACGTCATTTTCGACCGGCTTTGCGCCATCGGTCCGCCCGGCACCACCGGCATCCTGATGGAGAAAGACCAGATCCAGGTCCGAGCCATAGCCCAGCTCGATACCGCCCAGTTTGCCATAGGCCAGGATGCTGAAACCGACGGGTCGCTGCTGGCCACCGCTGCGTCCACCAGGTACGCCGTGCTTATTGACCAGATGTTGCCAGCACAGGCTCAGCACCTGTTGCAGCACCACCTCGGCGAGGTCGGTCAGGAGATCGCTGACCACCATCAAGGGGGTCACGCCCATGACATCGGCGGCGGCCACGCGCAGCATCGCCGCTTTCTGGAATTGACGCAGCGCATCCATCTGCTGCTCCAGATCCGCGGCGTCGATATGCGCCATACGCACCGCCAGCTGCTGTTGCAGCGCATCTCGTTTGGGTGGGCTGTACAGCTGGCGCGGGTCGAGCAGCTCATCCAAGAGTAACGGATGCCGGGCCAACTGTTCGGTGATCCAGGGACTGGCCGCGCACAGGCTCACCAGCTGCGACAACGCCATGGGATGCTCGACCAGCAATGACAAATAGGCACTGCGTCCGGCAATCGCCTCGATCACCTCCAGTACGCGCACGAAGGTACGGGTCGGCGTCGCGGTTTCGGTCACCGCACCCAGCAGCAATGGCACCAGCCGGTCCATGCGCGGACGACCGCGCGCACCCAGCGCGCGTAGTGCGGAACTGTCGCGGAAGGCGGTCAACCGCCGCAGGATTTCATCGCAATCCTCGCAGCCATGCTCGGCCAGCAGACATTTTGCCGCCACCTCATCCAACTCGCCGGCCCAGAGCGCCTCGAAACTCAGATCGGTGGCGGCAACCTGGGCTGCCTCGGCCTGCGGGGCGCTGAACACCTGCTCGAACTGGCCGTGCACAAACCGTCGCTGTTTATCCAGCGCACGCAGGAAGCTCTGCCAATCGGCATAACCGAGCAGGCAAGCCAGACGCAACCGGCCCTCTTCGTCTTCGGGCAGCTGATGGGTCTGCTGGTCGGCATAGGCCTGCAGGCGATTTTCGACCCGGCGTAGAAAACGGTAGGCCTCGGTCAGTCGCAGGGTGGCAGATTCGGGCATCAGGTTGAGCTTGGCCAGCGTCACCAGCACTTTCAGCAGACTGCGCTCGCGGAGTGCCGGTTCGCGCCCGCCGCGCACCAGCTGAAAGGCCTGAACGATGAACTCCACCTCGCGGATGCCGCCGGGCCCGAGCTTGATATCCTGATGCAGACCGCGCCGCTCCAATTCGCGCTTGATCAGCACTTTCATTTCGCGCAACTGCTCGAAGGCGCCGAAATCCAGATAGCGGCGATAGACGAAGGGGCGCAGCAAGTTTTCCAATTCGGCACAGGCCTCAGGATCACCCGCCAGCGGGCGCGCCTTGACCATCGCATAGCGTTCCCATTCGCGACCCTGCGACTGGTAATAATCCTCCAGCGCCGCAAAGCTCATTGCCAGCGGACCACTGTCGCCATAGGGCCGCAGGCGCATGTCGACGCGGTAGACGAAACCCTCACCGGTCACATCATTCAGTGCCTGAATCAGCCGTTGCGAGAGGCGTACGAAGAACTCCTCCGAGCTGAGACCGCCACGCCGGATTGGACTCTCAACGGCCTCGGGATAGACGAAAATCAGATCGATGTCGGAGGAAAAATTCAGTTCACGCGCGCCGAGCTTACCCATGCCCAGCACCACCATACGCTGCGGCTGTCCCTGCGCGGTTTTCGGCACGCCTTCATCACGACACTGCCAAGTCATCAGTCGATCCAACGTCTCACTGACACAGGCATCCGCCAAGGCGGAAAGATCCTCCAGCACTTCCTCGACAGGCGCCCAACCGGCCAGATCGCGCCAGGCGATACGCACCATTTCGCGACGACGCACCTGCCGCAGGGCAACGGCGAGTTCGGCATCATCCGTCACCAGCGCCAACGCCTGACGCAGTTTGGCCGTCAGCTCACCGGTCGCGTAATCGCCCAGCAGGTCACCGCTGCAGAGCAAATCCTCCAGCAACTGCGGGTCGCGCACGCAGGCCTGGGCGACAAACTGGCTCCCGGCCCAGACCAAGCCCAGCTTGCGCAGGAAATCCGCCTGCGCGGGCGGCTTCAGATCCGCCGCCTCCGCGGCCGCGACATAGGCCTGCCACTGGCTGGCCACCCCGGCCTGTAACGCGGCCGGGACATCCTTTATGACCGATTTTGTGGCCAAGCTCACATTCATGGCTCCCCTGCTGCCCATTCAACGACTTAATGCGGCGTTTCGCTATCAGATGCGGCTCATCATGCTCAAGACAATGCCCGATAGGCCGACAGTTTACCAAGCACAAGGACCGGCAGCGCGGTGCGTTATGGTTTTACCCTCCGCTTTTGTTTAGCCACGCCGACACGACAAACATTTTCAACTCTGGGGAACACAGATGGAATTCAAGGACTATCTGAAAATCATGGTGATGAAAGACGCCTCCGACCTCTACCTGAGCACCGGGGCGCCTGCCTGTATGAAATTTCACGGCCAGCTCAAAGTCGTCGACAAGGCCACCATGACCCCGGACCGTATTAAAGAAATCGCCTACGCACTCATGGATGATAGTCAGGCACAGCAGTTCGAACACAAGCCAGAGATGAATCTGGCCATTTCGGAAACCGGCGTGGGTCGCTTCCGTGTGAACATATTCAAACAGCGCAACACCATCGGTATGGTGGTGCGTAACATCAAGACGCAGATCCCACAGTGGCAGGACCTGGGCCTGCCCGCCACCCTGACTGAAGTGGTCATGGCGAAACGCGGCCTGGTGTTGTTCGTCGGTGCCACCGGCTCCGGTAAATCCACGTCATTGGCCTCGCTGATCGATTACCGCAACACGCACAGCGCAGGACATATCATTACCATTGAAGATCCGGTCGAGTTCATTCATCAGCATAAGAAGTCGATCGTCAATCAGCGCGAGGTCGGCCTCGATACTGATACCTATGAAGACGCCCTCAAAAACACGCTGCGTCAGGCACCAGATGTGATTCTGATCGGTGAGATTCGTGACCGTGACACGATGGAACATGCCATCACTTTCGCAGAGACCGGACATCTGGCCATCTCGACGCTGCATGCCAACAACGCCAATCAGGCCTTGGATCGCATTATCAACTTCTTCCCGGAAGACCGCCGCAATCAGTTGCTGTTGGATCTATCCTTGAATCTGCGCGCCTTCGTGTCACAACGATTGATCCCGACCACCGACGGCAAACGTGCAGCGGCGATTGAGATCCTGCTCGGCACACCGCTGGTGCAGGATTTGATTCGGCGCGGCGACGTCCATGAAATCAAAGAGGTCATGTCGAAATCAGAAAATATCGGCATGCAGACCTTCGACAGCGCATTGTTCAAGATCTACATGGAAGGCCGCATCTCGCTTGAAGAAGCACTGCGCAACGCCGACTCCCCCAACAATCTGCGCCTGCGCATCAATCTCAGCAACGACCAGCCAGGGCAGCCCAGCTCACTGACATCCGGCAAATCCTCCTTCAGCCTGGAAGGCGAAGAACCACCGGAATCCTCGCTGGCGACAGATCGCCTGAATTTATCTGGCCTGTCACTCGCCTCTGGCGACGATTGAGCCATCCACGGCAAAACCCAAAGAAAATCTTTTCAGCCACGGAATCACACGGAAAAACACGCACAAGATCATAAGCTTCACGCCGGCACCGCCATCATCCGCAAGGTAGTGAATAATTGTTCCAGGCATGCCCGTATTTCAGTGTCTTCCGTGTGTTTCCGTGGCAAACGCGTTTATAGGGGAACTCTTAAAAAACCTCAGCTCAAAAAAAACCCGGCTAATTAGCCGGGTAATGCCTCGCAGCGATGGAGGGGGATAATTCTCGCCGCGTGGTGGAGGAGTTCCAGTGTCGCCAGGGACACTGTATTGAGTAGACGCCGCTAGACAGACTCTTTATTCCCTGCCCAACAGCATTTCAACCCAAAAAAATCATTTCAGCCGCGGAAACACAAGGAAGACGCTGAAACACAGTACATTCCAGGAGCACCACCTTGCGGATGATGGCGGTGCCGGCGTGAAGCTTATGATCTTGTCCGTGTTTTTCCGTGTGATTCCGTGGCAAATGCGGTTTATAAGTTCAATGATTTTGGCGACCTGCGCCCGACTATGGAATAATCTCCGCCAAGAATACGTCCAGTAATACGCAGAAGTATTCCGTCGTAATACCGCGAGAGATAGCCATGAAACTGCTGAATATGTTTTGCCGCAGCCAGGAATTCAAACAACGCCTGGAGGCTAGCCGGATACGACTCTATCGGCTGGCGTATTCCTGGTGCCATAACGCGGCGCTGGCCGATGACCTGGCCCAGGAAACCCTGGAAAAGGCGCTGAAGAAAAGCAGTCAGCTGCGTGATCCGGCGGCATTGGAAACCTGGCTGTTCAGCATTCTGACCAATTGTTGGCGGGATCATTTCCGGCGTTCGCGGGATATGTTGGATATCGACGATATACCCCTGGAAAGCGATGTCTCTCCGGAACATGAACAGCATCAGCATCAGGTGGTCAGCGAAGTCCGCGCCGCCATTGCGCTGCTGCCCTTGGGACAGCGCCAAGTATTGACCCTGGTCGACCTCGAAGACTGTTCCTACATCGAAGTCGCCAACATCCTGGGCTTACCCGTCGGCACGGTCATGAGTCGACTCTGTCGAGCCCGACGCGCCTTGAAAGAAGCATTGTTGGATTCAGATCTCATCGACCAAGAATCAGTAAACGATAACTCACGTATCAGGAGAATTAAGTGATGTGCGCCGACCGCAACATCTCCGACGAACATCTGAATGCCTTTGTCGATGGCCAGCTGGATAAGGACGAGAAAAGTCGCATCCTGGGCGCCATCAACAATGATGGTGAACTGAGTCGACGCGCCTGCGAACTGCGGCGTCTGCGCGAGCTGGTTCAGCATGCCTACGACGCACCGCCACCACCACCTCAGCGGCTGACAAATGCTGTACGCGCACCACTCTGGCGTCAGGCCATCGCAGCGGGATTACTGCTGATGCTGGGCGCCGCCGTCGGCTGGGTCGGGCACGCGCAACAGCAGCCCTTGAACTTGAATGCGATGTACCTTGATGAAGAAAAAGCCTTCCAGACGGCCAATCTGATTCAAGCCCCTGTGCGCGGTGAACGCAAAATCCTGCTGCATATCAGCAGTTCTGAACCTGACAAGCTTGAGCGTGCGCTGGATACCGCAGAACAGTTGCTCGCCACCTACCATAGCCAGAACCAACCCGTCGAACTGGAACTGGTCGCCAATGCCGGTGGACTGGATCTGCTGCGCGCCGACGTTTCGCCCTTCGCCGATCGTGTTCAGGCACTGCAACGTCAGTACGACAATCTGACCTTCCTTGCCTGTCAGACGGCCATGGATCGCCTGCGCCGGGAACGTCATATCACACCAGACCTGTTGCCCGAAGCACTGATTACACCGAATGCGCTGGATGAAATATTGAACCGCTTGCAGCAGGGGTGGATGTATATCAGTGTCTGATCACACTTGAGATACAAGGTGCAAGAGACAAGATTCAAGTAAAAAAAGAAACCCCGCCATAGCGGGGTTTCTTTTTGCCGTTCACTTGCCTCATGTATCACTAAAAAGAAAAGCCCCGGTATAAAACCGGGGCTTCTTTTTCTAACGTAAGAACGAACGCTAAGCGGACAGCCTTACATCATTCCCATCCCACCCATGCCGCCCATGTCACCCATGTCCGGGGCGCCGCCCTTATCTTCCTTCGGCGTCTCGGCCACCATGCACTCGGTGGTGATCATCAGGCCGGCGATCGATGCGGCATTCTGCAGTGCGGTACGACTGACCTTAGTCGGGTCCAGAATACCCATCTTCACCATGTCGCCGTATTCGCCGGTCGCGGCGTTGTAGCCGTAGTTGTCCTTGCCTTCTTCGACTTTGGACATCACCACGGAGGCCTCTTCACCGGCATTGCCGACGATCTGACGCAGCGGCTCTTCCATGGCGCGACGCGCGATGTCGATGCCGACGTCTTGATCGTGGTTGTCGCCCTTGAGCTTGGCGATACCGGCACGGGCACGGATCAGCGCCACACCGCCGCCAGGCACCACGCCTTCTTCCACCGCAGCACGCGTAGCGTGCAGGGCGTCTTCAACGCGCGCCTTCTTCTCTTTCATTTCCATTTCGGTGGCGGCACCGACCTTGATCACGGCCACACCGCCGGCGAGCTTGGCAACACGCTCCTGCAGCTTCTCTTTGTCGTAATCGGAACTGGCGTCTTCGATCTGAGTACGGATCTGTTTCACGCGGCTTTCGATGTCAGCCTTCTTGCCAGCACCATCAATGAGAGTGGTGTTTTCCTTGGTGACCTGGATCTTCTTGGCGGTACCCAGATCGTCCAGCGTGGCCTTGTCCAGGGACATGCCGACTTCTTCGGAAATCACCTGACCACCGGTCAGCACCGCGATGTCCTGCAGCATGGCCTTGCGACGATCACCGAAGCCGGGGGCCTTGACGGCGCAGACTTTGACGATGCCACGGATAGTGTTGACCACCAAGGTGGCCAGTGCTTCGCCTTCGACGTCTTCGGCGATGATCAGTAGCGGACGACCGGCCTTGGCGACACCTTCCAGCACCGGCAGCAATTCACGGATGTTGGAGATCTTCTTGTCGTAAATCAGGATGAACGGGCTTTCCAGCTCGGTGGACATGCTCTGCTGGTTATTGACGAAATACGGCGACAGATAGCCGCGATCGAACTGCATACCTTCGACGACATCCAGCTGGTTTTCCAGACCGGAACCTTCTTCAACGGTGATGACGCCTTCCTTGCCGACTTTACCCATCGCCTCGGCGATGATGTTGCCGATGTTCTCGTCCGAGTTGGCGGAGATGGTGCCGACCTGGGCAATCGCCTTGTTATCCGAGCAGGGCTTGGACAGTTTCTTCAACTCGGCGACGGCGGCAATCACGGCCTTGTCGATGCCGCGCTTGAGGTCCATCGGGTTCATACCGGCGGCAACGGCCTTCATGCCTTCGCGCAGAATGGATTGGGCCAACACGGTGGCCGTGGTGGTACCGTCACCGGCGATATCGGACGTCTGCGAGGCGACTTCCTTCACCATCTGGGCGCCCATGTTCTCGAACTTGTCTTTCAGCTCGATCTCTTTGGCGACGGACACGCCGTCCTTGGTAATGGTGGGGGCACCGAAGGCCTTCTCCAGCACCACGTTACGACCCTTCGGGCCCAGCGTCACTTTGACTGCATTGGCCAGAATGTTTACGCCCTTGACCATGCGGCTGCGCGCATCATCACTGAATTTAACTTCTTTCGCTGACATGTTTTGAATTCCTCTTGAATACGTTGTGCGGGCTATGGATTGCTTAGCCTTCGATGACCGCCATGATGTCTTCTTCGCGCATCACCAGCATGCCTTCGCCGAGTTCCTTGACCTCTTGTCCGGAATATTTTCCGAACAGGACCTTATCACCGACTTTGACATCGAGGGCGCGGACGGTGCCGTTCTCCAGGACCTTGCCTTTGCCGGCGGCAATGATTTCACCGCGAACCGGTTTTTCAGTAGCTGCATCCGGAATCACGATCCCACCGGGGGATTTACGCTCTTCCTCCATGCGCTTGACGACTACGCGATCATGCAACGGACGAATTTTCATCGAGTCTTTCTCCTTAAAACACCTAAACTTGGGTCAGTTTTGACCATGATTGACCGAGTCGCTGTTAGCACTCGACTGCAGTGAGTGCCAATGATAGCGGCGAAGTCGGGAGAGTCAAGGGGCAGGCCAAAAGCCAAGAGCCAAGAGCCAAGAGCCAAGAGCCAAGAGCCAAGAGCCAAAGCATTGCCGCCGCTCCTTGACTGTCAACTCCCTGAATCCTATCCCTCAATCTTCTCGTTTGAACTCCCCGTCCAGTGTCACGGGACCTTCGCCAGGCGGCGGAGCACCCTCTTTACCCGCCCGCTGCTGGGACAGCAGATAACGGTCGAGCAGGCTGCGTACCAGCCAGCGTCGTACTACGGGGATCATGCACAGGAAACCCAGCGCATCGGTGAAGAACCCCGGGGTCAGGAGCAAGGCGCCGCCCAAGGTCAGAAGCATGGCTTCCAGGAGTTCCATGGCCGGGATCTGGCCACGGGCCATGCTGGCCTGGACGCGCTGCAGGGTGGCAAACCCCTGCTGGCGCAGCAGTAATGCCCCGAGCACGGCCGTGAATACCACCATGAAAACGGTCGGCAGGGTACCGATCCAGCTCCCGACCTTGATCAATAGATAGATCTCGATGATGGGTACGCTGAAAAAGATAACCATTAATAACGGCAGCGGGCGCATAGCCGCACCATACCGGAACCGCGGCGTACGGAACAAGATCCGGTTGTAGCTATAGGCGCGATGAGATTAGGGATTAAAGCAATAACCAAAAAAATCATTTCAGCCACGGAAACACACGGAAGACACTGAAACACAGCGTATTCCCGGAACGACTATTCACAACTTTGCGGGTGATGGTCGTGCCGGCGTGAAACTTAGGATCTTGTCCGTGTGATTCCGTGGCAAATGCGGTTTATAGGAATAAGTCGCGAATACTGCGCGTCTGCACAAACAGCCCTTTTCCCTGCCCACGCCATCCGCTATCGTCGCGTCATGACTGAGGAACACTGCATCGTGTTGTGTACGGTACCGGATTCCGCGACGGGTGAGCAGTTGGCCCAGAGCGTGGTCGAGGCACGCTTGGCCGCGTGCGTGAATCTGCTACCGGCGGTCACATCCATCTATCGTTGGCAGGGTAATATCCAAAAGGATGCGGAATGCCTGCTGATTATTAAAACCCGGCGTGATCGCTTCGCGTCCTTGCGCGACATGCTGCGCGAACAACACCCTTATGAACTTCCCGAAATCATCGCAGTCCCACTGATTGATGGCCTGCCCGCTTATCTCAGCTGGATTGACCAAAACCTGGAACCCTCCCCATGACCCGAATTTCCCATCGTTGGTTCGCTTACGTTCTGGCCATGCTGTGGCTGGCCTTGCCAAACCTGGGCAGTGCGCTGTGGCAGGAAGACGAACTCCTGGAACCGAATGCCGCCTTCGCATTTTCAGCGGCGACTGAGGCATCGGGCAATCTCCGTGTGCAGTGGAAAGTGGCCGAGGGTTACTACCTGTACCGCAGTCGCATCCAACTGCGCAGCGACACACCCGGTGTTGAATTGGGCGAGCCACAGTTTCCGGCCGGGAAGATCAAGGATGATGAGTTCTTCGGCAAGGTTGAAATCTATCGCGGCCCGGTCGATATCACCGTACCCGTCACCCGCAGCGCCGACGCACCCGCCACGTTTAAATTGATTGCTGTCTCGCAAGGCTGCGCCGATCAGGGCGTCTGTTACCCACCGCATACGCAAACGGCTGAACTTAGCTTGGCCAGTGCAACGCCGGTTGCTGCCGCCACTGCAACCAGCAGCCCGCTCGACAAACTCGCCAAACTGAGCCAGGAACTGGGCTTCGACAATAACGACAATGAGTTCCTCGATCCGGATATCGCCTTCCGGCCCGTCATCACCGCATCCGCGGATGGTGCAGAACTACTCGTACGCTGGGACATTGAAGACGGCTATTACCTGTATCGCGATAAATTCCGTATTGCCCTGGAGTCGAGCGAAGGCGTCACGCTACAGGATGCGCAGTTCCCCGCCGGCGAATTCAAGGACGATGAAACCTTCGGTCGCGTCGAGGTGTACCACCATCTGGTGGAGGCGCGAGTGCCACTGAGCCGCAGCCAGACTGATGCTACATCGCTGCGCATCAAACTCAGTTACCAGGGCTGCGCCGAGGCCGGCATCTGCTATCCGCCGCAGAACAAAATACTGGATGTGGATGTACCGGCCGGGACTGGCGCGATTGCAACAACTGCCGGTATCACTCCACCTGCAACGTCAGCCCCTGCACAGACGCAAACCCTGAGCGATAACGCGCCAGTGACCGAACAGGATCGCATTGCGCGCATTCTCACCGATAAGCCGCTTTGGCTGAGCATGCTGTTGTTCTTCGGACTAGGCATTGGTCTATCGGTTACGCCCTGCGTATTCCCCATGATTCCGATCCTGTCCAGCATCATTGTCGGCCAGGGTGAGGGCCTCACCACGCGTCGCGCTTTCATGCTGTCACTCGTCTATGTCCTGGCGATGGCTTTGACCTATACCGTTGCGGGCGTTATCGCGGCGTTGTTCGGCGAAAATCTGCAGGCCGCGTTTCAGAACCCCTGGATACTGAGCAGCTTCGCTGCCGTGTTCGTGCTGTTGGCGCTGTCAATGTTCGGCTTCTACGATCTGCAAATGCCGGCCGCATTGCAGAGCCGACTGAGTGCCCTGAGCAATCGCCAGCAGGGTGGCACGCTTGTCGGCGTTGCCGTCATGGGCTTTCTGTCTGCATTGATTGTTGGGCCCTGTGTTGCGGCCCCACTCGCTGCCGCGCTATTGGTTATCGGGCAAACCGGTGACACCGTGTTGGGCGGCTCCGCGCTGTTTGCCCTGAGCATGGGCATGGGCACGCCCCTGCTGGCCATTGGTACTGGCGCAGGCAAACTGTTACCTCGGGCAGGCGGCTGGATGAATGCCGTCAAAGCCGTGTTCGGCGTGTTGCTGCTGGCCGTCGCCATCTGGATGCTGGAACGCATTCTGCCTGCGGCGGTGTCCATGACCCTGTGGGCGGCATTATTAATCACCAGCGCGGTCTACATGGGCGCATTGGAGAAACTCGATGTGGACGCGACCGGCTGGCACAAACTCTGGAAAGGTGTCGGGCTGATTCTGCTGGTACAAGGTGTCCTGGTTTTAGCAGGTGTTGCAGCCGGCAGTAATGACGTACTGCAACCGCTGCGTGGCGCCGCACTAACCGGCAACGCATCCACAACACAGGCGGCAACGTCATTGGATTTTCAACGCATCAAATCTGTTGATGATCTCAATCAGGCAATCACCCAGGCCAACCGCCAAGGCAAGACCGTCATGTTGGACTTCTACGCAGACTGGTGCACCGAATGCCATCGTATGGAAAAAAACACCTTCCGTAACGCTGACGTACTGAATGCACTCGGTAATGCCGTTGCACTACAGGCCGATGTCACCGCCAACGACGACACCGACAAGGCCCTACTTCAGCATTTTAAATTGATAGGCCCGCCGGCCATTCTGTTCTTCGACAACAACGGCCAGGAGTTGGGGCGGCATCGGGTAGTAGGTTACATGGACCCGGAAACATTCTCAGCGCACGTACAGCGCGCATATGGCGAGAAATAATTTTGTGTCGGTAGTATTGGAACGAGCAACGTAAGAATTTTGCTATGGTGGGCAAGGCATAACACTAAAACCCTTCAACACAAAGGCGCCGAAGGCGCGCAAAGTAATTTTTATGTATTACCTTTGCGCGCCTTCGGCGCCTTTGTGTTGAAAGCGGTTTATATAATAGGGATCAATGGTGCGGTTCGCGATGCTTACCGCACCCTACATCAGATTAAGTCTTGAAGTTGTATTTGCGGATCAGGTCGTACATGGTCGGGCGACTGACACCAAGCAGCTCCGCCGCCTGAGAGATCTTGCCGCCGACATGGCTGAGCGCGCGCAGAATCGCCTGACGTTCGGCCTGCTCACGGATTTCGCGGAGATCGAAACTCTGCGGCTGTGACGATGATTCACCACCCAACTCCAAATCCTTCGCTGTGATCTGCTTCTGGTCGGCCATAATCACGGCACGCTTAACCCGGTTTTCCAATTCACGTACATTGCCTGGCCAGTGATAGCTTTCCAGGGCCGCCAAGGCATCCTTACCGAAGCGATGCATTGTCGTGCCATGCTGGCGGCTATAGCGTTCCAAAAACGCACGCGCCAGCAACAGCACATCGCCGACCCGTTCGCGCAGCGGTGGGATACGCACGGAGATTTCACTCAGTCGGTAAAATAAATCTTCGCGGAACTTGGTTTCGCTGATCAGCAGTTGAAGATCTTTGTGGGTCGCACAGACAACGCGGACATCCACCGGAATTTCCTTGCGCCCACCCACGCGTTCGATCACGCGTTCCTGCAGGAAACGCAACAGCTTGGCCTGGAGCGGAAATGGCAGGTCGCCGATCTCATCCAGAAACAGCGTACCGCCATTGGCCGATTCGATCTTGCCGAGGGTCTGCTTGAAGGCGCCGGTGAAGGCCCCTTTCTCGTAGCCAAACAACTCGCTTTCCAACAGGGTCTCGGGAATAGCCGCACAGTTGATGGCCACCACCGGCCCATCGGAACGCCGGCTCAGTCCATGTATCGAGCGAGCCATGAGCTCCTTGCCGGTACCGCTCTCGCCGAGCACCAGTACCGTTGCGTCGGAAGGTGCGACTTTCTCGATGGTACGACAAAGCTCGAGCATTTCCGGACTGCCGGTCAGCACACCTTCCAACGGCGAATCCGGCTGCTGAGTATGCAAACGACGATTTTCGTTTTCCAGTTCGTGGAGTCGGTAGGCCCGGTTGACGACGAAACCGAGCAGCTCCGAATCGATCGGTTTGTGGAAAAAATCATAGGCACCCAGCGCCACGGCTCGCAGGGCATTCTCACGTTCGTTGTTGCCGGTTACGACAATAATTTTGGTGAGCGGATAATCGGCCAGCACCTGCTCCAACGTAGCGAAGCCCTCGCTGGTGCCGCTCGCATCGGGCGGCAACCCAAGGTCCAGCGTCATGACCGGAAAGGAATATTTCTTAAGTTCTGCTAAGGCTGTTTCGCGATCACCCGCGACGATGACTTCATAACCCTCGAAACACCAACGCAATTGCGCCTGCAATCCCGGATCATCTTCAACGACCAGCAATTTCCTTGACTCGTCCGTCATCCCCATACCCATCGCCTTCAACTAGGCGTAACTGTACGTTATTTTTGTTTTCATCGCTAATGGGTACGCGCAAACGGAAGGTCGTCCCCTCACCCACACGGCTGATGGCCTCGATATCACCACCCATGGCTCGTACAAACTCGCGTGTTTCATAAACACCTATACCCATGCCCGATTTACCCTTAGTTGTCTCGAAGGGGCGGAACAGGCGTTCGCGTATGAATTCAGCATCCATTCCACTACCCGTGTCCTGGACTTCGATCACCGCCCAATCCTCATGTTTAAACAACCGCATAATGATACGGCCATCGTCCGGCGTGGCATCCTGGGCATTGCGAACCAGATGGCCAATAATGGCAGCGAATCGATCTTTATTGGCGCGCGCCGCGATACCCTTGGCCTGGCAATCGACACTGGGCGCCGGCCGGCCGTTGGCCATGGTCCTGGCGACATCCTGCAATAACTCGCACAGATCTATCGGCACGATCTGGCGATTATCACCGCCACCGCTGCGCAGGTGCGCCATCAGACGATTCATCTTATCCACCGAGTGCTCAACAGTACGGATCGCGTCTTCCATAAACTGCGGATTATGTTTGTGCTTGGCGGCATTGGTGACAACCAGCGAAAGCTGCGCCACCAGATTTTTCAGATCGTGCATGACATAAGTCGACAACCTATTGCACATTTCAAATTGCTTGGCATCGGCCAAAGCGCGTGCGGCCTCCAATTGTGCCAGATGACTGGCCGCCTGACGGCCGGCCGTTTTCAATAGATCGCAGTCTTCCCAATTGAAATGCTGCGGCGCCGGCGAACGCGCCAAAAGGATAAAACCCGACAACTTGTCATGCAGTATTAGAGGCGTTATCAACCAGGCACGTGGCACCGTCGCAATCCATGCTGGCAATTCCAGATCCGCATACAAACCAGGATCACGCTCATATTCATCCAGATTAATTACCCATTCCTGGCGCTCCAGGAATGCAATTAATGAACTGTCAGGTGTTTCACTCGCCTGTTCCGGGAGCTCCATCTGCCAGGCGGTTACCGGCTCGAAGCGACCGGAATCACGCCGCAACCATAACGCACCCGCCGGGCTTTCGATGATCTCGGCAATGGCCCGCACCGCCCGCTCACGCAAATGGGAATCCGGCTCACCCGACGACAGCGTACCGATAAAACGCAGCCACTCGTCACGATAATCATATTTGTAATGAAAGAAATGCTTGTTGATCAGAACGCGCAGGCTCGCTCGTAGCTGCCCGGAAAACAGCAACACGGCCAGTATCAATGTGGCGGCAAACAGGAAAATAACCTGCGCAACCGCGCCCCAGTTGCCATTGAAACTACGGACGTAATATCCACCCGCACCCATGGCAAAAAGATAGATACCAGCACCTAACAAGGAGGCAGTATGGAAAACGATGCGCCGGGACACAAAGATATCCAGCGACCAGCGGGTATCCCGTGCGATAGCCACGGCGAGCAGCGGGACAACCAACGCATTACCGAAACCGCGCGCCTGCCATAAGGCGTTATCTACCCGCTGAAACAGCAATGCATCCGCATAGAGGTAGAAGTCATAGGCAAACATGCCGCCAATGCCCATGCAGAGATATTTGATACCACGGCGCATTTCAGGACGCGTATTACGAAACAGCTGTTCGACCAGTACCAATCCGAAGATGGCCAGCAGCACGTATCCACCCAGCAACCAGTCAACTCCCAGCGAAGAAATAATTGCCACGCCGGAGTAAAATCGATAAGCCGTCAAACTGGCCAACAACAAGACAAAGGCGCCTGACAACATCAGCACAGTTCGGAACCGCGCATCGGCGACACGCTGATCGCCGTAGGCAGAACCCAGCACGCGCGCAAGGAAAGCAATCCAGGCTATGTCACGCACCAACTCCATCAACTGCGTGAGAAAAGGATAAGAAAGCGAGACATTCTGATAGGCAGCCAAGCCCATCCACACAGCGCTGGCGAAAGCTGCCACTGCCAAACTGCGCTTGCCGGAACGCCCACGATGCCCGGTCAGCAGCACAAGCGCCAACACAAGAAAGGCAACAGCACCGATGGTGTAACCCACAAACCCAATGCTCAGCATGCATTGCCCTCAAAAGTGCCTGGCTGAAGAAGTCGCCGAATTACACAACACCCTGTCAAAGATGAAATCTTAGACTTGCTCCGCAGCTCGGATACCCGTTTGTAATAATGTTTTGAACCACAGCCAAGTACAGGGCAGTTCACTATAAGATAGCGACAGACAAGCGCCAAGTGCCAGGATATTTCCTGGTCAACCAAAGACACTACTTACCGCCTGGGAGGAGGCATTACAACTACTTGAATAAAATGAAAATAGATGCAGGCCTGCAATCGGCAGACCTGCATTAGCTGACTTAGAGATTATCCAGTGTTTGACGTGCTTCATCCTTCCCTGCGAAATCACCTAACTCCAGCGCCTTGGTCAATGCGGCCTTGGCCTTGGCCTTGTCACCGGCCTTGGCGTAGGCCATGCCCAGGTGATATTGGAAAATTGCAGCTTTAGGCTCCGCATTCACGACGCCCTCGAGCACCTCTACAGCCTTGGCATATTCGCCAGTGCGGTAATGCACCCAACCTAATGTGTCACGCAACGCCGGCTGTTGAACCGGTTCCAGCTTGGCGGCAAGCTCTTTGGCTCTGGCGAGACTCTTTTCATCGGTGCGATGATCGGATAGCAGCGAGGCAAGATTATTCACCGCGATAGCATTGTCAGGTTGCTTGGCGAGTACTTTTTCGTAAATTTCAATAGCAGCATCGGTATTTTCCTGCCGTTCATATACGGCAGCCAATCCCATTTGTAGATTGATGTCATCCACGAGAACACTCAATCCCTGTTCGAACGCTGCAATGGCACCTGCTTTGTCGCCCTGCAGCTCGCGCGCGGCAGCAAACTGAGAATATACGGTTGTGCTGCTGGGGTTAATCTGAATTTGTTTAGCGAAAGCCGCCTCGGCTGCCTTGTAGTCCTTACGCGCCATCTGCACCATGCCCAGTAGAACATTGGCCGACTTATGCTCAGGCTCCTCCCGTAGCACAGCCTCGACCCGCGCTAGCGCCGGATCAATCTGGCCGGTCGCCAACTGAGTATTGATCATTTCGGTGAGCATAGCTGCCTTGCCGGAGCCTCCAGCTAAAGCATAGGCTTGCTCATACTCCTTAAGTGCGCCGGCGGCATCGCCCTTGGCTCGCAGGAAACGGCCCATGCGAAAAAATCCCTCTGGACTTTCCGGCGCAATAATCTTTAATTGGTTGATTGCTGCTTCGAGACCATCTGCGTCATTGGTCGATGCGAGAATCTCAGTTTTAAACAACAACGCCCCAAGGTTTTTCTCATCGCGCGCCAGAACCTCATCAATTTCGGCCATGGCTGCCGTTGAATCGCCTTCAGCCATATACACACGCGCCAGTCGCAGCGATACCTCGGCATTATCAGGCTCCGCCTCTTTGAGCTTGGCGAGTTCGACCTTGACCGCCACCAGATCGCCCTTGGCGGCCAGCACTTCGGACTTTGCAGCGATGGCATTAACGTTGGCCGGGTCTTTGTCCAGAACTGCATCTACCTGCTCAAGAGCACGCACCAGCTCCTTCTCGGCGATCAGATAGCGTGCGAATCTGATGCGCGCATCGGCATTTTGGGGCGCAATTTCCACTGCACGGCGAAGATTATCGCCTGCCAATTCGGTATCGCCCTTGCGCAGTTGCGCATCGGCCAATAAGTGCAACGCTAGCACCGAATCAGGTTGATCTTTGAGCACAGATCGGAATGACGCCACCGCAGTGTCGAAATCGGACTGCTGCATTGCCATACGTCCCTTCAGCAGCAATGCTTCATTATCTTTTGGATTCTTGGTTAGAACTTCGTCGTTGTATTTGCGCGCCACATCCATATCACCTGCCGCCGCCGCGCGGGCGGCAAGGCGGTTGCGTGCCGTCAGCCCTGCAGGCTCTTCGCCGAAACGCACGACCATGTCCTCATATACCTTCTTGGCTTCGTCGGGCTTATTATCCCTCTCAAACAATAAAGCAAGACCCAACCGCAAATCGGAAAGTTCTGGCTTCTCTGAGATAGATTGCTGTAAGTACTCGATCGCTGCAGCTGCGCCCTTCTTGGTCATCAACAGCTCGGAAAGAAAGAGGTAACGCTTAGCATCTTCCGGATCTTCGCTCACTGCCTCTCGCATCACAGCCACAGCCTTGTCGGCTTGTTCGGTCTGTACCAGGAACTGCGCTAACTGGATACGGTATTTGAGTTCATCAGGACGCGCAGCGATGATCTCGAGCAACACTTTCTCGGCTGCGTCATTCTTCTTTTCGCGCGCATATAGCTGAGCGAGTTGCAACTTGAGGGGGACGCGATCTTCAGCCGTACCCGCCGCCGCCACTAACACCTTTTCAGCATCTGCGGTGCGGTCCGCCAGCTCATACATCGAGGCCAGTAGCCCTGCCGCGGGACCATAACTGGGATCGTCCTTCACTACTGCCTCGGCTAGCGCCAGCGCCTCATCTTTTTCGCCCTCACGCAGCAACATCGAAGCACTCAAAGTACGCCCCCCAGCATGCTTGGCATCACGCTTCAATACCTCATCAATCTCTGTTTGCGCCTGCCCTAGCGCCTTAGCCTCACCGTCTCGCTCATCCTGTGATTTATAAGCATTTGCCTGCAGCATGTAGAACTGCGCCAAGCGAGAACGTGCATCGATCAATTCCGGATCAAGCTCCACCGCCTTGGAATAGTTACCGAAGGCCTTAGCCCATTCCTGCTTTCTTTCTTCGACCTGCCCCATGAGGTAATAGGCTTCGGCGGATTTCGGATCGATCTGCAGCACGTTCTTGATCTCGACCCCTGCCTTATCCCAGTTCTCCTCCGCGATGAATGCCTTACCGCGCTCAAGATATTTGGCTTTACGTTCCTCTTTACCACCGCAGCCAACAAGCATAATCGCTGTCAACGCGACGACTAGAAGTTTCTTTTGAGTTCCGAGCGCCATGTTCAATCCTCCACGGATTTCGTTTCGTTATGATGTCTATGCTAAACCACGCACTTGGTCAGGCGCGGCGTTCACGTTATCCAAGAACCACTGATAGGCATTGGCGATACCTTGCTCCAAGCCAATTTCTGGCCGCCATCCCAAAGCACTGATACGACCGATATCGACCAGTTTGCGCGGCGTGCCATCAGGCTTGGTTGTATCGAAGACAGTCTCGCCCGTATAACCCACGGCCTTCTTAACCAGGCTTGCCAGATCGCCGATTGTAATATCCGAGCCCATGCCTACATTGACGATATCCGCGCCATCATAATTCTCCATCAAGAACACACAGGCGCGCGCGCAATCATCAACATGCAGAAATTCGCGCAACGGCTTACCCGTCCCCCAGACAATCACGGAAGGCGCGTTCGCCATTTTCGCTTCATGAAATTTGCGAATCAATGCCGGCATGACATGGGACTTTTCCAGATCAAAATTGTCGCCGGGCCCATACAAATTGGTTGGCATCGCCGAGATGAAACGTGCGCCATATTGACGCTGGTAGGCCTGGCACATCTTGATGCCGGCGATCTTCGCAACGGCATACCACTCATTCGTCGGCTCCAGTGGACCTGAAAGGAGATACTCCTCCTTCAATGGTTGCGGTGCCAGTTTCGGATAGATACAGGTGCTACCGAGAAACAGCAGCTTCTGCACACCATTGCGGTAGGCGGCATCAATAACATTCGCCTCCATCATAAGATTCTCGTAGATGAATTCGGCGGGATAGGAATCGTTGGCCAGAATACCACCGACTTTAGCCGCAGCCAGAAACACATAATCTGGGCGCTGCTCGGCAAAGAATGCCCGTACGGCCCCTTGCTCGCGCAGATCCAGTTCTCGGCTAGTGGCAACAACCAAATTATTGAAGCCATGCGCCTTCAAATAGCGCACGATCGCAGCACCCACCAATCCACGATGGCCCGCGACGTATATCTTAGCGTTTTGATTCATCATATTTTTTTCTTTAGCCACGGAAACCACGGAAAAACACGGAAAAATATTACAGTTAACACGAATGGTACTGAGTTAAGCGGATTGCTAGCAACGTAGGGTGGGTTAGGCGCGTCGTTTCGCCGTAACCCACCAAACGTGCTGTCAGGCACACCTTAAACAAAGGCCTTGGGTTGCTTCACAACGCCTGTCGGGTTACGCAAAAAACGCTAACCCAACCTACAGTGGGCTTAACTTAAGTACTATTCAGCTTTGAAAAATTCGACAGAGGCTCCTCAACGACAATCAATTTTTCCGTGTAATTCCGTGTGTTTCCGTGGCCCAAAAAACCCTCACTCTTTATAGTCGAACGTCTTGAAACCTTCGCGCCGGCACATCTCATCCTTCTCCGAGAGCATCAGATCCTCGCGCACCATCTCTGCAACCATCTGATCGAGCGTGATCTCGGCGGTCCAGCCGAGCTTCTCGCGCGCTTTAGTTGGATCACCCAGCAGGGTTTCCACCTCGGTCGGCCGGAAATAGCGCGGATCGACCTCGACCAGCACCTTGCCGCTCTTGGCGTCACTACCCTTCTCATTGAGACCTTCGCCTTCCCAGCGTATCTGCATACCGACCTCGGCGAACGCAGCATCCACGAAATGGCGCACGGAGTACTGCTTGCCGGTCGCGATGACAAAATCCTCCGGCTGATCCTGCTGCAGGATCAGCCATTGCGCGCGCACGTAATCACGCGCATGACCCCAGTCACGCAGGGAATTGAGATTGCCGAGGTACAGATTCTCCTGCAGACCCAGCTTGATGCGCGCCACGGCTCGGGTTATCTTGCGCGTAACGAAGGTTTCGCCGCGGATTGGTGACTCATGATTAAACAGGATACCGTTGCAGGCGTAGATACCATAAGCCTCGCGGTAATTCACGCAGATCCAATACGAATACACCTTGGCCGCGGCATAAGGACTGCGCGGATAAAACGGTGTGGTCTCGCGCTGAGGTATCTCTTGAACCTTACCGAACATTTCCGATGTCGAGGCCTGATAGAAGCGCGTTTTCTTCTCCAACCCTAGAATTCGGATCGCTTCAAGAATACGCAGCGTACCCAACGCATCCGCGTTCGCCGTGTATTCCGGCGTCTCGAATGACACCGCCACATGGCTCTGTGCCGCCAGGTTATAAATCTCATCCGGCTGTACCTGCTGGATGATACGGATCAGATTGGTCGCATCGGTCAGATCACCGTAATGCAGTATAAATCGTCGCCCTTTCTCGTGCGGATCACTATAGAGATGATCGATCCGATCGGTATTGAAAGATGACGCACGGCGTTTGATGCCATGAACGACGTAACCTTTTTCGAGCAACAGCTCGGCGAGATAGGCACCGTCTTGGCCGGTGACACCGGTGATCAGGGCAACTTTTTCAGTCATCGAAACTCACTCCATCCAATATTGTTATGGGAATTCTGATCAATCCGCCACCCTCTCCCCAACCCTCTCCCGCCCCGGCGGGAGAGGGGGCGATCTCATCTCCCCGCTTGAGAGCTTAGCCACCCCTCCCCAATCCTCTCCCGCCCGTCGGGAGAGGGGGTTATCCCCTCGCCCCGCTTGCGGGGAGAGGGTTAGGGAGAGGGGAGTTTGTGTCGTCCCGATTAGTAATGATCAATAAACATATAAACCGCATTTGCCACGGAATCACACGTAAAAAATAGCAAGATCAACAGCTTAAATCCGGCGCCGTCATCGCCCGCAAGGCGGTGAATAGTCGCTCCAGGAATGCACTGTGTATCTGTGTCTTCCGTGTGTTTCCGTGGCTGAAATGACTTTTCTAGGACAAATAATCAGGGTTCCCCTATTCATCATCAGCCCTGCAACCCACGCAGCGCGAGTATACCCAATGCCACCAACGAGGCTAATGGCAGCGGACTCCAGCGGCTTTTCATGGTTTTCAGGATAAGTTCCGCACCATAGAACAGCATCACCAGTTTCACAATCACCGGAACCAGATGGTAGGTCTCGCGGACATCCTCCGGGATCACCCCGATCGACAGCATCGCAAGAATCACCAGGAAATCCATAGGCGTGATCTTGAACGTAGTGTTGAGCCGATAGCGCACGACCATCACCACGGCGACCGCCAGCAATCCGAAAAAGGCAAACTCAATAGTCCTGAACAGATCATCGGGCACTGACGGCGACCCCATCTCGAACAGATAGGTCACAAACGCGATGCTTACAAAAATCAGCAACCGCAACAACAGGAACCAAGCCTTGAAACCCATAATGAGACGAACCGCGAGCATTACAAATGCTATCGCTGCTAGCACACCAAAATCCTTGGGTATATCCGACGCACCGAGCGCCCCGCCCAGAAGAAAAACCGGAAGCGCCAGCACCAGGAATACCAAAGGACCTTCCTGAAAAATCACATGCTGCCGTATCACTCGTAACACCCGATCAAAACGGTAACCGGATGCCGGCTGCACTGACTCCAGTCGGACGTAGTGCGCCGCCCGAATAAAGAGCGCTACTGCACCGCAGGCGGCCAGATAAATAACCGCAAGCACAAGATCCGACTCATATCTTAGAAACAACGCAGCCCCGACGAATAACCCCTGTAGGATATAAATCGATGCTACTGCCTCGTAGTGATGCAGGCCGCTGGCAAGCAACTTATGATGCAAATGATTGCGGTCTGCTGAGAACAGCGGTCTCCCAGCATGCTTCCTCTGTATCATTACGCTCAACGTATCCAGAATGGGCAGCCCTAGTATCAGTACCAGCAACATCGAGCTCATTGCCGGATTCACGTTCTGGGTAAGAATCACGACCATAAAACCCAGGGCGTATCCCAGAAACTGACTGCCCGTATCCCCCATGAACACGCTGGCCGGATGGGTGTTGTAGCGAAGAAAGCCACAGATAGCACCACTGACCGCCAGCGCGAGCAGAAGCAAAGCCTCGCCCTCCGCCAAGTAGGCCAGGAGGGCGATGACACCTATGCTCAAAAGCGCGACACCCGATGCCAGCCCATCCAATCCATCCGCAAGGTTGATCGCATTGGTAATACCCACCAGGAACAGGACCGTCAGGGGCATAGCGATGAAATCCGGTAAGCCACCGGCCGGCCCAAACGGGATATTCCGGATGACCGCACCTCCCACGACCACTACAAGTAATGCCGCCGCAATTTGCCCGGCAAACTTCAGGCGATAGTCCAGATCAGTACGGTCATCCCAGACACCGAAAATCGTGATGATGAGGACACCGCCGAGGAAGGCAAGAATTTGGGAATCGAGATTCAGCCAGACCAAGATGGGCGCGACAGTGCCGACTACCACCGCCAAACCGCCAATGCGGGGGATCGGCGTGACATGCACCTTGCGGGGATCGGGCGCATCAATAAACCCGAAGCGCTGCGCATGCTTCATGAGCAGCGGCATGAGCACCACCGACAGGAGCATAGCAACCAGGAATACCAGAAATAACATGCGTCTAATCAGGAACGTACTGAGACAAGGGTTCTGCTATCTCGTGCGCAAGCGCCCGCAGCCGGGCATCCCCCGCCTCGGCATTCTCTCCCGGTTGCAATACCGTGGTCAGACGCACTAGCGCGCCGTCGGTACGGTTGCGCGCAAGCGCATCCCACAACAGGTACCATTTCACGGCAAATTCGCTGGTAATGATCCGGTCACGTTGCTTAAACCAGTAATAGACCAGCTGGCGATTTTCGCCCATGCGAATAATGAAACGGTTGACCTGTAAACCGTTATCAAGCGCGACCTGCGTGCTTGACTCTATCCGCCAGCCACCACCGGGCAAACAGGAGCGCGGCGAATGCGCCGATGCCCCGGAGCGCTGCGACCCGTAGTAGGCGACATAGAAATTCACCGCTTTGCCATCCGCATTCCGATAGTCAGCCAGAATGTAATCATCCAGGTTGAGTGCATCCAACACGATGCTATCCAGTGTATCGTTACGCCCGCGCCATTCGCCGAAGCTTGCCGGAAAACTGACAAACTCGAGGCGCTCGGGGATCTGCTCAGGGCGCCCGCCGATCACCACTGCGCCCGACGCGCCAACAGCCAGGAAAGCGATCATCACAAACGCATGGCGTGGCACAACACGCGTTACGATGGGCGCCCCTTCAGGTGTCGGTGCCGGAAGCTCCATACCAAATACTTCGCGGAACGGCTGTCGGTCCTTGCCAAATCGTGACAGCAGCCATATCTCGACCACTAGCAGTAATACGCAGGCCATGAACACGATCCAACCCTCGAAATCGTGCAGAAAACCCTCAGCCTGCTCGATCCCATAATGCTCTACCAGCACGCCGATGACCCCAATCCGGAAACTGTTCATGAGAACCGTTATAGGCATACTGGAAAGAATCACCACGACACGCTTCCAAACTGCGGCCTGGTAAAAATAAGACGCGATAATAGATAATGCGATCAACGGAAATAGATAACGCAACCCACTGCAGGCCTCGACCACCTGCAGCTGATAGGTACCAAGATCGATAACATTGCCTTCAAGATGCACGCTAATGCCGAAAAGGCGGATGACTGCCACGCCGATCTGGGACGAAATGAGTTGGAGCTGAGAAGAGAGATTGTTGAACACGAAGCTCGGCAACGGCACCATGAGAAACAGCAACAACAGAGGTACCACGACAACCTTGAAGGCAGTCCAGCCCATCACTGCATAGACCGCGCCGATCACCGCGATCACAAAACCGTACTGGGCCACTGTGTTTATGGCGCTCATCTGACCGACAACGATGGTCAGCACCCCAACTAGCAACAACCCTACACCCAGCCAGGAACCAGTGAACGGGATCGCTTCGAGCTTGTCTTTACGCTGCCAGATCAAGAACAGCGTAATGACCGGGATCATGTAACCGTAGCCATATTCTTCGCTGTTATCCCAACGCTGCACCATCGCGGCAAGTGGATCAAAAGCCGAGAAGATGGCCAGCGCCAGGCCGATACCAATAAGCATCCAAAACAGGGGAGGCGTACGATACGCCGTAGTGGGGTTGGTAATCATAGCTTCCGTCAATGAAAGTTTTTTGAAAGAGTAGCTTAGCTCTGTTGCCTTAACATCTTTATTATGCTGGTTCACTAGAAGTCTGCGTACTATCTAGGATTTCAAAATTGGCAGAATCCGCATTCGAACCTAACGAGTAAAACTAACTATAGTTATTGTGCGGATTCACACCCTGATAGTGGAACTGGGATGTTGAGACCGCAAAATACCCTATGCGGCGCTATCAAGCCAAGAGCTTTTTTGGGACGTAAGTTGGTTTTATTGACCGCATTCTGACATAACTTTCTGCGTGGTGCCGGATGTTCGTATGAATGGGAAAATATGCTGGTACATTAGGATGTTGCTGAAGCCATTCAGTTCACGCCTCCAGTGGCAATTAGCTGCCCTAAGCAGATCTCCCGCCAATGCCGTAGTAATGCGTGCAAAGCTCACTGAAAATGACACCATCTCAAAGTTTAAGTGGCGCGCGTATATCACCGTTCTGAACGGTAACCAAGAACTTTGGCTGCACTAGCTACCGCCTTTAGTTAGGCCGCAAGACCAAAGCTTGGCCGTCACCTTTGCTTGTAAACCTTGGCAACTCCAGGAGCCCGAGTATGAACTGCACTAGTAAACTTCTATTTGGGTTTGTCGACCTGGCAATCCCACCCGAAGGACGCACAGAACTTAATCATCGTTATTAAATACACTAGCGGCCACCCACTTACATATCTCTATTCATTGTGCCAATATCCGGCAATTAGAAATTGACAGCATTGATTAATCTAGAGTGCTTGTTCGACTCAGACTTGTATAAATGCCCTAGTGGCACAACTCGCTTCTAACCCAGCATGCGCGAACAATGCAGACCTCTCTCATATTGGAATTATATTGACTCAAAACTGTAACGGAATGTAAATAATGAGCCAGATTGAACCAGTCGTAGAGACATATGGATGGCAGAATCCGTCAGAAGCCTGTGCGCATGACTACATAAAGCCTACAATCCTACGGATCCTCAGGCAACTGGCGCCGAGAAAGATTCTTGATTTAGGGTGCGGGAACGGCGCACTGACCCATGCCCTGCGAAAGGCAGGCTACCAGGCAATGGGCTGCGATGCTGATAGTGAAGGCATCGCATTCGCCCAGACAGGGGGCGGCGATTTCAAGGTCGTTAGCGTCTACGAAGACCCTATTCAACTAGGCGATAGTGGTTTCGACTGCGTCGTGTCGGCCGAAGTCATTGAACACCTGTTCACACCGGGCGCACTCCCACGGTTCGCGCATAAAGTGTTGGCGCCTAATGGTCATCTTGTAATAACCACGCCATATCATGGCTACGCCAAAAACCTTATTCTATCCCTGCTGAACAAGTGGGATACTCATATAGATCCTATGTGGGATGGCGGCCACATTAAGTTATGGTCGCGCACAACGCTGACGCGCCTATTGGAGAAAAACGGCTTCACCGTCATCGAATTCCATGGCGTTGGGCGGTTTCCCTATCTATGGAAGAGCATGATTCTCGTAGCCCGTCGGATCGACACCTGAGTGGTGGTGCAGCATGCTCAGGGCACTGCGCTAACCATTCTGCGATACTTTACTACTCGAACTCATTGCCATTATCCATGCCCAGCACCACCATAAAGACAAAACGGTACTGGCGCAATTTGCTTGGGAAGCCTTGCGTTCGATCTGTTTCTGCAATCCAACCATGCCCACATGCAACTGTCCGACGCGCAACCAGTGCTGGACTACTGTTTAATATCTGCATCCTTATCCTGCTTTGCATATATCTCGAACCCCTACTAGCCAACACCCCTGGGTGCGCCAACGCACAGAATTTGATCGCTGAGAATCCCGCCACAGGGCACATCGTCGACACTCCAGAGTGGTGGGATAACTCTCTGGGCACTGAATCAGTCATAGTGCCTGGATTTGCCCCAATCACTGTCACCGGCACAAGGATTGTCCCGTCAGGACGTGTCTATGACTGGTTGGATGGATATTTCCCGGCTTCAATTGTCAGCAAGGGTGGTGAGCTCGCCCGAGCAATGCGACTCACTGCGACTGTACATGGCACTCCTGTGGACTTTAAACCCACGCAAGTCACTGTAACTGCGCATTCCGAAACATTTGCCGAGATTCACGCGACAGGGGAACCAATCCCACATCTGAGAGTTGAGGTAGATACTCGAATCGAATACGACGGCGTCGCCATGAGTACGATACGACTGATTCCGACCAAACCTGTTGATATAGACGGGCTGGATTTTCATGTCGAAGTGCTAGACGCACACGCAATGCAAGTCATCGGCTTCAAGGCTGGATCGATCCGGCCGCAAAAAAATCGTAATGACATCCTGCAACTTCCATACACAGGCGAGTTCATCAATGCGATCGGCCTAGCGGATGGCGATCGTTCCTTTTGGTGGTTCGCCGACAATGCGGAAGGCTGGATCTGGAATGCGGACACAGTCACAGAAGTGAGACGAGCCGGAGATGTCATTAACCTTCGACAGAGGCTGGTTGGAGGCAAGTGGCGCATCGAGAAGCCGATGACCTTCAAGATGAATTTTCTCGCTACACCTGTGAAGCCACTAGATCCCCAGTGGCGTGGATTGCGCGTAATGTCGGGCGTAGCAACCAAAGACGAAGCGCGGCTAGGTAGCCACATCAACCCCTGGTGGACCAGCGCGTTCGCCTACGACACTTATCCATATTTGGATCTCGCACCCTCGGCGAAGCAGAAGATACCGCTGCTGACCGATCAACGGGCTTATCCGGGTTTGCGTGCAAATGCAGCATTGGTCCAGCGCGATCTGGAGCGATATGGAATTCACAGGTTGCCATACTTCTCGACTCATGCGCTCTCAGAGCTGGATGACAACCTACTGCGCTTTAAATCGCAGTGGGTCGTACAGCCGCCAAGGATCTACAAAGATGTGGTTGGTCCTTTCAAAAAGGTTTTCGAAAAACCCATTCTTACACATAGAGCACGCAGCTATTCCAATTACCTACTGTGGCAACTGAACGACGTTATTGGTCGATTGAATATTGAAGGTATTTATTTCGATCATGGAGCACCCGCCATGAGCTGCAACCCTAACAATGGGGGGTGGCAGGACTCAAATGGCCAGTGGCAACCATCGCTCGACATACTCGGGTTGCGCGAATATCTCAAACGTCTGCGTGTATTATTCGCGCTACATGACAAAGCCGGTTATATAATTATCCACAATTCCAACCGAGAGGTAATGCCAGCATACACCTTCGCATATGCCACGCTGGATGGCGAACAGTACAGGGGCGGACAGGTACGTGATGGTGACTATTTAGCTGCAGTTTCTCTGGATGAACTGCGTACGCGGATGTCGCCTGACCAATATGGGATTCCTGTAATATGGCTTCCCAGCGCCTGGACCTACCACAAAGGGGACAAAGACTGGTCAGGCAGTCCGTCGCAACGCATGGCCTATCGCCGACTCATGGCCCTTGCCTTGCTGCATGACACGTTGGATTTGCCCAAGGGCGCTCATCCATCGGAACGGCGTAAATTGATAGCGGTACTGGACGATTTCGGCATTGCCAAGGCGCAATTCATAGGATACTGGTCCGAACACAATCCGATTAAGGTGGATAATAGTTCAGCGCGTGTCAGCACGTATATTAGAGAAAACACCCATAGCTACTTAGCTGTCGTAATGAATATTTCAAACAAACCAATTACGGCCCGGCTTGTTTTCGACGAGCAGAATACCTCAGTTGGTGGAAGAATCGATGTGACCACGGAATCGGGTGGTGAAATACGGGCGGAAGGGGGGATACCCTCCTTCACATTACACATCGAGCCACGGGACTTCCAATGGGTTCGTATAAAACGGCATTGATCGTGATATTGAAAAAATATAACCAGAAAGTGACTGACAATGCCCAATAAGAAAAGCTTTCGCAGGAACTTTTCCTACATGTTTGCCAGCCGACTGGTCTTTGCTGCAAGTCAGTGGTTGCTACTGGTCGTAATTGCCCGGCTGACGACACCACACGATCTCGGGCTATTCACATATTCCGTTGCACTTATTAGTCCGATTTTACTGGTTACCCAATTGAATATGCGCGCATTCATGGCGACGGATAGCAATGACGAGTTCACATTTGCCGATTATCTTGCTACACGCATATTCGGGATCGGCCTGGCTCTCCTGCTGATCGGCGGCATTGCACTTATTAGCGGGCGAGAACTTGCCGCCATCGCCATGCTGCTGCTGATTGCCAGCTACAAGGCAACTGAGTCCCTGAGCGACGTGTTCAACGGAGTACTACAGCGCAATGAGCATATGGCGCCGATAGCGCGTGCGGTTTCGGCCCGTGGCGTGACCGCAGTAATTTGCATGTTACTGGCACTGCAGCTCACTGGCAGCGTACTCATAGGTGTTGGTTGCATCCTGGCAGCCTGGATTCTCATCCTCATAGCTCATGACTACCCCGTGTCCCGTGGCCAGCTCCAGGGGCCGCTGTTTGTGCCCAACCCGAAAGTCTGGCGAGTCATCCGTGCCTGTTACCCACTCGGTATCACACTGGGCCTCATGTCGCTGCGCATCAACATACCTGTTTACATCATCGAAGCCCATATGGGGATCGAAGAGGTCGGGTACTATTCGGCGATCGCTTATTTCTTAGTTGCAGGGAATATAATCACCGGCTCTCTATTGCAAACGGCGGCGCCACGTCTTGCCCGCATTTATCGAGATCGTGACACGGGCCAATTCTCCCGATTTCTGAGCCTGTTGGTACTAGTGGGAGGGATTATAGGACTGGCGGGGCTACTACTGGCTGCGACCTTTGGTCACTGGATCCTAGCCACCATGTACGGCCTGGCGTATGCCGCGCATACTGATGTACTGGTCTGGATTATGATTGCAGCGGTAATAGGCAATCTGTCCCAGTTCATGGGCCTGAGTCTAACCGTGTCACGCCTGTTCCGTTTCCATCTGCTGTCCCAGTGTTTAGGGGTTATTGTGGTCGCTGTACTATCGTGGATACTGGTTCCCAGTCAGGGTATGATCGGCGGTGCTATGGCATTGGCTGCCGCGACCACAGTGACTTTCCTATGCAATTTGGTAGTCACTCGCGCCAGAGTCATACCCAGCATCCGATCGCAGGGGAACCGGATGCTGTGACGAGCACATAGGGTCTCGGACAGATTAGGCGGCAACGAAGATCGGACCGGCAAAAATACACATCAGACGCTTTTATATTATGTTCAGATACAGAATTCTCAATCCAAACATACCGCTTTCTCGGCGATTCATTCACATCACAAACAATGTTCTGGAGTTGGTGCTGGGACGATCACTGGGGTTAACCCATGTCCTCGAGCACCCGAAGTGTGGAGGCTCCTGGGT
Source organism: Gammaproteobacteria bacterium (assembly GCA_018819175.1). Lineage (GTDB taxonomy): Bacteria > Pseudomonadota > Gammaproteobacteria > Thiohalobacterales > Thiohalobacteraceae > JAHJQQ01. The sequence continues at coordinate 178,722 of JAHJQQ010000023.1, forward strand.
GCGCAATATGATTCGCACTTATCGTGGCACCGATCTATTCGTACACGACCGACTGTTGAAGCCACGTGAAGTCATCATGAGCCATAGGCTGTTCCGGTGGAGATTCGGCCGGTCTATCGTGGTCGTCAGGGATCCCCGGGATATGTATGTGTCTTTTTATCACTTCCAGACCTCCTACGAAAAGCCTGATCGGCACTCCCCCATTTTCGAGCATTTCCACCATGATCCGCAGCTTCCCGTCGAAGAAGATTTCTGCAATTACCTGCGCGCACGATTGCTCTATCCCGCGCACCCCTGGTTCTTCTTCAGCCAGTTCCTGGACTCCTGGCTGAACAGGCCCAGTACATGCATAGTCAGGTACGAAGACTGCCTAGCAGATCCTGAAGCCGCGCTCATCCGCATGCTGCGTTTCCTGGGAGAAACAGTCGACCTAGATCGCGTGCGGGACACAGTGAGAAATACCAGCTTCGCAGCCATTACGGCTGAAAAGTACGGCGAAAGCCGCGCAGCTGGCCAGGAGGACAAATCCAAATTTCATCGAAAAGGCATTGCTGGCGATTGGCGCAGCTATTTCAATGAAGAAGCCTGCATATTGATGGAAAAATTCGAAGGCCAATCCCTGCGTCGACTCGGCTACGAGTCGGACTCACACTGGGTAGAACGGCATCTCGGCACGCAAGCTCCGTTGAGTCATGAATCCGAATCGCGCAAGGCCGAATGACGACATGACACACAACCCGAATCAGTAGACCTGAATTTCTTAGCAACCATTCGCCGGATCCACACATGTTGCCAGATGCAGCTCTGCCTAATTTCCTGATAATCGGGTCGGCCAAAGCAGGCACGACCACACTCTACGAATACCTTACACATCATCCACATATATACATGAGCACCGTGAAAGAGCCTCAGTTTTTCTGTCATGAGTCTTTGTATAGCAAGGGCTTGGATTACTATGCCAATACGTACTTCAAAGGAAGTACCGGCTTTGCGGCACGGGGCGAGGCAACTCCACATTACCTCTATTTCGAGAAAGTCGCTCAAAGACTATCTCGTGACCTGCCGAAAGACCATCAGAGATTCATCGTAATCATGCGAGACCCGGTAAGCAGGGCGCATTCGCTGTACTGGAACATGGTCCATGAAGGACTCGAAGAACTCAGTTTCGAGGATGCAATCCGATCTGAGCCACAAAGAGACAAGCAGGCCGAAATTGAGGGCAGTTGTACGCTCCAATACCAATACATAAGCAGCAGCCGGTATGCGGAACAAATCAGGCGCTATCTCAAATATTTCGACAGAGAGCAATTTCTGTTTCTGTTCATTGAGGATCTCATGGCGAATCCAGCCGCCACCCTGGACCAAGTCTATCGCTTTCTGGGCGTACCCCCCTGCGATCAGGCAATAGCGACCAAGACTTTCAATTCCGCCAATGCCCCTCGGTTTGGCTGGCTACACGATTTCCTGCGCAAGCCCCATCCATGGAAGCAGCGGCTTGGGCGACTGCTGTCAATCGAACAGAAATACCGTATTGCCAGCATGCTGCTCGCAGTCAACAGACGCAAGGCTCAATATCACCCCCTGCGCACAGAGACCGAGCGAGAACTACGTAACCTTTTCGCGGAGGATGTGCGCGACCTCCAGACACTCACCGGCCGGGATCTCACCGCGTGGCTACCTGCTAGCGAGGTTGGGGCGAAACCAGCGGCGGGTTGCAGCTAAGATGGCGCCACAGTCCCATAACCCAATGCCTCGGGTGGATGTATTGCATGTTATCGGCGCGTTCGCGGCAGGCGGCGCCGAGCGTTTTGTCGTTGATCTCATCCGCACGCTAAGTACTACCGGTTTATCCGTGGGACTGCTCGTGCTGAGCAGCCGTCATGATGCGGCAGGCCGACAAATGGTTACAGCGCTCGAAGATGCCCGCATTCCCTTCGAATGCGGGCCCACTGAACGCGTAGGATTTCGATCATTGCTATGGTATCTGGGACGAATCCGCAAGATCCGTCCACGTATTGTGCATTTACACACCCAGAATACGGAGTTGGCCCACTACTTGGCGCGTAAGCTCTATCACGGCCGGCATGGTATATTCAGGACAATTCACAATACTAATATACCTCCGGTTCGGCTGCACTGGATGGCCATACATGGGAATCTGGCGACATTATCCATTGCGTGCAGCGAGCCGGTCAGGGCGCAATTCGAATCGGTAATCGCCGGCAAGATGGTCACTGTGAATAATGGCATCATGTTTGACTGGCCAATTCGGACCCCTGATACACAAGTACGTTACCGTACACAGCTCGGTCTCAAGCCTGGCGACTATCATTTTCTCAATGTCGGACGTATGGGCGGCGGTTCATTGGAAGATGCTGCCAAAGGGCACGATATCTTGATCAAGGCATGGAAACAATCACGCCTCGGGGAACGGGGTGGCGTGCTCAATTTTCTCGGTGACGGGAATCTCAGGTCTCAACTGGAGCAACTGGCCGGCACTGATCCGAGCATCGTGTTCCATGGCATACGAGACAATGTACATGAATGGTTAGTTGCTGCCGATTGCTTCGTTATGCCAAGCCGCTATGAAGGACTACCGATTGCCGCCATTGAAGCTATCGGCACCGGCCTTCCCTGTGTGTTCACGGACATACCACCGTTGCGTGAGCTTGATCCACCTGAGGTCGGATGGGCAGAGGTCGATAACATAGGACAGCTCGCGGAGGCATTACAGGCGATGCTGGCCAGCCACCCCGGGGTCCCAGAAAGCGCGGCAATCGAGATTCGGAAACGCTTCGGCATTGACGGAACAGCGGCGACCTATCGAACTTACTACCTTAACAGCGGATTCATATAAGTATTGCGACGATTGGCCGCGACTAAGGCTCGATTACAAAGGAAACTCCTTGTCAATTTACTCGAACGATTTCCCTGGCCATGGTGTTTGGGCATACTATAAATGTTCTACAAACTTTATATCATACGCATTATATTGATCCACTCAGTCCTTCAATAGGATCTACCCAATACCACCCAACGAGACCTGCGATTATTGGTAGCGGGCGAAATATCTGACAATCTTTACTCAATCATCCAAGTATGTGGCAACGGCACAGATGAAACAGAATAGAGCGGCATCGACCGGGCTCGAAATGCAACAAGACCGGCCAGCGGGTGCCAAAGCCATATTATTGGCCAGCAGCGTCGTGCTGATTCTATTGGCGTTATTTAACATAGTGCTTCCCGGCTCGAGTACCAACTGGCCGGCGCATGTTACAGTAGTCTTCGCCGTATGGATTAGCGCTTATATAGCAACCACATATCGCTATTTTGGATCGCTATATCTTTTCTGCACGGCGTATATCGTCTCCTTGTCAGTCTTCCATATGGGCTACATTATTGCTCATGCGGTGGGCTGGGAAAAATTCGCCCCCTTTGTGCAGGGCGACATGGTCGTGTGGTACAACCAAGCTGGCTGGTACTGCATATTAGCCTTTGGCGCACTTGGCTGTGGTATTGCGGCATCCCTGCAAATACCCACGCGGCATGTCATTGCAACAACTGATCAAAATGTCAATATCGATGCCAACTTCACCAGGGTTTACGAAATTGGTGCAATACTGTTTCTGGCATCGGTTGCAGCGCTCGTTTTCCTGGCAGGTTCGGTTGGAAATATACTTCGCTTCTCCAGGGCAGACATCTTCGCTGGCGCAGGGGATACACGTGGATTAGGGTTCTTCCTCGCTGTTGCGCCTAGTGCAATGGTACTAATGGCCACGGCTGCAAATACCAAGCGCCGCAAGTTAATTGCCTATCCACTTGCCGCTCTGACCTTACTTAGTGTGTTATTTTTGGGCTATAGATCCAACGCACTGTTCCCTGCCTTCGTAGGTGCGATCATATGGGTAAAACTTGGCAAGCGCATTCCTTTGTATGTCGCTGCCACAGCGCTAGCCTTTGTCATTATTGCTATACCGACTGTGAGCTATCTACGGGCACAAGGACCTTACCAGGACGTAACCAGCCAGGATCTAGCCGAGTCAATCGAGCAGGCAGATGCCGGCACAGTTGTCACTCAACTCGGTGGCGTAGTAGTGGTTATTGCTCACACTCTGAAATGGGTGCCCGCAGATGACCCATATCGTTATGGACAGAGCTATCTATCTGCAATGATCAATGCGATTCCCAACATCTCACTGACACGACAAGAGTCCGGTCGCGCCGCCGTCTACAGTGGGGGGATAGTTGACAAAGAGGAAGTACAGAAGATGAGTCCAGGCGATTGGTTTACCTTCCGGGTCAGCCGCTCGCAGTTCGACAAGGGGGGCGGCGCAGGTTTTTCGACCATTGCTGAAGCATATCTCAATTTTGGCCTGCCTGGCGTAGTGATGTTTTTCGGCGCGCTGGGTTTCCTCCTCGGGCGTCTTGACCAAACCGATCTGCAAACAAGTTCGAGAGCATATCTCTACACCGGCGCCTTGCTCTGGCCCCTGATGAAAACAGTGCGTAATCATTTCGGCGTATTCATGAAACCGGTCAGTTTCATTATTCTCACTATCGTGCTCTGGAAGTTTGTAAATTTCTTGCGATCACGCAGACAGCACCCGATCGCCGCTAAGCAGACAAACTCGGAAGAACCCATAAACCAAAAGGAAATAGTACCGGCCGATCCAGTTAAGCGAACTGACGTGCTGCGTCGTTCCAAACAGGCAAGCTTGCTACGGCGACGAGATACAAATGAAAATACTCCACGTCATTAGCTCACTCGATCCGGCACGCGGCGGACCGATTACCTGTGTGATGAGTCTTGCAGCGGCGCAAGCATACATGGGATGTACAGTACAGCTTGCTAGCTACCGTGATGCAACATGGCCCACGGATGGACAATCTCGATCTATACCGTATTTTGATCAGGTAAGTCTGTCCGGTGTTTCCGCTGATGGAGTGATTGAGCGTTTGTTTGCTTGGCAGGCATCTAAAATGCTACATGATCTGATCAAAACAAATGATGTAATACATCTTCATGGTGTGTGGGACCCTATCCTACTACAAGCCGGCCGAATCGCCCGGCAAGCCGGCAAACCCTATGTAATCACATCGCACGGCGCCCTGAATACATGGAGTCTTGCGCAGAAAAGACTCAAGAAACAATTAATACTTGCACTTTTCGTGCGTAGACAACTCAACAACTGCGCCTTTATCCACGCCCTGAACACCATGGAAGCTGAATGCATATCAGCATTGCGGCTCAACTGTCCTACGCGCATCCTCCCCAATGGCATATTCCCCGAGGAGTTTGCTAACCTACCGCCCCAAGGAACCCTGGAAAATCGCTATCCTCAACTACATGGACGACGATATATACTGTTTCTCGGTAGGCTCCATCTGGTCAAGGGACTCGACTACCTTGCGGAGGCCTTTGCTCAGGTCGCGAGCGAGGCCAAGGACCTGGACCTGGTGGTAGTCGGGCCTGATGAGGGCGCGCAAAAAGAATTTGAACAGCGCATCAGCAGTCACAGCCTCCAGGGGCGCGTGCATCTGCTGGGGCCATTATACGGCAGCGATAAATATGCCGCCCTGCGCGATGCAGTCTGCCTGGTTCAACCATCACGGCAGGAGGGCTTCAGCATGGCGATCACCGAAGCACTCGCCTATGGCATACCTGTCGTGATCTCGGAGAGTTGCTATTTCCCTGAAGTTGCCGAAAACAATGCCGGCGAGGTGGTTCGCCTTAATGCAGATGAGTTGGCACAGGCAATACTCCGTATCGCAACAGACCCGGAGCGCCGCACACGCATGAGTATCGCCGGGCAAGAACTAGTGCTGACACACTATACTTGGCACAGCGTGGCAGCTGATTTCGTACGGGAATACCGTGGGGTAATCACTCATACAGGAGTGTAAGTTGCGCTGGAATATTGGTGCATTGATGGAATGCAAGTCAGCGACTCAGCACCACGCATCGGCGACATTCGCCGCAAATACACTATTGGTGAGCTCATGGACACCGTCTCGGTACTTATCCTGACACATAATGAAGAAAAAAACATAGCCAAGTGTATCGAATCAATCCTACCGCTTACCGACAAGATCTTTGTGGTCGACTCAGGGAGTACGGATATGACCACCGAGATCTGCGAGCGTTATGGTGCATTGGTGGCATTTAATCCCTGGACGAATTATGCGGAGCAGCTGAACTGGGGCTTGACGCACTTTGATTTTCCGTCAGAGTGGATCATGAGAATGGATGCCGATGAAGAATTGATGGTGGGCCTTGTCGATTCCCTGAAAAAATTCTTAGTCGCACCACCAGCGGATGTGAGTGGCATTTTCATCAGGCGCCGGGTGTATTTCATGGGCCGCTGGATCAGGCATGGCGGCTACTACCCAACCTGGTTACTGCGCATCTTCAGAAAAGGGATTGGCCGATGTGAGGCGCTCTGGATGGACGAGCATATCGTCGTCGACAGCGGTAGGACGATTAAAATGCATCAGGACATCATCGATAAGAACAATAAGGACCTTACCTTCTGGACCGACAAACACAACAAGTATGCTTCTCGTGAGTTGCTGGACATTATTGGCAAACGGCATGCCGGCAAAGATGGCTCGGTACTGGACGCACGCCCGAATGAGTCCCAAGCGCAATTGCGGCGCTGGCTGAAAAACAGCGTCTATGGGAAGACACCCTTGTTCGTGCGTCCCCTCCTGTATTTCTCCTATCGCTATTTTATTAGATTAGGCTTCCTCGACGGAAAGGAAGGACTGATCTTCCATTTCCTGCAAGGATTCTGGTACCGTTTTTTGGTGGATGCCAAGCTGTTCGAATATCAACGCCAGCAAAGAGAAATCGAGATTGACCGACAGCAATAAAAAAGACCTCTCTAGATATAACAATCGAGGGTATTCGCCGGGTGGCGGTCGCTTGCGGCACATGCTGTGGTACATCTTGAACGCGACTGTCTTCCACTCCTGGCTGATCCCAAGCACAACCATAAAATGCATGACCTTGCGCGCCCTCGGCGCCCGTGTTGGCACAGGCGTCGTCATCAAACCCCATGTCAACATCAAATATCCATGGCACCTGACGATTGGAGATCATGTATGGATAGGGGAAGGCGTATGGATTGATAATCTGGTCGAGGTACAACTTGGTTCGAATGTATGTCTATCACAGGATGCCTATCTGCTCACCGGCAATCACGATTATAAAGACCCTGCTTTTGGTCTGTTGACGGGGACGATCAAAATTGATGATGGCGCTTGGGTAGGCGCGCGTGCCGTAGTATGCCCAAGCGTGCGCGTAGGTACCAACGCTGTAATTACCGTAGGCAGCGTGTTGACAAAGGATGCGCTTCCAAACGGCATCTATCGCGGTAATCCAGCCGAGTGGACGCGCGACCGGCTCATACGGCAAGAAGTCGGCTAGACGACAGCGGGGACCGCATCTCGCAATGACGGTCCCCGCAGGTGGGGGAGGATAGCTGCAATTTATGGGAAATGTAATTTAACCCCTCTCAATTGCCTGGGACACGGTAGCTTTCTTGCACCCCCGAACCGCTTGGTCTGATGTTCTTATCTGTTGTCAGGATAAGCTTATCCAGGATCAGCCCATCTTCGCGCATCCAAATATTGAGTGTATGCGCGCCAGCGGAAGTAACATTGATAGTGGCCACAGGCCCATCATGTGTCGACTGCGTCCAATCGCAACAAGACGTGGGAAACCTAATACGGTCGGATGTACCTACCGCCGCACCATCGAGCCCGGCATGAACGGAATTGTCGTTACCGGTTCCACCGAAACCACGCAGCCATAAGTAATGTACGCCTGTTTTCACGAAATTGATCTGGAAATCCATGCGGGGGCTTTTTGTCAGATAGCCAGTATTATTGGATTTGCCAATGTTGGGGGAGGCAAACATTGCAGCGCCGTCAATATATGCAGAATCATAAATTGGAAGCCAATCATGATTTCCCTGCGCAAGCTTGCTGCTGAAATGCTCAGCCTCCATTGAAACATATCCATATGTGCCAGCCCCCTGCTGAAATACACCACCCCTCGCACCCTCTTCAGTTGTGCCTGACAAACTGCTGCAGTCGGAATCCGCAGGGAAGTCAACACGACCGTCACCGTCGTTATCAACCCCGTCAGAGCAAGATGATGTACCTATTTCAGCAACGACAAGAATTTGATTCGGCGCCACATCTCTTAATATCTGCCTAATCCCACTTGGCCAGGCTATATCGATCTGATCGATTAGCTGAGCCGCTCCGAGACCAACATGCAGACGCTGGAAATTTTGGGCATGGTTGTGAATACCACCGTTCTGTTCGCGCATTTGCGTCTTGCCACCTGCAGTCACCGTTACTACGGCACCAATCCCATGCGGATTCGAAAACCGACCGACCAAGTCAAGCTCGATCCATTTGTTTCCATTTCCCAGGTTCCGGAATAATTGATGCGGACCATTGTTAAACGGCTCTCCCCCTTCTCCATTGGTTAGAAATAGATCCAGAAAACCGTCCTGATCGTAATCGGCTGTAGTCACGCTCTCCGATCGACCAACGGAAGATCCGGCAGCGCCTCCCGCCATTGGCGCAAGCGTGAACGTTCCATTACCGAGATTCTCCAGAAGAATATTAGAAGCATTTGAGACTCCATACGTACAGGCCAGGTACAAATCGACATCCATATCGTTATCAAAGTCGCCAGCGACTGCCGAAAAGCAAGGCATACCAATTGATAAGCCGCTCTGCGCACGGCGCTGCTCAAATCCTGTAGCCGTACGCAACAGATAGCTTGGCTGTGGAGATCCTGGCATGGCCGAGAAACCGACTGCTTTGGCGTTCTGGATATTTCCTGTCGAGCTCGCGATAAAGCGCACGTCCTGTGCTGTTGGTGAACTGAGTGACACAGTCCATGTTGACGTGATCGCATCGAAACCAATGAAAAAGCCGCGGTCAACTCCTGCATTATGTGGTGGCATACCAGAGAATGCAGGATCACCTGGGTCGAGCGTTACTGAGAACGAGCCCCATCCCAATTCCGGCGTTTGTGTTACAGCAGGCTCCATTGAGCCCTGGCCGGTATAAATAGGCAATCCGGTGACACCAGGGGAAACACTAAGCTGGACAGGCATCCCTGCCTTGAATGTCACGGCCTTTTCATTTCCGCTGGCACCCATACGGAACTCGAGTGTCTTTGACGATCGAACCACCAGTTGTTGTGGGGCAGCCCCTAGAATTGTGAATATGTCGCTCTTGAGATCGCCATTGAAATCAGCAAAGACGGCATCAGAAACGCCCCCTATTGCATTGCTGAGTTCTGGGTGTTGTACGAACGGTGTACTGCCGGTGGAATATATCATTGCAGGAAACTTTGTCGACGCTGCAGATTGAACAGCTAGATCCAACTTGCCATCGCCCGTCAAGTCCGATAAGTACGCACCTGTAGTCCCATCGAGATTGACGCCCACAGTGGCGGATACATCAACAAAACCGGCACCGTTATTACGCATTACATAAGGCTGCGCCCCCCCGCCCTGAGCCTGTGTCAGTACCAAGTCAAGATAACCATCCTGATCCCAATCGAACCACAGCGGAGTACGTGATCGCGCACCCGGAGAACCCGCATTCAGCTCGCTGGCGGCGTCCCGAAAAGTACCCGCTTCGTTCACCCACAACTGATTCAGTTGGTCACCGCCACCACCAACCACTTCCATTAAATCCTGGTCGCCGTCTCGGTCGAAATCGGCCCAGGCCGCACCATGATTATCCCGCAGTGGCCCCGGCCACGCGGTGGCCACCACATCGGTAAACGCACCATTGCCATTGTTAATATATAAACTAGGGGTTGCGTAGTGATTGCCGACCCACAAATCAGGCCGGCCGTCCCCGTTAAAATCACCCCATGAGGCTCCAAAACTTGGGCCGGCGTGATTTATACCAGTGATATTTGTTACATCGCTAAATCTAATTGAGCTACTGGCTGGAATGGCAACATCACCCTCTCGTACCGCCCAAGCAAAGCTCGTCAGCATACTCGCTGTCGGCCCTGTATAGTTTTGCATACCGATTCCGAAGGTGAACAGCCAGGCGATTGCATCGCCTGCTACAGGTGTGGAGTACCAATACGAGCTACCTTTGAAATTCTTGAACGGACCGGATGACAAGACAGCATTATCGCGCCTTATGCTGTCGGCGCTGTAGAGGTGGCCCATCTCACTGTCAATGCAGTTATAACCATAACATGGCCCGCTGCCGTCAGCGTTCAGTGCATTTGGCAAACGCCAGTTGTCATACACCACACCACGCACACTGTCGAAATAACTTAAGTTTGCCGCCCAGGTGACAGCTTCGCTCCATGTCATGAGACCATCGGCATCGTAGCCGCTAGTCTTGGCATAGTTTGCATCTTGCAGCCATGTAATATTCCGGCTTGTGTCGTAGATCAGACCGCCACCACGATCAACCAGCGCGGATATTCCGGCTGAGGGATAGCTCATCGTCAATGCAATCACACAATAAATCCTTGTACAATGAGCATTCATGAGTCCAACTCCTTAGACCGTAGAGCTGATCTATACGCGATCATGTTGTTATATTCATCACCATAAGAGGAAGTGCATTTTGGATTCTTTGGCCCAACTTACCAACAGCGACTGGCAGTCGAACTTATTCGAATTGATCCAAAAGTCATTCCGGCCAAATTAGCAGAGATCCTCGCGCAGAATCATGACACAAGATCACTCCCGCTTTCATCAATCCAGTTTGGTATTTCATAAAACCGAGGCAGTCGCACATAATCAGACAGCTCCACCTCTAAGCAGGAGAGGTAACGTATGAATATTAGTATCCTTTTCCAGACTGATTTCATTATTTCCACTATGGGAAGCATAAGCGATACTGATAATATATATCTACCTAAAAGGGATACCGAAATGGAAACTGGCGATAAGCTCCAGACAATCATCCTTGATCAGACCTCCAGCAGATTTGACATGCAATGAACAGCGCCCCCCCCCCACACACACCAAACTTCTTCATCATCGGCGCGCCAAAGTGCGGCACAACCGCTCTGAGCGAGTACCTTCGAGACCATCCTGCCATTTTCATGTGTACTCCTAAGGAGCCCTATTACTTCTGCCAGGATTTCAGTGGACTGCCGGGGCCACAAAGCCTTGAAGAATATCTCGCATTATTCTCCGATGCGCCGGCGCATGCGGCCGCACTGGGAGAGGCATCCGCCATGTACCTGTTTTCCCAAAAAGCCGCACGGCAAATTAGAACGTTCCGACCAGATGCACGCATCATCGTGATGCTACGTAACCCGGTCGATCTCGTTTACTCATTTCATTCACAATTGCTTTATGGCTTGTCGGAAAACGAACCGGACTTCGAACGCGCCTGGGCGCTGCAGAATGAGCGAGCAGCGGGTCACAATATCCCGACCTTGGCGCGCGAACCTCGTTTTCTCCAATATCGCGAAGTGGCACGTCTCGGCAAACAGATGCAAAGGCTCCTGGAGGTATTTCCACGCGACCAGGTACATACCATTTTTTTCGATGATTTCTGTACTGATACGCGCAATACTTATAAAAACGTACTGGATTTCATTGGCGTGGAGGACGATGGTCGCACCGACTTCGCACGCATCAATACCAATCGCACATTTCGTAACGAGTTGTTGGCCCGGCTGTTAAATCGTCCACCACTCTGGGTATCAACACTGGTACGTCGATTAAAACGAGTATTTGGCCTCAACAATATAGGCCTGCTTAACCCCTTCAGGCGGGCCAATGCCGTCGTAGGCAAGCGCACCCCGATATCGACAGAGTTTCGTAACCAGCTAGCTGAAGAATTCCAAGAAGATATCGTATTGTTGGGACAATTGGTTGATCGTGATCTGAGCGGTTGGATGCCGCGCGCCAGCATAGAAACGCGTACTACAGAAGCACTACATACGTGATGCACTTATAGTGAAATATTCCCACGCGCATTTGCTATCGGCGCCATGGACCATACTGAATGCGACCATCCAATCATACCGCCTTATCGATCTAGCCTGAGTTGGCGTGCCCATTCTGATATCGCAATGGTCATCTCGTAATGTGCATCGAAAGTTTTCCTGGCCTGCTCAGAGAAGTGACGTACACGCCCAGGATTGTTCTTTAATGATCGGATCTCTGAAGCGAGGGTAGATACGTCACCCTGCTGAACCGCGATACCACATTCGTACCCCTTGAGCAGGCGCGGGATCTCACCGTCTAGATCGCCAATGAAGATCGTGGGCCGACCGGCCGCGATGATGCCATAGAACTTACTCGGCACGATCAGCCCCTCCAACTCCGGCTTTAGACTGATCAAATGCACATCCGGTACAGATAGACTATTTGCGAGCTCTGAGCGTGGTTGATACGGCCGGAATTCGATGTTCGACAGCGAAAGCGCCTGGGTTTGTTCGCGCACGGAACCAAGCTGGGCACCTGCTCCGATAAATAGAAAAACGATATCAGTATCATCAGAGAGTTTTCTTGCCGCCTCCAAGATGGTGAGGAAATCGTGACTTCGGCCCAGGTTACCGGAATAGCCGACGACAAACTTTTGCTCCAGATCCCACGCGGCCCGCAACGGATTGTCACTGTGCGGTACTGGTTGTATCTGACGGCCATCCGCCCAGTTGGAAATAATCGCGATCTTGTCGGCGGGAATGCCCTCGCGCTCCAGCCGTTGCGCCATCAAATCGCCGAGCACGATGTTTTTTTCTGCCCGCTTCAGAGTGAAGTTACGTAGATTTTTAAGCAGCGTATAGACAGGGCCACGAATAACTTTGATACCTAGCTCCGCCGCAACCTCTGGAAACAGATCCTGAAGCCAGTTTATAAGTCGCGCGGACTTGATAGCCGCTACCACGGCTGCAACAATTGAGATCAATGGAGGATCCGTTTTCGCAACGATGATTGCGCCAGCGCGAGTGATTTTCAATAAACTCACTGCCGCAGATAAGTAGAAAGTAAAATAGTCTGCGGCTCTGCCAAGTAGAGCCTGCCGACCAAATCGTGTGGTCCAGACACGATGCACTACTATTCCGTTTATCGTTTCCAATGATGCAAGTACAGCATTGGCATCATCGTACCGCTGACGGCTGGTCACGATATGTATTTCACAATTCGACTTATTTAACCCGAATACCAAATCACCCAGCATTTGGCTGGTGGCAGACAGATCCGGATAGAAATAGCGATTTATAAAAATGATTTGCTGCATACAGTTATTTTCTTGAATACCGATTATATGGCAGCGAAGACATGTGGATTTCTAGTAGCGCCCAGAAGAAGCTTCGAATACGCTGCTAAATAATCGAAATACGTTCAATAGACCCACAATTAGACCAATTCAATCAAGTATTCTCCGGTATCCAATAAGCCCTTAATCAACACGGCAATGAGAATCATCCTCACAATGATCTACCCGAGATAGCGCGATCTGCGGACATTGCTTACTGCACAGAGCGAACCCGAAAATACTGCCGAGTATTCAATTCATACGTGCGGCTATCATACTGCGGCAGCTTGTCGATTTGCGTAAGTTGATTACTGCCGCTGAATAAACCAGTTACCAAGCACCAGCACATCCATCCGAGTTCGCAGAAAGCAGTCGAGGGCTTCCTGCGGCTTGCATACCACCGGCTCATTTTCGTTGAACGAGGTATTAAGCACGATCGGCACCCCGGTTTTCGCGGCGAAAGTGCTGATCAGGCGGTGATAACGCGGATTGGTGTCCGCGCTGACCGTCTGCAGACGACCCGAGCCATCCACATGAGTTACCGCCGGTATGGTCGAGCGCTGCTCCTCGCGGATCTGGAACACCTGCATCATGAACGGCACGTCGTCGTCCTCTTCGAACCAGTCCAGGACTTTCTCGCGCAGGATGGACGGCGCGAACGGGCGGAACGACTCGCGCCGCTTAATCTTTAGATTGAGAATATCCTTCATATCCGCCCGGCGCGGATCACCCAGAATGGAGCGGTTGCCCAATGCGCGCGGGCCCCACTCCATGCGCCCCTGATACCAGCCGATCACCAATCCCTCGGCTATCGCATCCGCTGTGCGGTCACACAAAATGGCTTCGTCGTCGATACGCTCGACTTTACAGCCGGCGGCCTGTAACTCAGCTGCGCTTTTCGTTAACATTTCACCATGGTAACTGTTGTCATAGGCTGGACCCCAGTACGCGTGACTCATGTGGAAGCGCTCATTTGCCAAGCCCATTTGACTGGCAACCACATAGGCACAGCCGATGGCGCCGCCCGCATCGCCCGCCGCTGACTGCACATAAAGGTGTTTATAAGGCGAGCGCCGATAAACCTTGCCGTTGGCCACTGAATTCATCGCGCAACCGCCGGCCAGGGTGAGATTTTCAATACCATGTTGGGCATGAGTGGCTTTCAGCAGATTGAAGAAAGCTTCTTCGTACATGGCCTGTGCGGAACGCGCCAGATCCTTGTGCCGCTGCTCAAGCGGCTCATCCTTCTTGCGCACCGGAATACCGATCAGTCCTGCCAGTTCGACACTGAAAAGTTCACCGAAGACAGGCGACCCGTTATTCCATTCGTAGGCGATTTTTTCCTTGTGGTGGCGAAAGTAATCCAGATTCAGCGTATACGCGCCATTGCTTTCGGTGCGCACAATCTGGCGCATCTGATCCAGATACTCGGGCTTACCATAGGGCGCGAGGCCCATAACTTTGTATTCATCACCATAATGCGGAAAGCCGATGAACTGTGTCATGGCCTGATAGAAGATACCCAGCGAATGCGGGAAGAACACGCGTTCTTCAACATCGATTCGTGACCCTCTTCCTACGCCCCAGGCTCCACTGGAAAAGTCACCGAAGCCATCCACTGAAACCGTCACGGATTCTTCGAAGGGCGACACCAGATGGGCCGAGGCAAGATGGGACAGATGGTGTTCGATGTGATGCACCTCGGCCTTCAGTTCCTGCCCGAACGCCTTACGCAGATCCTCTTCAATGCTGGCGCGTGCGCTTTTGTTCTTTATGCGATCGAGAACGAAACTGATATCCGGCCGGTTCTTGAGTGTGTATCCGATCTTCTTCAGAAAATTGGCTTTGGGGTCGGAATTGACCGCGATGTGATCCACGGCGTCGATCGTGATCCCGGCTTCTTCCAGGCAATACTTGATGGATTCCAGGGGAAACCCGGCCCAGTGTTTGATGCGGCGGAAACGCTCTTCTTCAACAGCCGAGCGTAATTTACCGTCAACGAGCAAGCACGCGGACGAATCTCCGTGATAGGCGTTGATTCCGAGGATGTAAGTCATCAAAGAGTCTCCAATAGATTGCAGATTGTCTGCTAGCGCGAGTCATCCAAGCATTTTCGTCGTTCAGAACTGAAAGTAAATAAATTGACTAATCGGTCGCAGAAAAATGAACACCAGAGGAATAAGGACTGCCGCGGTAACGGTGTCCATCACGAACAACGGCACCGGGTATCGGCGAAGTCGGTGGACGGCCTTCTCATTGGGCTGCGCTTTTCTGATCAGGCACTTTCAAGCATCACCAGATCCATCTAATTCTTCTTTATAGAATCGTAGAGTATTCATTATTCTAGGAAAAGCCTTACTGAAGACGATCCATTAAGGTGCCATCATCTATACCAAGTTAACTATGTATCAGTCAATTACGTGTAACCAAGAGTGTCGTGACCCTCAGCGAGTTCAACGGGACACCCAAGAGCCCTTGTAAACTAGCTCTTCGCAGGCTTCGAGCGGGGCTGCAACATAAATCCCAAAGAACGCACGCTGCACCCCGATCATCTCGCTGGCGACGAGTCCGATGTGGCAGAGTTGGGGTCGCGGTGTTCTTTCGAGAAACCGAGTTCGCTGGGTAAACACGCCCCGCAAATATATTTGTTCGTAAAATATGTATTATTATCTTTGTCATGGGGGCGACAGTCCCCCCACTTGAGATTCGAATTTACATAAAGCAGCCTACCTCTCGCGGCAAAATGCATTACCGCTGTATACCATAGACAATATAACTATACACAAACTATAAATATTTGGCATGACAAAGCATACCTAATCAGCCAACTCCCCGATGTATATTCTTGCCCGAAGGATAGATTCTCGGCAGGAACCGGCCCAGCCTCTGCGGATACTCAGCAGCACAGCTGAAACAACTCTGGATGGAGCTATGCTAAAGTTATGCGGAGCATGGCAAGTGGCGGGTGGTTTGAATAGCCGTCATCCAGCCACATAATTACAAAACAATAATACTCGGGTTCTGAGGTTATGAGACCGCTACGATTTACACTGTGGGTGAGTTCATGCCTTGCGGCATTCGCTATGTATTGCACACCGGGATTTGCGTCGATCGCATTCCAAGATGTGACATCGGCTGCGGGCATTAGTGGCACAGGCGCAAGCTTCGGTGCTTCGTGGGGTGATTTCAACGGTGATGGACTACCGGATCTCTGGGTGGGAAACCACTATCGGACTCCCAGCCTTTATCGTAATAACGGTGATGGTACATTTACGGATATTGTCGGTTCTGTCTGGCCTGGGCCGGTTAGAGACACGCACGGCGCCGCATGGGCGGATTTCGATCGCGACGGTGACCAGGATCTTATCGAGATCGTCGGCGGTGCTAATTCAAACCACCTCTGGCGAAATGATTCTGGAGTATTCGTTGATGTCGCGCCGCAGCTTGGTGCTGATTTGCCCGGCGCACGATCTCGAACTCCATTGTGGCTCGATTGGGACCGGGATGGTTATCTGGACCTAGTGCTGACGCAGGCGCTAGGCACTCAAACCTTTCCGCTAATATTGCGCAATACCGGGTCAGGATTTGTAGATGCAACGTCAATTGCTGGGGTTCCTTATGAACCGACAACATCCGCGTTCCTCTCTGACCTCACCGGTGATGGGCTGCTGGATCTTGCACTGCTCGGTGCCGGTATTAGCCGGTTTCCATCATCCGTATATGATCTATCGAGTTTACCTTCAATTCTGCGGCCTGATCTGAGTAATACCACTCAACCTGTTTCTGATGCCACTTTTGCAGACTTTGATGGCGATCTGAGAACCGACATCTTCACAACCCGCGGCGCCGGCCCCCAACAACTCGCGGTTCGTTCTAATACAGAAATCGCGTTCACAATGGCTGCTAACGCTGATGAGAAATCGACCTCATTCGATGCCAGCGGTCCAGTTAGAGTAGCCATATTCCCGGCAACTACGGCACAGCCAGTACTTATTGGTTCGAATAGCAAAATACCGGATAAGGTGCCGACCCCTGAAGTCAGTTTTGGTTCGTATTATATAGATCTCGACCCCGCCGATTCCTCATTTCAAGGCATTCCACCTCATGTAGCAGGTGTCAGCGACGGGGTATTCATTGGCTTCGATGCGCTACATAGTCGATGGACGATTTCACTCTCCTACCCGGCGTCAAGGAGCACCAGCTTCGTTGTAACGTCACCGACATCTATTCAAAATGCCCAGGCAATAGGTTACCCGGCCACACCTTACTATCCATTGCCAGATTATTACATTCGTACTGATTCTGGATTTTCGGATCAGACCTCGCAAAGCGGTCTCGCATTTGGCTTCCCTTGTTTCTCGGTGGTTAGTGGGGATTTCGATAATGATATGGATGTAGACATCTTTGCGGCATGCACTCTGGGTGTCTCGAACCTTCCCAACGTACTTTTGGAAAACCTCGGCAATGGAACTTTTAGCATCGTGACAAACGCCGGCGGCGCATCCGGATCACAGATTGGCAGCTCAGAATCAGTCGTAACTGCGGACTACAATGAAGATGGCGCTCTGGATCTGTTTGTCACCAATGGTAATGGAGGAGCACCGTTCAATAATGGACCCCAGCAATTATTCCGGAACCTCGGAAACAACAATCATTGGGTTGAAGTCGATCTGATCGGGAACAACTCCGATGCTGGTGTTATAGGTTCGCGAGTTTATCTAACCGCAGGTGGGAAAACCCAGTTGCGAGAACAGAACGGTGGGATGCACACCTATTCCCAGAACCACCAACGCCTGCACTTCGGGCTGGCGGGCAATACTCTGATTGACCAGATTGAAGTTGTGTGGCCGGACGGTCTGAGTAATACACTGACAAACGTCGCTGCAAACCAGATCGTATCGATAGCGCGGGATTCAGATGGAGACGGCGTTCCCGATAATAGCGATAACTGCCCAACGGTGGCGAATAAATTTCAGGGAAATTTGGATCATGACGGCGAGGGGGATGTCTGCGAGGCACCGGAAGCGAATGGCTATTGGCTGGATTTCGACAACCCCGGCACAGTGGTCCACATCTACGGGCTCTATTTTCACCCGACCCTGACTCAAGTCCTTATAAATGGCGTACCCACAGCGGATGTGTCGTTCCTGAATGCGGCTCATCTTGTCGCCGCAGTGCCCGCTGGACAACAAATTGGATCGATCACGGTTAACACCCCCTACGGTAGCGATAACACGCCTACAACCGCGACTTTTGTTAACCGCGGCAGTGGGCTGATCTACGACACCGAGCTTGATATTACCTGGTTGCAGGATGCTAATTATGCAAGTACTTCGGGGTTTGACACCGATGGGCTAATGACTTGGCCGATGGCTATGAGCTGGGCGGCTGGCCTGAGTTATTACGATTCGATTCGCAACAAAACATGGACTGACTGGCGCTTACCTAGCGCTCTGAATCGGGACGGCAGTGGGCCATGCTTCGACCTCGACTGTATTAACAGCGAAATGGGACACCTATATTACCTAAGCGGCATAAAGCAGGCGTCATCTGGGCCTTTTATAAATCATAAAATCAGCACTTACTGGTCGGGCACAGCGCGCACGCCTCTTCCCGGCACTGGATGGCTCTTTGCGTTTGGTTTAGGCAAGCAGGACTTTACCGGCCCCCTGGAAGAACTGCTGACCTCCTATGCGTGGGCAGTACGCGACGGTGATGTCGTTGGGGGTGACACCCCAGGTGTCGAAGATGACGCCAGTGTAACTGGTCCCATCCTGCTTGACAGCGGCAGCTCAGTAACTATTAGAACAGCACCGGGCGAAACGCTGTCGAATATTTTGGTGGGTGCTGCTAGCGGCGGTCCGAGTGGGTTCAGCTTCCCATTTGGTACAATTAGCTACACAACGACTTCACCATTGGGGGGTAGTGTTAATCCGACTCTTAGTTTCTCAAATGATCTGCCAGCAAATGTGACCTTATTCAAGGTCAACAACCAGGGTATCTACACCCGTCTCCCAACTACGCTGTGGACCCAGATCGACGCTCGAACGTTGGCGATAACGCTCACAGACGGTGACCCTGTCACCGACCTGGATGCGACAGCAAATGGCTCGATCGACGACCCTATTGCAGTCGGTATCGCCACACCATCCGTGGCGAGCAATACCGGAAGCGGAGGTGGGGGTGGGGGCTGCGTTCTTAGCACTGTTACCGGTAAGGATCCAACCTTACCCATGCTGGTCCTGCTTTCGCTGGCCTCCGTGTTTTTCCGCGGATACATGCGTAATTGGCGGTGTAAAACGTCGAGGAAGGATTGGCAGCCATGAACCCATATCTGTTGACCACATTTCGCACGTTAATCCTGGGTGGATTGGTTGTGAGTGCTCATGTGCAGGCTGCTTCCTTCAAGGGTCTGGGCGATCTGCCCGGGGGTACATTTTCAAGCATAGCCCTTGCCGTTAGCGCTGATGGGAGCGTGGCGGTGGGACAAAGCAAATCCACCATGGGGCTCGAAGCCTTCCGCTGGACAAGGGATGGCGACATGGAAGGGCTGGGTGCGTTGCCAGGTGGTTT
Source organism: Gammaproteobacteria bacterium (assembly GCA_018819175.1). Lineage (GTDB taxonomy): Bacteria > Pseudomonadota > Gammaproteobacteria > Thiohalobacterales > Thiohalobacteraceae > JAHJQQ01. The sequence continues at coordinate 198,579 of JAHJQQ010000023.1, forward strand.
CTACAGCACAGCGTCTGGCGTGTCTGCGGACGGCACTGTCGTGGTCGGTTCGAGCACCACTCCCTCGAACCTCAAGGCCTTCCGCTGGACCCGAGCAACCGGAATGATCAATCTCGGCGCGTTACCTGGAGACAGTTTTTCCAGCCAGGCGAATGGAATCTCTGCCGATGGCAATGTCGTAGTGGGCTGGAGCGAAACGGCTTTTGGCATGGAGGCATTCCGCTGGACCCAGACGACGGGGATGGCGGGTCTCGGAGTACTGCCTGGTGTTAATTTTTCTAGCCAGGCTAACGGCATCTCTGCGGATGGAAGCATCGTCACAGGCACGAGCGGGACCCCTCGACCAACTACCGAAGCCTTCCGCTGGACAAATGCCACTGGCATGGTAGGCATAGGCGATCTCCCGGGGAGCACTGTTTTCAGCCAGGGCAATGCCATTTCTGCGAATGGCCTAGTCGTTGCGGGCCGGGGCAGCGGCACCAATGGGTCTGAAGCCTTCGCTTGGACAGGTACCACAGGCATGGTTGGTTTGGGTGATTTGCCGGGGGGTATTTTTGAGAGTATGGCCCTTGCTCTATCCGCTGACGGCAGTGTTGTAGTGGGCTGGAGCCAAACCGCCTCTGGCCTCGAAGCTTTCCGTTGGGACGCCAGCAGCGGGATGCAGAATCTGAAACAACTCTTGGTCGCTCAAGGCGTTGATATGTCCGGCTGGACACTGAACTTCGCGACCGGGATCTCCGCCGATGGGCGGACAATCGTGGGCCAAGGCACGAATCCCGCCGGATTGCCTGAGGCCTTCATCGCGGTGCTCGACGACTTGAACATTCAGTGACTCCTGATGAATGTGGAGCAGGCGATCGTCTAGCCGCTCGGTCGGTTTGCGGCAACTTAGGGGGGCGCATAGACTATTGCAAAGGTGAAAAAGGGTATTTGCAAATGGAATTCTTCCGCATGCGCTCTCCGATAGACCCCAATCCCCCCTACAAATAGCCTTCCTTCAGCAGGTACAAATAAATCTCATGCACCGCCTCCATGGCGCTGTATTGGGAGGTGTCGATCCTCATCTCCGGATCTTCCGGCACCTCATAGGGATCGCTGATACCTGAGAATTCCGGTATCAGCCCCAGCCGCGCCTTTGCATATAACCCCTTTCGGTCGCGCGCTTCGCACACCTCCAGCGGTGTGGCGACATGGATCTCGATAAATGCGCCCTGATCCTCGATCATCTCGCGCACGGCGCGACGGGTACTGCGATACGGTGCGATCGGCGCGCAGATGGCGATGCCGCCGTTCTTGGTAATCTCGCTGGCGACGAAACCGATGCGGCGGATGCATAGGCCAATCAAATCACCTCGATCAGCCGCTCCCCATTCCTCAGCATAGTTTCTATCGTTTCGATATATTGATCTACGCGCACCAATAGCGCTCGCTTTGTTGTATTCCCGACCCGGATCCACACGATGATGGTCGGACCATTCTTTTCCAATGCCTGAAGCGCTACGAAATCATCATCCTTTGTTACGAGAATGGCATTCTCCCGATGCGCATAACCCCAGATCTTCCGGTCCGGAGCTTCAGCCATCCCGATGTCATAGACATGCTCGGCAACATGACCGCGGCCTTCCTAATAACGCGCCAGCGCGGGAGGAAGCTGCGCGTCGACCAGGAACCGCATCGTCATGCAACACGTATGACCGAATGATCAGCCTGTCGCGCCGCATACTCTAGCGTCGCGGCAATATCAGCCGCTTCCAGGTACGGGTAATCCCGAAGGATATCCTCGGAGGTCGCCCCATCTGCCAACATATCGAGAATATCTTTCACACGAATACGCAGCCCGCGTATACACGGACGACCGCCGCATACTTCGGGGTCTACGGTAATACGGTCGAGATTACTCATAATGGCGCCTCCCCATGAACTTCTGACTGGCCTGCCTATCCCTGGCCAACACTACCGCAATATTATTCCGCCAGATACCCTTCCCGCAGCAGGTACAGATAAATCTCCTGCACCGCCTCCATGGCGCTGTATTGGGAGGTGTCGATCCTCATTTCCGGATCTTCCGGCACCTCATAGGGATCGCTGATACCCGTGAATTCCGGTATCAGCCCCAGCCGCGCCTTTGCGTATAAGCCCTTACGGTCTCGCGCCTCGCACACCTCTAACGGTGTGGCGACATGGATCTCGATAAACGACCCCTGATCCTCGATCATCTCGCGCACCGCGCGCCGGGTACTGTGATACGGCGCGATCGGTGCGCAGATGGCGACGCCGCCGTTCTTGGTTATTTCGCTCGCGACGAAGCCGATGCGACGGATGTTGAGGTCGCGATGTATTTTTGAGAATCCCAGTTCACTCGACAGATGCTGACGCACGATATCACCGTCGAGCAGCGACACCGGGCGACCACCGGCCTCGACCAGCTTGGCGTAGATGATCTTGGCCAGCGTGGATTTGCCCGACCCCGAGAAACCGGTAAAAAACAGTGTGAAACCCTGCTTGCTGCGCGATGGATAAACACGCCGCAGCTGACGTACGACTTCGGGGTAGCTAAACCAATCCGGAATGTCGTTACCCAGCGCCAGATCTTTTTTCAATTGCGCATCGGTGTATTCGCTGCAATCCAGCCGCTGCTTCTCGATCTGCGAGACGGGCAAAAAACGATCCTTGCTGGGGACGTAGCTTTGGGCCTCGATGGGCAGAACGGTGATATTCAGTTCGTCCTGATACCGGGCAAGTAGCTCTTGGGAGGCGTATGGGGCGTAGAACGGGCTATCGGAATTGCCCTCTCCCTGGCCCTCTCCCGGGGGGAGAGGGTATCCGTTGTTTTGGGTTCGGTTGTTCGTTGGTGGGTAGGCGTGTTTGGGACCGACAATCATGTGCGAGCAACCGAAATTCTGGTGCACGATGGCATGCCACAAGGCTTCGCGCGGTCCGGCCATGCGCATCGCCAGCGGCAACAGCGACAGGGCGGCGAGGTCGTGCGGGAAGTGACGACGGATGGCCTGGTAACAGTGGACGCGCGCGTAGTAATGCAGATCGCCCGGTTTGGTCATACCGACGGTCGGATGCAGCAGAATATGGCCACCAATATCCTTAGCCGCTTGCAGGGCGATATCACGCTGCAAGCGATGCATGGGTTTGCTGGTCTGGAAGGCAACCACCTTGCGCCAACCCATTTTGGTGAACAGGGCGCGCAATTCCTCGGGCGTGTCCCAGAGATTCTGAAATTCGTAGTGGGTCGGGAGTTGGGTACCCTCCAGGGTTCCACTTATATAGGTATCCTGAACCTGCTCGTAGAGATAGCGAACACCGGGATGTTTGTCCGACGTGGTGCCATAGACCGCCTCCGCCTCACGCTGCTTGTCCGGTTGCCAGATTTCCTGGACGGTCAGCACGGCGGGCATGAAGCCTTCGGCGTCGCGCAGGGCGATACGACTGCCGGGCTGAAGCTTTTCGGCAAATTTCGCGGTGACATCGAGAACAATGGGGATCGGCCATAGCGTACCGTCGACCAGCCGCATGCGCTCGACCACACCCTCGTAATCCGCCCGACCCATAAAGCCTCGCAGGGGGGAAAAACCGCCATTGAGCAACAGCTCCAGATCACAGGTCTGGCGCTGGCTCAGGGTGATGGACAGGTAGTCGCGGGAATCGTGTTTGAGTTGTTCTGCAAGGTCGTCATTGGCCAGCAGGCTGACCAGCTCGCCTCCGTGCGGCGCAACAAAATAATCCATGTTTATCAATCTCTTATTTGGTTAAATTCGCCGTCTAACGCTGTGACGGGCTGAGGGCCTGCGGAACCTTGAAGTCCTCTATGTACAGGGCGCCTCTCTCTATCGGCCCTCAGTCGCTGGATATTAGGGGTTATGCCAGGGCGGGTAAAGCTGGGGGCACAGAGAGAATTGTTAGGGAAGCCTGATTAAACAATCCTATCTGTCATTCCGGCGAATGCCGTATGCGAGGGGATAACCCCCTCTCCCTAACCCTCTCCCCGCAAGTGGGGAGAGGGGATAACCCCGAATGGCACTTACTTAGCCTCTCTGACGACCTGGCAGCGTTATACATCTAGCCACGGAAGCACGCTGAAAATGGCTTTTTTCTATGGTTATTTCCTTGCTCTTCCGTGGATTCCGTGGCCATCTGTTTTGGTTTTGGGCTTAAGCAAGTGCTATTCGGGATAGCCCCCTCTCCCGCCGGGGCGGGAGAGGGTCAGGGAGAGGGTGGCAAAGTTCTCAGGTCGAACCTATCTATGTCATGCCATCATGATAATGCTCAAATAGTTAGACTCATATAGCCTTGAGCCGATCAAGGCAGGCACGATTCAACTCAGCGGCACGCGCCTCAGTCGACGCTTCGTTATAGCAGCGGAATTCGGGCGCGTTGCCCGACGGACGCAGGTGAATGATCTCGCCGTTCTCAAAGCTCATGCGCAGGCCGTCGGTCGTGTCGACGGACGCCACCGTGCCACAGAGTTCCCCGAACATCCGCTCCATGACCGGTGTGCCACCGGTGATCAGGGAATCGATCAGGGCACGCGAGCGTTCGGTCGGATAGTTCTTGAGCCGGTCGCTGGCGGTGAAACGCGGCGGCAGCGCCGTGGCCAGATGACTCAACGGAATCTTCTGGGTATGCGCGTCCATAAGGAGTGCGAGGATTGGCAGTACAGCATCACGGGTTGGCAAGGCCTTAAGGCTATGCCCGTCGCGCTCAAGATCCGTGGCCAGTAGAAAACCACCATTCGCCTCATAACCGGCAACGGAAGAATGCCCCGCAGACTGCAGCGCTTGCATCCCTGCAATGACATAGGGCGAACCGATGCGCGTGCGCTCGACTTTATCGAACCACCCGCTACGCTCCACAACGGTATTGCAGCTCACAGGCGTCGCCAATGCGCGAATGCCCAATGCCCGCGCGCACAGCACACCGACAATATCACCGCGCAGCCATTCGCCAGACTCAGTGCCTATCAAGGGTCGATCGGCATCACCGTCGGTCGAGACAAGCGCATCGACGTCATGCTCCCTGGACCAGTCATGGGCTAAATCAACATCTTCAGCACGGATGGCCTCGGTATCGACCGGCATGAATTTCTCGGAACGACCCAGCCGAACCACAGCAGCCCCAAGACCTTCGAGAATCTCACCCAACAGATCGCGCGCCACACCCGAATGTTCATACACCCCGACACGCATCCCGTTGAGTGCAGCGCGCGGGAAAAAATCCACATAACGCGCGACATACACATCGCGTGCCTGGGCATCGACAGCAGGCAGTGCGTCTGTGCGCACCACCGCAGGCAACGCAACGCGCTGAGCCCGGATTCCTGTCTCATCATCCTTGAGTATCTCGCCAAACGCGGTATTGAACTTGATGCCGTTGCGGTCATCCGGGATATGACTGCCGGTCACCATGATGGATGGCGCACCACGCGTAATACCTGCATAGGCCACCGCCGGCGATGGCAGAAAGCCGCAATTCACAGGACGGTAACCCGCATCGGCGATGGCAGCGGCAACCGCCCCCATGATAGCCGGGGTACTGGCACGCAGGTCACCCGCGATCAGCACTTCGCCACCCGCCTGCAGATTGCTGCCCTGCTCGAGATGCTGAAGAAAGGCGCGAGTGTAGGCGTAGCAGACCGGCGGCGTCATATCCACAACCCGGCCACGCGCGCCACTGGTACCGAAACCTACACCACTACGCTCCATCAGTTCACTGATGAGGATTTGTTCAAGAGACATTATGATGGCCTGAAAATATTGTTATCCGCTCTGCCGATATTATGCCGGACGAAGCTATGAGTGTTTGCAATAATATGCCAGAACTAAGGTTGTGAATAAATCAAAATCGGCAACATGCATCAAGACAAGTGAATTAACGGAGATAGCCCGGGATTTCACTACAAGTTCTGTCAGCCTGCCAGAAACTATTATCAGAATGCCACCATCCCCAGGGCCTTGCGCTGAATAACCAGTACGTCTCCCAGATTGAATTCGCCGTCGGGTGTGGCTATACCATTGACGAGTGGGGCAACATCGCCGCGACCTTCCTGAAAGGGAGTGAGCGTGATCTCCCCCATCAAGACACGGTAGCCAATCAGAACATCGCGAACATCTACGCTTCCATCATCATTCAGATCACCATCGGGCGAAACAGGGAAAGAGGAACTATCCAGTGGGTTTGTTCCTGCAGCTATCTCTATGCCATCCCCTGCTTGGTCATTGTCCGAGTCAATCAGTAATGGATATGTGGCATGAATATTAATCTCATCGCCATCGCTCAAACCATCCATGTCGGTGTCAATCAGTAGAGGATCTGTGGCGTGGATATTTATCTCATCGCCATCACTTAGGCCATCCGTGTCGGTGTCGGCAATCAGCGAATCGGTACCGATTCCGGCCTCTTCGTCATCACTTAGTCCATCGTTGTCATCGTCTGTATCGCAAACATCTCCAATTTGATCACTATCAGTATCGAGTTGGTCAGGATTATGAATGAACTCGCAGGTATCGCATGCATTTCCGATTAGATCACCATCGCTATCGAGTTGATCGAGGTTATAGATCACCCTGCAATTGTCACTGTCATGATTAAAGCCATCGCCATCCGCATCAAGGCTGATACGTCCTTGGCCAGTACGAAAGTCAAATCCCGGAACACTCACATCCTCAACCGAGTTTAGTAGCGCGTCGCGGACATCGCTAAATGACAACGAGCAGAATGCCTTTTGTGCCGCCAGCAGTGCGGCTGAACCAGCGACATAGGATGATGCTGCGGAGGTGCCCGTAAACATTAGCGTCTGCGATGTCTCCATGCCCACTGGTCCAGCGATATCAGGCTTATTTCGGCCATCCGTGGTGGGCCCTTCGGATGAAGCCTGATCCGGTGCGTCATCGAGAGCAGTCGCCCCCACGGTGACGACCGATGCACAGTCGGCTGGCTGTGCAATACTGCTGGCAGTTATATTGATGCCAAGTGGATGGGCAAAGGAGAACAACGTCAGCGGCAGGTCTGGAGTCGAAATGGATTGCTTACTGACTACGACATAAAACGTACCCGATGATGCTGGCAGGTAGTCGAGCGTTTCGTAGGGAAGCGGAAAACCACTCACTTGACTATTTTCAGATGACGCAACCAGCGTACCGCCCACATCCGGATCACCATCATAAAGATAAATATCATAGTCAGGCGGCGTTGGCGATTGGTACGCATCCCAATTGAGCGTCAGATTGATCGGGATACCCGCCTGCAACACGACAGTGTTGTAGTTCTGACCGCCTGAAAACTCATGACGCAGATCACTGTCTGCATCCGCGAAGACACTTAGATAATGATTGAGCCGCTGGTTACCGGCGGGATTTATCCACAGAATGCCTGCGCCTTCAGCATCATTTGTGATGTCGCATATTGGCCCACTGCCATCGTAGAACGCTGCACCGAACCATACGAGAGGCTGATGAATAATCTCGACCCCGGCGGCGATCATCCCATCAACTGCCGCTGAAAGCTCCAGATCCGTGCTGATTTTAGCGAGAAATAATTCCGCGCCTGGTGCTGTATCGTGAACTATCTCTGCGACGTTCGTACCGTGGTCAGAACCAACATCATCACTCAGGGTTATAGGCGGGAATACGGTGTAATCAGTGAATTGCTGCCCCGTCGGAAGCTCACCGTTCGCTTGCGCATTCGCCAGACCAGCGAAGCCGGTATCAATAATGCCTATCTTGATACCGGAACCGTCAGTGCCTATGTCATGAAAATCAGCAGCACCGATATAATCAGCACCCAGACTGGTCACTTCGGCCGGATGATGGGGATATGAAAGACGGACGATAACTCCCTGGGGTAATGACTGCAAAAGGCCTGCAAGCCGGTCACCCGTCACGGTAATCTGAGTCAGCGGGCCGCGCGTATAGCCGGGCGCAGAACCCTGCGACTGTAACAGTGGGTTGATATTCTGATTAGCCGGCGCTTCAACAATAAGTTTACTGGACTTTGTTTTAAGTGAAGGCTGCAGATCGACTTGCTCAACTAATCGACGCACATCCGCAGATAGACTTGCCGCAAGTTGAACAGATGGGGCAGCAGCAAGCGGTTCCGCCATGAGCACAGCGAGAAATAATGCTAAATGAATCTTCGAATTGGGTCGTATACCCATCAGCAAGCCACCTCAACCCTCACCGTATATTGCCGGCGTTGGCACAAAGGATAAGTATTGCCGTCTGCGTACAGTCAGTATTCACATATCAGGTTAGCACCTGATGTTTTGAAGGTGGAACAGAGGTATTAATGAAGGGGGATTTACGGCGAGTATTTCATGGTGGTGTCAGGAAAGCACCCTCAACCGTTCCCCATTCGTCAGGTCCCGGCCCGGTGTAAACCATTACAAAGTTTTTTCCATCCGGGCTCAGCCATTTATTGGAGAAATTCCAATACACCGATTTACTTCCGGTATTCAGCCCTGGACCCGTCAATTCTGCGTTTCCGAACAAGACCGTCTGCCAGGGACCCCAGGGGTCTGGTGCCTCGTAGACTCCGATATGGAAATCACTGTTCCGGAAACGGTTCACCTGCTGAGTGATCAACAGATAACGTCCAAGCCCCGGATTGTAGCTGACACTCGTGCGCATTACGCCGTTAACTGGATCCTCGAATACTGGAGCACGACTATTGATATCGCTAGCCCAGAGCGCATTTCCGCCAACATCAAGACCCGTGAAGTACTCATAAGTATTCTTATCGGTCATTGATACTTTTGGCACGCGGATAAGTGCTATTTTGCCGGGGACCTGTACATTCCAAGCATCCTCATCCACCGATATGGTTTCCTCGGGAGCATAGATATAAACAAATTCGTCTCGTGCGCCGGCATAGTCTTTGCCAAATTGAAGAAATGACGGAGAGAAAAATCCATCACTCCCGGTGAAATCTTTGTTCGCCCATATAACGCCCGTGGCAGACCAGGACTTGCCCTTATCGGTCGATTTGAACAGTTCAGTGCGCTGGAAGGCACTGCTATTACTGCTGCTGCCCGCTCGCAGTAAATATAACTCTCCGTCTACAGCCAGAATGCCGACACTTTTTCCTCCACAACCGCCGGTTTCCTTACCGACCTTGAAGACGTCAAACGCACTGTAGTTATCCTTATCGCCTTCAATGCGGCCCACACCTAGCGAGGCCCTGACGGTGTTGGTTGTACGAAAACCTTCACCATCGCCGAATGATGTGTATTGGTGGTCATCATCGGCCCAGGTTATCGTCCAGTTATCCGATTCGTCCGCGGCAACATTATTACCGGGCGTGACGTTTCTCAGCGTCGCCATATCGAACGACATACCTGTTATTGCCGTGCTCGGCGGGTAATTCGGCACGCCATGCACAGCAACTGCCAGCGTCGTCATGATACCGGCGAGGCAAACTTTTAGAACAGATCGTTTGATAGCCATTTATATGGCTCCTCCAGGAGGTCTCTTCCCAAGTGTATGCCACACTATAGCCAAACCTCTCCCTCAGCGATGAAGGAGACCGGCTGGATTTGGACCATCGGATCGGTGTAACCGAGTAAGGAGACGCGCCGCTGCAAGCAGCTAGAGAGAGGAGATTTCTAACTTACTGATTTAAAATGGTGGCCAGGGACGGAATCGAACCGCCGACACGGGGATTTTCAATCCCCTGCTCTACCAACTGAGCTACCTGGCCCCGAAAGAAGGCGTATTAGACCGACCTGCCCCGATCAAGTCAAGGCGGAATAGCCCGTAGGCGGCGGTTAATTCTTATGACCGTACTGGGTTTCCAGATAGTGCCGGTATTCCCCGGAACGGACCCGGTTACACCAGTCCAAATTATCCAGATACCAACCCAGGGTCGCCTCGATACCGGTTTCGAAGCGGTGTGCCGGCTGCCAGCCGAGCTCGGCCTTCATCTTCGAGGAATCAATTGCATAGCGACGATCATGGCCGGGGCGATCGCGTACATAGGTGATCAGTTCACGGTACGGCGTGGTGCCGGGCCTGAGCTGGTCCAGGCGGTCGCAGATCAGACCTACGATATCGATATTGGTCCATTCGTTGTTGCCGCCGATGTTGTAGACCTCACCGAGGCGTCCGCGCTCAAGCACCGCCTCGATGCCACTGCAATGGTCCTCGACATACAGCCAATCGCGAACAAAAGCGACTCCCGAAGGAGCCACTATTAAATAAGGGTCTTAGGAAGCAGATTGCATGCTAACATGCGTTTGCTTCTATGTATAAAGGCAAAAATAGATACTACAAAAATTCCAAGATCAGTGAGGCCAGATTTCGGCGCCTGCTGAGGGCTTTTGCCCTGGACCTGACGGCCAGTGACGCGGCCAGGTTGACGGGCATCAGCACACGCTCGGTGAACACGATTTACCTCAAGCTTCGCTGGCGGATCGCGGCGTTTTGCGAAGCACAATCGCCCTATTCGGGTGAGGTCGAACTGGATGAGTCCTATTTCGGACCGAAACGCATCCGCGGCAAGCGAGGTCGTGGCGCTGGTGGCAAGACAATCCTATTTGGCGCCTTCAAACGTAATGGCCATGTCTATACAGAAATCGTGCCTGATGCGAAGAAAAAGACTTTATTAGCAGTGATTCGTGGCCGCGTAGATCTGGGCAGCGTGGTCAATACCGATGGTTGGCGTGCTTATGATGGCCTAGTCGATGTTGGATATGAAAAGCATTTCCGGGTCCATCACGGTGCCAATGAATTTGCGTCGGACAATCGTCATATCAACGGCATAGAATCGTTTTGGGCCTTCGCGAAGCTACGCTTGAGTCGGTTCAAGGGGCTGCCAAAGCACACGTTCTATTTGCATTTGAAAGAAACCGAGTTCAGATTTAATCATCGTCGACAGGACATCTATAAACAGCTGCTGCAATTACTCAGAAAACACCCAATCTGGGTTAATCTGCTTCCTAAGACCCTAAATAATTACGACTTCTTGAACTTAGCTACTCCGATTAGACCCAACAAACCAGAACCTAACAGCCCCACAGCAGGAGGGAGGGGAACTGAGCTAAGTGTCACATCGAAGGTCGCAGGGTCCCAATACCCATAAACGTTGTTGTAGTCATCCTGTAGGGTGAATTGCTGATTCTGTGACGAAAATCTATCAATATTGACAGTGGGGTCAAGGTAGAAAGAGAACGATTGAAACATACCGGAAGAGAGTCCGATCGCTGGACTAGTGCCGCCGATCCAGTCCACGTCGTCTATCTCACTATAGGTATGCCAAGCAAGTTCAATTGTGAAGTGATTGCCCGTTCCCGCACCAAAGTAGATGTACTCGTTTCCGACGCCAGTGATACCGCTGTTGTCATATTGGCCGAACACGCGAGCGACTTGGCCTACGTCAATATTATATGTCGGGTCCGGATAGCCAATTTCGTTGAAATCGACTGTACCTGTAAACTGAAAATTAACTATGGCAGCTTGGGCAACTGGTATATCTATCAATCCAATCGCGCAGGCCAATGAGAGAACTGTATTTCGAAGCGTAAACATAAATACCCCATCACGTTATTGTTTTAGTATGTAAACTATTACACTATCGCAGGTAAGAAATGTTCGCAACCAAAACGAACGACTATCACTAAAAGATATAATTCGCATCTACATGTAGCGAGCTAATGGTAAGAAGTTCATAGCAACTCCGATATTCTTTTTCGAGTCTATCTCTCCGTTTTTTGTCATTGATCCCAGCCGAATAGAATCGAAATAATTGATGTTGTGGAAGTGGGTGCGGATGTCCGCCTTGGGCCTTTATACACCGTCACCAGACCCAAACAGGTAATTCCTATTAATGCCTGCAAAATGACGGATTAATCAGAAGATCCCTAATTCTTCTGACCGTACTGGGTTTCCAGATAGTGCCGGTATTCCCCGGAACGGACCCGGTTACACCAGTCCAGATTATCCAGATACCAACCCAGGGTTGCCTCGATACCGGTTTCGAAGCGGTGTGCCGGCTGCCAGCCGAGCTCGGCCTTCATCTTTGAGGAATCAATTGCATAGCGCCGATCATGGCCAGGTCGGTCGCGCACGTAGGTGATCAGTTCACGGTACGGCGTGGGGCCGGGTCTGAGCTGGTCCAGGCGGTCACAGATCAGACCTACGATATCGATATTGGTCCATTCGTTGTTGCCGCCGATGTTGTAGACCTCGCCCAGACGACCGCGCTCCAGCACCGCCTCGATGCCACTGCAATGGTCTTCGACATACAACCAATCGCGGATGTTCTTGCCGTCGCCATAAATCGGCAGCGACTTGCCTTCCAGGGCGTTGAGAAACACCAATGGGATGAGTTTCTCCGGAAACTGATACGGGCCGTAATTATTGGAGCAGTTGGTGGTCAGGGTCGGCAGACCATAGGTATGGTGATAGGCGCGGACCAGATGATCGGAGGATGCCTTCGACGCGGAATATGGGCTGTTGGGGGCGTATTGATGGGTTTCCATGAACGGGGGTTCGTCCGCGTTCAGGCTACCGTAAACTTCATCGGTGGAGACATGCAGGAAGCGACGCTCGCCGACATGGCTGCCCCACGTCGCACGCGCGACTTCCAGGAGATTGAAGGTGCCGTTGATGTTGGTTTTGATGAAGGCATCCGGACCGAGAATGGAACGGTCCACGTGCGACTCGGCCGCGAAATTCACGACTGTGTCGATCTGTTTCTCACGAAACAGCTTTTCTACCAGCTCTCGGTCACCGATATCACCCTGCACGAAATGATAATGAGGGTGATCCTGAATCTCAACCAGATTTTCCAGATTACCCGCATAGGTCAAGGCATCCAGATTGGTCAGCCGGTCTTCCGGATGCCGCTCCAACCAGTAACGCACAAAATTAGAACCAATAAACCCGGCACCACCGGTCACCAGCAAAGACTTCACGGTTGCAACTCCCGCAGCATTGTCACCAGCGATTCACGCCAGTGTGGAATCGGCCGCCCCAGCGCGGCACGTATCTTGGTTTTGTCCAACACCGAATAGGCAGGACGTCGCGCCGGTGTCGGATAGGCCGAACTCGGGATTGGATTGACGCGCTGCACCTTGATCGGGAAGCCCAATGCGCGCGCTTCGTCAATAATGGCCACGGCGAAGTCGTACCAGGAGGCCACACCTTCGTTTGTGAAGTGATAACAGCCTTGCGCATTCTGTTCCATCAATGTAATCAAGGCAGCGGCGATATCTCCGGTCCAGCTGGGTGTACCGATCTGATCATCGACCACGTTGAGTTCATCACGCTCTGCAGCCAGCCGCAGCATGGTCTTCACGAAATTGTGGCCGTGCGCCCCATGCACCCAGGCCGTGCGCACGATGAGGGCATCCGGCAGCACAGCACAGACGGCCTGCTCACCTTCCCACTTGGATTGTCCGTACACACCTAACGGATGAGGCGCATCTGTTTCGCGGTAGGGGTGAGATTGGGTACCGTCAAATATGAAATCGGTGGACAGATGCAACAGGCGCCCACCATAACTGGCCACAGCCTCGGCCACTGCACGCGCACCATCACGATTAATCGCGAACGCCAGCTCAGGCTCGGACTCGGCCTTATCCACTTGAGTATGCGCGGCACAATTGATAACCCAATCGGCGCGTTGCGCAGCAATCGATGCGCGCAAAAGATCAGCCTGGGTGAAATCCGCATCTTTCTGCGTGAAGGCAATAGCAGCATGACCCACAGCCTCTAGCCGCCGGCACAGCTCCGTCCCCAACTGCCCATCACCACCGGTAACCAGTACTTTCATACCGGCCCCACAGCAGCTACACATGTAGGGTGGGTTAGCGCTTCGCGCGTAACCCACCGGGCGTTGCGTAGCAACACCACGCATTTGTTAATGTGTGCCTGACGGCACAGGTGGTGGGTTACGGCACACACTGCGTGCCTAACCCACTCTACATTTATTACGTAACCGCCCTTCATGCAGCACCCGCATAGATCGGCAGTTCAGCATCAAGATCACATAGCCGGCGGTTGCGCTGATCTTTGTCGGATAGGCGATACTCACCGTCGATCTCCGGCCAGGCGATGGCGAGATCGGGGTCATTCCAGAGCACACCCTGCTCATCCTCGGGATGATAATAATCGGTACATTTATAGAGAAAATCGACACGCTCGCTGAGCGAGCAGAAGCCATGTGCGAAGCCGGGCGGCACATATAGCTGCAGGAAATTGTCTTCAGATAATGTCACGCCGACCCAACGCCCGAAGCTGGGCGAGCCCTTGCGGATATCCACGGCCACATCAAAAGCCACCCCCTGTGTTACCCGCACCAGCTTTCCCTGCGGGTGTTTGAGCTGGTAATGGAGCCCGCGCAGGATGCCTGCACCCGAACGCGAATGATTATCCTGCACAAACGGCAGACTGATACCCAACTCAGCGTACCTGTCCGCGTGGTATGTCTCCTGAAAAAATCCACGCGCATCGCCATGCACGGTCGGCTCGATGATCAGCACCTCAGGTAACTCCGTGGGAATAACCTTCATACGGCCGACCTGCTTTCTTCAAGCACATCCAGCAAATAACGGCCATAGCCGCTTTTCGCCAAAGGTTGCGCGAGACGCTCAAGCTGCTCAGCTGAGATATATCCCATGCGGAATGCAATTTCCTCGACGCAGGCAACCTTCAATCCCTGACGCTGCTCGATGGCCTCTATAAAATTCGCCGCCTGTAATAAGGATTCCGTGGTCCCCGTATCCAACCAGGCCGTGCCACGCCCCAACACTTCAACGCGCAGCTCACCTTGTTCGAGATAGGTGCGGTTCACATCGGTGATTTCCAACTCACCACGGGGCGAGGGCTTTAAGGCCTTGGCGATATCAACCACCTGGGCATCATAAAAATACAGCCCGGTCACGGCAAAATGTGAGCGTGGCTGCGCAGGTTTTTCCACAATACTGATGGCGCGGCCCTGCGCATCGAACTCCACCACACCATAGCGTTCCGGGTCGCGCACACGGTAGGCGAAAACCGATGCACCCTTTTCCATTTGCGCGGCCTTGCGCAGATTTGTGCCGAGACCATGTCCGTAGAAAATATTATCACCGAGCACGAGCGAACTGGGATTGTTACCGACAAATTTATCGCCAATCAGAAACGCCTGCGCCAAACCACCGGGGTTGGGCTGTTCGGCATATTGAATGTTCAGGCCAAACTTGCTGCCATCCGCTAACAGGCGCTGAAAGTGCGGAAGATCATGTGGCGTGGAAATCAACAGGATGTCACGAATACCCGCCAACATCTGGGTCGCCAGCGGGTAATAGATCAGCGGTTTGTCGTAGATCGGCATCAGCTGTTTACTGACCACCTGGGTGAGCGGATAGAGCCGCGTCCCCGAACCGCCTGCCAAAATGATGCCGCGCATTGTGCGAATCCTGTTGTGATTAAAATCTTTGGCCACGGAAAACACGGATAATGTCTTGAGAAAAAAATCTAGACCGCATCGGGAATTGCATGGCGCCGTAGGCTGATGACGGTAGTGCGTCCCTGGGGCGGCCCGCGCCACGCTTTTCAGCTTTCATGCTTGTCCGTGCTTTCCGTGTTTTCCGTGGCTGCTTTGTGTTGGTAGCTATCCGCTCACTGCGGCTTAAAATCCGGCGGCGTCACATTGCCATCGCCAAAGAAGAATTTATCCATCTGCTCTTCGAGAAATTTACGTGCCTTGGGATCGATCGGCGACAGACGATATTCATTCAACAGCATGGTCTGCTGCTTGACCCACATCTGCCAGGCCTCTTTGGAAACGCTGTCAAAAATACGCTTACCCAGGTCACCGGGATAGGTCGGGCGATCCAGCCCCTCGGCCTCTTTCTTCAGTTTCACACAATTGACCATACGTGCCATGCTTATCTCCCGATTTTATGGATGCTGCAGCCGCTCGAGCAGCCGCCTGACCGGCGCGGCCAGCCCGCGCGGATCTTCGCTGCGCGTGTTATACCAGACCGTTGCCTGACCTTCCAACACAGACTGCGCCCGGTTTTTGCCCACCTCGATCAGCAACGGCGTGATATCCAGATGAAAATGACTGAAGGTATGCCGCAGCGCCGGCCAGGACTGATGGCGTCCAATGGTCACACCTAACTGCTGCCGACACCAATCCTCAGCCAGGTCGGCCGATTCGATCTCCGGCAGGCTCCATAATCCACCCCAGATCCCGGTCGGCGGACGCTGCTGCAGCAGAACCTCTCCTTGAGCGTTGCGCACCAGCAGCATATGCGTTGCGCGTACCGGCAACTCACGGCGCGGTTTCGATCCCGGAAACGCCCGCTCACGACCTTCAGCATGTGCCTGACAATCGGCAACCAGCGGGCACTCGTCACAACGCGGACGCGTGCGGGTACAGAGCGTCGCACCCAGATCCATCATCGCCTGAGTGTAATCCGCAACCCGCGATGTTGGCGTATAGCCTTCGGCATAATCCCAGAGCCGCTCCAGCACACGCGCCTCACCCGGCCAACCCGCCACGGCCTGGAACCTTGCCAGCACACGCTTGACATTGCCATCCAGGATGGCGTGACGTTGATCGCAGGCCAACGCCAGAATCGCACCCGCTGTCGAGCGGCCTACGCCGGGGAGTTCCTGCACCGCAACGAAATGTTGCGGAAAGACACCCGCATGCTCATCGCGCACCTTGCAGGCGGCCTTGTGCAGATTACGGCCACGCGCGTAATAGCCAAGCCCCGACCACAGATGCAGCACTGCATCGATGTCCGCATTTGCGAGACTCAGCACATCCGGGAAACGCGCCATGAAGCGCTCGAAGTAGGGAATCACCGTCGCAACCTGAGTCTGCTGCAACATTACCTCGGAGACCCAGACGCGATAGGGCGTGCGATTCTGTTGCCAGGGCAGATCTTTGCGGCCGTGCCGGTCATACCATTGCAGAACGCGGTCGCTGAAATGCTTTGTTGTCATGCCGGGTACGCGCTTATTCTCAAATGAAAGGGAACCTTGTAACAACGAAACTTTGCTCAATCACTCGTTTCACTCAGGGTGATACGACTTCGGCCAACCGTTCCAGATTGGCAACACTCTTAAGCGCCTCGTCGTGCAGTGCACGCCGGATCAGCCAAGGACCGATCAGTGGCGGCACCCAAAAGGCCGGTTCGATTTCGCTGCGAAACCGCATGCGTGTCGTGCTGACTTCTTTCCAGAAATCCCAACGCGCCACGCCATAGCTGAAATCACTGCGCGTGGCGCGGATCGTGGCGAGCAGATTACCATCCGGCAGCACACTGACATCCTGCACCTGGACAATTGTTTTGCAGAGCATGGCCACGCACACTTTCGCCTCGGTGCGCACGCAATGGTGTTGCGGAGAATTGATTTCCAGAATTTCGCTACGCTGAATCGAATCATTGATGCGGCTTAGATGTGGAAAATCCGTCAACAACTCACGCAGTCGCTCGGTTGTGGCATTGAATCGCGCATCGATCTCGACCACATAGCGCTGATCAAAGCGCTCGACAGTGACACTCACCACCTCGCCGGCCCCCGCCTGCGCGACACCCAACAGCCAGAGTAACGCCAGGCGCGCGATCACCGACCGAACAGTCCCTTGAGATTCTCCGGCAACTTGTCTTGCAGTTTCTCCTGCACCTTCTCCTCCAGCTTCTGCTGCACCTCTTGCGTCAGCACCTTTTCCATATCCACGCCAACCTTGGGCGCGCTGAAGGTTCCGGTGATATGCACAGGGATCGGCCGGCCGGTCAATTCGCCCTTGCCTTCCAGGCTGTCAACCAGCGTGGTGGAAATACGGTAATCCAGTCTCTCACTGACCAGATCCGCGCTGCCATTGCCCTGCACCTGCATCAGCGGCGACTTACCCAGCAGATCGGGATTGTTGATCAAACCGTTGGTGATGGTCGCCGTACCGGTCAGCGCGGAGAATTCGGTCTGATCGGTCGTGGCCGGCTGTGGCTTGCCGCGCACCAGTGCATACGCCTTGCGAATCTCACCCAGCACATCCAGACCTTTGATCACACCATCGGTCAGCGCCACATTGGCCGTGCCATTCATGTTCTTGCGCATCGCAACAGCATCATTGCCTGCAGCGGTTAGCTTGACGGCCACATTGGCGGTACCGGTGACTTTTGTGGAACCCAGCATATCCGTGAGCATCGGCCCGGCCTGCACACCCGCGACCTTTTCGTCCAGCGCGATACGCGGCTCTTTGCCGCGTACATCCAGCGTCACATCACCGTTATAACTGCCCTGATACAGTTTGGCGCTGGCCGGTGCCACCCGCACTAAACCGTCCTTGGCCGCCACTGTCACACGGATATCGGTGCTGCGTAATTGGTAGGCCTTCAACTGGCCTATCTTGAGCGTGCCGTTGAGATTCAAGCCTCGCAACGTTTCAACGGGCAAGGCCGCCGCACCGCCCGCCGCCGCCTCGGCGGGCGTCGGCGCCGCTTTAGCTTCGCCGGGCTTCTGCGGCGGCAGATATCGATCCAGGTCGATGGCATCCACCAGCAGATCGAAGTTGATGGCGGACTTGGCAAAATCGCCGATGCCCACGCTGCCGGTGATGGCGGTATCATCCAGCTGCAGTTTCAGACCGGATAGAGTCGCCGACTTACTGGTCGCCTTGAAGGCAAATTCGGCCTCGGCCTTACCCAGCACACTGGCATCACTGACCTCGGGTAGCTCCTGCCCCATGCGCTTGAGCAGATCACGCGGCGCGAACTCCGCCAGTTTGAGCGTGCCCGCGAACTGTGGCGCTGTACCGCTGATGTTGGTGCCCTGTGCCTGACCCTGCAACTTCAAATCCAACACCGTGACGAGCAGATCCTTGAGACTGAGCGTCTGTTTATCCAGATCAACCGCCAGCTGCGAACTGAGCTGCGCGGTCAGTTTACCGTTGGGCAGATTCGCGCCTTCGGCGTCGACACCCAACGTCAGATCCCGCACCTCGATTTGCTGGAACGATTCCGACAACGCGACCTGTCCGGTTAACTTCACCCGCGAGGCCATTTCCGGCTTGCCGCTCTTAGCCACGAACTCCAGCACGATATCCACCGGCTGTGCGGGACGGATGGCACCGACACGCAGATTGAGTTGTTCAACCTGTTGCTTGCTGCCCGCGGCGCGATCATCCCAGACCACCTGTGCATCGCGAATCTCGACGCCGTCGATCGCCAGCGCAGCCAACGGCATTGCACTGCTTGATGTCTGCGCCTTGTCCGGCGCTGGCTTGGTCGATTCGGCCGGCGACAGATCCGCCCAATTACTGCGGCCATTCTTGTCCTTGGCCAGGTTCAACTGCAGACCATCCAGCACCAGGGTGGACATCTCCACCTCTTTGCGCAGCAACGGCAGCAGTTTGACACGCACCTGCACCCCGGCAATCTGCGCGAACGGCGCATCGCCGAAACCCTTGGCGTTGGAGAGGCTGGTCGCGCCAATCTCCACGCCCAGCCAGGGAAACACCGACCAACCGATGTCACCCGCGATGACCAGATCCCGGCCGGTCTTTTCCTTTACCCGCGTCGCGACCTCTTCGCGGATTTTGTCGGCATTGATCAACTGCGGCAGGACCAGGGCGGCCACGACCACCACCGCCACCAGCAGTCCCACCACAATACCTAGCAGGCGCAATAGCTTGTTCATGCCCTTGAACTCCTTAATCGGCTGAATAACGTCCGCGCCGGCATGGCGCAGGCAGATTTTCAGTATACGCCATCCAAACATCCTGCCTATGCCAGCATCAGAATGCTTTTCAAAGATTTACAATCACCCTATAAACCGCATTTGCCACGGAATCACACGGAAAAAACGGACAAGAACATAAGCTTCACGCCGGTCTGCATGCATCGCACAGTCAGGTCGACATCGCCAACACTCGCAAGGTGGTTAATAGTCCCTCCAGGAAGGTACTGTGTTTCAGGAACCTCTGATTAAGTCGCTGAAGCGGCAGCTGCTGTGTTGCAACCAGGCTCAAAATGCTCATTTACGCCGTGTAAACTCCGCTTTTTCACCCGGCTGCGCCTTGCATCTGCTCGCTTGATCAACTTATTGATCATTACCAATTGGGATGGCACAAACGCCCCTCTCCCTAACCCTCTCCCCGCAAGCGGGGAGAGGGGATAACCCCCTCTCCCGCCGGGGCGGGAGAGGGTTGGGGAGAGGGTGGCGAAGTTCTTAAATCGAGCATATCTATGTCATGCCATCATGTAATG
>JAHJQQ010000024.1 GCA_018819175.1 Gammaproteobacteria bacterium
ACGCAGAGTTCGCCAAGATGTTTGAACCGCCAAGGCGCCAAGAACGCCAAGATTAATCGAAGTAAAAAACCAGAAAGAACTCGCATTCAAACGGTCACATACAACAGGGCGACTCACCCGGCCCACACAACAGCTTTGCGTTTCCGCAGTTACATTAATCTTTCTTGGCGTTCTTGGCGCCTTGGCGGTTCGAGATTCTGTTCTTGGCGACCTTGGCGACCTTGGCGACCTTCGCGTCATGGCGGTTCAAAAAAACGCAGTTCAAAAACGGCGGATAAAGGGGGATAAAGGGGGATAAAGGAGACGGAGGGAAAAATTTTGACCACTCTGCTTGATTGGTAAACACCAAAATCTCCAATCATTGCATCAGCGCAACGAACACCATGGGGAACTATTCACCAAAAGCTTGAGAAAAAATCTAGAAGATTGCCACGCAATAACCCAAAACGTCTGCCTGGCGATTGCAACCACACTCACCGATCGATCTAACCCTCACACCGCCAAATGTCGATTGATCAGCTGATCGTCCAGCTCTTCCATCGCGCCACGCGCGACAATGCGGCCCTTTTCCATTAAATGAAAATGCTGGCCGACGCGGCGGGCGAATTTCAATTTCTGCTCGACCAGGATGACGGTGAGCTTTTCTTCCTGGTTGAGGCGGATAATGATGTCGCCGATCTCACGGACAATGTTCGGCTGGATACCTTCTGTGGGCTCGTCGAGAATCAATAGCTGCGGATCTATCGCGAGCGCGCGACCGATGGCGAGTTGCTGCTGTTGGCCGCCGGACAGATCGCCGCCGCGACGGCCAAGCATCTGCTTGAGTACCGGGAACAGGGTGAAGATGCGTTCGGGGATATCCTTGCGACCGTCGGCGCGCGCGGACAGGCCGGTGCGAAGATTCTCTTCCACGGTAAGCTGGGAAAAGATCTCGCGTCCCTGTGGGACATAACCTATGCCGATACGCGGGCGTTGCTCGGCGGCGCAGGCGGTCAGATCAATGTCATTAAAGCGCATGCCGCCGGACTGAATCGGCAACAGACCCATCAGACATTTCAGCAGCGTGGTCTTGCCCACGCCGTTGCGGCCCATCAGACAGGTGCAGGAACCGGCCGCAATCTCCAGATCGAGGTCCCAGAGGATGTGGCTCTCGCCATAAGACTGATTGAGTTTTTGTATGCTGAGCATCCCGGTTCGCCTATTCGCCCCAACTATTCACCCAACTACTCACCCAAATACACTTCAATCACGCGCGGATTGCTCTGCACCTCGGCCATGCTGCCTTCGGCAAGCACACTGCCTTCATGCAGCACAGTGACCGTGCTCGCGATGGAGCGCACGAATTCCATATCGTGTTCCACCACCACCACCGAATGCGAGCCCGCCAGTGACGTGAGCAGTTCCGCCGTGCGCTCGGTCTCTTGCGCGGTCATGCCGGCGACCGGCTCATCGACCAAGAGCAGGCGCGGTGATTGCATCAGCAGCATGCCGATTTCCAGCCACTGTTTCTGACCGTGCGACAGGCTGCCGGCGCGCTGATTGCGCTGTTCGCTCAGGCCGACAATCTGCAACACCTCATCGATGCGATCGCGCTGTTCAGCGGACAACCGCGCCATCAGGGTCGGCCACAGCGACTTGTCCATATACATGGCCAGTTCCAGATTATTGAACACACTGTGGAATTCAAACACTGTGGGCTTCTGGAATTTACGACCGATGCCAAGCTCGGCGATTTCCGGCTCGGAAAGCCGCAACAAGTCGATGGTCTGACCGTAGAACACGGTACCGCTGTCGGGACGGGTCTTGCCGGTGATGACATCCATCATGGTGGTCTTGCCCGCACCGTTGGCGCCGATGATGCAGCGCAGTTCGCCGTCGTTGATGTAGAGGTTGAGATTGTTGAGCGCCTTGAAACCATCGAAGCTGACGCTGACGTCTTCGAGATACAGGATCGGGCCTTTATGGGTATCGAGCTGATGGCGCGTGGCCTTGGGCAGCATGAACTCCCAGACCTGATCGCGACGCATCACCTTGCGTAAATGGTCGAGATTCTTCATGCCTCGGCCCGCTTGCGGTTCAGCAGCCCGACAATGCCGCGCGGCAGGAACAGCGTCACCAGCACGAACAGCGCACCCAGCGCGAACAACCACACCTCGGGCAGCGCGCCGGTAAGATAGGTCTTGCCGTAATTGACGATCAACGCACCCATCACCGCACCGTACAGCGTGCCGCGCCCGCCGACGGCCACCCAGATCACCATCTCAATGGAATTGAGTGGCGAGAATTCGCCCGGATTGATAATGCCGACCTGCGGCACATACAGCGCGCCGGCGATTCCCGCCAGCACCGCCGAGATCACGAACACACCGAGTTTGAAACGTTCCACACGGTAGCCGATGAAGCGCGCGCGACTTTCGGCATCGCGGATGGCGACCACCACGCGGCCGAATTTGGAATCGACGATGTAACGGCACAGCAGATAACCCAATGCCAACGCCAGTGCCGAGGCTACAAACAGACCGGCGCGGGTGGCATCGGACTGCAGATCGAAGCCGAGGATGTCCTTGAAGTCAGTCAGGCCGTTGTTGCCGCCGAAGCCCATTTCATTGCGGAAGAACGCCAGCATCAACGCGAAGGTGAGCGCCTGGGTCATGATGGACAGATAGACGCCGGTCACGCGCGAGCGGAACGCCAGCCAGCCAAACACAAAGGCCAGTATGCCGGGCACCAGCACCACCATGAGCATGGCGAACCAGAACATGTCGAAGCCCAGCCAGTACCAAGGCAGTTCCTGCCAATTGAGAAACACCATGAAATCCGGCAAATCGGCATTGCCATACACGCCGCGTTCGCCGATCTGGCGCATCAGGTACATGCCCATGGCATAGCCGCCCAGCGCGAAGAAGGCACCGTGGCCAAGACTCAGGATGCCGCAGTAACCCCACACCAGATCGAGCGCCAGCGCCAGCAATGCATAGGTCAGATATTTACCGAGCAGTGTTACCGTATAGGTCGACAGATGCAGCGCCGAACCCTCGGGCACGACCAGATTGAGCAGCGGCACCAACACGATCGCCACGCCAAGCAGGCCGAGCAGCAGGCTGCCGCCACGGTCGTTGTAGAACAGTCTGACCAACAGGCTGTGCTTATCCATAACTCAGTTCTCGGCCCCGCGACCCTGCTGCGGAAACAGCCCGCGAGGACGCTTCTGAATGAACAGGATGATGAATACCAAGACGAGAATCTTCGCCAGCACGGCACCGGAATAGGGTTCCAGGAATTTGTTGGCCACGCCGAGCGAGAAGGCCCCGACCAGCGTGCCCCAGAGATTACCGACACCGCCGAACACCACCACCATGAACGAGTCGATGATGTAGGACTGGCCCATGTTCGGGCCGACATTGGTAAGCTGGCTCAGCGCCACACCGGCCACGCCGGCAATCCCCGAGCCCAGACCGAAGGTCAGCGCATCCACCCATTCGGTGCGGATACCCATGGCGCGCGCCATCGGCCGGTTCTGCGCCACCGCGCGTACATGCAGACCCAGCGAGGATTTTTTGAGCAGCAGCAGCAACGCGCCGAAGATCACCAGCGTGAAGATCACAATGTAGAGCCGGTTGTAGGTCAGCGAGAGCGCGGCATTGATCTGCCAGGAACCGCTCATCCAGTCCGGGTTGGCGACCGTGACGTTCTGCGCCGAGATGGCGGTACGCACCAGTTGCTGCAGCACCAGGCTGATGCCGAAGGTGGCAAGCAGGGTTTCCAGCGGACGACCGTAGAGGAAGCGGATCACACCGCGTTCGATGGCAATACCAAACAACCCGGAAACCAGGAAGGCGGCGGGTACCGCGACCAGCATTGAGTATTCGAGATACTGCGGCATGGCCTGCTGCACCAGATAGGTCGTATAGGCGCCCAACATGATGAGCTCGCCGTGCGCCATATTGATCACACCCATCACGCCGAAGGTGATTGCCAGTCCGATGCCTGCCAGCAGCAACACCGAACCCAGGCTCAGCCCAAAGAAGATGGTTTCGGTCAGCGCGTAGAACTGCAGCTCACCCTGAATGCCGGCGATGGCCCGCGTGGCGGCGGCGCGCACTGCGGTATCGGCGGTCGAAGAGTCGGCCAGCGCAGTGAGTTGATTACGCACGACTGGAAGCAGACTGCCCTGCAAGTCTTCGATGGCCTGCAACTGCACAGCGCTATCACCTGCAGTCAATTTCGGCAGCGCCAGCGCCGTATCCATCGCGGCGATAACATCTTCATCCGATTCATTGATGCGCGCGGACTCAAGCAGCGCCACGCCGGCCTCATCCAGATTGCCGGTCAGCTCCTCGACCGCCGTGAGTCGCACATCGACACGCTGGCTGCTGAGACTCAGACGCGCAATAGCCTCGCGCAACACAATGCGCAATTGATTGTTGATGGAAATCTTCTTGACGTCACGCTTGTCTACGTTGCCGAGATCGCTGTCCGTGAGTGGATCGGTGAGCCGATAACCGTCCGCCGCCTCTGTAACGATAACAACCTTGTCATCGGACTTGCGGTACTGGAGATTGCCATCGGCAAGGGCGCGCAGCACAGCACGGGTACGCTCGTCGCCAAGTGCGGCCAGCGTATTGATGGCCTGCTCCTTGGCAGAAAAATTGGCGGCATTGAGCGCCTGAACAGCCGCTGAAAAATCGAGGGGTGCGGCGGGCGCGGATTCTGATACAGATTCGGATTCTGCGAGTGCTGTTGCAGCAGCGGGGACAGCCAGTGATTCAATCTTTATGTCAGACGCAGACGCTGCAGCGTCCACCTCTTCAATGGAATACGCGGAAGCTGACCACAACGACACCGCCGCGATCAGGCTCCAGAGTATGGCCAGCGTTGGCCAGTACCGGCGCCAGGCATGGCGCTCAGCAATGTATTGATGCGGATCCATAGAGGTCCGTTACGTTGTAATTAGGTAGCGTAGGGCGTGGTGAGCGTAGCGAACCGCACCGGGCTCTGCTACGTTCGATACATGGTGCGGTTCGCTACGCTCACCTGCACCCTACATCAGATGGCAGTGAGGGCGCACATGTCGCACATGCCGCCCCCACGTCCAGTCTCAGATCACTCGTAGTTCTGACCCGAGCACTTCTTGGTCTTGGTATTGTAGTTGCCGCACTTCAAGGTCACCCAGTCGGCTTCGATGTCCTTGCTGCCTTCAAGATAATCCGACCAGGCATCGCCAGGCACCAGACCGTCGGTCTTCCACACCACCTCGAACTGACCATCTTCCTGGATCTCGCCGATCAGCACCGGCTTGGTCAGGTGGTGATTCGGCAGCATCTTGGCAATGCCACCGGTCATGTTCGGCACTTCCAGGCCGATCATGGCCTTCTCGACCGCATCGGTATCGGTGGTGCCGGCCTTCTCGACCGCCTTCACCCACATGTTGAAGCCAATGACATGGGCCTCCATCGGGTCGTTGGTGACACGCTTCGGATTCTTGATGAAGGTCTGCCACTGCTTGATGAAGGCATCATTCGCAGGCGCATCGACGCTCATGAAGTAGTTCCAGGCGGCGAGATGACCAACCAGCGGCTTGGTGTCGATGCCGGACAGCTCTTCTTCACCCACCGAGAAGGCTACCACCGGAATGCTTTCGGCGGAGATACCCTGGTTACCCAGCTCTTTGTAGAACGGCACATTGGCATCGCCGTTGATGGTCGACACCACAGCGGTCTTCTTGCCGGCGGAACCGAATTTCTTGATGTCGGAGACGATGCTCTGCCAATCGGAATGGCCGAACGGCGTGTAGTTGATCATGATGTCTTCCGGGGCCACACCCTTGGCTTTCAGATAGGCCTCCAGAATCTTGTTGGTGGTGCGCGGATACACATAGTCGGTACCGGCCAACACCCAGCGCTTCACACTGAGATCGTTCATCAAATAATCAACAGCGGGGATCGCCTGCTGGTTCGGCGCGGCGCCGGTGTAGAACACATTCTTGGAAGATTCCTCGCCTTCATACTGAACCGGATAGAACAGCAGGCCGTTGAGTTCTTCAAATACCGGCAGCGCGGATTTGCGCGATACCGATGTCCAGCAACCGAAAGTCACGGCGACTTTTTCCTTAGCGATCAGCTCACGCGCCTTTTCGGCGAACAGTGGCCAGTTTGAAGCCGGGTCGACAACCACGGCCTCGAGCTGCTTGCCGAGCAGACCACCTTTCTTGTTCTGCTCGTCGACCAGCATCAGCACGGTATCCTTCAGCGTGGTTTCGCTTATGGCCATGGTGCCGGACAGTGAATGCAGCACACCGACCTTGATGGTCTCGGCGGCCTGCGCGAGTGTGCTGCCGACGAACAAGGTCGCCGCCAGCACTAATGAGAGCTTGCGTGGTTTAACGATAGTCTTCATATGTCCTTCTCCTCGTGGGGTGTTATAGGAACGTGTTTTCGTTATTCACAACTTAAGGAACCTCTGATTAATTCGCTGAAGCGGCATCTGCCGCGTTGCTGCCAGGCTCAAAATACTCATTTACGCCGTGTAAACTCCGTTTTTTTGCCTGTCCGCGCCTTGCATCTGCTCGCTTGATCAAATTAATCAGAGGTTCCTTTAAAATATTCGAGAGGACTTCCACTGTTCACCCGACGTCTGGCGCGAATAGAACGGAGTGAAGAAGGAGGCGAACTACATGCATCCGTACCGCAGTGGCATGATCCCCAATCCGCGCTGTCTCAACGCAAACGGCTCAATCAAACCTTCCTTAAAATCAGGGGGCGGCGAATCCGCCCCCTGCTGACACACCGAATGGATGTTGCCCGGTGTTGGGTCTTACAGATCGAAGCCGTAGGTCACGCCGAAGATGACTTTGTCGTCGTAATCGTCGAAACCGGTGCGATCTTCGCCGGCATTGGTGTACTGCACATACATATTCGCGCCGGTGTTGGCAATCGGGTGGGACAGGGTCAGGTTGAGGTGGCGGTAGCCGCCGTCTTCCGTGGTGACACTGCAGCCCGGTGCACCGCACAGGTCGGAAGTGTCGTCGTCGTTATAGGTGTAGTAACCCAGCGAGGCGCCCAAGGTGAAGTTGCTCGGCAGATCCATGCTGTAGCCGAGGGTCCAGTAAATGTCGCCGGCGTTACCCCACCAACCGTCATTCAACAGATACTGCGCCTGCAGCGTGAAACCCGCATAGCCGACATTGGCCAGGAACTCCGTCAGATCGGAGTCGTCGACATTGAGGTAGTAGTACTGGATCAGACCCAGCTTATAGCTGAGGTCGCCCGCGGCACCGGCATAGCCGCCGTAGAAGTCGTTCTCGAAGCCGTTGCCACCCGGGTCGGTGCCGACATTCTTGTCATAGGAATAGCCCAGATTGGAACCCCAGTAGCCGAGGTAAAAACCGCTGTCGTGGCTGTAGTCGAAACCACCCTGCACAGCGGTGTTGTCGTTCTCGCGACCGATACCGCGCAGCAGGTACATGGAATGCACGCCGATGTTGCCGCTGGCGGTGGTTTCGGCCTGGGCGGCGATGGGTGCGAAAGCGGCTGCACTCGTCAGAGACATTGCCAACGCGAGGGGACTTACGCTAAAGAAATTCAGCTTTTTCATGATTCAATTTTCTCCTAAAGATTTTCGTGCTGCAGTGGATGGAACCAAGGTAACCGTTGGCAACGTCTCTACCGGTGTCGCGGTGAAGTCGGTTCAAAACCATCTCCGCTGGTAATGCCTCCCATGCTGAAGATGTTGCTGATGTGCTATCAGCAAGCCGCGTGCCAAGCCGGCATCTGGCTGAAACACAGCAAGAAATCAGACAGTTATGGGCTTTTCGCCACTGACGTTGTGAATGCGCAACAAATATTACGCACCCTCATGGTGCCAATCGCCGGCATGCACGCCCCATGAGGGCGCGCTTCGTGATGAACTGCGGAAAAAATTATCTAAATGACTTGGCGCACTTATGAATGCGCGGTGACTGCAGGGTATTTGCGGATAATTTATGCGATTTACAGCATGCCGTGATGGCGAATAAAGTCGATAACGCTGCTCAATCCTTCTCCGGTCTTCATATTTGTAAAGACAAACGGCCGTTCGCCACGCATTTTCTTCGCATCGCGATCCATAACCTCCAAAGACGCACCCACATGGTGCGCCAGATCGATTTTGTTGATGATCAACAAATCGGATTTGGTGATGCCCGGCCCGCCTTTGCGCGGGATCTTGTCGCCCGCCGCCACATCGATCACATACAGGGTGAGATCAGACAGCTCCGGGCTGAAGGTCGCGCTGAGGTTGTCACCACCACTCTCGACGATGACCAGATCCAGACCCGGGAACCGCCGGCAGAGCTCATCAACAGCGGTGAGATTCATCGAGGCATCTTCACGAATCGCGGTATGCGGGCAACCACCGGTCTCGACGCCGATAATGCGATCGGCCGCCAATGCCTCATGCCGGGTCAGAAACTGCGCATCTTCGCGGGTATAGATATCGTTGGTGACCACCGCGATGTTGTAGTCATCGCGCATCGCCTTGCATAGCGCTTCCACCAAGGCAGTCTTTCCCGAACCGACCGGACCGCCCACGCCCATGCGTAAAGTTTGCTTGCCGCTCATGTTTCTATCCTGCTCATGTAAACACTAAAAGAATTCTTGAACCGCCAAGACGCCAAGGTCGCCAAGAAAATCTGTTTAAGGGTTTTCGTTGGACTGGTTATTGACGATTAATACTTGAGACATCAGATCGCAGTACATATCAAGTCAACAAACATAACATTCTTGGCGTGCTTGGCGCCTTGGCGGTTCAAACAAGGTTTTCTTGGCGACCTTGGCGCCTTGGCGGTTCAAAAATTTCTTTCCTGAACAAGCTTCATGAACGGAACAGCCGCGAATATTGCATTTCATGCCAGGCGCTCGCCATCACCTGTCCTTGCATGACCTGTCCGATGTCATCATCGTCGAGCGTCAGCGCCTGTTGCGCGAGCTGTGGAATACGTTCGCCGAGGCGCAGCAGTATACGTTGGCCAGCGGTCTGTCCTAACGGGACGAGTTTGATCGCTGCAGCCACTTGGTTTTCGACCCACGACCAGAGATAACCCTGCACACACTGCAGCACGGGAATTCGCCAATGCACGGAAGCCAGCGCGAATAACGTCGCGAAAGTGCTTTGCTCTTGCGTGGCAAAGGGTTTTGCGTCTGCTACGCCCAGATCAGCCAGCAAGCGCGTCAACGCCCGCGCGAGTGTTCTATCCTCCGCCTGCAGTTCCGCCGACTCACGACAGGCATACAGAAACTGATTCCAATACGCGACCCGGTCCAGATCCGGCGCCGACCACGCCGCATGTAAACGCGCCAGCACGGGCGCATCGACACGCGCCAAGCCATTCTCCAACACACCTTCAATCCATTCCGCAGTCTGCGCCTCGTTCGTAATCCATTCCAGATGGATTGCCTGCTCCATGCCTTGCGAATAGGCATAGGCGCCCACTGGCAGCGCCGGACTGACCAGCTGCAGCAGCCGCAATAACGCGAGATCGCTGTTGTCTTCAGTGGTCATGCAGTTGCAACAGATGATGATGGCCGCCGTGATAGGCGCCGGATTCCGGCTCGAAGGACGCTTGCTCGGTCTGCACAGCAAGACCCAGGCCTTTGACCATTTCGTCCAGCACATGATCATGCCGGTAACGCAACCAGCCTGCACCGACCTGCAATGGCATGTGTCTATTGCCCAAATGATACGCCGCCCGCGCCAACAACTGCGCATCACCCGAGTATGCCGTGGATACTGTTTCCAACGCCGCGCGCACCTCGATAATTCTGCCATCGCTCGCACGCAGGCAATCGCCACCGCGCAGCACCCGGCCACGCGGCAACATCAATCCCACGTCCTCACCCGAATCCAGCTGCGTACGCAACCGACTGCGCTGCCGATCGCCGAACGGCAGCGTCAGCACGGCATCTGCGTGCTGCGGTTGATCGAGGATCTCGGTTATTTCCAGCATGCCAATTCTCTTTTGAACCGCGAAGACACAATGCACTCAGAGAAATTCTTGTTTCGAACCGCAAAGGCGCAGAGGCGCAAAGAAAACATATACAATTTAAAGAACCTCTGATTTTTTACTAAACCGTCATTCCGGCGTAGGCCGGAATGACGAATTATTCAGAGTTTCCTTAAAAAATCAGTTGCTTTCGGTGGCTTAACATCCGCTCGACGCAGATATCCCTTGATAAATATTTTCTTTGCGCCTCTGCGCCTTTGCGGTTCAAGAATGTTTCGTTCTTGGCGTCTTGGCGGTTCATAGACAATCAGCCTCAGAACAGGAAATAGCGCTGCGCCAGCGGCAACACCGTCGCCGGTTCGCACACCAACAGTTCGCCGTCGGCGCGGACTGCATAGGTCTGCGAGTCCACTTCCATCTTCGGTTGATAGCTGTTGTGGATCAGATCCTGTTTGCGCACGGAACGGCAACCGCGCACGGCAACCAGACGCCGATCCAGACCGAGCTCATCAGCCATACCCGCATCCAGACCCGCCTGCGATACGAAACTCACGCAGGTCGCGCCGCGCGCCTTGCCGAAGGCGCCGAACATCGGCCGGTAGTGCACCGGTTGCGGCGTGGGTATCGAGGCATTGGGATCGCCCATCGGCGCCGCGGCGATCATGCCACCCTTCAGGATCATCGACGGCTTCACCCCGAAGAACGCAGGCTTCCATAACACCAGGTCTGCCAGCTTGCCGACCTCGACAGAACCGATCTCATGCGCCATGCCATGTGTGATCGCCGGGTTGATGGTGTATTTGGCGATATAACGTCGGGCGCGGAAATTGTCGTGCCGCGCCGTATCCTGCTGCAACGCGCCGCGCTGCACCTTCATCTTGTGCGCCGTCTGCCAGGTTCGCGTGATGACTTCTCCGATACGGCCCATCGCCTGCGAGTCCGATGCGATCATCGAGAAGGCGCCGAGATCATGCAGGATATCTTCGGCCGCAATGGTCTCGCGGCGGATACGCGATTCGGCGAAGGCCACGTCTTCGGCGATATTCGGGTCCAGGTGATGGCAGACCATCAGCATGTCGAGATGCTCATCGACCGTATTGACGGTGTAGGGTCGGGTCGGATTGGTACTCGATGGCAGCACATTGGCTTCACCACAGGCCTTGATGATGTCGGGCGCATGTCCACCGCCGGCCCCTTCGGTGTGATAGGTATGGATCGCGCGGCCCTTGAAAGCGGCCAGCGTATCCTCCACGAAACCCGATTCGTTGAGCGTGTCGGTGTGAATCGCCACCTGAATATCATGCTGCTCGGCAACAGTGAGACAGTTGTCGATCGCCGCCGGCGTGGTGCCCCAATCCTCATGCAGCTTGAGACCCATGACACCCGCGCGCAGTTGCTCCTCCAGCGCCTGTGGCAGACTCGCGTTGCCCTTACCCAGGAAACCGAAGTTCATCGGAAAGGCATCGGTCGCCTGATACATGCGATGGATATACCAGGGCCCCGGCGTACAGGTTGTCGCGTTGGTGCCCGCGGCCGGTCCCGTGCCGCCACCGATCATGGTGGTGATGCCGGACATCAAGGCATCCTCTATTTGCTGGGGGCAAATGAAATGGATGTGTGCGTCGATCGCGCCGGCCGTCAGGATCTGACCTTCTCCCGCGATCACTTCGGTACCCGGCCCGATAATGATATCCACGCCCGGCTGCACATCCGGATTACCGGCCTTGCCGATACCGGCGATGCGACCCTGTTTGATACCGACGTCGGCTTTAACGATGCCCCAGTGATCGAGAATCAGCGCATTGGTAATGACCAGATCAACAACCTCGGAGCCGGAGCGCTGGCTCTGCCCCATACCGTCACGAATGACCTTGCCGCCGCCGAACTTAACCTCTTCACCGTAGATGGTGCGATCGTCCTCGACCTCTATCCACAGCTCGGTATCGCCAAGCCGGACCCGATCACCCACGGTCGGTCCGAACATTTCCGCATAGGCGCGACGATCAATGCTGCTCATAACATATTCTCCAGCAGGCCCATGACCTTGCCATTGAAACCATACACACGCCGCTCGCCGGCATAGGCCACCAGCTCAACCTCGCGTTCCTGGCCCGGCTCGAAACGCACGGCGGTACCCGCCGCAATATTCAATCGATAGCCACGCGCGCGTTCGCGATCGAATACCAGCGCGCTGTTGGTTTCATAAAAATGGTAATGCGAACCCACCTGGATCGGCCGGTCGCCGGAATTGGCCACCAGCAAACGACAAGTCTCGCGCCCCACATTGAGCTCCAGCTCACCTGACAGCGTTTCGATTTCACCTGGGATCATGTTCAGCTCCTAGACCGCATGCATTGAACCGCTAAGACATCAAAAGCATTTACGAACCGCAAAGGCGCAGAGGCGCAGAGAAAAATTTAATGACGCAAAAACTATGGGCTCTACGTTTAACGCCGAACGGATATGCCTCAAGTCTTTGAGCTTTTAACATCATTAATGTTTCCTTTGCGCCTCTGCGCCTTTGCGGTTCAATAATTTTTTTCTTGGTGCCTTGGCGGTTCATTAACAAAGTTCAAACAATCGGGTTATGCACGGTCACCAGTTTGGTGCCGTCCGGAAAGGTTGCTTCGACCTGTACGTCGGGGATCATTTCCGCGATACCCTCCATGACATCCTCGCGTGACAACAGTGTCGTGCCGACATGCATCAGCTCGGCGACGGTCTTGCCGTCGCGCGCACCTTCGAGAATCGCGAAGCTGATATAGGCAACCGCTTCAGGATAGTTCAGCTTCAGTCCGCGCGCCTTGCGACGCTCAGCAAGCAGCGCGGCGGAAAACAACAACAACTTGTCTTTTTCGCGTGGTGAAAGTTCCATGCACGTTCCTCTTAACTATTATGTATTCCAGACGCGCGGCGCACAGGCGGCGCGATTCAATAAGGCCGGCCGCAGCACTGCCCAGGCCTGACTGAGACAATCGCGCGCGCGCTGCGCCCGCGCGCCCAGATAACGACACACCAGCACGTCATCGAGTTGCGTAACCGAAAAGGCTTCATCGGCGCCGATATCGACTGCCGTACGAACCTGCTCGACAAGACCATCAATGCGTCCAACGGCAACCAGCGTCGCGGTCAGGGTATGTCCGCGCAGCCCCCAGGCAGCCTGCAAGGCGGGCACGCCGCCGTCGAAGCGCGCGCGCTCCAACCAGATCGGTTCACCCTCTCGCCAGATCTCAAAACGTTGGCGCAGATCTCCCCGCAGAAAAACTTCGTTGGATGCCGGCCGTCCCAAACAGAGCATCTCCCACCCAATGAACTGTGCATTGCCGGCGAGATCCACGCGCGTCAGAGCATCCGCCCGCGCACCGTCATAGACAATGGTTTCCTGCGGCAGCCACTCCAGGCAGGCATCCGCCTCCAATGCGATACGCTGCATGAGTGCCGCGCGCGGGCCACCGCTGCGATAGAACTTGCCGGCCGCCGGTGTCGTGATCAACGCGTGTGCACCTGACCGCACGTTGACATCGATCGATAATTCATCCCCGCCAACCACACCACCCGGCGGGTGCAACAAATACAGATGCGGGACCTGCCCCTCGGGGTAAAACGGGCGCTGGAGTCGTAACGGCCCCAGATGCCTGCATTCGGTCATGACCGTACGCCCATGGCGCGGCGCCAAAGTCAGCGCCAGCTCTGCGCGCCAGCCCGAGACGACTGTTGCAGTGCTATCCGAGTGAGGCATAAAGTAAATGCGTACCAAAGCCGATGGAGCCCAGCGCTACGGTGGCGCGCAGCAGCCGCACCGCGCGCGTACCCCAGGATGTGACATAGCGGAACAATCCACTCAGCGCACCACCAAAGACCAGCATGGCGGCCAACACACCGGCACCGAATATCAATAGATAGCTCAATCCCACCAAGGGAGACGACTGCGCGGACAGCGGTAATAAAGCCAGCAGCGGCGCCGATCCGGCCGTGCCGTGCAACATACCCACCATGACGGCACCATGCTGATGGCGATGCGGTTGCGAATCTTGATGCGGGGCATGTCGATGCCAATGCGCATGTGCCGGCAAGCCTTCATGGGCATGAAAATGGAAATGCGCGCGTCGGCGCAGCAGATCCCACATCACATACAGCCCGATCAGAATCAGCACGAGGCCAACCAGCTGCTCTGCGTAGTGACTCAAGTCCGCCGGTATCGCCATTCCCAATCCCATGACCGCCGCACCCACCAACATCAGGACCAGACCGTGACCCAGCGCCCAACGCAGGCAGAAACGTAACGTATCGCGATAGCTGCCACGCAGGCTGGAGAGTCCGGATACCGCCATAATGTGATCGGCATCCAGGGCATGCATCAACCCGAGGCCGAAGGCCAGACTCAATATCCCAACAATATTGCCCGACTCCTGCACCACGCCTTTCCTTCACATCTATCCAGATAATCAACGCAGTCCGCCTAAGGCGACGCTCGCTCGGCCCCAGCCGCACTCTTCCTCCATCCGGCTGTGGCGGCAGATCCCTCTAAGGAACCTCTGATTAATTCGCTGAAGCGGCATCTGCTGCGTTGCAGCCGGGCTCAAAATACTCATTTACGCCGTGTAAACTCCGTTTTCTCGCCCGTCTGCGCCTTGCATCTGCTCGCTTGATCAAATTAATCAGAGGTTCCCTAAGCTACTGTGCCACGGTAAATTCGCGCCCAGCCCGTTGGAAGCGGAACAGTACCCTGCCTGACCCACCCGCAATCATCAAAACTCATCCGGCACCTAGGTTCATCGCCATAATCTGCTAAACTCTCCCGCCACGCGCCCGTAGCTCAGCTGGATAGAGTACCGCCCTCCGAAGGCGGGGGTCACAGGTTCGAATCCTGTCGGGCGCGCCATCTTCGATGCCACACCCTGGATTGCCGGCCCTCGAGCATAGCTCGAGTGCGTTCGTCTCGCGCGAAGCTGCGCTTCGCAAAACCACTCGCCTCACCCTGTCGGGCGCGCCATCTTCGATGCCACACCCTGGATTGCCGGCCCTCGAGCATAGCTCGAGTGCGTTCGTCTCGTGCGAAGCTGCGCTTCGCAAACACCACTCGCCTCACCCTGTCGGGCGCGCCATCTTCGATGTCACACCCTGGATTGCCGGCCCTCGAGCATAGCTCGAGTGCGTTCGTCTCGCGCGAAGCTGCGCTTCGCAAACACCACTCGCCTCACCCTGTCGGGCGCGCCATCTTCGATGTCACACCCTGGATTGCCGGCCCTCAGGCAGCAGCCAGGCCATCGGTGAAGCGCTCGGTGCGCGCCTTGGCTTCGGCCATTTCTTGTAACATTTTCTGGCTGGTGACATGCAACGGAATATCGTAAGTAATGGTCGCGCCGTAGGCATTGGGCGCCTGCGCATCGAGGCGCGCCTTATCGAACACCAGCAACCGCGTACCAAGGTCGAAGCCTTCCTTGATATCGTGCGTGACCATGAAGATGGTCATGTGATGTTCTTCCCAGAGACGCAGGATCAATTTGTGCATATCCGCCGAAATGCCTGGGTCGAGCGCACCAAAGGGTTCATCGAGCAATAGAATGCGCGGTTGTTTGATCACCGATTGCGCAATCGACAGGCGCTGCTGCATGCCTCCCGACAACTCGGTCGCGTATTTATCGCGCGCATGATACAGGCCGACTTCGTCGAGCATAGCCGTGGCCCGCTCGCGGATTTCGCCACGCTTGCGGCCGAACAACTTACCCAGCAGCGGGGCGCGCTCCAACTCCAGACCCAGCATCACGTTTTCCAGCACGGTCAGATGCGGGAACACCGAATACCGCTGGAACACAATGCCGCGATCCGGCCCGGGTTCATCAGGCAATGGCTTGCCATCGATCAGAAACTCACCGCGCGTCGGCGTTTCCTGACCCAGCAACATGCGCAGGAAAGTCGACTTGCCGCACCCGGAGGCGCCGACCACGGTGATGAATTCCCGTTCTTTGACCTCAAGGCTGACATTCTCCAGCACGACCTGATCGCCGTACTCTTTCCATAATTTGCGCACTGAGATCATATTCATGCGACACCCATTCCAGAATAAATCCCGATGTAGCCCGGATGGAGCGCAGCGTAATCCGGGGGAGGCGGCAGAGAATTTCCCGGATTGCGCTGCGCTCCATCCGGGCTACGGGATGCCTGTGTTGAAATGCGCATCGTTCAAGCCCTCTGATACCAGGGAAAAACTTTACGGCTGAGCATGCGCAACAGCAGGTCCATCATGAAGGCCAGCACGGTAATCCAGACGACATAAGGCAGAATGATGTCCATAGCCAGATAACGGCGTACCAGGAAGATGCGATAACCCAGACCATCCGTCGCGGCTATCGCCTCGGCCGCGATCAGAAACAGCCACGCCGGTCCCAACGACAAACGCACCGCATCGATCAGTCGCGGCAGCATTTGCGGCAACACCACCCGCAACACCGCCTGCCAGGTCGAGGCACCCAGTGTCTGTACCTTGATCAATTGCTCCGCGGGCAATTCAGCGACACGCATGCCGATATCGCGCATCACAAACGGCGCGACACCAATCACGATCAGAATGACTTTCGATAATTCACCGAGACCGAAGATGATGAACAGAATCGGCAGTATTGCCAACGGTGGAATCATCGACAGCGCTGCGATCAACGGCGACAGTGCCGCACTGGCGTAAGGCAGAACGCCGGTCAGAATACCG
The DNA here is from genome assembly GCA_018819175.1 of Gammaproteobacteria bacterium. GTDB lineage: Bacteria > Pseudomonadota > Gammaproteobacteria > Thiohalobacterales > Thiohalobacteraceae > JAHJQQ01. The sequence continues at coordinate 16,686 of JAHJQQ010000024.1, forward strand.
AAGATCAACCCACCCAGCGCCGCCAGCGCCAAACCGATGCAAAGTCGCTGCAGACTGGACGCGGTATCCGCCCATAAGGTTATGACACCGGTACGCTTGTCTTCCTGAAAGGCGAACTGCGCAATACTGTCGGCAAACGTGGAAATCGCCGGCAGCATCTTATCGTTGGGGTTCTCCTCCAAGCGCATATCCGAGGCAATCAGATACACGATCAGCAACGCGACGAACGGCAGGAGCCCGAGCAGTAGGCGACTGCCTCGATCCGGTCGTAGGTTCAACAATCGCCGCATGGCTAACAACCTTGGTTAATAGACCCAGAAAACCCCTGATTATCCGTCGTTCCGGCCCAGGTCGGTCGCGCCCCGCATGCCGGAATGACGGATTGGCAATCAGTCAGAGATTCCTTGGCTCAAATCCTGCGATCGGTGCATACGAATCAAAGCGCGCCGTCAGCCGCCATCTTCATATAGGTTTCATTGAATCGCAGTTTCATGTTCGCGCTATCGCCAAAACTCACACTACCCGGGAAACTCATACCGATGGCATCGGCACTCTTGGCGCCTTCGCCCAGGATGCCATGATCGAATGAAAAGCCTGCGACCATTTTCATGGTATCCACCAGCGCGCTGCTGGTCGTGAAGCCCACAGCATCAGCCGGTGTGAAGAAGAACTTGGTGGTCTTCATCTGATCTTCATAGCCGGCCAGATCGGTGCCCGAGGCTTCGGCCATCAGGGTGCGCGCAGCCTTACCCTTTTCGTCATCCTTGGACATGATGCTCATGGTTTCATACCAGGCACCAACCAGGGCCTTGCCAAGTTCCGGATGCTTTTCCAGCGTGGCGCTGTTCACCACCATCAGATCGATGATCTCGCCGGGGATCTTGCTGGAATCGAAAACCAGATTCGCGCCCTTGACCGTACCCATGATTTCCGCCAACTGCGGCTTCCAGGTCACCAGACTCGTGACATCGGCCGAGGATGCGGCGGCAACCATATCCGCATCGGAAGTATTCACGACAGTCAGATCACGCTCTTGAAGATTCACGCTGTCCAGCGCGCGTGCCAGTAAGTAATGCGATACCGACAGCTCCACCAGATTGACCTTTTGCCCTTTGATCGCGGCCAGATCGCTGCTGCCCTTCATGACCACGCCATCGTTTCCGTTGGAGAAATCGCCGACGATCAGCGCGGTGGAATCGACGCCGCCGGCGGCGGGAATGGTCAGCGCATCCATATTGGTCATCACGCAACCGTCATAAGCACCGGCCGTATACTGATTGATGGACTCGATGTAGTCATTGATCTGCACGACTTCGATATCGATGCCGTATTTATCGGCCCATTTTTTGACGATGCCTTCTTTGGCCGCGTAATCCCAGGGCATCCAACCCACATAAATCGACCAGGCGACTTTGAAACTGTCTTTGGCGAAGGCGGCAGGCACAATGGCGGTACTGAGTACAGCCGCGAGCCCCAAGGTAGTTATATGACGGATAAATGATCGCATTGCACATCTCCTCGAATGTCATCTGCAGATAAAGACGTTCCGGATACGGCTTGCGATTGGCGGCAGCGAGAGGCTACACGGCGTCGCACAAGCGGTTCCGTTTTGCTGGCCTCCCGGGCTTTTGTCCCGCCGTGTATCCGGAGTAGATTTCCGGACGGCATCTCTCGGACCAGCATTCGATAATCGAACCGGAACCCTAGATGCACTTTGCTAAGCTGTTCAGCAAGGAGTGTGCCGCTTGGTGAGAATCAGTGAAGCAGTCGCTTCGCATTCGGCAGGGGTTTGTCCTAAATTGCTGTTATGTGGTGGAGAAACATCTACGCGTGGACAATTTATCCAGCAGCTGCATGATTCAGGCGAACAACTGCACGTCACCGCCCGGTCTTTTTTGGCACCGTTACAGTGCATATCCTTATGTATACGTCACATAACAGTGCGCCCATCTCGCCCTGTTCGCCTGAACACGGTGCGTAATTGCCTGTTTTTGTGTCAACGTCCGCGTGGCATGTTCTTTGCGATGTCACCGACACAGAACGTTCCGTAGGAATGTCCTTGGCCGCGAATCCCATCGGCACGGATGGCTCGTGGACAAGGCGCACGCACAGTACTATCTATACGAAAAGCAAGGAGATTCAAGGCATGGCAGAACCTGCATCCACACCGCGCAGCGACGGACTCGATACGTCGCTGCTGTTGTGGGAGGAATTCGTTCCGGGTGGCGGCCATTGGTCCGGCGTCATGAAGCGCGGTACCACGCTGCGTCTGACCGACACCAAAGGCGGCGCCAATGTGTCCGCGCTGTTCTTCAACCAGGAAGAAAAGCTCGAACGCTACAACATGGCCGACACCCTCAAGGCCCAGCACACGGCATATCTCACGCGTGGCTTCGTCTGCTACTCGGACATGGGCCGCGTGCTCTGTTCGATCACGGCCGACACCTGCGGCTGGCACGATACGATCTGCGGTGTGATGGATGCGAAGCAGCTCCTGAAAAAATACGGTACGCACCGCTTCCAGGAGCACCGCAATTCCATGTACCGCAGCGGTCGCGACGGCATGCTCATCGAGCTTGGTAAATACGGTCTGGGGCGGCGCGATCTGGTCGCCAACGTCAACTTATTCAGTAAAGTGATCGTGGACGAAAAGGGTGATCTGCGGTTCCAGCCCGGCAATTCCAAGGCCGGTGACTATGTGGATCTGCGCTTCGAAATGAATACCCTGGTGATCCTGTCCACGGCGCCACACCCACTCGATCCCAATCCGGAGTATGCACCGAAACGGGTCAGGCTCACGGCCTGGCGCTCGGGCACGCCGGACACCGATGATTACTGCCGCAATTTCCGCCCGGAGAATCAGCGCGGCTTCTACAATACTGAAGTGCTGTTCCGGTGAGCGAGGCTGCTGATATGACACAAGCGACATTGACCGAGAGTGCCCTCGACCCTGCCAAGGCGGGATACAATTATGAACTGCCGGCTGGCGAACCCTGGTTGCATCTCGTCAAGAAGGGCCAGACTCTGCGCATTCTGGATCTGAAAGGTAATCAGGCCGTGGACACGCTGTTCTACAATGCGCACGACACGGCGGAGCGCTACAGCGCCAACGACACTCTGCGCGCGCAGGGCAACATCTATCTGACCACCGGCAGCCAACTGCTCTCCAACGAGGGCAACGTCATGCTGACTATCGTCGCCGATACCTGCGGCCGACATGACACACTCGGCGGTGCCTGCGCCTCGGAGAGCAACACGGTACGTTATGCACTGGAAAAACGTTTCATGCACAGCTGCCGCGACAATTATTTAATCGCGCTCGCCGAGTCGGACACCGACATGGGTAAGCGCGACCTGGTCAGTAACATAAACTTCTTCATGAACGTGCCGGTGACACCGGATGGCGGGCTGACATTTGAAGACGGTATTTCAGCGCCCGGCAAGTATGTCGAGCTGCGCGCGGAAATGGATCTGTATGTCCTCATCTCCAACTGCCCGCAGCTGAATAATCCTTGCAACGCCTACAACCCGACCCCGGCGCAGCTGATCATCTGGGACGGGGAATAATGAAATTTTTAGGAAACCTTTAAACACCAAGGCGCAGAAGGCGCACGAAGGAAAACATTCAAACAATGTACAAAAGAGTTCCCTCTCCTCTCGCGGGAGAGGGTTAGGGAGAGGGTTAGGGAGAGGGAGGCAGCTGGAACGTGCATCACCCTCTCCCTGACCCTCCACCATCAAGGAGGAGGAGGTTTTTCATCAACATTCATGAAAGATTTTCCTTCGAGCGCCTTCTGCGCCTTGGTGGTGAAGCTTTGTAAAAAGAGTTCCCTCTCCCCTCGCGGGAGAGGGTTAGGGAGAGGGGGGCAGCTGGAACGTGCATCACCCTCTCCC
>JAHJQQ010000025.1 GCA_018819175.1 Gammaproteobacteria bacterium
AGCGAGCAGATGCAAGGCGCAGCCGGGTGACTCGGAACGAAGTGGAGAGAACGGCGCTAGCCGGCCCGAAGGGCGAGGTGCGGAAAGCACCGAGTAAAAAGCGGAGTTTACACGGCGTCTGCCGCTTCCCGGCCCCGCATTATTGAGCCCGGTTGCAACACAGCAGCTGCCGCTTCAGCGACTTGATCAGAGGTTCTTTAACATCTTCGATGGCCAAACTAACATCTGAGCGCGCTTACAATGCAGCCAGCGCAGCTTCAGTGAATTTCCAGAGGTACCTAATCACAACGATTCGAAGTAGGCCACCATCCGCTTGCGCATGGCGTCGTCCGGCAGACGGCCGCGGCCGGCACCCATGTTGTCGATGAGGTGTTTGACCTTGCTGGTCGCGGGAATCACGCAGGTGACCGCCGGATGCGAGATCACGTATTTCAGGAAGAACTGTCCCCAGCTCACGCAGTCGAACTCGGCGGCCCACTCCGGCAACGGCTTGCCGCGCACCTGCGCGAACAACCGGCCGTCCTCGTAGGCGCGATTGATCAGTACCGCCGTCTGGCGCTCCGCCGCAAGCGGCAGCAGCATGCGCTCGGCCGCGCGCGTGGCGATCGAGTAGTTGAACTGCACGAAATCCAGCGCCTCGTCGCGGATCAGTCCGGCGATATCCTCGTAGGCACTCTCCTGATAGTGGGTCACACCGAGGTAACGTATGCGGCCCTGTTCCTTCCAGTCGCGCAGGGTGCGCAGATGCGTCTGCGTATCGACCAGGTTGTGTATCTGCATCAGATCGATGCGTTCGGTACGCAGGCGCCGGAAGGACTGCTCCATCTGCTCGATGCCGGCCTCGCGGCCGCGCGTCCACACCTTGGTCGCCAGCCACAGTTTCGATTGGATGCCGAGATCCCGTGCGACATCGCCGATGACGGTCTCGGCCGAGCCGTACATCGGCGAGGTATCGACGACGCGCCCACTGAGTGCGACGTATTGCTCCAGCACCTCACGCACCGGTGTGCGCTCGGCGGCCGACTCGCCGACTTCGAAGGTGTCCGAACTGCCCAGACCCATGACAGGAATCCGCTCGCCGCTGCGCGGAATGGCGCGCAGGATCAGATTGTCCGGAATGGTTGCAGCCGCCAGCCGCCCCGCCGAGATACCGATGCCCGTTCCGATCAGCAGCTTCAGCAGCTGGCGTCGATTCAAACCGGGATGTCCGCTTTCAGTCTGTTTCGTCTCCATGCTCCGCCCTCCTTCTACCATTGATCCGCTCACGCAACCGGTCCTGGCGTCGTCCCAGCCGCATACCGTTATACGCCCAGACCAGCGCGATCGGCACGCCGATGAAGGCGATCGCGCTCAAGCCCAGTCCCAGCGCCGACAGCCCCGTGTACAACCAGGCGCTGGCCGCATCGCCACCGCGATACACCAGCGTATCGATCACGCTTTTTGCCTTGTAGCGCTCTTCGCGCCCGACCACGGTGAACAACATTTCGCGCGCCGGTCGCGACACGGCGTAGTGGCCGGCGCGCCGCAGTACCTGCACGGTGACCAGGACAACCAGACCCGGGAACGCACCCAACGCGATCAGTCCGGCCGCCACACCCAGCGGCAGGAACGCGAGCGCGCCGCCCACGCCCAGCCAGCGCACCACCCGCGCCGTCACGAAGATCTGCGCGAGAACGGTCAGTGTGTTGACCGCGAGATCGATACCGGCGAAGAATGCCGTGCGTTGGCCCGAATCCTCGAACGCCGCCTTGACGATGTGCGCCTGCTCGAAATACAGGAACGTCGACAGTGTCGTATACAACAGCACGTACAGACAGATTCCCAACAGGTAGCGCGACGCCAGCACCTGACGCAACCCCGCCCAGAGCCCGCCGCCGGTACCCTGCGCGCCGGCGGACGTCTGCGCAGTACCGCCCGGTCTTTCCGCGTCGCCTTTCAGCAGCCGCGCGATGCACAGCAGCGTGATAGATAGAAATCCCGCCGACACCAGCAGCAGGTTCGTCGGGCCGAGCTGCGGCGCCAGCAGCGTGGTGAGCGCGGGCCCCGTCACCGCACCGGCGCTGCCACCCGCCGCGATAAATCCGAACAGCCGGCGCGCCTGGGCGTTGCTGAAGATATCCGCCATGAAGCTCCAGAACACCGATACCACGAACAGGTTGAACACGCTCACCCAGATGAAGAACGCGCGGGCCGCGGCGACTGGCGCGATTCCGGCGCGCATGAACAGATAGAATCCCAACAGGTTCGCGATGAAGAACAGATACACCGCCGGCAGCAGACGCCGCCGCGGCAGGCGCGCTACCGCCCAGCCGTACAGAGGTACGGCCGCAAGCATGACCACGAAGGTACCGGAGAACACCCATTGCAGATTCTCCACGCCGCCCTGTATGCCCATCTCGTCGCGCACCGGGCGCAGGACGTAATAGCCGCACAGCAGCGAAAAGAAATACAGGAACGACCAGACCAGCGCCGACACTTCACCGCGCTGGACCTGAACCAGTCGCTGCAGCAGCGGTTGTCGAGTGACGGAGCTCATCGGGGTCGGGCCGTAACCTGAGTGTCAGTGCCGAAGACCGAATCTGCGGCCAGTGCCGCCGGAGGGCCATTGTGCCGCCCCGGCATTTCCCGCGACGGATACGGAAACTGCGGCCTTGCAGGCACTAGCTCCGACAATCTGATAACAGGACAGCACGGATGGCCGAACGTTCCTGCTACTCGTCGCCTTGCCCGTGGTCGGGCTGCTGCTCATGGCCGTCCTGTCCTGGATCACCGCTGACGGCTTCCGCAACGGCGGAATTGGAACGCATCCGGCGCCGTCATCACCTGCGTTGGGTTCGCCTCTGTGATCCTGCAGCCGCATCTGAACAAGGTCGTGCGCCATCAGAAAAAAACGGCGATGGCGATGACGATCAGTGTCAGAACGGGCAGCGTTCTACGCATGAGCGAGAGGGCGATTGAAGCGCTCGGGGGCGTCGCGGCCGATGGTATGTTCTGCGCCGGGTCGCGGACATGGAAAGTCTTGCCTGTGCATAACGGCCTGCGCCGTTGCCAGACTGCTGCGTGCCTGGCAGCTCACCCGTCTTGGACAAGCCCGGTGATGAGATAGCCGCCGGACTTCTCGTCGTGCTGCAAGTGCAGCAGATTGCGCGCCTCAGCCTCTTCCAGCATCTCGCCGAAACTGCGGAACCCGTGGTAACTCTCGCTGAAACCGGGACTGCGGCGCTTGATGGCCTGCTTGACCATGGAGCCCCATACCTTGTCCTGTTCGCCGCGTTCCTCAAAAAGATCCTCGACCATCGCCAGCAGCAGGTCCAGGCCCGCCTGCTTGCGGTCCTCCTCGGTCTTCTCGCTAGGCTTGTCGACGGCGACCTTTTTCTTCGTCGACGCCTTCTTCCGGGTGCGGCGTTGTTTCTGCTGCGTGCGCACCAGATCGTCGTAGTAGATGAACTCGTCGCAGTTGGCAATCAGCAGATCCGACGTGGAATTCTTCACTCCGACCCCGATGACGATCTTGTTGTTCTCGCGCAGCTTGCTGACCAGCGGCGAGAAATCGGAATCGCCGCTGATGATCACAAAGGTGTCGACATGGGACTTGGTGTAGCAGAGATCCAGTGCGTCCACCACCATGCGGATGTCCGCGGAGTTCTTGCCGGATTGACGCACGTGCGGAATCTCGATCAGCTCGAAGGCCGCCTCGTGCATGGCCGCCTTGAAGTCCTTGTAGCGATCCCAGTCGCAGTAGGCCTTCTTCACCACAATGCTGCCCTTTAACAGCAGGCGCTCGAGCACCTTCTGGATATCGAAGGCGGCGTATTTGGCATCGCGTACGCCCAGCGCGACATTCTCGAAATCGCAGAACAGCGCCATGTTCTGGGTCTGCGTTTTGCTCGTCATCGGCTTGCTCCTGTTTCTTGGGGTGCGGCGGCCTTGATTCCGGCATTCGACCGTCTTCCGGTCACCCGGTCCTCATGACGTTACCTCAATAGCAACGCCATGCATATGTGTGCGCGGAACAGCGGACACAAAAAAGGCGGCGACCGCCGAGAGCACGTATGGCTCCCGACCGTCACCGCCTACCAGTCATGGTTCAGAAAAAGCCGTTATGCAGCTTTAACACCCAACTTCTGGCGCCAGCCCGGGAACAACGTGTCGGCATCGCCCGGGAAGGATTCGAAGGCGCGCGCGAACTCAATGTGCGACTTCGCCCACTCGATCGGATCGGCACCCGCCTTCCAGCACTCGTAGGCCTGACGCAACGATTTCGCGCCGGCGGCCGGGGAGTCGATATGGCCATAGGAACCACCGCCGGCGGTGTTGATCAGATTGCCGTGACCGAGGTTCTCGAAGAACCCGGGCAGACGCAACGCGTTCATGCCGCCGGAGATGATCGGCGTGGTCGGCTTCATGCCGTACCACTTCTGGAAGTAGACCGGGCCCTGGCACTCGTCGCGCTCGATCATGTAGGCGATGATCTTGTCGTCGCCCTCGCCTTCCATCTTGCCGTAACCCATGGTGCCGACATGAATACCGGACGCACCCTGCAGACGCGACATCTTCGCCAGCACGAAAGCACTGTAACCGCGCTTGGCGCTCGGCGAGGTGATCATGCCGTGACCGGCACGGTGATAGTGCAGGTACTGGTTCGGATACTGGCGGCGGGCCGTGGTCACCATGCCGGGACCACCGACGAAACCGTCGACCAGGAAGGCCAGCTTGTCGGCGTCGGGGCCGAAGGTCTCCAGTCCGAAATCGGCGCGGGCGCACATTTCGTAATGGTCGTCGGCGGTGATGTTCAGCGAGAAGATCTTCGCCTCGCCGGTCTTGTCCTGCGCGCGCTTGAGGGAGTCGTACACCAGCGGCAGGGTCTGCTTCAGCGGAGCGAACACCTGGTTGCCCTGCGGCTCGTCGTTCTTGATGAAGTCGCCGCCGAGCCAGAACTCATACGCCGCCTTGGCGAAGGGTTCCGGGCGCAGGCCGAGCTTGGGTTTGATGATGGTGCCGGAGATGTAACCGCCATCCTTCACCGGACGACCGAGAATGCGCCACAGGTCGGAGATGTCCTTGGCCGGGCCGTCGAACATCTGCACCACGCGCTCGGGCACGTAGAAGTCGATCATCTTGGCGTGTTCGATGTCGCCCATGCCCTGGTTGTTGCCGATAGCCAGCGTCAGGAACGACACCAGCATGAAGCGGCCGTCGGTGATGTTGCGATCGAACAGCTCCAGCGGATAGGCGATGCGCATATCCTCGCTCTTCTCGTCGATGTGGTAGACCAGCGCGTCCACGCCCTTGGTGAAGTCGTCGGTGGTGCAGACTTCGACGTTGGTGCCGGTCGAGGACTCGGCCGCAAAGTGAGCGGCGGCTTCGAGGTAACCGTGGCCCGCCTTGGGCTTCATTTTGTAGGCGACGAGGATGTGCTTGCCGTCGGCGATCAGCTCGGCCTCTTTAAGGTCGAGGTTGGCGTAGCGGCTGGATTGATCGTGGGCCATGTAATTTCTCCAAACGGTGTTGATGGAACGGTTGGGGACGCGAGCCCCCCTGAATTTACATGGCACTATAAATAACAAGGTCTATAAGATATATTCAGATTTTATTAGATAACCTCAAAGTATTTCTTTCATGTCCAGACTCACCCTGCGCCAGTTCGAAATCCTCGAAGCGGTGGCCAGACGCGGCAGCTTCTCGCGCGCCAGCGCTGAACTGCACCTGTCCCAACCCGCTGTTTCCATGCAGATAAAGCAACTTGAAGAGGTGCTCGGACTGCCCCTGTTCGAACACCAGGGCAAGCAGATCCGGCTGACCGAGGCCGGCCGCGAGGCGCTGCGCACGGGCGAGACCATCCGCCACGAACTGTCCAACCTGGAACAGATGTTGGCGGATCTCCAGGGTCTGAAAGGCGGCAGTCTCACGGTCTCGGCGGCCAGCACTGCCAGCGTGTTCGCCGCCCGGCTCATGGCCCTGTTCCGCGCCCAGCACCCGGACGTGCACCTGAGCCTCAACGTGGTCAACCGCGAAACCCTGCTGCGGCAACTGGTCGAAAACAGTATCGACCTGGCGCTGATGGGCCAACCGCCGGAAAACCTCGATCTGACGGCCCAACCGTTCATGGACAACCCGCTGGTAGTGATCGCCGCGACCAGTCACCCGCTGGCGAAGCAAAAGAAGATACCGCTCGCGCGCCTGCTCGAAGAACCGCTCATCGGTCGCGAACAAGGTTCCGGCACGCGCAACGCGTTGGAGAATTTCCTCGGGGAAAACGGTCAGACCTTCAAAGCAGCCATGGAGATGAACAAGAACGAAGCGATCAAGCAGGCCGTCGAAGCGGGATTGGGATTGGGCGTAGTGTCACTGCACACCGTGCAGGCGGAACTGGCTTCCGGTCAGCTGTGCGTGCTGGATGTGCAGGGTTTTCCTCTGAAGCGCCAATGGTACCTGGTGCAGCGCGCCGGAAAACGCCTCAGCCCTGCGGCACAGGCATTTGTGCAGTTAGTGTTGAAGGGGGGCGACGCAGTTGTCGCGGTAGATGTGTGAATCCAAAGAATGTTTAATCGCCACTCTGAATTTCGCAACACCAATAACGTAACACCTGCAGTTCGTAAAAACATACATCTGACGAGACATGGAGAGGCGAAGCCGAAGTCGAGGAGCCCCCGGTAGTCGCGGGGCTGGCGGGCGAAGCAGCCAGCCCTTTAGCGACGTCAAGTCACTGTGGCGTTTTTCAGCCGCAGGACGAACCGGGGCAGAAGGAATTAGCTGTCGCTCAACCCGAAGGTGCAAGGGCTGACTGGGATGTCCCGTTGCACTTATTGAGGGGCGCGACACTCTTGGTGTAAAGGTAAGATATCAAAGCGAGCTATAACGACTTCGCCTTTACAGAAGCTCACATTACATTGTTTTTATTTCATAATGATGAACGGCCACTTTGGGTGGCGAGTTCAATTGATCGGTACAAGGCCAGAGAGGCAATAACCTAGACAAGAAAAATTGACGCCAATAGTAGAAACACCATGAAGCCCAGGGCATCTATCAGGCCGGTGAGGATGACACTGGAGCCCATGGCTGGATCAAGTCCGAGCCGTTCGAGCGCCAGTGGTGCACCTATGCCTACGACCGCAGCCAGAAAGAAACCGAGCATCATGGCCAAGGCCGCGACCAGTGAGAGCGCGAATTTCTGATAGAAAATGTAGGCGAACAGGCCAACCGCAGCGCCCCATACGATTCCGTTCAACAGCGAGATACTGATCTCCTTGCGCCACAGCCGGCTTAGATTGGCATGACCGATCTGATTGAGTGCGAGGCTGCGAATAACCAATGCGGCCGTCTGATTGCCGGTGTTGCCGGCCATACTGGCTATGATGGGCATAAGCGAGGCGAGAGCGACCATTTTGGTTATAGTGCCTTCGAAGCCACCGATAATGCGCGAGATGATAAAGGCAGTGCCAAGGTTGATACACAACCACAACCAACGGTTGCGCGCACTCTTCCAGACACTCGAGAACAAGTCTTCTGTCTCCACCACACCGACAACATTCAGTGCCTCCATTTCCGAGGATTCTCGAACATAGTCCATGACACTGTCGACGGTCAGTCGACCGATGATCTTTCCGCGCTCATTGATGACGGGTGCCGAAATCAGATCATAGCGCTCGAAAGCATGTGCCGCGGCGTTGAGATTGTCATCTGGGTGAAAGGCGACGACATTGTCTTTCATGACCTCGGCCACGCTGCAGTCAGGATCGCTGAGCAGGATGTCACGCAGAAATAGGGTTCCGCGGAGATGACCGCGGTTATCCGCCACGAACAGCTTTTCAGTGTTGATCGACAATTCCTTCTGGGTACGCAGCAGGGCCTGAATACTGGCGAGTGATTGCGTCGGCTGGACAACCAGAGGCTCGCTGACCATAAGATGACCGACGCTGTCGGTATTATATGCGGTCGTGTGGTGAACCCAGCTGCGCTCTTCCGAGTTGAGCGCATTGACGGCCGCATGAAAAGCGCTGTCCGGAATAGCGTCGCTGAGATAGGCCAGATCGTCGGCATCCAAGTCCTGCAGCGCTGCCACCAGCTCAGCATGGGACATGTTCTCGACCAGGCTGGTTAGAACCGCGCCAGACAATTCCAGCAGCACATCACCGCGTCGCTGCGGGGAAAGACGCGTCCAGATCCGCTGACGCTCTTCGCCCGAAACCACTTCCAGCAATCCCGCCAGGTCCGCTGCGTGGAAATTCGCCAGATGGCGTTCCAGCTCGGCATCCTGCTGGCGTTCAATCAGCACCCGTTCCAGATCTGGCTTGCGCTGAAAACCCGTTGAAACCAGATACGACTCGACCCGGAATTTTTCCAGCAAGCGATGGATATCGGCGATTCGATCCTGCAATGATTGGGAGAGGTGATCCATGCTTCGAGCGAAGGGTTATCTGAGGGTCTCGGACCGTGAATTCGCTTTAGAATACAGTATTTATTGAGGTGTTGTCCTAATATCATGAAAAGGACTCAACAGCGCATTTGTGAGATAAGCGTTAGTAAATTTCTCTCTGCCCCTTCGCTACCTAATAATGTACGAACTTAAAACTCATGGGATTTGAAGGCTTCAATAGGGTCAATCTCACGCCTTCCACAGCAAGTATTCACGCCTTAACAACAAGGCCCGCTCCTCTCATATTGACCCTAAACGGTCATTTACGGGCTCAGCGGAGTCGATTTTATGGATGCGTGTTTGTCTAGATTGCCTGATTACATGATTCTGTAACATTTATCGCTTAGATTCTGCGCGTCACAATACCGCACGTAGAGGGACGCAAATGAATCGAATTCAACGATTAACTTTGGAGGCTGTTGTCGCGCTATTCGTAATTGGATTACTTTGTACAGTGATGCCCGATGCCAAGGCAGAGCCTGTCAGCACACTAACGAACGATCCTGTGTTGATTGATTTAACGTCCACCAATACGTCCCTACAGAGAGCGATCTTATCCCTTGGTGTTGCCCTGATCGGCGGGACACTTATTTTCAGACGCAAAACCTCGTAAATACTTCACTTCTGGAGAGAGGGTTCCTACCGGCATTTCCGGATCATGCCTGACCTAATGCTGATGCTGGTCTCCGGTATTTCCACCTACTGACACTTTAAGCGCGAGGGCTACTCTACTTGCACAGATGAGCCATACACCTTCATCGCTCATCTGTTAAATAACAGACACAATACACATTAAGGAAGCTCTGATAAATTCAGTGGCACCCATCATTGTGAGGCGCGTAGCGCCGTGGTACAAGCGAGCTTGCGAGCGCAGAACCTCCGCAGGGCGACCCCGAAGGGGTGAGCGTAGCGAATAATCTCCAGCCGACTGATTCTGCTTTACGAGATTGACACACTTCGCTCGCAATGATCGATTAATCAGTGGCTCCTTAATAAAGATCATACCGACGCCAATCAAGCTGTAGACGATTGCCAGATTGAGTACAACGAATCAAGCCGTCAAGGAACAATCTAGATTATGGCAATGGCTGTGCACTATTGGTGGTTTATTCTGTGTATCGTGGCCATGCTTAATATCGCTGCATGGACCGTATCCTCAGTATTGCTGTCACGCCAGCGAGACCGTTTCACCGTTACATCGTATCGGCGACGACGCTGGTTGTCCTGGCTGTCGGCCGGGTACGTTGCGGGGTGCGCATTCCGATCCTTTCTGCCGCGGATAGACCTGGAACGGATCTGTCTAGTGGAGTCCGGGTTATCAAGCATGGTGGTGGGCCGAAGTGTGGCAACCCTGGCTGAGCTTTGCTTCGTCGCTCAGTGCGCGCTATTGATGCATCACGCAGGCAGCAGCAGTGGCAGCAGCTTTACAGTCATAACCTCCTTACTGCTTATACCGATTATCATGGTTGCCGAATGCGCGTCATGGTACGCAATTCTATCCACGAATTATTTTGGTCATGTTGTAGAAAATTCCCTTTGGACGGTTTCCGCCGTTCTATTATTCGCCAGCTTTATTTTCATATGGCCGCATAGCGACCGCAAACAGCGGCATTTTCTGGCTGCAATGATGATTTTCGCAATCGGATATATTGTATTCATGACCACTGTCGATGTGCCGATGTACTGGTCTCGATGGAATGCCCAGCTAGCGGCGGGAGTGGAGTATCTGCCATGGATCAGTGGCTTTCTCGATGCGTCGCAGCCGTGCGTGGTCAGTTTCGACTGGAATATCTGGCACGAGGAAATTCCCTGGATGACGCTCTATTTCACCGTTGCTGTCTGGGTCAGCATTGCATTGCCCCATGCTCCGGACTGGACCACCCGCTCACCCATAGCGGGGCAGCGCAATTAATCTGTGACTGGAGATTGCCAGCGGCAAAGACACTTACATATCGCTCGTGGTATTGCTGGGTGACTGCAGCGTCCGCCAGCGCGCAATAGCTGCTTCCGCCGTATCGAAACCGATCTGATAGCCCTGCAACAAACTATCACGGTCGCGCGTGAATCGGTCGACGGCGAAATGAGCAGGCGGACAAACTGCCACGATGCTGACGCCAGGGGGTGGGTTATGGATAAGTTTAATGACTGCCTTGTGCTGTTCAACCCGTTCCTTCATGGTCGCAACCAACAAAGGATGATTTCGCATTCGCCAACGTATATAGCGATGAACCCAGGTGTCCGTCTTTTGGTATGTATCCGACCGCGAGAGTACAACCATAATGCGTTTTGCGCCCAGGCGAATCGCTTGTTGGATAGGTATGCCGTCCGCGACACCGCCATCGGTCATCGGCCGCCCGTCGACTTCAGTAAATCCTCTGTAAAATAATGGCAAAGCTGTCGACGCCTTGATGACACTCAGCAAGTTCTTTGGGTTGGCCATGACATATTCTGCTTCGCCCGAGGCAACGTTCGTAATGGCTACATAAAATGATCTGTCATGACTGAAGATCGCCGGAATATCGAGTAAGGATTGCGAATAGATCTCCGCGAGCAGCCAGTCCAGATCAATCAGGTGACCACCCCTTAAAAAACGCCAATAGTTGATAAACTTCCCACTCAGAACCAAATCCAAGTAGGCTTTAATATTTATACGTGGCGTTCCGGACAGAAACACTGCCAAATTACTTGCCCCGGCAGAAACGCCAATGTAAGAATCGAAAGGGTTGAAGTTGTCTTTGAGGAAGCAGTCCAGCAGCCCGAGCGAGAATACGCTACGCAACGCGCCACCCTCAACGATTAGCATCGTCTCATGCGCTGAATCCTGTCTGTTACTACCGTCCATGGTTAATGGGCACGCCTGGGAGAGCCTAGACGACGCAGAACTATCAGGGAGAAAGGCATGCGTTACTTGGTTCTATGGGGACTTCGTTACAGGAAGGGAAGGCAGCCGCATCAGTGGCTGCCCCATGCGGATGACCTCCCCCGTCTTTACGTTATCGCACAGCGTGAAACCATCCGGGGCGAAGACAATGATGGTAGAACCATGTTGAAACCAACCCATCTCCTGGCCCTTGTGCAAGTGGGCGTTGCACGCCATGACATTGGGGCCTTGGTACTTGAGATGCAGCAGCACATCCAGAAAATGGAGGTGGATACTGGCAACAAGTACTGCTGCGACCGGCACCAAGGTGATCAAGTCAGTGCTCGATTCAAGTCTGCAGCGAATAATCGCCCGCTCGTTTTTGCAGAATAGTTTCTCCACGCGTTTCAGCGCAATCGGATTTACGTTCCAGGTATCACCGGAAATGTAGGTCACCTGCTCCACCTGACAGTCATGCGGCGCATGGAAGCGATGGTACATATTGGCTGTGATGCGCAAGGTGATATAGCAGCCATTTCGATAGGTTCGCACCATTTCAGGGTCACCTAGCAGGTCCAACAGCGTATAGGGGAAGCCCTTGGCCTGAATCAGCTCGGTACCCTCGACTTTACCGCAGGTTCCGACAATGGCGTCACAAGGACTCACCAAGACAGTGGGATCCGACTCGATCGGACGTGCGCCTTCCTTAACCTCCCGAATGAAACAGTCGTGTAGGCTGCGGAATTGTGTTTTCTTTGCATCGCTCAGCTCGGGGGCAGCCAGGAATTTCCACATTCCGATGGAAAAATCCCGCACAAGCGGTTGCTCAATCTTGCTGAACCAACCCATGAATTGCGTCAAGAGTCGACGCGGGATGCGGTTGGTCAATAAGAAATTGATATCCTCCTGGTGAAATATAGTTGCAATGAAAGCAGGTAGTTTCATAAAACTGTCAAATATCCCGAGTTATACTTTTCGCAGAGGAACTTAGTGAAAAATACATTCACCCTATACGCGCTGGGCGTGGCCACTTTAGCCGTGTTGCTGCCAAAGTTAAAGGCGCGATTGGAGCTTTCCCGGGCAAAGCATCGTTCGCTTGCCGGACATTCGAAGATGTCGCGGCGCCTGGCCAAGCTGGTTCCTTTCTATGAATTCGACGAGTCGCAGTTCTTCTGCTCCGACGATGCGCCCGCTGCAGTTGCACAACGACGCCGCGAAGGCTTCACGCGACTTGCCGATGTATTTCGTGAGCGCTTCCCGGAAACGGTACGTCTCACCGCTGAAATACAGGATAGTATCTCGGACCTGCAATTCACCGGCGTATACCGTGTTCCCTTCCAGTACAGCCGTTACGTACGCTCGCATCTCAAGACCGGATCCTTTGTCGCAGCCTCATCCGGCGTGACCATCACCGACCTCGACGGCAATCGATTATACGACCTGGCTGGATCCTATGGTGTCAACGTGTTCGGCTATGACTTTTACAAAGCATGTTTGGCACGGGGTGCCGAGCGCGTCCGCGATCTGGGACCCGTACTCGGCACGTATCACCCGGTCATCGTCGAAAATGTCAATCGTCTCAAGGCCATCTCGGGGCTGGATGAAGTTTCATTTCACATGTCTGGCACCGAGGCTGTCATGCAGGCGGTACGACTGGCGCGTTACCACACGCGGCGTTCCCATCTGGTGCGATTCTGCGGTGCCTATCATGGCTGGTGGGGGGATGTGCAACCTGGAATAGGCAACCCGATCCCGGCACACGAAACCTACACCTTGAATGATATGGACGATCGCGCACTGCGAGTACTTCGCACGCGCAGTGACATTGCTTGCGTGCTGGTCAATCCACTGCAGGCACTACACCCGAATATTAACGCTGCGGGGGACTCCTCTCTGACCGATAGCTCACGCAGTGCACACTTCGATCGTGTTGCTTATGGCGAATGGCTGAAGCGGCTGAGGGAGGTATGCACAGAGAACAATATCGTTTTGATATTCGACGAGGTCTTTGTCGGTTTCCGGTTAGCACTAGGCGGAGCGCAGGAATACTTTGGTGTCCAGGCAGACATGGTGACGTACGGTAAAACCCTGGGCGGCGGCCTACCGATTGGCGTGGTATGTGGAAGCAAGGCCCTGATGAAACGCTACCGCGAGGACCGCCCGGCGGACATTTGCTTCGCGCGCGGCACTTTCAATGCCCATCCTTACGTAATGGCAGCGATGCATGAGTTCCTGCTACAACTCGACACTCCTGAGATTCGCGCGATTTACAGCAATCTTGATGCGGTGTGGAACGATCGGGCGCAGCAACTGAACCAGCGTCTGCGCGAGGAAGGTTTGCCGGTGCAAGTGGCGAACCTGTCTTCGATCTGGACGGTTTTGTATACACAACCTTCACGCTATAACTGGATGCTCCAATACTACCTGCGCGTTGAAGGACTGGCGCTGAGTTGGGTAGGAACCGGGCGTTTCATCTTCAGCCTGAACTACACCGATAGCGACTTCGCGGCGGTTGCTGACAGGTTCGTCGACGCCGCTCGCACGATGCACCAGGACGGTTGGTGGTGGGCTGATGCGACGCTGACCAACAAATCCATCAAGCGCCGCATACTGCGGGAGTTGATTGCACATCTCCGCTGATGTCGCAGAGGAAATGAGTGCATCCTTGCACTGAGTGTCTCAGATTACTTGCTTTGACCTCATCGGATCCATAAGTTCGCCGCGCATCACATAGAGCGGTGCTTTGCAATAGAGCTTTACGTCGTGGAAGGGATCGGTGAGAATTTTAGTCATCCACACCAGACCAGTCTGCACATCCTTGAGGAAGAATAGGTGAACAGTCCGGAATAATACCGCAGCACCACCGAGAACAAGCCAGATCAGTGCCGTATGATTCACGAATTCGATTGGATTGCTGCTCAGATCGAATATTCCTAGCAGCGTTGGGTCGAAATATAACACCAGTGGTGACAGTGCCCAGATCGTCAGGAGAACCACCTTGCGTTTGAGATTGTAACCAACCTTTATCTTTTCCTTGTGCTCGTGTGTCGCCTGGTTTACTTCGTCGTAGCCCTTCGGTTCGAAAAAGAAATGTCCAGCCTGTCGGCTGACCATCGCAACGAGCCAGCCGATTAACGCCGCCATAGCCGGATCAATAAACAAGAGCACATAGGCACACAGGAAGCTGATGGCACTGATGAAGTGTAGTGACTGATTGATCCGGTTGTGATGATAATAGCGATGATCATCCCAACGCTGTACTTTGAGGGCCTCAAGAAACTCGCGCATAAATACCCCTCTTGTCCGAATGGTTGCTGGACGATAGATCAGCAACGCTGCCTTGTTTGCACCTGGAGAATGCCACGTTACCTTTGATATTTTTCTGCAATTTGCATGTTCTCAGACAAAATATCCAATTTGCTGTGCTGGGTACCGTGATTTTCCGACTCAATACCATGAACAAATGATTTACGATTATCCACCAGATTGGCGGCGAAAGACTCCGTCGCCGCTTGCCAGGAGCACCTCAAAGCATATTCTCGGCAAACCCAGCTGTTCAACTGCAGCGCGGAATGCACCGCTGTTCCCAGATCTTCATTCAACACCCCGGTCTCACCGTTGCGCACCACGTCCACTGGACCTGTGACCGGGAAGGCGGCCACCGGTACGCCGCAGGCCATGGCCTCCAGCATGACGATGCCGAAGGTATCGGTGCGGCTCGGAAAGACGAAGACATCCGCCGCTGCCATATGAGCCGCCAACTCGGCGCCTCGTTTGGCCCCCGTGAAGTACACCTCTGGATATTTACGACGAAGTTTGTCCAGGTCAGGGCCATCGCCGACTACGTATTTTGTACCCGGCAGGTCCAGATCAAGAAACGCTTCGATATTTTTCTCAACCGCCACTCGGCCCACATACATGGAAATCGGTCGCGGCGCCTGGAGGAAAGACTTGTCTGCCGGCCTAAACAATCCAGTGTCCACGCCCCGGGGCCAGATGACAACATTATCAAACCGCCAACGCTTCAGTTCACGTCGCTGAGATGCCGTGGGTACCATAGTGCGTACCGCCGCGCCGTGGAAATAGCGCAACACAGCATAGGACACACTTATAGGTAGCGGCACGCGTAATCTGATGTACTGTGGAAATTGGGTGTGATAGGAGGTCGTGAAAGCCAAGCCCTCCGTTTTACAATAATTCCGCGCGGCCCAACCCAAAGGACCCTCGGTGGCGATGTGTACGGCATGCGGCATAAAATCGCTCAACATGCGGCGCACCTTACCCGAAGGATTAATCGCGAGTTGAATCGAAGGATAGGTAGGACAGCTAACAGTGCGAAAGCCCTGCGGCGTTACGAGCAGCACTTCATGGCCCATGGCAGTCAATGACTCGCCTGTCTTGCACAGGGTAGTGACGACACCATTGATCTGTGGATCCCAGGCATCGGTAATGATGGCGATCCTCATGCGCTCCATCTTCGAGCCTCGCCCTGGTTTTCCAGTCCCGATTCGCACTTCAAGAAAGACTGTTCATCTACCGACCATGGAACCAAGAAATATTTCGAATATCCTGGACGCGCAAAACAAATAACCGGCCACCGGTGGTGAGCGTAAGTCATAAGCCGATTACCATTTAATAAGCCTAGGTAACTATCGACGAGTATTGTTACAAATGTATAAAGCTGGGATTATGGTTTTGTGATGATTGTGACCTGGGTGGCCGCGCCTATGACTTACGATATCAGGCCAAAGTAAAATAAACGGCCAGCCTCTGTCGGTCGAATCTAAGTTAAAATACAGCTCGGCCATCTATGTGGCGTTGTGGACTCCGCTCCTCACAGGATCCGCGCCTTGCCTGAATGGCTCAAATGTGTTTTGACTTAGGTTCTGGACGAATGGATTTATGAGACGTCCGGCATTACCTTCTCCAAAGACAGCTCTATCACTGTTTTAGGAGTGCCGGGCGGTCCGTTAACACCTTCATAGCGTATAAATTGCGATTGCCGTTTATCAAACCAGTAATAGGCCTTCCAGAAATTTTTTAGCACGCCTGCCAATCTGATTTTTAGCCGTGTAGATTCGATACGACCGGAGGCTGTATCGATGGTTTCGAAACCATCTTTTTCCACTGTCATCTTCAAAGCATCCAGATTATCAGGCCGGATAGTCCAGAACTGTACGCTCTGATCGTCACTTCTGATGAAATGCCGAAATGAATAGGACAATGCTTGATACCAGGGTATATCCCCTAGGTCGTGACGCTCTTCAACAAGATGTCCTTGGAAAGTACCGCGTATCGTAATAATTGATCCAGTGCGCACAGCGGAGATATCCGCCTCTGGCCCTCTGACTGACCAGGATATGGTTTGTCCAGACTGATCGCACAGATTCTCATAGCGGATATCATCCTCGACTGACACAACCAGGAACTGGTTATTCCCTTTATCGACGAGAGACCACTCGTAGGTCATGACGTCTTCACCAGTCATGTTTTGGAATTGATGGCGTTCGATTAGTCTGTCCGTGGCGTGAATCGAGCAGGAAATGCAATAACATATGAGCAGCAGTAGGAGTCTTGTATTCATCAACAGGCCACACCCATCAGAGTTATGCATCTGCCAGCGAATAATATGATTTTCCGATTAAGCTTTTAAGTCATTCTGGTGGTTGCAACGTAACTGTAACAATGCCCACATCTGATTAGGGCGCTGCATACAATCCAATGGTTTTGCCTTAAAGATTACGGTTCACTCGACTTTAGGCCCGATGCCTGGTGTAAATGTTGCTAAGGGCGGGATTACTTAGGGCTTCTACCCTCGCCTCCTCATATAAATTGACGGGCGCCTGCGCTGCGCCTCGGCGTTCTCCGTAGCCTGCGGCTGCTCCTTCGAACGGGGTTCTTCATCAAAGCCACCCACACCAACAAAATAAAAAAGGCCCCGCAGCCGGATAGTTCTGGATGAGCACCGTGAGCTGATAATGTGTTGGGCGGGATGATTCGCGCTGCGCGCTCACCCCTTCGGGGCCGGCCTGCGGCCGTTCTGCGCGGCTGCGCCGCTTGTCGAACGGGGGTTCTTCATCAAAGCCACCGACACCAACAAACTAAAAAAGGCCCCGCAGCCGCAGAGTTCTGGACGAGTACCGTAAACTGATAATGTGTTGGGCGGGATGATTCGCGCTGCGCGCTCACCCCTTCGGGGCGCCTGCGCTACGCTTCGGCGTTCTCCGCAGCCTGCGGCTACTCCGTCGAACGGGGGTTCTTCATCGAGCCACCCAAACCAACAAATACAAAAGGCCCCACGCGGGGGCCTTTTGTATTTGGCGGAGAGGGCGGGATTCGAACCCGCGATACGTTGCCGTATACACACTTTCCAGGCGTGCTCCTTCAGCCGCTCGGACACCTCTCCGGGTACTCTTTCTATTCTCCGCTACGCTTGTTGCCTCAGCAGTCGCCTCGGCTCAGCCGCTCGGACACCGTTCCAGGAACCGGAAAACACGCGGTCTTCACCTGTTTTAGGGCTACCCGAATCGCGAAGAGCGCGTAGGGTAAACTAGCGGCCCGGGTCATGCAATCCAAGCGCCGGGGAATCGTCATAGATATCCGTAAATTGTTGCCCGGATCGCGGGGCGGGAAGCGGAGATCGGGTAGTCTGGACATCCTCGGGCGCGGTCCGGGTGTTTGCAAGAGTCGGCCGCGAAACGTTAAAGTATTACCTAGGCTATGATTTTCCCGGTTCAACTCCCGAATTCTCACCCGACAGCGGCGCAATCTCAGGCCACCTGCAGCCCTGTCCGGCCCATCCGCGCCTGAACATGTCTGCTGCGACTATGCCTAACCTATATATATACCCGCGCCGTTGCCTTCCGATCCCGGCCCTGCTGTTCCTGTTATTGGGGCTGTGCGCCCAGGCAGTGCGCGCGGACGAGGCGCCACCTCCCCCGCCGGAACCGGCACAGATGCGGGCCTGGGTCGAGCAGATGAAGCAGGCCCAGCGCGGGCCGTTTGCGCGCATCCGCTGGTTCTGCGTCGATGGCACTCAGTTGCCGCCGACGCCGAGCGCCTGTCGCGAGCATGGCGGCGGTGTGCAGCATGGGGAATGGAATGAGCGCACGCTGGCGATGCGCAATCAGGGTTATCTGGTTGCCACGCTGCTGGCTGATCTGAAGACGCTGGATTTCGTCGGGCCGAAGCCGCGCCTGGATGATCTGCGCCAGATTCTGCTGGAACAGTTTCTGATTCTGAACGACGACGGCTGGGTGTTCCGTCAGGCGCGTTTCTATCGCGGTGCTTTACAAGTGGAAGACGAACGCGCCGGCGCGCGCCAATTGCTGTTGGCGATGGTCGAAGACCCTGCCTGGCGTGATCCTGCGCGTTATCTGTTGTTGCGCGAGGCGGCACGCCTGTTACCGGTAAGCGCCGAACCACCAGTTGCCGCGGTGGTGCGCAAACTCGCCGTTGAGATTTCAGATGTCGATCCGGGGTTTCAGGTTCTGCGCATTAAGATTCATGGTCTGCCGGATGCCAAGGATCCGCAGCGCGTGCGCGATTATGCCGCCAAGCAGGGGCTGCCGGAATTGGCGGAGCAGTATAAGAACCTGGCCGCCCAACTCGATACGCTGTACGCGCCGCGCACCTCTATTCGGCAGATCGAGCAGCTGATTTCAGAGAGTGGCAGTAAAATACTCAAATCGACGCTGAATGAAACCCTCGCCAGGATACACAACGCGCCGGATCTGCAGGCACGTATGCGCATTGCCGCCGAGGCTGCGGTTGATCTGCGCAATACCTTTGCGACTTCAACACAATTCAGCCCGCCCAATCTGGTGCGACTGCTGCTGGCGAATATTGCCCTGGAACAGGAGGTCTATGCGCTGGGCAATCAATTGCTGGAAAAGACCACACAAGCCGATCGCGCTACCCGATTGCAGTGGCTGCGCAGTCTGGGCATGAGCCTGATGGCCAGCGGTTTCCTGTCGGAACGTCAATGGGTCGCGCTGGATAAACGCATCAGCATGCTGGAGATGAACCCGCAGCTCAGCGTCGCGGATTACTACAGTGCGTTACGCTATCTGGCGCGCGTATCGCAATGGTCGCAGCGTGCGCTGGAGTTCCAGTTCGGGTCGACTATCGAACGCTGGCTGGATATCACGCCGCTGGGTGTGCACTACGTGCCGGATCGGTTACGTGGCAGCCCGTTGCTCACCTACACCCGTGCCTTGGACGTGCTGATGCAGGATGCCGATCAGCTGTTCGGTGTGAAACAGTATTTATTCGATCAGGAAATCGGCGGCGGGCTGCGCGGACTCAATCCCGGCCTGCGGCGCGGTACGCTGCTCGACACACCGCCGGAAGGCGAGGACTTCCGTAAGGATGGCATTTATCTGTTGCCTTCGACCACGCCGGAACTGCCACCGATTGCCGGCATCCTCACCCGCGGTGAAGGCAGCTCCTTGTCGCATGTGCAATTGCTGGCGCGCAATCTCGGCATCCCGAATGTGGTGGTGGACGATGCGCTGATCGCGCAGATCAAGACGCATATCGGCGAGAAGATTGTGTTGGCGGTCAGCCCCGGCGGCACGGTGCAGATTGCCGCCGATGGTCCGCAGTGGGATGAGATCTTCGGCCGCGAGGCTTTGGGCGACGATGTGGTTATCACACCGGATCTGGAAAAACTCAATCTCACACAGACCGAGCTGCTGCCCTTGGCAAGTATTCGCGCCACGGATTCCGGGCGCATTGTCGGGCCAAAGGCGGCCAATCTCGGCGAACTGATGCAATATTATCCGGACGCGGTGAATCCCGGCGTGGCCATTCCCTTTGGCGCCTTCCGTGCGCTATTGAATCAGCCCATCGAGGTGAATGGTCCATCGGCGTTCGACTGGATACGCGCGGAATATGCACGGTTGCGCACCCTCCCCGAGGGACAACAGCAAGCCGAGACGCGCGTGTTCCTGGAGCGCCTGCGCACCTGGATCACGACAACCGATCCGGGCGAGGATTTCCGCAACCGTTTGCGCGCGGCTTTGCAGGCATCGTTCGACGATATCGAAACCGTGGGCCTGTTCGTGCGCAGCGACACCAATGTCGAGGATCTGCCCGGCTTCACCGGCGCCGGTCTGAATCTGACACTGTTCAATGTGGTCGGCTTCGACAATCTCGTTCACGCCATTCAAAAGGTCTGGGCGTCACCGTTCACTGAACGCGCCTTTGCCTGGCGTCAGGCACATATGGAACAACCGGAACATGTGTATCCGGCGGTGTTGCTGTTGCAGACCTTTGCCTCGGAAAAATCCGGAGTGCTGGTGACGGCCGATGTGGAAACGGGCGATCGTCACTGGTTGTCGATTGCGGTCAGCGAGGGTGTCGGTGGCGCCGTCGAGGGTCAGGCCGCCGAAGAACTGCGTGTGCAGCGCAAATACGGCGAGGTGCGATTGCTGGCGCAGGCCAGCACCCCGCTGCGCATGGAACCTTCGCCGACGGGTGGTATGACCAAGGTACCCGCCAGTGGCCGCGACACCGTTCTGCAGCCTGCGGAAATCGAACAACTGCGCAAGTTGGCCGACGACGTGGAACAACGTTTCCCGATGCCGATGGGCCAGGACGGTCTGCCTGCACCGGCGGATATCGAGTTCGGTTTCCGCGACGGCAAACTCGCGCTGTTCCAGATCCGCCCCTTTGTGGAAAGCCTGCGTGCCCGCCGCAGTCTTTATCTGATCGATATGGATCGCAACAGCGGCGCGCAAGCGGATGCTGTTGTTGATCTGAAGCAGCCGCCAGCGGAGTAATACTTTTTTTGAACCGCTAAGGCGCGGAGAGCGCCAAGAAAAAAGTTTGAACCGCCAAGGCGCCAAGGACGCCAAGAATAATCAGGTTTATAGACTGCAGACTTTGTAGATGCGTTGGCGGTAACCTTTGGCCACGGATCCAATAATGACCCACGAACCCACATTAATTCTTACTTGGCGTCCTTGGCGTCCTTGGCGGTTCAATTTAGTTTTTTCTTGGTGTCCTTGGCGTCTTGGCGGTTCAATTTAGTTTTTTCTTGGCGTCCTTGGCGCCTTGGCGGTTCAAACTTTTTTCTTGGCGACCTCCGCGTCTTGGCGGTTCAATTTAGTTTTTTCTTGGCGTCCTTGGCGCCTTGGCGGTTCAAACTTTTTTCTTGGCGACCTCCGCGTCTTGGCGGTTCAAGCATAAAGTCGGTGCGGTTCGTTTCACTCACCACACCCTACGGATAGACAGGTGGTTATGATGCAAAAGTTCTCGCGATTGATGCTCGGCACTGTATTGGCAACCTGCATGAGTTCGGTCGGTGCGTTTCCTATCGACGGTTATGCAGAGACCGGCATTGAACGCTTGGAAGGTTTCCGGCTGGCGAAGGAAGGCAAGGTCGCCGGCAATCGGCTGGAACCGGGCGCCTATCTCAACAGCGATCAGATTCAGCTGCGCATGGAATTGCATCCGGATTTTGAATTTCCCGCCGTCGATGCCGGCCTGACCCGCAAGATCGTCGCTATGCTCGGTCCCGAGGCGAAGCATTACAGCATCAGCGTGCTCGACCTCAGTGATGCTTACCATCCGGTGTTCGCCGAACATAATCCGGAGGTGCGCCGCAATCCCGGGAGTGTCGGCAAGCTGATGGTCGCGCTGGCCGTGTTCCAGACGCTGGCCGATCTCTATCCGGACGACATCGCGGCACGCCAACGCGTATTGAAAGACACGAAGATCACCGCCGATGCCTTTATCCGCGTTGATTCTCACGATGTGCCGTTCTGGAGGCCGGACATCAATCGCATGCCGCGACGTGCGCTACGCGTGGGCGATACCGGTAATCTGTGGATGTATCTGGACTGGGCCATGTCGGCGAGTTCCAATGCCGCCGCCAGTATGGTGATCAAACAGCTGATGCTGTTGAAACACTTTGGCACGGACTATCCGGTTTCGGCCGAACAGGAAGCGGCGTTCTTCACCGACACCAAAAAGAAAGAGCTGGGTGATATTTTATTGGATGGCCTGTTGACGCCGGTTACCGACAACGGACTGGATGTGGACAATCTGCGTCAGGGCAGCTTATTCACCGCTGAAGGCAAGCGCCGTGTGCCGGGCACCAACAGCATCGCGACCACCCGCGAGCTGATGCACTATCTGTTGCTCATGGAACAGGGCAAGCTGGTGGATCCCTGGTCGAGTCTGCAGATCAAAAAGCTGATGTACATGACCCAGCGGCGTATCCGCTACGCGTCCTCACCGAAGTTGAACGATGCGGCGGTGTATTTCAAATCGGGATCGTTGTACCGCTGCAAGCCCGAGGAAGGCTTTGTGTGCAAGAAATATCACGGCAACGTGGAGAATCTTATGAACTCGGTGGCCATTGTGGAATCACCTGCGGGCGAGCCGCAGATGTTCTATATGGTCACGCTGACATCCAATGTGTTGCGGAAGAACTCCGCGGTGGAACATCAGACTATCGCAACACGCCTGCACGTTTTACTTCGAGGCTTGCGGTCCGAACCGGCTGCTGCAAAATAATACCGTCCAGCTCGCAGATCAGGCTCTTCAACCAATCGCCACCCTTCGGGCTTTCGGCCAGCGCGACGGCAATGTAGGTACGACCGGCGTGCTCGACAATGGCACTATCGGCATGCCAGTTGCGCCAGCTGCCGGATTTGCGATAGATCTGCGCATCCGGAGACGCCTCCAGCAGACCTTTCACGAATTTATGATGAATACCCGGATCGCCCATGATCGCCTTCATCTCCTTGGAGAGTTCCGGCGAAACCAGTTGCCCGGTTTCCAACAGGTAATAGAAACGCGCGACTTGGATCGCGGTCGCGCCGTGCGACAGGTTGTGTAATGGGTCGCGCTGGAAGGCAACACCAGATGCGTATTCCTTGCCAACCCACAGACCACCGTTGTAGCGAGTATCATATAAGCGATATTTCGGCGAACGCAGAACGGTGTTGATATACTCCGGCCCCACTCGACGGATCATTTGCGTCGCGGCGGTGTTGGATGAATAGCGGATCATGTTGGTCATCAGCTCACGGTTTTCATTGTTGAGCTGCAACTTGCCATCATGGATGCGTTCAAAGGCGGCCAGCAGAATGGCAATCTTGGGCAGACTGGCGGCATACATCATTTCGTCGCCATTGACCTGGGCAAGGCTGGGATGCTGCGGATCGGTGACGTCGACAAGGGCAACGGCGAGATCGCCGCGGCGGACGGCGCCGTCAAGATTCAGTCGTTTGAGTCGTTTTTCGAGTTGCTTCTGAAGTGCCGGGCTTTTGGCATCTCGCAAGGAGGGATACGCTGACTGCGGGGAAGCCGCTTGAACTGCAACGACTAATCCCAGGGAGAGTCCTACAACTTTGAGCAGTCGCGACAGCATTGACTACCTCCTAACCTATCCATTTGAGCGTCATGGTAACTGATCAAAAATATAAAGCAATGCGCATGCCATCGTTTCGCAACGCACAGCTCACCCGATGTGTGATGCTGTTCACAAATTTCTTCCTGATCATCGCAGCGCTGTATCTTTTGAAGCCTGCGAGTCGGTCCCTGTTCATCAGTGCACTGGGTACGGAAAAACTGCCGTACGTGTGGATAGCGACCGCTGCGACCCTGGCCTTGATCATCAGTCTGTATCACCGTCTGGTCGCCCGGCATTCCCGCATCAATGTCGTACTCGGTACCTGTGCGATCATCATCGCCTGTCTGCTGGCCTTTTATCCGCAGCTCAACAACAGCGGCTTCATCGAGGCCTTCACCTTCTATATCTTCGTGGACGTGCTGAGCGTGATCCTGGTCGAGCAGTTCTGGAGCCTGACCAACACCATTTTCGATACTGCGAGTGGTAAACGCTGGTACGGCCTGATCGCGACCGGCGGGTTGCTGGGTGGCGTGGCCGGCGGTGCCCTGTCCAATCTACTCATTACGAACATCAAGCTCGACACCACCGATCTGCTACTGGTCGCGGCAGGCATCATTGCCCTGCTCATGCTGCTGACCCTGCTGATGGGCAAGCTCGGTCTGTATACCGAACATGCCGGGGTACAAAACCATACGGGCAAAGATCAAGGTCATTGGCGCTCGCTACTGAAGCATCGCTATCTGTTTCTGATCGCGACCATCCTGCTGCTCGCACAAATGGTCGAACCGCTGGTGGAATACCAGTTCATGAAGGCTGTCGAAACCAGCTACGAAGACCGGGAAATGCGCACCGCCTATCTGGGAGTGTTTTTCAGTTTCTTGAGCGGCGTCGCCATCGCGATCAATCTGTTTATCACACCACTGGTTCACCGC
Organism: Gammaproteobacteria bacterium; assembly: GCA_018819175.1. Taxonomy (GTDB): domain Bacteria; phylum Pseudomonadota; class Gammaproteobacteria; order Thiohalobacterales; family Thiohalobacteraceae; genus JAHJQQ01. The sequence continues at coordinate 24,576 of JAHJQQ010000025.1, forward strand.
TATCTCGGTGCCTTGGGCGGATTGTTCGCGCAACCGCTGGCCGTGATCGCGGGCAGTTTCTGGTATATGTCGCAGGCGACCTTGCAGGCCGGCGCCTTTCTCAAAATCTCCGACCGCGGTCTGTCCTACTCCATCAACCGCGCTTCAAAAGAGTTGCTGTATGTTCCGATTGACCCGGTACTCATCTTTCAGGCCAAGGCCTGGATCGATATGTTCGGTTACCGGCTGTTCAAGGTGCTGGGCTCGGTTCTCATTCTATTGCTGACCCAATGGCTACCCTGGAGTATCGCAGCCGCAGAGCTGAGCTGGCTGGTACTGGCCGTGTGCCTGGTCTGGATGGTCACTTTGGTGCGACTGGGCGCTGAATACCGTCAGATTCTCGCCAGAGTCGCCACATCCCCGGGGACTCTGTGACGCAGCTCACACTTTGAGCCTCTGGTCAGGATTATGCTTGGCGCCGGCTATGCCCCCTATAATGAATAACGAGCGCATCAATTCTTCAGGAGAACCGTCTATGATTTTCATTCGCACCCTGTGCCGTCGCCTCGCACCACTCGTGCTGACCAGTTTCGGTTTCAGCTGCCTGTATATCCCCGCAGCACAGGCCGGCATGATCGCCCCCTCCACCTATGGGCAGACTCAGAACGGTGCCAGTGAACAGCGTCAGCAACTGCAGCAGTTTCTGGCACGCGACGATATCCGTACCCAGATGGTTGAGATGGGTGTGGACCCGGCCGAAGCCCAGGCCCGCGTTGACCGCCTGAGTGATCAGGAAGTCGCCACCGCATCCAAGCACATGCAGCAACTGCCCGCCGGCGGTGATTCCTTCATCGGCGCTATTGTGTTCATCTTCCTGGTGCTGCTACTCACCGACATTCTGGGCTTCACCAATGTCTTTCCGTTTGTGAAGAAAACCGCCCGCTAAACATTTAGCTCAGTGGTACAAAAAGGGCCGACGCTTGCACGTCGGCCCTTTTTATTTTGAACCGCGGAGAAACTACAAAAAACAATTTGAACCGCAGAGGCGCAGAGGCGCAAAGAAAGATTAATCAAATTTACCTTCTCATAACTCGTCATTCCGGCGCATGCCGGAATGACGAGTTATGATTTTACAGTTAGTTGGTTTTTCTTTGCGCCTCTGCGCCTCTGCGGTTCAAAAATATTTTTTCTTGGCGATCTTGGCGTACTTGGCGGTTCAACTCGTTTTTCTTGGCGGCCTTGGCGTCTTGGCGGTTCAAATATTCGCAGCTCAGAACAGTGCAATTCACGCCATACACCACACCCTACTTGCACTTACCGCGACAGTGGATCTGTCGCTGGGTATCCAGAAACTCCTCCCGTAACGGACCGCCGATCTGCAACGCCTTCTCGACCATCGCCTCCGCGCTTTTCCAACGCTTGCGGTCGGCGAGTACCAGCGCCAGATTGTTATAGGCTACCGGGTCATCGGGAAACTTCGCGATCACATTCCGGTAGGCCGTGTCGGCGGATTTCAATTTGCCCTGCGTGTAATAACTGTTCGCCACGCCCAGCTGCGGGGCGATCTCATCAGGCCAGCGTTTCGCGGCACTGCGATAGATCGCGAGCGTTGTCTTCGCATCGCCACTTTGCTCGAACGGCATAGCCGCGTTCATCACCGCCGTGATATCGGCCGAGGCCGGCAGCACACCGGGTTTCAACACCACGATGGCCCAGTGGTCGGCACGTTTCCAGGTACGCTCGAACAGTGTCCAGTCGACAACATGCCGCTGCTCCCGACCGGAACGCAATGTCACCGTCTGTGTAGCCGGATCCACGCCGACCACAACGGCGTAATGCCAAACCGGCTTCCAGGCAAATGCCAGGTTCTGCAACACAATGACGGGATGTCCCGCCGCGAGTTCGGCCTGGATACTGCGCAGCTCGCCCTTGATCACAAACGGTACACGTCCCTGCGCCCGACTCTGCGCCAGCATTTCGATCTGCAGGCTACCTTTGAGTTCGGGGATGACCAGTGCGGGCGCGAGTTCTTCGGGTGTCGCGCGTACACCGGTCCATTGCAGCACGGTAGCAAGCGCCGCAGGACCGCATTGATATTGCTCCTGGGGATAGAACGGGACCTTGGTCAATTCCAGCGCGGGGCGATCGGCATCGACATGGATCTGCGGCGGCGGTCCGCAGGCTACCAGCAAAAAGAGCAACGGCAGCAGGAGCAGCAGGCGTTGCGCCTCTCCCCCACTAACAACTGGATTCCGCCGCGGCACGATTGGTTATTTACGTATGAACGTGAAAATATCGGTGTAGCCGAGGATATCGGTGATCAACAGTATGATGAAGATCAATGCGATCGTACCGGCCGCGCCGGCACCGGCAGGCTCATCGATCAGATCAGCGGCACGGGCCAGTTCCGCATCACTGAGCGCCGCCGCACGAGACTGCGCGAGCTGCGGATCAACACCGAGATCCATCAACTGGGCACGCACGTCCTCGCGCTGCAGGAAATCCTGCACCTGAGCATGCTGATCAGCAGCCGCCTGCGATGATGCATGACGTTCAACGGAGATCATGCCCGCCTGCGCTATCGGCATGGCAACGGTCATAAAGCCGAACACACAGGTTACCAGCAGAGTCAGACGCCGCATCGCGGCAGCAAGATATCTCATGTCTAAATCTCCTCAGTCGTTATCGAACACAGAGGTCATTATACGCACTACAACAACGGACTAATGAACTTCTGAATATTTCGTCATTCCGGCGAAGGCCGGAATCCATGTGATTCAAAACTCTGGATTCCGGCCTGCGCCGGAATAACAACATAGTCATTAATCAGAGATTACTTAATCCCTTCCCGCGATAGAGCCGCTTATTTTCGACCTGGACCAGCGTACATCAAGTGGTATAACGCCGGCAGTACCAACAGCGTCAGCAATGTCGACGAGATAATCCCGCCTATGACCACCGTGGCCAGCGGCCGTTGTACCTCGGCACCCGTGCCGATATTCAACGCCATCGGAATAAAGCCCAGGCTCGCGACCAGGGCCGTCATCAGCACCGGCCTTAGGCGCCGCAATGCGCCCTGAATGATGGCCGGCTCCAGCGCCATGCCCTGCCCGCGCAGGTCGCGGATGAAGGACAGCATCACCACACCATTGAGCACAGCCACTCCGGACAGCGCAATAAAACCAACACCGGCCGAGATCGACAACGGCAGATCGCGCAGCGCCAAGGCGGCCACGCCGCCGGTGAGCGCCAGCGGTACACCACTGAATACCAGCGCCGCATCCTTCACGGAATTGAATGCCATGAACAACAGACCGAAGATGATGAGCAATGTGATGGGTACAACCAGCGCGAGCCGCTTGCTGGCCGAAATCAGCTGCTCGAAGGTGCCGCCGTAATCCACCCAATAACCGGCCGGCAGTTCGACCTGTTCGCGCACCGCGGCCTGCACATCGGTGACGAAACTGCCCAGGTCGCGTTCGCGCACATTGGCGGTGACCACCATGCGGCGTTTGCCATTCTCGCGGCTGATCTGATTCGGCCCCTCGGTAAAGGCAATTTCCGCGACCTCGCTCAACGGGATACTGTTTGGCGTGGACTGGGCAATACCCAGCATATCGGCATCACCTACCACTTCGCGTCCACTGTCTTGCGGCAAGCTGATGGGCAGTCGCGCCAGGGCATCGAGATCGGTACGCAGGTGTTCCGGCAGACGCACCACCAGATCGAAACGCCGGTCACCCTCGAAGATCTGACCGACCGTTTCACCGCCCATGGCGATACGCAGCATGTCCTGCACCTGAGCCACATCCAGCCCATAATCGGCCAGGCGATCGCGTTTGGGTGTGACGGTAAGCATCGGCAGACCGGTCGCCTGCTCGGTCGCGACATCGGCCGCGCCATCGACATTCGACACCACGGCCTCGACGCGTTCAGCCAGTTCGACCAGGGTATCGAAGTCATCGCCATACACCTTCACGGCCAGATCCGCACGCACACCGGCAATGAGCTCATTGAAACGCATCTGTATCGGCTGGGTGAACTCGTAATTGTTGCCGGGGATTTTGCGCGCGGCCGCCTCAACTTCCGCGACAAATGCCGCCTTGGATTTGTCGGGATCGGGCCACTGCTCGCGAGGCTTCAAGATCACGAAGGTATCCGCGACGTTCGGCGGCATCGGATCGGTGGCGATCTCCGCCGTGCCGAGTTTGGCGAACACATGCGACACCTCGGGGAACTCGGCCAGCCGTTTCTCCAGGGCCGCCTGCATCTCGACGGCCTGGGTCAGGCTGGTGCCGGGAATGCGCAGCGCATGCACGGCCATATCGCCCTCATCGAGGCTGGGCAGGAACACCGCGCCCATGCGTGTGGTGTACAAGGCCGACAGCACGACGAGTACAGTTGCACCGATCACCACGGTCCTGCGCCAGTCCAACACCGTGCGCAGCACCGGTTCGTAGAAGCGACTGATCCGGGCCATCACCGCATTGTCCTTGTGTTCGACCTTGCCACTGACAAACAGCGCCACTGCGGCCGGCACGGCCGTCACTGACAACACCAACGCTGCCAGCAACGCCGTGATCACCGTGAAGGCCATCGGGTGAAACATTTTCCCTTCCACACCGGTCAGCGCAAAGATCGGGATATACACGATCAGGATGATGAGCACACCGAACACGCTCGGGCGGATCACCTCGACCGTCGCCTCGCGCACAATGCGCAAGCGTTCCTTGATGTCCGGCAGCGAGCCGTGCATGCGCTGATAGGCACCCAGTTGAAACAGGCAGTTCTCGACGATGATCACCGCGCCGTCGACGATCAGCCCGAAATCCAGCGCGCCCAGACTCATCAGATTCGCCGACACCTGCGACTCGACCATGCCGGTGATGGTCATCAGCATCGCCACCGGGATCACCGCCGCCGTCACCAGCGCCGCGCGCCAGTTACCCAGCAACAGCAATAGAACCACAATCACTAACAGCGCGCCTTCGAGCAGATTCTTCTGCACGGTGGCGATGGTCTTGTCGACCAGGGTGGTGCGATCGTAGAGCGGGTTCAGCGAGACACCTTCGGGCAGCGACGGCTTGATGGATTCGAGACGCTCCGCCGTGGCGCGCGCGACCACGCGGCTGTTCTCGCCGACCAGCATGAACACCGTGCCCAACACCACCTCCGCGCCATCCTGCGTCGCCGCGCCGGTGCGCAGTTCACTGCCCAGCGCGACGTCAGCCACATCGGCCAGATGAATCGCGACACCTTCGCGCTTGGCGACAGTGATGCCGAGAATCTCGTCGATGCTGGTGAGCTGACCGGGTGAGCGGATCAGATACTGCGCACCGTGACGTTCGATATAGCCGGCACCGGTATTGAGATTGTTGCGCGCCAACGCGGCCATCACATCCTGCAGCGTCAGATCGAAGGCCAGCAATTTTTCCGGATCGGGAAGGACATGGAATTGCTGCGTGTAACCACCGATGGTGTTGACCTCGACCACGCCCGGCGTCTGGCGCAACTGCGGACGCACAATCCAATCCTGGATTGTGCGCAGATCCATCGGTGTGACCTCAGGATCGTCCGCCGATATGGTATACATGAAAATCTCGCCCAGGCCGGTGGCGATCGGTCCCATTGAGGGTTCAATGCCGGTGGGCAACTTATCTTTGACTTCGGACAGACGCTCATTGATGAGTTGCCGCCCCCAATAGATGTCGGTGCCATCTTCGAACACCACCGTGACCTGCGATAGTCCATAGCGCGACACTGAGCGTGTCTGTGCAAGGCGTGGCAACCCCGCCATCGCGGTTTCAACCGGGAAGGTAACGCGCTGCTCGGCCTCCAGCGGTGAATATCCCGGAGCCACGGTATTGATCTGCACCTGGACATTGGTGATGTCCGGCACGGCGTCGATGGGCAACTGTTTCAGGTTGTAGACACCCAGGGCCATCAGTCCCAGGGTCAGCACCAGCACCAGCCAGCGATGCGCCAGGGCGGCGCCAATAATGCGATTCAGCATGCTGGCATTCCTCAGTGATCGTGGCTGGCGCCGGACTTGTCGATGTCGGCCTTGATGAGATAACTGTTCCCGGTCACGTATTCAGTGCCGGGCCTGAGACCACCGATGACTTCGGCCCATTCGCTGTTCCGCTTGCCGAATTCCAGCATGCGCACTTCGTAGGTTTCCTTGAAACGCGCGAACACCACCTGAAAATCGCGGAAGCCCTGGATGGCTGACTGCCTCACCGCAAGCTCGACCGGGTGTTCGGCGACCGTGACCTGGCCGCGCACGAACTGTCCCGGCCGCAACTGTCCCTCGGGATTGTCCAGAATCACGCGCGCCTGAATACTCTGACTGGCATGCAGCACCAGCGAGGCCAGCCAATCGATACGGCCGCTGAATACCTTTCCATCCAGGGTTTCGATGCGCACCGCCTGCCCGGTCTTCACCTGCGAGATCTGCCGCGCGAACACATCCAACTCCACCCACACCTGCGACAGGTCGGCAATCACGAATAGCGGTTCATCGCCGGTTGCCATGCCCGGCTGGATATCGCGACGCAGAATCACGCCATCGATGGGCGCGGTCAGCGCATAGGTCTGCAGGCTCTCATTGCTCTGGATACGCGCCAGCACAGAACCCGCTTGCACACGTTCACCCAGTCTCGCCGTTACGTTCTGCACCACACCGGGAAAACGCGCGCGCACCTGTGCGATCCGCGCCGGATCGGACTGGACCCGTCCGGTGAGATTGAGCGTCTCAGTGATGACGGCGGGCCCGGCAATCTCGGTCACGATGCCGGCCTCTTGCGCCAGCTCGGCCGGGATCTCGGTGCGGCCTTCGTAACTGGCGTAGGTCCAACGGTAAGATTTGCCGGCGTGGCGTGCCTCAATCGCGACATCGAAAGAATGCGGCTCACTGACCACGCCCTGCCCGCGCAGAAAATCCTTGAGGGGTTTAAAACTGAAATGATCCACCTGGCCGTCTATACGCGTCAGTTCAACGGTTAATTCCACCGCCTCGGGTGCAAGCGGATGTCCATCCTGCGTGGCATAGGCATGAAACTCCGGCGGCACGCCGGTTTCATACAGCGCCAGTTCGATAGCGAAACCATCCTGTGCGAACAGCTTGCCGCCGTGCGGGCCCTTGGGAATCTCGGCGGGGATCACGGTGGCGGCTTCATCGCCATGGGCTTCATGCTCGCCTGCGTCATCGGCATGGCCGCCCGCCGCAAGGACAGGTTGCAATGGCCAGGTGCTAAGCAGCACACCGGCGGTCAGTACGGTCAACAAGTAAGAACGAATCATGGGGTCTCTCCAATAACAGGCGCGGCACCGATCAGACGATCAATCTCGATATGCGCGGCATGATGATCAACGGCAGCGGACAAGGATTCCATGCGCGCCTCCAACAAACTGTTCTGGGCTGCACCCAACTCCAGCAGTGAATACCGGCCAGCGGCATAACCCTGGTTGTAATCCTTCAAGGCCTGCTCGGCGGCAGGCAGGATGCGCTGCGCATAGACCTCGAAACGATCCCGCGCATGCAGCAGTTCCTGATGTAAATCTGACAGTGTTGCACGCAAGGCGAGGCGCTGATCCTGTGCCAGCAAGGGTTCGCGCGCAGCCAGCGCGTCGGCCTCGTTCACATAGGCGCTGGACCGACCGGCGCTGCCGAGCGGCATGCGCAGCGACAACACCAGACCCACATCATCCGTCGTATTGAAGTGGCGTACACCGGCCCGCAGATCCAGGTCCGGCTGTGAGCGTGTGCGCGCCAGCAACCGTCGCGCCTCGCTCAGGCGCGCGCTCGTTGCCAGACGTGCCAGGGCTGGATTACGTTCGATCGCCTGATCGAGCTGCGCGAAATCGGCGTCCGCCTCCAGTGTGTACAACTCTGCCTGCACGGCATCGAAATCCGCATCGAAGTCGCCCCACAGGATCGCCAGTTGCCGCCGTCCGTTCTTCAGTAGATGCCCGGTTTCCTCCAGGGCGAGTTCCGCGCGCGCCAGATCGATCTGCACACGACTGCGTTCCGCTGCCGGCGCCTTGCCGACGCGATAACGCTGCTCCACCGACGTCAATGTCTGCCGCATCAGATCAACGCGCTGCCGGGCAAGGTCGCGTTCGACTTGCACACGCGCCAGCGCCAGATAACGCCGCGCCGTTTCTGCCAGCAGGTCCAGACGCTGCGCATCCTGCTCATGCCGTACCAGCCCGGCCTCCAACTGCGCCACGGCGCTGCGCTGCGCGGATTTATCACCCAGTTCCAGCACCCGGCCGAGGCTGAGCGTGGTCTCCAGAGCGTCCACCCCATTAATGTCACCGCTACCGGCGAGGTTCTCCAGTTCCACACCCACCTCATAGGGCGTCGACAGGCCCTGCTGGCGGATGCGTTCGGCTGCCGCGCGACTATCGAAATCCGCCGCCTGCAATTGCGGATTACGCTCGAGGACGCGCGCGACGGCCTCGTTCAGACTGAGGGATGCCGGCGGCGACGCCACTGCTACGGGCGCGCCAAACAGCATCCAGATAAGGGCATAGACCCTGATCGATACATTCATGGTTGTTATCTCCGAACCGGTGGCCGGTCCCAATGGAAATCGAAGCAGATACGCGTCACGCAACGCTAGCTATCTGGCCACACGTTATAGACACGCAAGTAAAGCAGGGATGTATCAGGTACGCGGCGGCGCGCGTAAGGGTGGGGTCGTGTAGAGACTGGATAACGGTAGACGATGTTTGACCGAGCGTGGATGCTGTCGGACGTTCTGTGCCACTATCGGTATGATCAGCAACAGCGCCAGCAGAATAATAACCAGCTGCAGCTGAACACCCGATTTCTTTATGGAAACATCCGTAGCAGGCTTGATGGTATGACCGTCGTCATGGTGATTGAATCCACTGGCATCCGCGTGGCCATGAATATCGATGACATGATCCTGAATACCGACATCATGTGTCTGCGCTTCCGCAGCATGATGCAGATGATAGTGATGGGGAAACAGGGTCAACGACAGGAAGGCCAGGATCAGCAGCCAGCTGATACCCTCTTTGCGGGCGGCCTTTATGGATAAAGCGGAAGTCATTGTCGTTATCTGCGTCGTTTGATCTAATGGGACGCCTACGTGGCATGCCCGGCACGTTACCTGCCACTGACATCCGAGTCAATCCGTGGAGAAGCAGCCGAATCCAGACTAGGACGCGCGGCATGAATAAGAGTTCCCAATTGTTTTTCAATGAATAGCCCACAACCCTGATGACATCTAAGAGCCTCTCCCTGCAAAATGCCGGCTTGAATACTTATACTTTCTGATCCAGCACATAACCAAAGCCCCGCTTCGGGGGGGACTCAATGCACCGATTCATCAGCTTTCGCACGCCCGGTATCCTGGCCGCCCTGAGCGCCGCACTGCTGTTCGGCGCCGGAACGCCACTGGCGAAACTCCTGCTCGACAGCGTTAGCCCCTGGTTGCTCGCCGGCCTGCTGTATGCCGGTTCCGGGCTGGGCCTCACGCTCTACCGCCGCCTGCATCGCGCGCCCAGTATCCGCTTACCGCGCGCGGAAGCAGGCTGGTTCCTGGCCGCCATTGCCGCCGGTGGCGTGCTCGCGCCGGTGCTGTTGATGTTCGGCCTGACCGGGATGCCGGCCGCGAGCGCTTCTCTCTTGCTCAATGCCGAAGGGGTGTTTACAGCACTGCTCGCCTGGTTTGTGTTCCACGAGAATTTCGACCGGCGCATTGCGCTCGGTATGCTGGCGATTGTCGCAGGCGCAATTGTATTGAGTTGGCCAGGTGAAGCACGATTCGCTGAGCTGTGGCCGGCACTCTGCATACTCGGTGCTTGTTTCGCATGGGCCTTGGATAATAACCTCACGCGCAAGGTCTCTTTGACCGATGCGACTTGGATAGCAGCGGTGAAAGGTCTGGTTGCAGGCTGCGTCAATCTGGCGATTGCATTTACGCTTGGCGCGGATTGGCCACCAGGGATGCCACTGATCGGCGCGATGCTGGTAGGATTTTTCGCTTATGGCGTTAGCCTGGCCCTGTTCGTCGTCGCACTGCGCCATCTCGGCACCGCCCGCACGGGCGCCTATTTTTCCATAGCGCCGTTCTTCGGTGCACTGCTCGCGGTCCTGATGGGGGAATCACTGACGATCCCACTGCTGATAGCGGGCTCTCTGATGGCGCTGGGCGTGTGGCTGCATCTGACCGAGCATCACGCTCATGAACATACCCACAGCGCGATGTTCCATTCCCATGCGCATATACATGACGAACATCATCAGCACGAGCATGACGCCGCTTGGAATGGCAAGGAACCACATACCCATCCACATCAACACGCGCCCACCAAACACACGCATCCGCATTATCCTGATGCACATCATCAGCATCGACATTAGGAAAGTTGACCCGCATTCGTGAATCGGCTCGAACCCGCCGATTGAAGCCGTGGGTTCGACTCCATAACCTCAACTTGATCGCACAATAAAAAGGGACCACGAAGGTCCCATTATCTTTTTGGCGGAGAGGGTGGGAGTATTCGCCCGCTACGCGGCCTCACCCTTCGGGCCGCCTCCGCTGCGCTCCGGCGTTGTCTCGCGTCGCTGCGCGACACTCGGCTCGAACCCGCCGATTGAAACCGTGGGATCGACTCCATAACCTCAACTTGATCGCACAATAAAAAGGGACCGCGAAGGTCCCTTTATCTTTTTGGCGGAGAGGGTGGGAGTCGAACCCACGGTACGCGGAACGTACACTCGATTTCGAGTCGAGCACTTTCGGCCACTCAGTCACCTCTCCAGGAATCAGGCGGATACACCCCTGATAGCGTAACTGCGGACAGCATCACAGCCACGGCGCGACATTCTACCCCATTTCAGGTGGCAGACCTAAATCTTATTCACCTGGGTCCGCTAAACCGGTAAGCTCCGACCAGGAACCCACCTGTCGATCGCATGTTCAAATATCCCGCCATTTTCCTCTGGTGTCTCACCCTCGCAGCCTGCGGGCGACCCGACACAATAGTGGAACAAATCAAAGAGCGCGGCGAGCTGATCGTCGTCACCCGCAATGCGGCGACGACTTACTACGAAGGCCCCCATGGTCCTACCGGGCTCGAATACGATCTCGCCAATCTATTCGCCAAACGCCTCGGCGTCGAACTCAAGATTGTGGTGCCGGAAAATTTCTCGGACATTCTCAGCATGGTGGAACAGGGCGATGCCGATATAGCAGCCGCTGGTCTGACCATTACACCCGAGCGACAGCGACGCGTGCGCTTCGGGCCGAGCTACCAGACCATTATGCCGCAGCTGATATATCGCAGCGGCAATAACCGACCTAAAAGCATCGACGAATTATCCGGCATACTCGAAGTCATTACCGGGTCGAGTCACGAAGAATCTCTCCGCGCACTCCAGAAAGAACACCCCGAGCTACGTTGGTCCAGCAACCCCAGCCTGGACAGTGCGGAACTGTTGCAAATGGTCTGGAGTCAGCTGATCGACTACACCGTTGCGGACTCCAACGATGTCGCCATTCATCAACGTTTTTATCCAGAACTGCGAGTCGCTTTCGATATTGGCGAACCCGATAAACTGGCGTGGGCATTCATGGCCGGAGCCGATGACAGTCTCTCCCAGGCAGCGGAAACATTCTTCGAAAAACTGCGTGCCAGCGGCCAACTCAAAGAGTTGCTGGAACGGCATTACGGGCATGTTCAGGATTTCGATTATGTAGGTACTCGAAGCTATATGCGCCATATCAACCAACGCCTGCCTGATTTCATTCCCCTGTTCGAATCGGCCGCTGCCGAAACCGGGCTGGACTGGCGCCTGCTGGCAGCCGTGGGTTATCAGGAATCGCATTGGGATATTCACGCTCAATCGCCGACCGGCGTGCGTGGCCTGATGATGCTGACGCACAACACCATGAAGTTTCTCGGCCTGGATGATCGCCTCGATCCGGAACAAAGCATCCGGGGTGGCGCGCGTTATATCAAAATCAATAAAGACCGGCTACCGGACCGTATCAGTGAACCGGATCGCACCTGGTTGGCGCTGGCCGCTTACAACGTCGGCTATGGACATCTTGAAGACGCACGCGTGCTGACTCAGAAACGCGGTGGCAATCCGGATAAATGGCTGGACGTTAAAGAAGCATTGCCGCTGCTGGCGCAGAAGAAATGGTACAAGCAGACAAAATACGGTTATGCCCGTGGACAAGAACCGGTACGTTATGTAGAAAACATCCGCAGTTACTACGATATTCTGGTGTGGGACAGTGAGCGTCCTCCGGAATTGGTTCCGTCCGAACCGGTATTCACGACTGACCTGCTGTCGTTGTAGAAACGCCACGATAATTCAATTTAGAAGTGGGCTTACCCGCTCCTGCAAGACAATGTCTATACCCATAGCTACGGGTAACAGATCATTCCCGACGTTGACGGAAGAATGCCTGCAACAGTTCAGCACATTCGCGCTCCAGCACCCCACCGGTGACCTTGACCTGATGATTGAGGCCAGGCAAGGCAAAGGCATTGAACTGACTGCCCGCCGCACCGCGTTTGACATCATAGGCACCGAACACCAGCCGTTCGACACGCGCATGCACCATGGCACCGGTGCACATAATGCAGGGTTCGAGCGTCACATACAGTGTCGAACCGGCCAGCCGGTAATTTCGCAACTGTTGCGCCGCGGCACGCAGGGCGACGATCTCGGCATGTGCGCTGGGATCGTTATCGCAGATGGGACGATTCCAGCCCTCACCCAGCACCCTCCCCTCCTGCACGATCAGCGCCCCGACCGGCACCTCGCCATCGGCCTCCGCGCAACGCGCCAGCGCGATGGCATGTTGCATCCAGTGGTTGTCCATCGCGTCAGACATACGTACCGACAAGTTGTATCTCTATTACTGAACCGCCAAGGCACCAAAGAAGATTGGGGAACCGCAAAGGCGCAGAGGCGCAAAGGTGCTTAGTGAAAAGGCATGAAACCATTATATAAGTAATCTCTGCGCCTTTGCGCCTTTGCGGTTCAAACTGCCTTTCTCAGCACCTTCGCGGTACAAGAAAATCAATTCACCCCCACTCGATTGAAACAAGCCTGACAAAGCCTGTAATTTCACTGCTTAATGTTTGTTATAGCGTCGACACCACGAAAATATCTTAGATTAAACAACCCTTGCGTGAATCGAACATGATGGGAACACAACCGAGGGGGCATAAAATCTAAGTTCTCATCTGATCATTATAGGGAGTCTGACTTAGCATTGAGTGAAAAACAACGATTCCTAGACGGAAAATTGATAAACATGCCAGACCACGCAAAACCGTACAGTCGATTGCTCTGGCAGTTTTTTGAGCCTGACTCTCTTTCCATCTTGCCCCGCATTGTCGGTCATGGCCCCAAAAAATACGGCGTGGGAGGAACGCGGATCGATGCCTTATGCCGATGATTTCAGCTATGCGTTACTTTCACCGGGCGGTGACCGCCAATCGATAACCAACACCTTGCACGGTAATGATAAAACGCGGTCGAGTCGGGTCGTCCCCGAGTTTCTGACGCAGTTGCCCCACCAATACGCGCAGATAATGGGTCTCATCCTGCTGGGCAGGCCCCCATATCTCGCGCAATATCTGCTGGTGGGTCAAAACCCGCCCAGGATGATTGATCAATAGGCGCAACAATTCATATTCTTTTTTTGACAGATGAATCGATTCATCGTCGACGCTAACCTCGCGCTGAGCCAGGTCTACATGTAATCCTCCGGCTTCGAATACAGTCGGCGTCGATGTCGCACCCTCGTGGCTACGCAACACAACACGGATTCGCGCCATCAATTCACTGATACCGAACGGCTTGGTGACGTAGTCGTTTGCTCCCGCATCGAGCGCCTGCACCTTTTCCTGCTCCGAGGCGCGTACCGACAACACGACGACCGGCACTTGAGACCACTCTCTGAGGCGCAAGATAAAATCCTGACCGTCCATGTCGGGCAGTCCCAGGTCGAGTATGACCAAATGGGGTTGCGCAGTGGCACAGAGCTTCAGACCATCTTCGCCGAGGCGCGCTTCCTCTACAGTGAAACCGTGCGCTTCGAGACTAATGCGCAGGAATTTGCGGATCTGTGCTTCGTCTTCGACGACAAGAATTGTGCCTGATGATGTGTTCATGCGTTACTCACTTCACTCGGCCGGATAACCGGTAACGTGATGCGCATGCAGGTCCCTCGGCCATTCCTTCCATCCTGCGCCGTTACCGTACCGCTGTGCGCCGCAACCATGCCCCGGCATATTGCCAAACCCAGCCCAGTTCCCTGAAAATTGCCGCGATCTCCGCGACGCACCGTGTAAAACATGTCAAATATTTTTTCCCTTTCCTCTGCTGGAATCCCGGGTCCCTCGTCACACAGCGTGATGACAACATCGTCATTATCAGAACTGGCTGTGATACCGATATGCCCTTCGACAGGTGAAAAGCGGATGGCATTGTCCAGCAAATTCACCAGCGCCTGTTCAATCAAAACGCCATGGACCCACAACAAAGGGACTGAGGGCGATATATCTATATCGATATTCATGCCTTTCAAGACACTGCTCATTCTAGCCACGGCGCTGGACACAATGTCATGGACATCGACCCAGTCGCGTTTCAACGTCAGACTCCCCTGGCCGAGTCGGGTCATATCCAGCAGATTTTGGATATGACGATCCAGACGCTGCGCCTCTTCGACGACGGTTGCCAGCAATTCTTTTCGATTTGATTCACTGAACGATTCCCCGTATTCCAGCAGACTGGTCGTTGACCCGATGATCGACGCAAGTGGAGTTCGCAGATCATGCGACACAGAAGAAAGCAGTGCCGAACGTAGCTGCTCTGTTTCAGTAACGAGTCTGGCTTGTTCGAGATCCGCTACCAATTGCGTCCTGTCCAGAGCGATACCCGCCTGCTCCGAAAAGCTGCGCGCCGAATCGATTTGCTCGGCATCCAGTTCACCGAGTATGGCGACCACTCCCACTCGTTCACGGCTGGTGGCCAGTTGCAGAAATGTCCATTGCTCGATAGTGATTGGTTCAGAGGAACTATGCGCCCAGGCTTTCTCTACATCTGTCCGAGGCACATCAAACGTTTCCCCAGCACGGGCTCTGACATGCAGAACCCCTTCCTTGTCTGCAATAAATACTACGATGTCCCGATCCATGGATTGCTTCAAATGAGCAGCCAACGCCTCGAGCACCGCTTCGGTACCCGCCGCCGACGACAAGCGGCGACTAAAGTCATAGAGACCCGACATCCGTTGAAGTGACGCCTTGCGCTTGGCCATTTCCTGCTGCATGCGTGCCGCCAGATTTCCCGTGATGGCTGCGATGACCAGAAAAAACACCAAGGTCGCCACATCCCCCTCGTCCGCGACTTTTAGCGTGTAATAGGGCTTCGTAAAGAAAAAGTTGAACGCCAGAAAACTCAGCACGCTCGCGAGTAGCGAGGGACCTACACCGGTGCGGGCCGCAACGATCAATACGCCGGTCAGGAATAACAGTGAGAGACTGGCATGCGGCATCAGGCGATGTACGAGAAACGCCACCATGACAGTCGCCGATACGACACCGATGGCACCAACATAGGCCAGCGGTCGTACCGTATAGAAGGAATCAGACGTTATTGCCATGAAATGTACAGCTCGAGCCCGTTTTCCCCTGGCGTCCAAGCAAGAAGGAGTTTGTGAGATTCTGGCGTCGCATGCGCACTGGATAAAATAAAAAAATCATAAAATTTTTATACATCTTTTATATGACCACTCTTCCCGCCGCGCGGATAATTTGCACAACCGGTCGCTGGAAGATGGTTGCATGAAAATCGCTCAAATGTTGGTCCTGTGTTGATATGCCGTATGTATCGGTGCTGACCGTCGTTTTCCCCCGCATCCTGGCTTCAATATTACCTCTGACGCACAGGCATAGCGAGATGAATCCCCGCTGGCTTTTCGCCCTTATCCACCCCGGACGGAGGTTGCCATGCACTGGCGCGTGATATCACGTCTGTCCGGCATCTTGTTGATGCTTTACTCCGTAAGCTTTCTGCCGTCGATAGGCGTCGCGCTACTGTACGATGATGGACAGCTGGGTGTGTTTGCGACATCCCTTATCATCACACTCGTGCTCGGCTGGATACTATGGTTACCGAACCGCAGACAACAAAGTGAGTTGCATGTACGCGAAGGATTCCTGGTGGTTTCACTCTTCTGGGGATTGGCGGGAACGATCGGTGCACTGCCCTTTATTCTGGGACTACACCTGGGGATAACGGATGGCGTTTTTGAGTCGATTTCCGGCTTCACCACCACAGGGATAACGGTGATTATCGGGCTGGATCAGCTTCCGGCTTCCATTCTGTATCACCGCCAGCAGATCAATTGGCTTGGCGGCGCAGGGGTCGTTCTGTTGATGGTCGCGATTATGCCACTGTTGGGGGTCGGCGGTATGCAGCTGTACCGGGCGGAAGTACCCGGCGTTGCCAAGGAAGAGAAATTGACGCCACGTATCGCGCAGACGGCTCGCGTACTTTGGGCAATCTACGTAGCCCTGACCGCTGCCTGCGCGTTGGGATACTGGTTGGCAGGAATGAACCTGTTTGACGCCATTGGTCATGCCTACGCAACCATTGCAACTGGCGGTTTTTCAACTCACGACGCAAGTTTCGGCTATTGGAACAATCCGCTCCTCGAATCCATCGGCATCTTTTTCATGCTTGCTGCGGGTGTGAATTTCGCCATTCACTTTCGGGCCTGGAGACAGATAAGCCCCACTCCATACACCAAAGACCCGGAAACCCGCGCGTTCGGTCTCATCTTTCTATTCTCGATGTTTTTCATCGCCGGCAGCCTTTACTGGGCGGGCACCTACACCGACGGATGGCAGGCATTGCGTCATTCCGCCTTTCAGGTTGCCTCTATATTGACGAATACCGGCTTTGGTACAGCCACTTTCGGGGAATGGCCCCTTCATATTCCACTGGTTCTGGTGGCTATTTCTTATATAGGAGGGTGTGCAGGTTCCACCGCCGGAGGTATGAAGGTGCTTCGTGTCATGCTGCTCGCCAAACTGGGTTTGCGACAGCTCTTCCAACTTGCCCACCCCCAGGCCGTTACCGTGGTCAAACTGGGGAATAAACCGGTATCTGAGGACGCACTTTATTCTGTGTGGGGGTTTTATGTTCTGTACATCGTTACGGCATTGCTGCTTACGGCCGGGATGATGTCCACGGGTCTGGATCTGGAATCGGCCTTTGGTGCTGTGACCGCCGCCATCAATAATCTCGGCCCGGGTTTGGGTGAAACAGCAAGTAATTTCAGCACGCTCACTCCCTTTGCGAAATGGCTGGGTATCATCGCGATGCTGGTCGGCCGGTTGGAAGTCTTTACGATTTTGATTCTATTTACACCAGCATACTGGCGTCACTGAGTCAGTGCCGCGCATGCTGATGGAGTCATTATGAAAATTATTATTCTCGGTGCCGGTCAGGTGGGCACAACCGTTGCTCACAGTCTTGCCGGAGAAGCCAACGATATAACGGTTGTGGACCAGCAGCCCCAGCTGTTGAAGGAGCTTCAGGATCGCATCGATATCAAAACCGTTACAGGCCATGCGTCATATCCCGACGTTTTAATCCGCGCAGGAATTGAAGACGCCGATCTGATCCTGGCTGTGACTAACAGCGATGAAACCAACATGGTCGCCTGCCAGATCGCCCATTCCATGTTCCACACGCCAACCCGGCTGGCGCGTGTGCGATCACCCGATTACTTGACGCATCCCGAACTCTTCACGCCGACCGCGATACCCGTGGATGTCCTGATCAGTCCCGAGCAATTGGTGACGGCCTTTATCCGTCATCTCATCGAACAGCCTGGCGTACTGCAAATACTCGATTTTCTGCACGGCAAGGCTCAGCTGGTAGCGGTCCGCTCCCACTACGGCGGCCCATTGGTCGGTCAACAACTTCGCAATCTGGTTCAACAACTGCCTAAAGTTGAAACGCGAGTCGCGGCCATCTTCCGTCGTGATCGCGCTATCATTCCCGATGGAGACACCGTGATCGAGGCCGATGACGAGATTTTTTTCCTTGCAGCGCGCCGCGATATCCCCGCCGTCGTGACCGCCTTTCGCCGCACCGACAAGCCCAACCGCCGGGTCATCATTGCCGGTGGCGGTAATATTGGTAAACGTCTGGCTGAACTGCTTGAGTCGAAATACCGGGTAAAGGTCATCGAACATGATACCGAACGTTGCCGGTATCTTGCCGAGACATTGCACCGAACCGTTGTCCTCCAGGGCGATGCCGGGGACTCCGATCTGCTGATGGGCGAGGATATCGAGGATACCGACGTATACTGCGCTGTAACCAATGACGACGAAGCGAATATTTTGTCCGCGATGCTGGCCAAGCGCCTGGGTGTGCGCAAGACATTGTCCATTATCAACCGGCCGAGCTATGTTGATCTTGCCCAGGGAAGCGCTGTGGATATCGCAGTTTCACCCGCACAGGTTACGATCGGCGCGCTTCTGACCCATATCCGTCGGGGTGACGTCGTGGCGGTGCACTCTTTGCGCAGAGGAGCCGCGGAAGCGATTGAGATCATCGCGCATGGTGATCGCGAGACCTCGCGGGTCGTGGGACGCCGCATTGAAGAATTACCATTACCTGATGGGACAACCGTGGGTGCCATCTCACGAGCTGACAGGTTGATCTTCCCTCACAGAGACACTGTCATCGAATCAGAAGACCATATCGTCTTATTTCTTGCTGACAAACGGAAGATTGTCGATGTGGAACGATTGTTTCAAGTTGCCATAACTTTTATTTGATATGTTGAAGAGTCGTAGATTTACTTTGAAGCACAGGCACGAGAAACGTGTATGAAGGAACTCAATAATGCGGAGTTAGATTGTCTGCGAAAGATCGCCGGGGGTTATTCAGATGTCATTTCCCCTTGCGCAGATAACGTTTTGAACCGCCTTTTGTCGTTGGGACTGATTGAGCAACACCCCAAGATATGGCTGCCATTGGAAATGATGCGCGCCACCTACCATGTCACGCGCATCGGTAGAAAATATCTCGACAACGAAAGTCCAGTTAGATAGCGAACCAGCCAATCGATGTTGATATTCCAGTCTCTTCACTCGTTAATCATGAACTTTACGTGTCCAACGAGCATATTTGATAACTGACGAACAATAACGTACAACAACTCTACTCCCACTCGATTGTAAATAAGCCATTATTACAATTTGACATCAATGGCTTACTTGTTGGTATAGGTGGTAATACCATGAAAAATGCCATGCTCAAAGATTCCTGCTAATCGACACGAAAATCACCGGCTCGCACAGTAACTCATTTCTTCTTTAAACCAAATCCGGCCAGTTTCACAACGTTCAGCTCATAACGGGTTGTTCTGCCACCACCCGGTAGCGGCATGATGATCCCCTTGGCAACCAGATCTGAAAGATCACGACTCGCCGTTCGATTGGGACACTTGGTGATCGCTTCATATTTTTTTGTCGTTATGCCACCTTCTAAGCCCTTGCGACCTTCAGCAAATACACGCGACACCATCCTGGCCTGCCGGTCATTCAGCTGGTCACCATAGGTTTCGTAGAAACGTGTCTTGGTCAGTACAAAATTCACTTCTTCCCGGGCAATTTCCTGTGCCTTGATAACCCTGTCGGCAAAGTAATCAAGCCAGACATTAACGTCCAGGCTTCCACGGCTCGCTTTCTCCAGCTGCAGATAATAAGATTTTTTGTCCCCCTCTATCGCTGTGGCAAGACAAGCCGTGGTCGGATAGCTGAGGGACTGCGAAAGCGCATGGTCAGCAATCGCCCTGCCGACTCGCCCATTCCCATCATCGAAGGGATGAATCACTTCGAACCAGAGGTGTGCAATACCTGCCCTAGCAATCCCTGGCAGCTTATTATCCATATTCAAAGGACTGGTCTGGTTGTACCAGTCGAGGAATCTCGCCATTTCATCGTACACCCGAGTCGCCGGCGGAGCTTCATAGTGAACCGTTTCTCGGCCGTAAGGCCCGCTCACTATTTGCATTGGCGAAATATCGTTGCGGTATGCGCCTCGCAGAATTGGCGTGTAGCGCTGTTCCGGGACAGCCATGGATTGCCACTTGCCCAGCAGATCATGTGTCAGGGATGTTTGCCAGTTCTTGCGAACGTCCACCAGCAGCATCGCGGCCCCCGCCGCTTTCTGGTCTGAATTGTCCGGCAGCGTATCCGATGTGATTAAAGAGAGTAGTGATGACCTGACCGATTCTCTATCCAGATCCTCGCCCTCAATGGCGCTGGTTTTGATGGCCTCGGAAAGCATCAGATCGATCGTGGCATTCTCTTGAGATGCTATAGGAAGTGCATCAAAACTGCCCGCCAGACGCTCTGAGTTCAGGCGAAATTCAAGTTCCCGGTGTTCGAGAGCAAGCTCGTCGTAGCGGAAATCGGGCCAATCGGGTTGTTGCCAAATCCATCTCATGGCGTGATTGTAGCGCTTATTCGCGCCATATTATAGTATGTATATGGCGCGATTATAGCCCGCAATAACGCCATCCTCGATCAAGAACTCGCAACTGAACGGCGCCCACACAATACCATTGATGAGGCAGATTATATTGTTGATTGGAGTTGTTTAATTATTATATTTCAACATGTTATTAATTCCTATCTTCCCCCGCTCAATCGTACCCGGCGGTTTGCCGGTGATGTCGTCGACGACGCGGGCGAGTCGCCGGGCCCCTCGACACCGGGTCGATAATCAAAGACACAAGACGTGGAAAAGCTGAACAGGTAATGGCACCGACTTCAGAATGTCCAATGGCCACGACTCGTTTATCGACCGCGGGAAATTGACCACAAAAAGACAGATAAGCGGGTAGAAAAGTGATCAGATTGAAACAAGCTTCGCTAGCCCCTTCGAGAGGGTATCCGTTTTCGCCGAACCATCCAGCGCGGTTCCGCTGCCAGACAAAAAAGGGCCGGAGGGATCAAGCTTTATTCCCTCCGGCCCTTTTCGCTCTTTCGGGCCGCGTGCCCTGCGTTGCGCATCCCTAACGGATGATATAGGGAACCTTGCGCCGCACCGATGCGCCGTGCGGGTCGCTGCGCTCCGCGCCGGTGTACTGGTGACCGCCGGGTTCCGGAGCGTTAACCGGCACCGTGTCCACGGTGTTGGTGCTGCGCAGAACGCCGACGAGTTCACCCGAAGCGCCGCCGTCCTTGACGCGGATAATGCCCACGCCCGGGCAACTGCCCTGCGCGCTATGGTCGACAGACACGGGCACCGGGCCACGCAGCGCAACCATCATGTACTTGCCGTCCGGTGTGGTGTCCATCAGATCCGGCGCCGGATCGTTGGTTGGAAGCCCCGGGTCGTCGCTGACCGAAGCTGTGCCACACGCGCCGCCGGTGGTCAGATCATAGGTCGTGCGGCTCTTGCTGACGGTGTGGAACACTTCGGCATTGTTCTGGATGCGATCGACGTTATGGATATGACTCCCCGATGTCGTCTTTGCCGCGCCGTGGGCGTCGCGCCGCGTGGTGGTGCCGGGCAACTGGCCGCTGTTGTTGGCCGCCGGGCCGATGAGATTGCCGCCGGTCGCGGTATTGCCCGGATCCTGGAACACGACGGTCGGCAGTGGTGTGTTCTCGGGATTCGGTACGCCACCGAACTGCGAGTCGTCCAGGGTGTACATCGTGAACGTCGACCAGGTGGCGCCTGCGGGAGACGCCGAAACGCCCGCGTTGAGCCAGACTTCGTTGCCTTCCTGCACGCCGCCGCAGCCGGCGCCGTTGATGACCTGGTTGCCGTATTCACCGATGATGCTCATGGGCGTTGTCGAAGAATCGGCCACCAGCAGACCGCCGCCGCCCATGGTGACATACACATTGCCGTCGTCCGAAACGATGGGGCAGATGATCAGGTTGTTCGGCCTTCCGCCCGCGCCGCCGTCGCCCGCGCCGCAGCCGTTCTCCTTGCAGGCGCCGTTCGGTGTGGTGTCCGCCAGCGCAGCGGCATCATAGCTGCCGGCGACCTTACCGAGCATTTGCCGCCCGCGGTGGTTGGCGCCGCGGTAGACCTTTGCGCTATCGGTCACGACCATGCCTTTGCCGACGCCGAGCGACGCCGATTGATTAAAGGTGGCGCCGGTGATCCTGCCAAGCTTGTTGCGCGTGATGTCGATGCGCTCCAGGATCTTGCCGTTCAGGTTGGCGACCAGCAGCGCGCTGCCATCGGCATTCCAGAACGACATGTGCACCGAGCGTCCGGCGTTGGTGCCGGTGACCCGAAACAGCGCCACCGCTTCTTTGGTGATGCCGTCCATGATGCCGACATAACCCGCGCCCGGCGCAAACAGGTTGACGTTCATGTAGCGGTGCTGCGGGTCCGGCAGCATGCCGTGCAGACGGCCGAAAGCGCCGCCGCTGGTGCCGAGCGTATTACCCGTGGCCCCGTTGACATCGCGCTCTGCGAGCGTTGCCGGGAACAGTTCGTTGATGTCACAGGGTCCCGCGCTCCAGAAACCGTCGCAGCCGACCGGCTGCGCGGCAGGGCCGCCGTTGAGCTGGATTTCCATTTCCCAGCTGTTCCAGATCCAGACATAGCTGCCGGCAACTCCGCGGCTGGTTTGACCTGGTACAGAGTTGGATTGATCGGACGCCCATATCTCGTAGAAATGATCGAGCAGATTACCTCCGCTTGCGTGAACCGGGCCCGTTCCCGCGAGGGCAGGCCCCAACAATGCCATGACTGCTGCGAAACGAAAGAATGATGTTTTCATGGTCATGCCTCCTCATTCCGTATTCTCCGGTTGGAGCGACCGCAATGCTCGCAACGCCACGTAAAAAAACCGGGGCCGAAATACAGTCCTTCTGAAATTCTGGAGAGAACGGTGATCGGTCCCGGCGGTTCTTGGCGTTAACGAAAGCGTAGTTGGCAACAGACGTTTGTCAAAGGGCGCTGAGAGGCGCTGAGGAACGGTTGGTGAACGTGATGCAATATCTACTTAGATAGCTGTTGACCCGCAAAAGAGCCGCAGCCTTGATGTAATAAAAGGCAATAAAAAATTAACAAACAGTTGCTTATCATCTGCTCACTCCCACTCGGGAGTTGCTTAATTATTATATTTGAATATATTCCGAACCCCTGTCATTCCCACTCAATCGTGCCCGGCGGCTTGCCGGTGATGTCGTAGACGACGCGGGCGATGCGTGGGATTTCGTTGATGATGCGACGTGAACAGTTGTCGAGGAATTCATACGGCAGATGTGCCCAGCGTGCGGTCATGAAGTCGATGGTCTCGACGGCGCGTAGCGCGACGACATAATCATAACGCCGACCATCGCCGGTCACGCCGACGGATTTCACCGGCAGGAAAACGGTGAATGCCTGCGACACCTTGTCGTACAGACCGTGCTTGCGCAGTTCTTCGATAAAGATGTGATCGGCCAGGCGCAGGGTGTCGGCATATTCCTTTTTCACCTCACCGAGAATACGCACGCCCAGACCCGGCCCCGGGAAGGGATGACGATAGACCATGTCATAGGGCAGACCGGCTTCGACACCGAGTCGGCGCACTTCGTCTTTGAACAACTCGCGCAGCGGCTCCAGCAGCTTGAGCTTCATGTGCTCGGGCAGACCGCCGACATTGTGATGCGATTTGATCAGATGCGCCTTGCCGGTCTTGGCGCCGGCGGATTCGATCACGTCGGGATAGATAGTGCCCTGTGCCAGCCATTTCGCATTTTTGAGTTTGGCGGATTCTTCCTCGAACACTTCGATGAACATATTGCCGATGACCTTGCGCTTGCGCTCGGGGTCAGCGACACCGTCGAGTGCCTTGAGGAAACGTGCCTCGGCATCAACGCGGATCACCTTCACGCCCATGTGCTCGGCGAAGGTCGCCATGACCTGATCACCTTCCTTGTAACGCAGCAGCCCATTGTCGACAAACACACAGGTCAGTTGATCGCCGATGGCGCGATGCAACAGCGCGGCGACCACGGATGAATCGACGCCACCGGACAGGCCCAGCAACACTTCATCGTCACCCACTTGGGTACGAATGGCATGAATGCTGTCTTCGATGATGTTGCCGGCCGTCCACAGCGCATCGCAGCCGCAGATGTCGCGAATGAAACGCGTGAGGATGCGTCCGCCCTGGCGGGTGTGAGTCACTTCGGGATGGAACTGCACGCCGTAGTAATGCCGCGTGTCATCGGCCATCGCGGCGATCGGCGCGCTGTCGGTGCTGGCCATGAGTTTGAAACCGGTCGGCAGATCCACCACGCGGTCGCCATGACTCATCCATACATCCAGCAGCCCGTAACCTTCATCGCTGGTGTGATCTTCGATATCTTTCAGCAGATCGGTATGGCCGCGTGCGCGGACTTGGGCATAACCGTATTCATGGTGATCGGAGGACTCCACCTTGCCACCCAGCTGCTGCGCCATGGTCTGCATGCCGTAACAGATGCCGAACACCGGCACGCCCAGCTCGAACACCAACGTCGGCGCGCGCGGCGTGTCATCGGACGTGACCGTCTCCGGGCCACCCGAGAGGATGATGCCCTTGGGTTTGAAAATCCGCAGATCCTGCTCATCCATATCGTAGGGATGAATTTCGCAGTACACCCCGATCTCGCGCACACGGCGGGCGATCAGTTGCGTGTATTGCGATCCGAAATCGAGGATCAGGATCCTGTGAGAATGGATATCGGTAGAATTGTTCAAGGGAGTAGATCCTGATTTAGGAGATACAAGTGACAAGTTACAAGATACAAATGAATACCTGAAATAACTATTTGTATCTTGTCTCTTGCGTCTTGCATCTGGCGCCAGAAAAATTCATTGGGAAGGGGGACAGATTTAAAATCTGTCCCCCCGGGTTGATCAAACCCGATAGTTAGGCGCCTCTTTTGTTATCTGCACATCATGGACATGGCTCTCCGCCATGCCGGCGTTGGTCACGCGCACGAACTTGGGCTTGGTGCGCATATCTTCGATGGTCTGACAACCGGTGTAGCCCATGCTGGAGCGCAGACCGCCGAGCAGTTGATGAATCACCGAAGCCAACGGACCTTTGTAGGGCACGCGACCTTCGATACCTTCCGGCACCAGTTTGTCGGCGGCGTTGCCTTCTTGGAAATAACGATCGGAGGAACCCTGTTGGCCCGACATGGCACCCAGCGAACCCATGCCACGGTAGGATTTGTAGGAACGGCCCTGGAACAGCTCGACCTCGCCCGGCGCTTCTTCGGTACCGGCGAACATGCTGCCAACCATAATGGAATGCGCGCCAGCGGCAATCGCCTTGGCCATATCGCCGGAGTAACGAATACCCCCGTCGGCGATCAGCGGCACGCCGCTCTTCTTGAGTGCCGCCGCGACATTGGCCACCGCGCTGATCTGCGGCACGCCGACACCGGCGACAATACGCGTGGTGCAGATCGAGCCGGGACCGATGCCGACCTTCACACCATCCGCACCGGCCTTCACCAAGGCGAGCGCGGCCTCGGCCGTGGCGATGTTGCCGCCGATCACCTGCACCTCGGGGAAATGCTTCTTCACCCAGGTGACGCGATCCAACACGCCCTTGGAATGGCCGTGCGCGGTATCAACGACGATGACATCGACACCGGCGGCAACCAGTGCCGCAACACGTTCATCCGTGCCGGCACCGACGCCGACTGCCGCGCCGACGCGCAGGCTTCCGAGCGAATCTTTGCAGGCGTTGGGTTTGTCGGTGGCCTTCTGGATATCCTTGACCGTGATCAGGCCGCGCAGCTGGAAATTCTTGTCGACCACCAGCACCTTCTCGATGCGATGCGAGTGCAGGAGGCGCACGACTTCATCTTTCTCTGCGCCTTCCTTGACCGTCACCAACCGATCCTTCGGCGTCATCACTTCCGACACCGGCGAGTCGAAACGGGATTCGAAACGCAGATCGCGGTTGGTGACAATGCCGACCAGCTCGCTGCCGTCGACTACAGGAACGCCGGAGATGTTATGCGCGCGGGTCAGGTTCAATACGTCGCGGATGCTGGTGGTGGGCGTCACCGTGAACGGGTCTTTGATGACACCGCTCTCGAACTTCTTGACGATGCGCACCTGTTCGGCCTGCAGCTCACCGGTCATGTTCTTATGGATGATGCCGATGCCGCCCTCCTGCGCCAGGGCGATGGCCAGCCGGGCCTCGGACACGGTGTCCATGGCCGCCGCCAGCAGCGGGATATTCATATGGATATCGCGGGTGACCTGGGTCCGGAGTTCAACATCCTTGGGCAGAACGGCCGAGTAATCAGGCAGGAGGAGAACGTCATCAAAGGTAAGGGCTTCTTCGGCAATGCGCAGCATAGGTGGGGGGTCCGTACCTAAAGTCTTGAAGTGAGGGGCGCAATTATAGGTTTTGGCCGGCCCCGGGTAAACCGCAGACCGCGCATCCTTGAGAAATACTGCCCTTCTGGCGCAGTTCGAGGCCCAACTCGACCAATTGCAGGGATCAGAGGCCTGGATAACGGCCTACGCCGCAATGACAGTGGGAATTGTGCGGGCTAAACAAACGTAGCCCGGATGAAATCCGGGGCCGGTTTCAGGTCCCCCTGTGTGCATTGGGACTACCGTTTAAAGAACCTTACACCCAAGGCCACAGAGAACACGGCGTTTTTGCCATGATTGTCTCCGCGTGCTGCGTAGCCTCAGGTGTGGATATTCGCTGTATGACGGGCTGATAAACCCTTTTCACACCAAAGACCGTAAAGTGCGCAAAGGTTTTTGAATATGTAAGCTTCGCGCACTTTGCGGTCTTTGGTGTGAATTCATAAATTGCAGCCGCGCAGAATGTGTTCGGGTAAGGCGATTCCACGTTAAGATGCCGGGATGTCGAATCCAAACCCCGAAGATCGCGACGTTTACAGCGTCGGCCGCCTCAATGCCGAGGCCCGCGCCCTGCTGGAAGGCGCCTTTCCGCTGGTCTGGGTGCAGGGCGAGCTGTCCAATGTCTCGCGTCCCTCCTCCGGCCACCTGTATTTCACACTCAAGGACAGCAGCGCCCAGATCCGCTGCGCCATGTTCCGCGGCAACAACCGGTTTCTGAAATTCCGCCCCGAGGATGGCGCCCAGGTGGTGATCCGCGCCAACCTGTCGCTGTACGAGGCGCGCGGCGACTACCAGCTGATCGTGCAGAGTATGGAAGAGGCCGGCGACGGCGCCTTGCAGCGCGCCTTCGACATCCTGAAACAGAAACTCGCCGTCGAAGGGTTGTTCGATCCCGCCCACAAAATCGAACTGCCCTCGCTACCCAAACGCATCGGCGTGATCACCTCGCCGACCGGCGCGGCCATCCGCGACATACTGAGCGTGCTGCAACGGCGTTTCCCGGCGATCCCGGTACTGATCTATCCGGTACCGGTGCAAGGCACGGGTGCGGGGAAAGAAATCGCCGACGCCATTCGCCGCGCCGACAAACGCCGCGACTGTGATGTGCTGATCGTCGCGCGTGGAGGTGGCTCGCTGGAGGATCTGTGGGCCTTCAATGAAGAGGTCGTGGCGCGCGCGATTTTCGATTGCGAGATACCGATCGTCAGCGGCGTCGGTCATGAAGTGGATTTCACCATCGCGGATTTTGTCGCCGATCAACGCGCGCCGACACCTTCGGTTGCCGCCGAGATGGTCAGCCCGGATCAGAACGAATGGTTGAATCAACTGCGCGCACTGGATGCGGAACTCTACAAACGTCTGCAGCGCAAACAACGCCATCTCGACGAACGTCTAATCTGGCTGAGCAAACGCCTGCAGCAACAGCATCCCGGCCAGCGTTTACGTCAGCGCGCACAGCGTTTGGATGAACTGGAACAGCGCCTGCGCCTCGCACTGCGTGCCGGCCAACGCCATCGACGTGCGCAACTCGCTACCTTGACGGCGCGGCTACAACGCCATCATCCCGCACCGCGCCTGCAACACCTGCGCGATCTCGAAGCCGCACTGACGCGCCGCCTGCGCACCGCGACACGCACGCATCTGCAACACTTACGCCAGAAACTCACCGGCGCCATGCGCGCACTGGATACCGTCAGCCCACTCGCCACCCTCGACCGCGGCTACGCCATCGTCACCACGGCCGATGGCCAGGTGCTGCATGACGCGCAGCAGGTGCAACCCGGTGATCAAGTCACAGCGCGATTGGCGCAGGGGCGTTTGCGGTGTACGGTGGATGAGGCTGAGTAGTAATCCTGTTTTCTAGAGTTCCCGATATCGAAACATTGTTTAACAATAGCCAATGCTGCAAACGGCATTTTTACGACAATTAGACAGAATGTGGACTCAATCCGTTTAAACGGCCGGATTCAACACGTGGGGGACATCTATCCGAAGCCATTTCGCATGCGATTATGGCTGGGTTTTAATGACGTGATGGTATGGCGTGCAATAAGACCGGGGATAGTCGCGTGGAGATATGCATAGAAATACGGCTGGGCGTATTGACTAGAGGCGCCAGACGCATAAATATGTTCGAATATGAAGAATATGAGCCTGCTGCCGACACAGTCACAGCATGCACAAAGGACCAACTGAGCGCCTTCACATAAATGCAGAACAAATAAAACGCGTGACTAGGGACCGGTAAAACGAACAAGCCCTCCTGGACTCAACTGATGTCGCCTGCCTACTGAGCGCATAATGCGCATGGATGGAGACTCCAAGATGATAAGAAAATACATATTTACGCTGGCAGTAAGTGGGTTTCTGGTCGCGCCAGTGGGCGCTGGTAAGGTTGACTATCTAAACACTGCAGCGCTGACCGACAACATCGATACCCCGGTACAGGGATGCACGAATAGCGACACCGTCACGACCCCCATGATCACCTGGGGCGGGGATGTCGCCACCATCTACGCCAACGGCAACAGCGCCGCCACGTCGCCCGGCAGTATTTTCGATATGCAGAAGCTGCGTGTGAAGCTGGTGCGCGAGGACGTCTTTGTCAATCAGGTAAAAAATTACCTGAGCTGTAAATCACCGTACCTGCGCGGCACCCTCGGCATGCTCAACTTGGCGGCCGAGGCAACCGAGAAAGATCCGCGCACCAAGATGGTCGTGATCTATCAAATGACCTGGTCGGCCGGCGGCGACGCGATGGTCGTCAAAACCGGCATCAAATCGCCGAAAGACCTCAAAGGCAAGACCATCGCGGTTCAGGCCTATGGCCCGCATATCGATTATCTGACCAAAATCCTCGCCGATGCGGGACTGGGCATCAAAGATGTCACCGTCCGCTGGGTACGCGACCTGACCGGCTCCGACCAGACACCGATGGCTGCACTGTACGAATCCGATATCGATGCGGCGATGGTGATCATTCCCGACGCCCTGGCTTTGACCTCCAACGGCACCGTCGGTACTGGCGCTGAGAGTTCAGTCAAAGGGGCCCGCATCCTGTTGTCGACCAAGACGGCAGATCGCATCATTGCGGACGTCTATGCCGTTCGTGAGGATTATTTCAAATCTAACCGTGATCAGGTTGAACGCTTCGTGCGTGGATTGATCATGGCGGAAGAATCTCTCACTGGGGCTGCGAAACGTGGTGGTATACAAGACGCGAACTACAAAAACGCCATTACCGGCTCGGCAGAGCTGCTACTTGATAGTCGTCAAGCCATCGCCGATACCGAGGCTATGTATACAGATGCGCGGTTTGTCGGTTGGCAAGGCAATGTGCACTTCTTCGCCACACCGAACAATCCACGCAGTTTTACGCGTTTGAACACTGAAATCCAAACTGCCATTGTCAACCTGGGCCTCGCCAGGCAGCAGCACACACTCAATCATGCCAAGTGGAACTACGACAGCCTCAAGACCGGCAACAGTGCCAGCAGCAGTGCACCAACACCGCGCTTCGACACGGCTGCAGTAGCTCAGGTTGTCGCTAAGCGCACGCAACAGGCAACGCTGGAGCAGGGTGAGCTGTTCAACTTTGAAGTCCACTTTAAGCCGAATCAGAATGACTTCAATCCGAACACCTACGCCCAAGCCTTCGACCGCACCATCGATCTAGCTTCGACCTATGGTGGCGCGGTGATCACAGTGGAAGGTCACGCAGACCCCCTATCCTACTTGAAAAAGAAGAAAGCCGGTGAAAACGAACTGGTTCTGTCGCGTATTCAACAGGCTGCCAAGAATCTGAGCCTGACCCGAGCCATGGGTGTGCGTGACAGCCTGATCACCTATGCACGAAGCAAATCCATTGCACTGGACGAAAGCCAATTCGCGCTGGTGGGCCATGGCATCAGCCAACCAAAAAAAGGCATGTGCGGCAGCGACCCCTGTGCGCCGAAAACAGAACAGGAATGGCTGGACAATATGCGGGTGGAGTTCCGCATGATCCAGGTCGAGGCCGAAGAAAACGTGTTCCGGGTGGATTGATGCTATGACCAAACGCTCACGCCGAGGCCGTCCCAAACCTTTCAATCCAGGCATAATGATCATGCTTGCCTTGATTATCGGCTGGTATTGGTTCAGCAGCGACGATAAGCCTTCCGTCTCGCCAACGCCTATTGTAGTCAACCAGAACAGCACAAAACCGGCCATGATTTGGCCGCCGCCATTGACAGGCGAAAGCGTTGCCGCGGATCTGGGTACGCGTAATTACTATGTAATCCTGGATGGTTCGGGGAGCATGTCGGACGACGCCTGCAAAGGTGCCGGCAGCAAAATCCAGCAGTCACGCGCCGCGCTCAAGGCCTTTGCCAGTGCCGTTCCGGCGGAAGCCAACCTGGGGCTCGAAGTATTCGATTCCCGCGGGATTCACGAACTACTGTCACTCGGCACAGGCAATCGCGAGCAATTCGTCAATGCTGTCAATTCAGTGAGCCCTGCCGGCGGCACCCCACTAAGCGATGCCATTGCCATCGGCCGACGGGTACTGGAAGAACAAGCCGCCCGTCAATTGGGTTATGGCGAGTATCATTTGGTGATAGTAACCGACGGGGTTGCCGACCCTCATAAGGATCCCACAGCGATTGTAGACGACATGCTTAATGCCACACCTATCGTCTTGCATACGATCGGCTTCTGTCTCAGCACCAGTCATGCACTGAATCAACCTGGCCGCACGCTATACAAAACTGCCAATAACACCCAGGAGCTAGCGAAAGGCCTGGAAGAAGTGCTGGCGGAATCCCCCGATTTCACATCAGCCAATTTTGAATCGGTGCAGTGATATGCGGCTATCTGTACATGACCTGATAGGGCTGCTTTGTGAACCGTAATCTGATAGGTTTTATTAGCATCCTTCTCATCGGTAGCATCGCCATCGTTGGCACTTACTTCGGACTGCCTTGGTGGCAAGCCTACCAACAAAAGGCCAGTTCCGACGCCGCCGGCGCTCGCGGCACTTTAACCATCGGCGTGGATAACTGGATTGGCTATTTCCCACTGTGCGGCAAAGAAATGCGGAAACGCATGCATGATGCAGGCTATCTGCTCAAATGCATTGACGATGGCGCCGATTACCCGGGACGCATGAAGAAACTTCGCAGCGGCGAACTCGATCTTGCTGTTGCCACGGTTGATTCCTTTCTCTTGAATGGTGCGAAGGAAAACTTCCCTGGCACAGTCATTATGGTCATTGACGAATCCAAAGGCGGTGACGCCATCGTGGCACGTGCAGCACGCATCGCCAGCATCGATGATCTAAAGAACAAGCCCAGTTACAAAATCGCCCTCACGCCGGACTCGCCGAGTGAGCATCTCCTCAAAGCCGTATCCGTACACTTCGATGTCCCGCAACTGCGTTCACAACAAACCGCTTGGCGCCAAGATGTCGGGGGATCGTCCGAGGCCCTTGCCCAACTGACCACGGGCAATGTCGATGTAGCCGTGCTGTGGGAACCGGACGTCACCAAGGCCTTAGCCAACAAGGAATTCGTCAAGATCCTTGGCACAGACAATACAGAGAAATTGATTGTCGATGTCCTGCTTGCCAGCCATGACACCAACCAACGCAAAGCTGATACCATCGCCATTTTACTGGCGAACTATTTCCGGGTGCTGAAATTCTATCGTGACAACGAGGGTAACCTGGTTGATGAGATACGTGCTGGCGTGAAACTCTCCGAGCCGCAAATAACCGCCATGCTGCGCGGCGTTAAATGGGTCAACCTGGCTGAGAATGCCCGTTTCTGGTTTGGCATTGGCACCGGCATGTCACTGGCAAGTGAAGGGCTGGTGGATACCTTGGAATCGGCTGCGCAGATACTGGTCGATGCCGGCGACTTCAGCAGCAGCCCAATCCCGAACCGCGACCCCTACCGACTCCAACACAGCCGCTTCATCGAGAGCCTATATACTCAAGGCGATGCCGGGCTATTTGGCAACATGGCCAGCACAGAAACTGTGGGCAGCACGGATAGCAACACACTCAAAGACCTACCCGCTAGCGTCTGGAACAAACTGATTGAAGTCGGCACGCTGCGGATACGTCCGATCAACTTCCAAAGCGGTACTGCAGAACTGAGTCAAGAGGGAAAGCTCGAACTCGATGCAGCTGCAGAGAACCTCAAACACTATCCGAACTTCCGCGTTGTGGTAAAGGGTCATACGGGTCTACGTGGCGATCCCGCGGCCAACACCACCTTGTCTGCACAACGTGCCGCCAGTGTGCGGAAGTACCTCATGGTCACCCATCAAATTGCCGCTGAGCGCCTGCATGCTGTCGGATTGGGAGCAGACCAACCATTGAAACGCTCGGCGGATGAATCAGATCGAGCCTATGAATACCGCCTGCCGCGGGTTGAACTCTATCTCGTTTCTGATGCGCTTTAGACCATGTCCGATCCGCGCTTGACCAAACGCATAAGCACGACGCAATTACGCAAGGTGGCACTGGGCAAGACCTTCCAGCATCCGTTGACTTTGCTTTCTACTGCGGCTGGTCTGTTGGGCGGACTGACACTGGGCCTATTCGGCGCTGCGACCGTAACCACCGCCGTTACCATCGGTGGCCTCAGCATCGGCCTCGGCAGCTGGGCACTTAATTATTTCATGCGCAAGGATATCCTTGCCGCCGAACATCTGCAGACCGTGCATGCTGCCATGCACAAAGAAGAACAAATGCTATTAGATTCAGTGCGTACGGATCTTGCTACTTGCACCAGCTATAAAAACGGGCGCGACCATGCCGAGCAGGCAATGACCCAGTTTGAGATGATCCAGGCCCGTTTCGAAACCTTCCGGTCCTTAATAAGTAGCAAATTCAGGCCGGGTGAATTCACGGCAGGACGGTTCCTAGTGTCAGCCGAGCAGGTCCACCTGTCGGTGCTCGACAATCTGCAAGGCATTGCCAATCGTCTAAGAAGCATCAGCACTATCGATCCGGCATACACGGAAGAACGACGCGCAGTCCTACAAAGCCTTGACACACTCGCCGAGGCCGACACGGATGAACTGCATACCCTAGACAAACGCATGCAGCTGTTGAACGAGCAACTGGAACGCATCAACGGTATTCTGACCCTAAATGAAAGGGCACTGACCGAATTTGACAGAATGAACACCAGTGTGGCGCAAATGAAAGGCATCTCCGACCGCGCCACACTGGATATAACAAGTGCAACTGAAGAGCTTCAAGAGTTGGCCCAGCGCGTTAAAAAGCTATCCTGAGAGGACATCACCATGAACCAAGACGCCAATGCGACGCAAACATCGACCGCCAAGCTGGAAGCTCAACAACCGGCCAGTATCAAGGCCGACCTGAACCTCCACGACCCGAGCACTGTCGCAGACGCAGCCGCGCAGGATCCGGAGTTGGTGGCCAAGGCAGAACAATTCGTTGCCGTACTACTGGAAATTGACCCCGCAGATGTTAACTCACGTGGAACGGGTACTAGCGCCGTCGAGACCATGGGCCTCGACCTACAGCGGCGTGCCGCGCAAAAAAGCCAGATGCTCAAGCAACCGGTACACAAACTCGCCCAGCGCAGCGAAGATGGCGGCGAGGTTGCCAATGCACTCGTCGACCTGAAAATGGAAGTCGAAAATCTCGACCCGGGCGAAGTCGATTTCGAGCCAGGCTGGTTCACTCGCCTGCTCGGCCGCATCCCTGGTGTAGGCACGCCTTTGAAGCGCTACTTCACCCGCTTTGAAAGTGCCCAGACAGTCATTGATGCGATCATACGCAGCCTTGAAGTTGGCCGCGATCAATTGACGCGTGACAACGTCACGCTGACGGATGATCAGAAGATCATGCGAGAACTAACCATCAAACTAGAGCGGACTACCCAGCTCGGCATCCTGATCGACCATAAACTTCAGGAACGTCTGGACAATGAACTGCAGGCAGGCAGTGATAAACATCGATTTGTTGCAGAAGAACTCCTGTTCCCGTTGCGTCAGCGCATCATTGATCTCCAGCAACAACTGGCGGTCAACCAACAGGGTGTCCTGGCCAGTGAGTTGATCATCCGAAATAACAAAGAATTGATACGTGGCGTGAACCGCGCCCTGAACGTCACCGTCAGTGCCTTGCACGTTGGCGCCACTGTAGCGATCGCTCTAGCGAATCAGAAAGTCGTGATCGACAAGATCGATGCCGTCAATAAAACCACCTCTGATCTGATTGCCGGTACCGCCAAGCGTCTGCGTACGCAAGGCGCTCAGATCCATAAACAAGCCGCCAGTGCCCAGATTGAGGTGGAAACACTAAAGGCAGCCTTTGTAGACATTCATGCCGCTTTGAATGATATTGCCACTTTCCGCCAGAATGCCCTGCCGCAAATGGCGCAGACCGTCCTGGAACTCGATCGCCTCACCAAGGAGACCGAAGATACGATCAAGGATATCGAGGCGGGCAATGCAGCACGCCCCAAAATAGACATCTCCATCGAATAAAAAAGCCAACTACGCTCAGAGGATCTGACTATGCGCAAGCTTCTAAAAGCCCTCGCCATTTGCACCCTATTCTGTACGTCTACCGTGTCCGCGAAACAGACGTTCGACATCTGCTGGTCACATTACACTGGCTGGGAACCTTGGGCCTATGCGGACGAAAGCGGCATTTTGAAAAAATGGGGCGACAAATACAACATCAATCTGAAGCTCACCCTGGTAAACGACTACATCGAGTCAATCAATCTTTACACCACCGGTAAATTCGCTGCCTGCGTGATGACCAATATGGACGCCCTGACAATCCCATCTGTCGGCGGCATAGACAGCACTGCGCTGATCATTGGCGATTTTTCCAATGGCAACGACGGCATCGTCATGAAACAGGGCGATTCGGTCAAGGCCCTGAAAGGCCGTAAGGTCAACCTGGTCGAATTGTCGGTATCCCATTATCTGCTCTCGCGCGCACTCGAAATGAACGGCATGAGCGAGCGTGATTTGACGGTCGTCAATACCAGTGACGCCGATATCGGCTCCATTTTCCTGTCGGATGCCAATGCGGCGGCCGTCACCTGGAACCCCATTCTGCTGCAACTGCATTCCGATAAGGATGCGGCCCTGGTATTCGACTCCAGCAAGATCCCCGGTGAGATCATCGACATGATGGTCGTCAAAACTGCAGAGCCTGACACGCTCAAAAAGGCCCTGACGGGCGCTTGGTACGAAACTATGACCATTATGTCCGGCAAGAACAAAGCCGCCAAGGAAGCCATCGCATTGATGGCCAAAACCGCCGGTGGCACGGTCGCTGAATACGAGGCGCAACTTAAAACCACGGCCATGTTCTATACCGCTGCTGAAGCCACGCAATTCACTACCGGCGCCAAACTTCGTGACACCATGGATTACGTCCGCACCTTCTCGTACGATCGTGGACTTTTCGGTGAAGGTGCCCGCAGCAAAGATGATGTCGGGATAGCCTTCCCGGACGGCTCGGTACTTGGCAACAAAGACAATGTCAAACTACGCTTTGACTCCCGTTATATGCAGATGGCAGCGGACGGAAAACTCTGATCATGTCCATCAAACGCAGCATCTGGGGACTGCATGGATTGGCTCCCATCTGGCTGCAGCGCACGTTCGCGCTGACGCCATTTGTATCGCTGGTCTTATTGTATGTGATCGCATCCGATTACAGATTGGAAATAAACCCACAAGACAAGCTGCTGCCCTCGCTTGGTCAGATCAGCGATTCGGTCGAGCGACTTGCATTCAACCCTGATCCGCGCACCGGCGATTACATCCTGTTAAAAGATACCCTATCGAGCCTGTCCCGGCTCGGCATCGGTATCGGCCTGGCGTCCATCACCGGTTTGTTGCTTGGTTTGAATATCGGACTGATCCCCGCCACTCGACATCTACTGATGCCATTTATGACGTTCATTTCCATTGTCCCGCCGTTGGCGATCCTGCCTATTCTGTTCATCACCTTCGGTGTCGATGAACTGGCCAAGGTCATGCTGATATTCATTGGCACCTTCCCGCTCATAACCCGCGATATCGTGCTGACTGTCAGGACCACACCCGCGGAGCAGATCACCAAGGCACTCACTCTGGGTGCAACCACGACTCAAGTTATCTACAGAATCGTCATGCCGCAGGTATTGCCCAAGCTGATAGACACTGTACGCCTCTCACTAGGCGCAGGCTGGTTGTTCCTGATCGCCTCGGAGGCAATCGCCTCCACCGATGGCCTGGGTTATCGCATCTTCCTGGTGCGGCGCTATCTGGCCATGGACGTGATCATCCCCTACGTACTGTGGATTACCTTTCTGGGCTTCGTTATCGATTGGTTGCTACAACAACTGATCGCCAAACGCTTCCCATGGTACAGACGCTGAGACCAGGACAACCCCATGATGAACGAACTGAAAACTCGCAATCTCCTGCATCTGGAAGATGTGTACAAATCGTACGGCGACAAGCTGGTCCTGGACGACATCGATCTGTCGGTAGCGGCTGGTGAATTCTGCACAGTGGTTGGCCCCAGTGGCTGTGGGAAATCTACCCTGCTGCGCATCATTATCGGCCAGGAACGCGCGACGTCCGGCACGGTATTCATCGACGGAAAAGAAGTAGGCAATCCAGATCCGACTCGCGGCATCGTTTATCAACGCTATTCCCTCTTTCCGCATCTAACCGTGCTGGAAAATGTCCTGTTGGGCAAGGAACTCGCGTTCAGTTATCTCAAACGCGACATGGCCCATCGGCAATTTCGTGATGAAGCTATGGCCATGCTGGAACGCGTCCGGCTTGCCGATCACGTACATAAATACCCGCATGAACTCTCAGGCGGTATGCAACAACGCGTCGCTATCGCGCAAACTCTGATCAAGCGTCCGAAAATAGTCATGATGGATGAACCTTTCGGCGCGCTGGACCCCGGTGTGCGCGAGGATCTGCAACTGTTCCTGCTGGAACTCTGGGAAGAGATCGGCATGACCGTGTTCTTCGTCACCCACGATCTCGAGGAAGGCGTCTTTCTGGGAACACGGCTGATCGTACTCTCTCAGTACTACAGTACTGAAGGCTCTAAACACAAACACGGCGCGAAGATCGTCGCCGATCACTCGCTCCCCAAGAATGTTTTATCGACTCGAGTCAAGCGCGCACAGGAATTCTCCGCGCTGCTTGAAGAGGTGCGTCGCGAAGGTTTCGATCCAGCACACTTGCAACACATCGACGCCTTCAATTTGAAACACAAGGACTCGTTTGCCACTCGCTGATCCGCTCGACATGCATCAATCCTCGGCCAAATCATCCGCTGTCAGTGTGTTCAGCACAGACTTGTCGAAGTCGGCGGGTTTACCGAGCCGGACCAAACGCGACGCCTGCTGCTTATAGGCCTCTTCGAGGATATTGCGCACCTCACGTGCATTGCCGAAGTTATCACCTCTAGCTTGCAATCCCAGCAAGCGCGTGCGCAGGATAGTCAAGGCCGCGTCTTCCAGTTGATAGCCATGCGCATTCGCCATATCGCCCGCGATTTCCATTAGGTCATCCAGACTGAAATCCGGGAATTCCAGCAGCAGCGGGATACGGCTACGCAAGCCTGGATTCGCATCCAGAAAATCATCCATTGGACCCGTATAGCCAGCCAGTATGAGGGCGAACTGCTGGCGATAATCCTCCATGGATTTGAGGAGTGTAGCGATCGCCTCCTGGCCATAGGCATCGCGCCGAGCACTCAATGCATAGGCCTCGTCGATAAACAGGACACCGCCCAGTGCATGCTCGACCATCTCCCGTGTCTTGATAGCGGTCTGCCCTTCATAGCCAGCCACCAACTGCGAACGATCTGCCTCCACCAGATGACCGGATGGCAGAATACCCAAGTCGCGGAATATATCTCCAACCAAACGTGCCACGGTGGTCTTGCCGGTACCGGGATTCCCGGTAAAGATCATGTGCAGACTGACATTCGGGATGACACCATCTGCATTGCGCGCCTTGGCCACAGCCATGTAATTGGCCAGCTCGGTAATCTCGCGCTTGATGTTGACGAGGCCACGCAAGGCCTGCAGTTTTTCCAAAGCCGTCGTGGGGCCAGGCGCCCCGCCCGCTGATGCCAGCGGATGGTCGCTGATATCAGCGTCCTCAAGCGTATTAAGCTCGACCAAACTCAGGCTACCCAACTCCATACGGCTGAGACGTTCGCTTTGTCTACCGATCGCGCGCTCGAACAAATTGCGCACCTCACGGCCATTGCCAAAATAACGGCTCTTGCGCTGGCGGGTGATTTCGTTCATCGCCAGTCGCCGACCAATTGGTGTCACCTGCAGATCGGCCTTGCCCAACATGCGGTCAAACATGACGGCCAGTTCAGCGTCCGTAAAATCCTCGAACTCAATAAAATTTGGAATCCGACTTTGCAGACCAGGATTCGAGCGCAGGAACTCGCGCATTTCATCCGAGTAACCGGCAAGAATCACAATCAGGTCATCACGTAAATCTTCGATCAATTTGAGCAGCGTATCGATGCACTCCTTGCCATATTGATCGGAGTCACCGTTAATAATGCTGTAGGCCTCATCAATAAACAGCACACCGCCTTTGGCACTCTCAACTATCTTGGCCGTTTTTGGTGCAGTACCGCCCATATGCTCGGAAACCAGATCATGGCGAGTAACCTCGACCAGATGCCCCTTGGAGAGCAGCCCCAATTGACGTATCTCCTGCGCATAGTAGCGGGCGAAGGTTGTCTTGCCGGTGCCAGGATTGCCAGAAAAGACTGCATGCAAAGTCACCTTATGGGGCTTCAATTCGCGTAACTTGCGTTCGTTATTAACCCGCGCCATGGCGATCACCTGATTGATCGCCGCCTTTGCTGCAGCCTGGCCGATCAGGTCGTCTGACCGCAACATCACTATCTCAGCATCCGCAGGCGGCGATTTGGCTTTATCTGAAGCGGGTTCAACAGGATTCTTTCCAGCCGGTGAAGCCACTGCATTGACTGATACCGCATCCGTTTTAGTGGTGCGATCACGCACCTTTTCATAGACCGCATCGCCCCAGATGCTGCGCAGGAACGCCTCTTCGTTCTCTGTCCAGTTCATGGTACCCCTTTTCTTTGCAGAGACTGACCGACAGTGCCGCCAATAGTAGCGGAGAATAACCAGCATCGTTAAGCAAATATCACGATGGAACCTTTGATTAGTTTGATCAAGTGAGCAGATGCAAGGTACAGACAGACAAAAAACGAAGTTTACACAGCGTAAATGAGTATTGTGAGCCCAGCTGCAACGCGGCAGATGCCACTTCAGCGAATTAATCAGAGGTTCCCTTAGGTCAACAAACCCCTTCAGCTGACTATCCACCTGGCGCCACGAACACCACAACAAATGACCGAATTTATGATGCATGAGCGACTTCACAGTGTACATTCGCAGATGCGGAATCAGGTCAGTTTTGCTCTGCGCGCCGAGTGCGCGAAGGAGATGACCTTTGACACAGGGCTAGCTAAACGTAAAAATTCTGCCTTTTTAATAGCTCAAAAAGGCCTGAAGTGGCATTGATAAACTCGTGTAGATACTGCCAGAGACTGAACTTAACTCGGCAGCTATACCATCATGCTGCCCCGAAAACATCACTGCCAGTTTAATCTCCCAACGCCACAGTGTTAAGATGCACCTAATGAATCGCATCGCCCTATTATTCTTTATCGCTATCATCCCCGCCCTTGCCCAGGCGTTACCTCAGGCCGAGGCCGTGCCGGGCGGCGTTGCTGTTGTCGCACTCGGTACGGATACGCAGGCGCCGCGCGCGGACTACGGCAATAAACGTGTGCTGGTGACGCAGGAGCAGGGACAGTGGTATGCGGTCGTTGGCCTTGCCCTGGGAACCAAACCCGGCACCTACAACCTGACCGTCAAACACACCGATGGCCGACGCGCGCAATTGCCCTTCACCGTCACCGACAAGGAATACGAAACCCAGCGTCTGGTCATCAAGGACAAGCGCAAAGTCGAGCCGAATGCCAAGGATATGGAACGCATCAACGCCGACTCGGTGCGCATCAAAAAGGCGTTGAGCCAATTCTCCGATCAACAGTCAGTGGTCACTAATTTCAGTTGGCCGGCCGATGGCCCGACCAGCAGCCCGTTCGGATTACGGCGTTTCTTCAACGATCAGCCGCGCAATCCGCACAGTGGATTGGATATCGCCGCGCCCGAGGGTGCCGACATTCGCGCGCCTGCCCCCGGGCGTGTGACTGACACGGGGGATTTCTTTTTCAATGGCAATACCGTGTTCATCGATCATGGCCAGGGCCTGATCACTATGTATTGCCACATGAGCCGCATAGATGTGAAACCGGGCGATCTGGTTCAAACCGGCGATCTACTCGGTGCGATCGGCAAGACCGGACGCGTAACGGGACCGCATTTGCACTGGGGTGTAAGCCTCAATGACACACGCGTAGATCCACTCCTGTTTCTGCCGGCAAAGACGCCAATCGCTAATTCTCCCAATAAAAATCAATAGTTAGTTAATTTCATATACTGACGCAGACGATTACCTTCGTCTGCGGATTACATAACCTACCCCGAATTTCCCACGATCTATTTCTCCTGAACTATGACAATGTACTCACATCGAATACGGTGATTTGCCGACACTCATGTCCAAATTGAGTATCAACCTATATTAAAAGTTGCCACCTTATATTTTTCGGAGGTTTCCCAATGACTCGCAAACTACCGACTGGCCTGCGTGCCGCATTATTCCCACTGTCGATTGCGTTGTTACTGACTGCCTGCGGTGGTGGTGGCGGTGGCGGTGGTAGCAGTACCGGCACATTGAACCTGAGTGTTACCGATGCGCCTGTGGACAATGCCGATGCCGTCTGGGTTGAATTCACGGGTATTGAAATAAAACCTGCGAATGGCAGCAGTTTTGATATCAACTTTGCCTCACCCAAACGTATCAACCTGCTGGCATTGAACGGTGGCACGGCTGAAGTCCTGCTTGATGGCGAAATCCTGGATGCCGGTACCTATAACTGGATGCGTCTGAAGGTAAACGCCACTCAAGGCGGCGACCCGGCTGACGATTCCTACATCGTTATCGGTGGCACACCGCATGAGCTGCGCATCCCCAGCGGGGATCAGTCGGGATTGAAACTCAACCGTCCTATCACTATTCCTGAAGGCAACACCACGTCGTTCACCATCGATTTCGATTTACGTAAATCGGTACATGAACGCTCCGGTGGCATCTATCATCTGCGTCCGACATTGCGTCTGGTGGATAACAGCATGGACGGCAGTCTTGCGGGTAGCGTCGATCCCAGCACCATCAGCGCCGAATGCATTTCCGGTGATAAGGCCGCTGTGTATGTGTTCGAAGGGGCCGGCACCACACCGGATGATGTCAACATCGATGGCAATGACATAGAGCCCGTGGCAACCACGCCTGTCGATTGGGCGAACAGCAACAACAGCTATCGGGTCGCCTTCCTTGAGGCAGGAACCTATACCGCGGCCTTTACCTGCGACGCCGGCATGGACGATCCGGCAGCAGAGGATACTTTGACGTTCGTAGGCACCACGACCGTTACTATCAATGCAGGGCAGACAACGACCCTGAATTTCTAGATCGCAGGGTCTGCGCGTGTCGTGCGCAGACCCTGAACCTGCCTGCTGTTGTTCGCCTAAGCTGCCTGTGGATCGGAAAGGAATCGGCATCCCCTAAACGTGAGTCAAAACCCTCTCCGATCTAAAAAAATTAACTACCAAATTTATCAATAAGTTGAAAATCTTATCTAGGAAAGTCCCTGCCCATAACCTTTACTATAAATGCGAATCATTGTATTTTACGTTCCCTTGCTTATTCCCATGTTTCGAGGTTTTACATGAAACGTCTGTTTGCGACTCTGCTGCTCGTGCTGGCCCTACCTGGTTTTGCACTCGCATCTCCGGACCTGCCCAAGCTGGTTCAGCTCATTGACTATGTTGGCGTCGATTACCTGGGTGCGATTCAAGACGGAGAGATCATCAGTCCGGCTGAGTATGCCGAGATGCGCGACTTCAGCGTTGCCATTGTTGAGCAGACCCAACAACTCCCACGTCATACCAACGTTGCTGAAATACAGGCCATGGCCAGCCAGCTGGCGCACATGGTAGAGAATCGCCAAGCGCCGGACCAAGTCGCCGCCCTCTCGGCCAAGTTGCGTCATAGCCTGATCACAAGCTTCAATGTGATCGTCACACCGCGCATGGCGCCCAACCTGCCGCGCGCGCGCCAATTGTTTTCCGAGAATTGCGCCAGCTGTCACGGACTCACGGGGCAAGCGGATAGCCTGCAGGCACGCGCGATGGAACCGGCACCGACGGATTTCACAGATGCCGAGCGCTATAGTCAGCGCACTCTCTATGGTCTCTATAGCACCATCACTGCTGGCGTTGCCGATACCGGCATGCGCGGCTTTGCCGAACTGAGCGAAGCGGATCGCTGGAGTCTGGCCTTCCTGGTCGGTCAGATGGCTGTTGATACAACGACTGCAAATGCAGGTAAGGCAGCCCTCGCGAGCAAAGGAGCCGTGAGCGAACTTGCCGATCTCAAACGTTTCACCATCACCACGCCCTATGAGGCACAGCTCGCTTACGGTGAAGACGGTGCGGCCGTCATGGGTTATCTGCGCAGTCAACCTGAGACACTGTTCGCCAATGCGTCACCGCTGGACTTCGCGCGCAGCACATTGATGGAAAGTCGCGATGCCTATCGCGCGGGCAAGCAGGATGAGGCCTATCAGTTGGCGGTTGCCGCCTATCTGGAAGGTTTCGAATTGGTTGAACACGGTCTCGACAGTGTTGATGGTGAATTGCGCCTCAGCATCGAAACCGAAATGACCCAATACCGTAATCTGGTGCGCGGCAACAATGCCATCAGTCTGGTGGATAACAAGGCAGCACAGGTACACGGTCTACTCGACCTGGCCGCCGAACGTCTGAGCGGCAACACCCTGTCGACCGGCGCGGCCTTCGCCAGCGCCTTTATCATTTTGCTGCGCGAAGGTCTGGAGGCCATCCTGGTGGTCGCCGCGCTGGCTGCCTTCCTGATCAAAACCGAACGCAAAGACGGTATGGTCTATTTGCATATCGGTTGGGCGGGCGCACTGGTACTGGGTGTCTTTACCTGGATCGCCTCGGTCACTCTGTTCAACTTCAGTGGTGCAAGTCGCGAAATCACCGAAGGTATCGCGGCCCTGGTGGCTATGGCCGTGCTGTTCTATGTCGGTTTCTGGATGCACAGCAAGACCAACGCCATTCAATGGAAACGTTTTATCGATGGCTCTGTTCAGAAGGCGCTCAGCACCGGTACCTTGTGGGGTCTGGCCGGGCTGTCGTTCATTGCGGTCTATCGTGAAGTGTTCGAGACCATTCTGTTCTATCAAGCATTGTGGGTGCAGGCCAACGGCCCGGCTCAGACGATGTTACTGAGCGGTTTTGGTAGTGCATCGGTGGTGCTCGCCCTACTGTCCTGGCTGATCCTGCGTTACAGCACGCGTCTGCCGTTGCGGCAGTTCTTTTCGGCCACCAGTATTTTCATGTTCGTGCTGGCGATCATCTTTGCGGGCAAAGGTATCGCGGCGCTGCAAGAGGCCGGCAAGCTGCCCATCGATCCGGTCAGCTTCCCGCGCATCGACTTGCTGGGCATCTATCCGAATCTGCAAGGTCTGGCGGTACAGGCAGGATTGGTGCTGCTGGCGGCGTTCATTCTCTGGAGCACGAATATGCGGAGGCGTCCGGCGGCGGCTTAATAAATTGGCGGTCGAATATATTGGGGTCAGAGCCGAATTAGTAACTGTCGATGCGTAATTCCGTCCTTGGCGGTGGAATTCGGGTCCGACCCCAATTTATTGAAACATTCGGCGCATTACGCTGCGCTAATGCGCCCTACAGTTAATCCATACACCGTCATTGAAGCTGTCGGACATGCGGTTGGCGCCGCTGAATCCGACCTACAGCAGCATCGATGTGATTACCGCAGGTTATAATCAACGACAGATGCGCGCCTCGGCGACATCCGGGCTGGATGGCATATAGGCCTGCTTGCTGCAGCAATATTTCACATCCTTTGCATGCACTCGGCTGCCTGACTCCGCGCAGTATTGATTGAACACTACCTTACCACTGCCGTTCAGCAACGAGGTATCCACGGTACGCCACCAGTTCCAACCGCCGGCGGTACGTTGCAAGGCCTTCACCCATTCCGAGTTACAAACCTGCGCAGGACCGGCACCAGCATGCAGGCCGGGCGCCGGAGCGGTGCAGGATTTGCCACTTTTCTTTAATACCGTCTTCTTCCAGCAACATTCATCGTGTTCCCAGCTACCGCCGCTGATCGGGCATTTGGTGCCGATGCAATAGCCTTCCTGCACGGTGCCATTGCGCACCGCGCAATTGTCGCCGGCGGCACCGAAGCAGCGCTGCCCGGTGACTATTATCGGTTCTGCAAACACCAGGCCCGATATAACCAGCAGCAGCAAACCCAGCAGCCCCGCCCCTTGATTT
Source organism: Gammaproteobacteria bacterium (assembly GCA_018819175.1). Lineage (GTDB taxonomy): Bacteria > Pseudomonadota > Gammaproteobacteria > Thiohalobacterales > Thiohalobacteraceae > JAHJQQ01. Next base: position 69,573 of record JAHJQQ010000025.1, read on the forward strand.
CTTCTCATTGCCATCGTCTCCATTGAACTAGTCCGTGCGGCTCAGATTTTGTAATAAAGAATATGCGTTCATAGCGGCAGATGAATCATTTATTTGATCCAGCAGCGGATCTGACGGGACGTGCGCAATTACGTACACATCAGACCCGGAGGTTATTTCTCGTCTGAACCTGAGCGCTTTTTCAACTCGGCGACCGCGCTGCGGATCGATTCGCGTTCAAGCGCGGCATCACGCTGCAGGCATCCGATATAACCCAGCACATCGATAATTTCGCGCAGCATCACCAACAGCACAACCAAGGCGCCGACCGCTGCGAGCAATAACGCCTCTGTCAGATACCCCAGGAAGTGCCCCGCCACCAGCAGCACAGTGATCGGGACCATGGCCCGCCAATATAACTGCCGATGACGGTAGCGGCGCTTTTCGTAGTTGCGGATACTCGGTGGCAGGTTATTGTCTTCATCATGCATGAGCTGGCATCCAATGATGGGGCTGGGACCCGATTATGCGCAAAATCGCGTCGAGATACAGTACCCTGCCCACAAAGTCACAGTCGCCGTGCGGTGGGCAGCTCGGCAAGTCCTGGTATACACTCCTGTCAGGCCAACTTAATAGCCCACCAAGGCGCTGGACCCCATGAAGACCATCACAGAATATGATCTCGAAGAACTGAAACTCATCTATCGCCTGCTGCACAGCCATTTACAGCAAGAGATCGAGCTGATGGATTCCGTGCTCATGCACGATCTGCAGCGCTATCTGCAGGACAAGGCCCGCGCCGACGGCGTGGATGTCTCGGTGCATGCCCAGTGGACGACCTGGCTGAACGGCGGCGTTGTACTGCATTCTGTGGAGTGAGTGCTGATTACAATATAAGGCGCTGTTATCCCCGTAGCCCGGGTTGATCTGAGCGAAGCCCGGGCTACAGGCTGGTCAAACGGAATTGGACATCAAACGTGCCCAGGAGAAAAAGTCATGCTGCAAATGCGCCCTAGCTGCGAGTGTTGTGATAGAAACCTCCCGCCAGACTCCCCTGATGCGCGTATCTGTTCCTTCGAGTGCACCTTCTGCGCTGCCTGCGCGGATCAAATCCTCAATGGCAGCTGTCCTAACTGCAGTGGCGAACTGATACCGCGACCCCGTCGCCCAGCGGAAAAATTAGCCGAGTATCCAGCCTCGACGGAGCGTATTCATCACGCAACGGAATGCGGTAGTTGAAACAGAAAAAAAACAGCGGTTTCGTAGCCTGGGTTGAGCGGAGCGAAACCCGGGTTTCACATGCGTTCAACCCAGGCTACGAAGATTTTTTTGTGCAGGAGCGGCCTTGGCCGCGAAGGGATGTCCAATCCCTGAACAGTGCCGACTTACCCGGCCAATGTTTCCGAATGACCTTGCAGACCGGCGGCCAGCATGGCGATATCGTGTGATAACTGGTCCTGAGCGCCATTGGCTTGCAGCTGACCCAGCTGTTGCAGAAGCTTTTCTTTTCGCTTGGCAACCACCCGGGCGACCGCGAGGATACCGGTTATCAGATCCTGTTTACGTTCGCGACCCAGGGTGCGCGCGTCTGGTGCGGCGTTGAGCATCAGCTCCAACAGTCGCTCGGACTGCTCCAGCGCGGCCTTTTTGATCAAGCGCCGCAGTCGGTCGCCAAATACCTGCACGTCGTGATAATCCCCCAGCAAATCCTGTAAGCGCTGCAGACGACGGATGACAGACTCGCTGCCCTTGAGTTCGGCGCGCAAGGGCGTCAACAGATACCGGATACGCTTGCCGCAGAGGCGCGCGGCGTGCAGCTGATCTTCATCTTCACGGGTTTCGATATGCCGCAGATGATAGGTCAGCTCGCTGGCCAGCTCTTCCAAATGCTCCCCACACAGATGTCCGAGCGAATCCATTTCGCTATCCAGGCTATCGAGGTTCTCATTGTGCGCCAGCACTGCACGGGTCTGCTGTTCCAGAGTGAGGTAATCCTCCAGAACGTCCACGCGCAGCACCCGATGCGCCTCCGCGGCGCGCAGTTCCAGCTGACGCACCAGCCAGCGGTAGCCGAGTCGTGCCTCGCCGCGCATCTGGCGTTCGCTGCTGAGCAGCCAACCCAGCTGTACGTCGGCATCACGCGCCTGATTGGTATCACGGGCCAGTGACCGCAGGCGCTTGCGCAATTTCTTCGGCAGGGACGGAAAGGCCTCCGGATAGGCAGTGAAGGTGCTGCGCAACTGGCGCATACCGACGCGGAAATCGTGCAGTGCCTCGGGACTGGGATTTTTACTCAACCGTCCATAGGCTTCATGCGCCTTGTCGATCTGCACCGAGGCGATGATAGCCGCCGCCTGCGGCACCGGCATACTCAGCAGCGAGCGTAACGGACTGTTGGATCGGGGTGCCCCCCGGGTTGGGCGAAGACTGGTTCCCATTGCCTGCTCCGTGGTCTCAGTCATGGTTTATTCCTCACGCGCCTCGCTCGAGACGGTCACAATGCAGTGCTGGAAATGGCCCTTCAGCCAGTAAACCATTGGCGGACCACTGTGCGTCAAGCTGACCTCAAGCATGGCGGACCTGGCCGGGGTGTCAAGTTGGCTGCGGATTCTAACCCCATCGGCTGATCAGGGCCAGAAAACCCGTCAACTCGCCCTGAGCGAGTGATTACAGCAACGGAACCAAGGCCGTCCAGACATTGTCCATCAAACGTGCTTGCGCCTCGGCACGCGGATGGATGCCATCGGGCTGCATCAAATCGGCATCGGTCGCCACACCGTCGAGCAGAAAGGGCACCAGCGCGGTCCGCTGCTCCCGCGCCAGCGTGGTGTAGACAGCCGCGAAGGCCGCGGTATAGGTGGAACCATAGTTGGGGGGGAGCTGCATGCCCAGCAGCAACACACGTGCTTGAGCCGCGCGCGCCATCTCGATCATGGCCTGCAGATTGGCCCGTGTCTGCGCCAGCGAGAGGCCGCGCAAGCCATCATTGCCGCCGAGTTCCAGGATCATGATATCGATCGGCTCGCGCGCCAGCAGCGCCGGTAACCGGCTGCGTCCACCGACGCTGGTATCACCACTGATGCTGGCATTGATGACACGATGCGGATAACCCTGCTGCTGCAGCCGTTGCTGCAGCAGTGCCACCCATCCCGCGTCGATTTCGATACCATAAGCGGCGCTGATGCTGTCACCGACGACCAGGATGCGTGGAATAGCAGTACCGGCACCCGTATCAACACGGCCGTCGGCACTGGCGAACGCGGGACTCAACCACATCAAGCCCCATAGGATAACTATGACAAACCGCTGTCTCATGTCCGCTCACCATCTCAGTAAAACCGTGCCGATCCAATCCGGTAGTTTAACGATCCTGGACAATGTCGCCGTCGAGATCAACCGTGGCGACAGTCTGGCCATCATCGGCGCCTCCGGTTCCGGCAAATCCACCCTGCTCGGACTGCTCGCCGGCCTGGATGTTCCCAGCGCGGGGGAGGTCTGGTTGGAAGATGTCTGTCTGAGCACGCTGGATGAAGACGGTCGTGCGCGCCTGCGCGCCGCGCACATGGGTTTTGTGTTCCAGTCGTTCCAATTGCTGCCCAGCCTGACGGCGCTGGAGAATGTCATGCTGCCGCTGGAACTCACCGTCAGCAAGGATGCCATGCCACAGGCGCGCGACTGGCTGGAGCGCGTCGGTCTCGGTACCCGCCTGGACCACACGCCGCGCCAACTGTCCGGAGGCGAGCAGCAACGCGTCGCCATCGCGCGCGCCTTCGCCACCCGCCCTGCCCTGCTGTTCGCCGATGAACCCACCGGCAACCTCGACCGCAATACCGGTGCGCGCGTTATCGATCTGCTGTTCGAATTGAATCAGGCGCAACAGACCACCCTGGTGCTGGTCACTCACGACAGCTCGCTCGCCGACCGCTGCACAACGCATCTGCAATTGGATGCCGGGCGCTGCGTGGAGACCCGCGCATGATGCGAACGCTGCGGCTGGCCTGGCGATTGCTGCATCGCGACTGGCGCGCGGGTGAAGTACAGGCCTTGCTGTTCGCGCTGGCCATCGCCGCGGCAACCACCACGGCCGTGACCGGCTTCTCGGAACGCCTGGCGTTGACGCTGACGCAACAGACGACGGACCTGCTGGGCGCGGATCTGGTACTGGAACAATCACAACCAATACAACCCGACTGGCTGGCGCGCGCGCTGAATACGGGTCTGCAATACACCCGCGCCGTGGAATTCGCCAGCATGGCCGTGGCCGACGCCGGACTGCAATTGGTCAGCGTTAAAGCCGTCGGTGTCGACTATCCGCTGCGTGGCGCGGTACGTGTCGCCGCGGAACCTTTCGGGCCGGAACAACCTGTCGTACAGATGCCGGAGCCTGGTTCGCTGTGGATCGAATCGCGCCTGTTCGCCATGTTGAAATTGCAGTTGGGCGATACGCTGCGCATCGGTGAAGCGGACTTCACCATCACCCGCGTACTCGGTTTTGAACCGAGTCGCGGCGGCAACATTCTCAATCTCTCGCCACGCGTCCTCATGCGCCTGGAAGATTTACCACGCACCCAGGTTATTCAACCCGGCAGTCGGGTGACTTATTTCAATCTATTTGCCGGAACGACAACAGACATCACCAGCTTCCGCGACTGGCTGTTACCGCAATTAGTCGATCAGGATCGGCTGGTGGATGCACGCACCGGCCGCCCCGCCATTGCCAACGCACTCGATAAAGCCGAACACTACCTGGGCCTCGCCAGTGTGGTGGCCATCGCGCTCGCCGGCGTGGCCGTGGCGATGGCGGCACGGCGCTACAGTGCACGCCATTACGATGTGAGTGCCATGTTGCGTTGTCTTGGCGCCGTACAGCGCGACATCGTTGCGCTGTATCTTCTGCAAATGCTGATACTGGGTCTGGGTGGCAGCCTGGTGGGCGCCGCGCTGGGATGGCTTGGACAGCTGGGACTCGTGCAGCTGCTCGCCGGCCTGTTACCGCTGACACCACCACCGGCGGGACCCTTGCCACTGATCATAGGTGTTGCGACCGGATTGATCACACTGGCCGGCTTCGCCCTGCCGCCCGTGTTGCGCTTGCGTCAAGTATCGCCGTTGCGCGTGCTGCGCCGCGATCTCGCACCACTGCCTGCGCGCGCCTGGGTGGTCTATGGCCTGGCCCTGCTCACCCTGCTTGCGCTGATGTGGCGCTATACCGAAGATCTGCGTCTCACCTTGAGCGTTGCCGGTGGCGCGGCTGCCAGCGCGTTGCTCATGCTGGGTCTCGCCTTGGGCCTCCTCGCACTCCTGCGACGACTGAGGGAACATTTGGGTGCCACCTGGCGTTTCGGCATCAATAGTCTTTGGCGACGAGGCGCGGCCAGCGTCAGCCAGATCTTCGCTTTCGGACTGGTGATCATGGCCGTGAGTCTCACCACCCTGTTGCGCACAGATCTATTGAGCAGCTGGCAAACACAACTGCCGGAGGACACGCCAAACCAATTCGCCATCAACATTCAGCCGCATGAACGCGGCCCCTTCGCCGACATGCTGCGCACCGAGGGCATCGACAGCGCGCCGGTCTATCCTGTGGTGCGCGGTCGAATGGTTGCCATCAACAACCTGCCGGTACGCACGGCGGTGAGCAAAGAGGCACAAGACAACAACGCCCTGCACCGCGATCTGAACCTGACCTGGAGCGCAAGCGTACCGGAGGGCAACCGTATCGTAGCCGGCGATTGGTTCGCTGCGACCACATCCGCACTGGCGGAGGTCTCTGTCGAGTCAAAACTCGCCGAGCGGCTGGCCATCAAACTCGGTGACGAACTGGAGTTCCTGATTGCCGATCAGTCTCTCAAGGCGCGAGTGACAAGCCTGCGCAGTGTCGAATGGGATTCATTCCAACCGAATTTCTATATGATCTTTCCACCGGGCATGCTGGAACAATTCCCCAGCACCGCCATGACCAGTTTTTATCTGGCGCCCGACCGGCAAGCCGTATTGCAGCAACTTGTCGCCCAATTCCCTGCCGTCACCATCCTGGATGTCGGCGTATTGCTTGGTGAAGTTCGCCGCATCTTCGGTCAGGTCACGCTGGCCGTGGAATATATTCTGATGTTCGTGCTGCTCGCGAGCCTGGCCGTGCTGTTCGCGGTACTGGCCTCCAGTCACGATGAGCGCATCCAGGAAGGCGCGTTATTGCGCGCGCTCGGCGCCAGCCGCCGACAAGTGCGCAGCAGCCATTTCGCCGAGTTCGCACTGTTGGGATTACTCGCCGGGCTGCTCGCCGCCATCGGCACTGAACTGATCAGCGCCCTGCTGTACACGCAGATCTTCCATCTGGATTATCACTGGAAGTGGCCCCTATGGATCGCCGCGCCGATGGGTGGACTGCTGATTGTGGCTATTGCCGGCGCCTGGGGTACACGCAAGATCCTGTCGCAGCCACCCGCGGTATTGTTGCGGGATACGTGATGTCGTGCGTCGACTGCTCCGACAGATACCGTGATGCATGAGAATAAGCCCGGCTAACCCCTACCGGAGCACTATTCTTACCAGCCGCCAGTAGCCGTTAAGCAGTGTCGACAAACCGCCCGCGAGTACGTGTTGAAATCGCGACTGAAGCAAACCTTCCGAAAATGGAATCGTCCCGCCACTGAGGATGTCCGACTCCGCGACTTTGCGTAAACGACACATCCGCTGGCGTCGCTTTGCAATCTTGCCACGGTGGTGCCATAGCCAGATCCAGGCACGCGCCCACTCTGCAAGCCAGCCTCGCCTCAGACAGTAGGCTATGTTCGCCAGTTCGTAGAGCAGCAGCGCCGGGCTTAAGGCGAGCAGCGTGCGCCAGCGATAATGGATGAATACCGTCATCAGACGATTGCGCATTGTCAGGTAGGCACGACGCAGAGGATAGTCACCGGTTCCACGGAACGAGAGTCCTGGCGTTCCCGAGCCGCGATCATGCAGGGCGACGGCTTGGGATTCGAACACAAAACGGTGACCAAGGCCGCGCAGCCTGAGACTGAATTCCAGATCTTCCAGATAAAAAAAGTACAGCGCGTCGAAGCTGCCCGCGTCCACCACCGCCTGCCGATCAAGTAAATAGCAGGCGCCGATTGCGCTGTTGACCTCGACCCGTTCCTCACGTGCGGATGCCATGGGTGTCGCCGGGTGCCGCAGTGACATGATCCCCAGGAAATGGTTTTCGGCGCCGTCGGTCTGAACGCGATTGCACTCTGGAAACAAAATGATGCGCGGACAGACAACCGTCGCCTGTTCGGCCTGCTGTGCGCGTAGCATTGACTCGATGCAGTCGGGACGCAGGTAAATGTCGTTGTCGAGGAGCACGACAGAGTGTGAATGGGCCGCCGCGAGTCCCGCGTTGCGGGCCGCTGGCAGGCCGCGATTTTCGCCCAAGCGCAGCATACGCACATCAGGGTGGCGTTGTTCGACGGAAGCCAGGCTGTCGTCCGTCGATCCATTATCAACGACGATGATCGCGCACAAGGGAACGGACTGCGCGGCCAATGCATCGACACAGCTTAGAAGTTTGTGTCCACCGTTGAAATTGATGACAATGGCGGTGACATCGACGGACTCGCGCAGCATGCTCATGCTCTTGCTATCACGTCGTGCAGAATGGTTTCTATCTTACGCGCCGACGCCTCCCAGCTTAACGTGGCCTTGGCGACTTCGTGCGCAGTCTCGCCCAGCCGACGCGCCAGCGCCGGATCGTCGAGCAGTGCGAGAATGGCCTCGGCAAACGCCTGTGGATCGGCCTGGTCCACAACCCAGCCTGACTTTGCATGCTCGAGGTGTCGAGCAGAGCCCGCAAACGAGACAATCGGGCAACGGGCTGCCATGTAATTGAGCAGTTTCTGCGGCACCCCATCGCAATCCATGCGCGGGTTCAGTGCGATATCAGCATTCGCCAGAATGTCGGGGAGTGCTGTGAAAGCCTCCGGGAAAAGTTTGATTCGGTCACGAATACCCAGTTGTTCCGCCATTCTCTCGAACGCCTGGAAGGTATCGCCGCTGACAATGTGCAAGAACGTATCGTCACGTTCGCGGCAGACGGCGGCGAAAGCGGTAAGCATCACATCGATGCCTTGATACGGCGCAAGATTTCCCGTGAAGACAAGCACCTTTCCAGCATGTGTCTTTTCGTTTTCAATCCCCGAAGCGAGATGGTCAAGTTCGACGCCGTTGGGAACCACCGATATGTTGCGGGCCTCCACGGCCTGTATCGCGACGAGCGTATCGCGGATCTGCTGACTGACACCGACGACATGCGTGGCGCGACATGGCAGTTGCCGGTCGAGGAATCGACCCAGCACTGTTTTGATTTTACTAGGCATGCCCAGCGCATAGGATGATAACTCCGTGCCGAGCAAGGTATGCGCATCGAAGACAATGGGCAGTTTACGGTTGCGGCGCGCGAGCAACGCGACTAACAGCCCCTCGAAATGGTGCGCATGAATGACTTCAATCGCTTCTCGGTCGATCACTTCGCGCAGCTTCTTGGCCAAGTAAAGGTCAACAGCCAGCTTGCGATAACTCGGTCCTGCCTGCGTGCGTGAATACCAGCTCAGCTCTTTGATCCGATGCAGATGAAAATTATGTGGTACCTGCTGTTGACCTAGATGATAGGTGACGACATGAATATCATGCCCGAGTTCATACAAAGCCTCCGAGAGACGAAAAATCCGGATCGGCGTGCCCCGAGCCGCCGGTAACGGGCAGGCAGCGACCACAGCAATGCGTAACCGTCGTCCCGAACTCATGACCACCTCTCGGACAGTCTGGTCTCATCAGCATCTGCGTGCGCACTGATCCGCTCTCTGAGCCCCCTCTCAATGACGAACAACAATCCCACGGCAATCAGTGATTCCGTGGCGACCGTCGTATAGGCGGCGCCGATCGCGCCCCACTGCGGGATGATCATGGCATTGAGCAGGATGTTGGCGATAAGGCCCATCGTTACGATGCCGATGGCGGGACGATCGAGACGCAGAGCATTCGCCACGGTTACAGCCATCTGCCCGATGAAAAGCGCCGGCGTCACCAGAAACAGAATCTGGGTGATGACAGTCGCCTCGCTGTAGGCTGCGCCGAAAATCCACGGGACTATGAACGGCGCGAGCGGGATCACAACGAACGCGACCAGCAAACCGATTGCGGCGGAACCACCGATCAAGCGTCGCGCGTCGCGGCGATAACGCCCCGGGCCATGCTCGACTAATGTGGCACTCATAATCGGGAAGAACACCATCGTGATCGGACGGATCAGTGTGCGGGAGACCTCAGCCAGCTTGTACGCGGCCACATAGGCGGCGACCTCACTGAAGTTGCGGAGATTCGCCAGCATGATCTCATCGGCGCGCGCATGTGCGAGCATCAGCAGGCCCAGAATGAACAAGGGTAACGAGCTGCCGAGCAGCTCGCGCAGGCTTGTGACCGCGCCGCCCACCTTGCGACCGACCCGACGCAGCGTGAAGCGCCAGCTGATGCCCGTCATCAGAAGTGACGACAGCGCATAGGCGATCACTATCTGTTCCAAGGACCACTGACGATAAGCCGCAAACGGCACGATCAAGAGCAGCACGCACGGGCCAATCAGGCCGGTAAGCGCGCGTGCCGCCACTGCGCGCATACCCAGCAGTGTGGCGCTGAACGTATAATAGAGGTCACCGGCGAGAACATAGATCGAGCAGAACAGAAAGATAGTGGATAGCGATGGCGCGACCAGGGAAACACTGAGGTTAACCAGAACGAGCGCGATCAACAGCAGCGGCAAACGTAAGCGCAGCACTTGCTGAAGGTGGGCCGCCGCATGCCCGGTATCGCCCGCCACCGCCCGGACCAGGTGTCGGCTGGTTCCCAGTTCGGTAAGCATCGCAACAATGCTGCAGACACTGATTGCATAGAAAAACTGGCCCATCGACACCTTGTCGATATGTCTGACCAGAATGGTGATCACGACCAGCCCGATGCTTTTCTCGAGAAAGTGGCCGAGCGCGGCCAGAGATAAGTCGATGCCGATACGTTTCATGTGACGTATGATACCTGGCTAGTGTTGTGATAATGTCCACGTTGTCATACGCGATATTCACTAGAGACCGGATGCCAACCGGTCCACAGAAGTATTATTGAGTCTACCTGCTTCGAGAGAATCTTTGAATGGGAAGCGGTTTTGCAACCGACAAGCCAGTCCTGATGATTGGTCTTGATGCCGCTGAGCTCAGTCTTGTGCGGCAATGGATGGACGCGGGGCTGCTGCCGAATCTGCGCGCGTTACGTGAACGTGGTGCCTTCGGACCGATGCGCTCGACGGCCCGCTGGCTGGTCGGCTCGCCCTGGCAAAGTTTTTTCACGAGCCAGACGCCCGTCGATCACGGCATGTACCACTTTCTGGTCTGGCGACCCGACAAGATGGCACACGCCCGCCCTTCGCGGGATTGGTTGCCGCTGCGGCCATTCTGGCGCGAACTGGCGGGGAGCGGGCAACGCGTCATCGCCATTGATGTACCGCAGGCCTACGCACCCGATGGCGATGCTGGTATTGAAGTATCGGGCTGGGCGACGCACGAAATCCTCGAACCGCCTGCGTCAAGTCCACCTGATCTGCTAAGCCGCATCACAGACCAGTTCGGCACGGCACCCTTCGACCCGGAGGTCACGCATCCGCTCACGGTTGATCAGCTTCTAGAGGTCCGTGATCAGTGCGTTAACACGGCGCGATTGGTGGGTGAACTCGGTGTCGAGCTGATGCGGACCCATCCCTGGGATCTCAGTATTGTCTGCTTCTCATCGACGCACCGTGGTGGGCATCAATTATGGGATCTGAGCGGCCTGAAAGGTTCGGCGACAACAGAGAAGAGGATGGAACTCGGCAATGCGTTGCGCGATGTTTATATCGCCTGTGATGCAGCGATCGGCCAGGTTATCCAGCAGGCGGGGCCGGATGCAAACATTATTATGTTCTCCTTGCATGGCATGGGACCCAATGCGTCGCGTACCGATGTGATGCCCGAAATGCTCAGCCGCATTCTTGCTGACAAGGCGAGCGCGGGGGAACCGCTCCGCAAGCCAAGGCTTTCCGACCGGCTTCGCGCACTCATCCCAAATGAATTCCGCAGCCGCGTCAAGGCACGCCTGCCTTACTGGATACAGGACAAACTCACGCTGTATTGGCGTACCGGCGATATCGATTGGTCTACAACGCGTGCGTTCGCGGCCTTTGGCGATCTGGATGGTTACATCCGTATCAATCTGCGCGGCCGCGAAGCTCAAGGCATTGTGGCACCGGGAGAGGAATACCAGCGGCTGTGCCAGCAGATTGCCGACGGACTGAAAACGTTTGTCGATGAGGATAGCGGCGAACCGCTGGTCGAATCCGTCGCAATGACCGACGAGATCTTTCCGAATGGCGCGCAGCGTGCTCTGATACCGGACATGATCGTGCACTGGACCCCCGGCTCGGCTTATCGCCACCGACGCATCGTCTCACCACGCTACGGCGCGATTCCCTGGCCGACACCGGGACGCCATCCGCAGGGCCGTGGCGGCAATCACCGCCCGGCTGGATTTGTATTGGCCTGCGGCGACGCATTCGAGCCGGGTGGGCGTATCGAACGCGCCGATATTCTGGACCTTGCGCCAACCGTTTATGAGCTGCTCGGTTTACCGGTGCCCGTATCGTTCCGTGGTCAGAGCCTGCTCTCGCCACGCAAGGAAAACTGAGCATGATCTTCTCCGATACGCGCAGTCATGATGCTCATCAAATACACACCGATATTTGCATCGTGGGTGCGGGTGCGGCCGGTATCGCGCTGGCGCGTGAACTCAGCGGATCCGGATTACGCGTCGCGTTAATCGAGAGTGGCGATATCAAATACCGCCATCGCCCGCAGTTTCTGTATCTCGGTCGGAATACCGGCAAGCGGAATTTCTCGACAGTGTTCTCGAGGTTTCGTGTCTTCGGCGGATCGACGACTCGCTGGGGCGGGCAGTGCCGGCCACTGGACCCTATCGATTTCGAGCAGCGTGAGGCGATTCCCTATAGCGGCTGGCCGTTCGATTACGCACACATTGAACCTTACTACCGGCGTGCTCAGGAAGTCTGCAATCTGGGTCCGTACGATTACGACCCGCCTACCCTGAGCACATCTCACGGAATGGACACCGCGTTGACGACCCGTGTCTATCGCTTCAGCTATCCCGCGAACTTCGGTGCGGCCTATCGACAAGCGCTTGAACGCGCGCCTGATACACAGGTGCATCTCAATGCCAATCTGGTCGAGATTGTCCTGCAGGAGGACACGAAACAGGTTCGACATCTGAAACTGGCAACCCTGAATGGCCGTAGTATTCTGCTACAGGCGAAGGCCTATGTCCTGGCCTGCGGCGGCCTTGAGAATGTGCGCCTGCTGCTTGCGTCGAACCGGGTCATGAACACCGGCATCGGCAACATGCACGATCTGGTGGGCCGGTACTTCATGGACCATGCCTACTTTTTTCCCGGCTACTTCGAACCGAAATCCCCGGACTTCAAGCTGGATGACTTTGTGATACGGGATTATGCAACGGTCGGTCGCGAGCAACGCTCGCATCTGGCGCTGTCGCTGAGCGAGGCCACGCGTCACCGCGAGGGTCTTAACGGTGCAGCGCTGTATTTGGTCCGTCGCGACAAGTACAAGACGCTGCCTGAGTACATGTCACGCGGCGGCCTGGCGCTCAATCACCTGATTGATGTGTTGCGGCATCGGGAAGCGCCCAGCTCGGAACTTATCACCGACATTGCCGATTTGCTAAGTGACTTCGGAAGTACAGCGAAGACACTGGGACGTCAGCTGGGCAGCCTTGCCCACAGGCAACGGGTTCCGGGCATCCGTGTGGCGTTGGAAATGACGCCCTGTCGGAACAGCCGTGTCACGCTCAATGGTCGGAAAGACCGTTTCGGCATGCCGCGTATCGATGTCGATTGGCAACTCAATGAGCGCGATCGTCAAGGCTACTATCGCCTGATGGACGTGCTGCGAGGCGAATTCTCGAGACTCGGGCTCGGTGAATTAGTTACTCACGACCGTGTCGACGAGACCGGCTGGCCACTCGCCATGACCGGTGGCAAGCATCACATGGGCACCACGCGCATGCACACTGACCCTAGACAGGGCGTCGTCGATGCGAATTGCCAGGTACATGGCATCGGCAATCTATTTATTGCCGGCAGTTCCGTGTTCCCGACCGGTGGCTATGCGAATCCAACCCTGACGATCGTCGCCCTGGCGATACGCCTCGCGGATCATCTGAAACGCAGCTTCAAGGCGGGGGCGTTTCCAGCATAGCGATGCGCGCCAACGGCTCGGATGCGCGGAGTAGTCCGGCGCTCTCAAGTGCGCGCCAGTGGATACGCGATGGCGCGCCGGTTTGACCCTGCAACATCACGCCCTCTATGTCAGACACATGAATACCCTGCGCGCTCCGAAAATTGGGGCCGATCAACATATCCGATGTGTATTTAACTAGTGAGACTACCGACCTAAAGGCGGCATATGGGGCGGATTCCAATTGATTCGGGACGACATAGCTGTTCGCAACGAAGATGCGATTGGAAATCATGTCGCGTTCTGTCATAGGCAGCTTGTGCACAGCTTCATTTGAAACCCAGAATGTTCCGCACCGCGTGAGGTCTTCAACCACAGCGTTGCTTGCATCGAGCAGTTCTACCCGCCGGGACATGAGCGCCGTGCAATGTTGCGCGTCAAGATGACGGGTAAGCGCAGTCAATGTCAGTTGATCATCGCAGGGGAACCGCAGCCACTCATTAGGTCTCGCCGGCAGACACCAATGCCCCTGACCGTAGTTGTGGAGCATGACGCGAAGGATCTCGTCGAAGGATAAAGTGCCCTGCAGGACAAGGTGAACCTGCGAATTCACGTCCGCAAATGATCGCCATGTGTCGGCCACGCTTGCATTGATTGCCAACACGACCCGGTCAGCGCCCGAGGCCAGGTAGTGTTCGATGAGCGCGCATGCCACAGGCGTGCAGTCATCGGCAACCATGAATACTCGAATCTCGCCGGGACCGACATTCGCTGGTGGCGGGCGCCCCAGCAGCGTGAGTGGAGATGCGAGCAACTGCGCACCCTGAAGCCGTCCGGCCCGTTCATTACTCAGCCGCCGAAACGCATGCTGTCGCTTATGCAAGGCTTTCACGAAGCGTTTAAAGAAACGCCGCACAGGTGCAAATGGCAGATACTCTGGCCGCCATCCTGACCATGCGGTTCGATCCAGATAATCAAAAAACACATCGGCCAACGCAAAAGGGTAACCGGCATGCCAGGGTTTCTCGGCGCTGTGATAATGGATAATACAGGGTGATTGATAGGTCACTGGCGCGCTTTTCATCAGCTGTCGCATGGTCAGGTTCCAGCGAGCATCCAAGCGCAACCAAGCGCCGGCGAATACGACGTTCAGCGCCTCTTGATCATGCCAGCGCAACCAGTCCGCGGCTTTCTCCAAATAGATAAGTGCCCGTTGCTTGACGAATTCGGCACGCCATTTATCGAGATTGATCAGCAATACCCCTGAATTGAACTGTTCGAGGTCAGCGGCCAAGCCGAGTTCTCGCCAGAGCCTGATACCCTGCGGGGACGACACGAGATGTGAATCCGTGGTCAGTTCCGGTACGGCAGCGACATAATGATCATTGAGATCAATGTCCCACAGCATACCAATATCACCCAACACGGCCAGATCGCAGTCCAGATAGATAACGCGCTGCAGATCCGCAGGCAGCAGATCGGGAAGCAGCAGGCGAAAATAGCTTACCGGGGATATGTGGTCATAGGCACGAACCGGCATAGACACCGATGCGAGCCCTGCATGGTTTACGGGTATCCATTGGATATGCAGGCGATCCGTGGTGACTGACGCCTGCAGACGTGTCCTGGCAACGGATGACAGTGTATCGAACATGATGTGGGCAACGGCCGAGCGACCAACGCCAAGATTATCCGCCAACGAACGCAGCATGACCGCGAGAGGCATTGCATAAGCTTCATCACATGCGGCAGCAATGTGAATTGTTGAGGCGCGAGACAAGACCCCCTCTTCCTGGTACAACCTATAACCCTCCGATAGTGCATTGGCCTACAAGTGTGGGCCGTGTTGAGCACATAAGAAATATCGGCGCATCGCACTCAACGAAGGCTACGGCATACAGACACATCAGAGGCGTTCCAGATGCGGCCAATACACTCACTCTTCCCATACATCCGCTTGATCTCCACCACTTCAACACGGTAGTCGCTGTACCACTGACTGCAGCCACGCTGTTGTGCAAGCAGATGATCGGCATCCTGTTTCCAGCGCTTGATTTGCTCCTCAGTATCCCAATAGGAAATAGCGACCTCCTGATTACCCTCCGCAAGCGCGAAAAACTCCCGGCAACCAAAACGCTCCAATGCCAAGTTACGGAGGCGTTCGGCAGTCGGTTCATAGTCACCATCAAGTTTGTCAGTCACGGCTCTGAAGATAACAGCGAACATGGCAGCCTCCTTATTGAGTGCACCACATACATCAGCCACCAGACTACAGGTTTCCGGGAAATTGTCTGGGAAAATGTCTGGGAAAATATCTGGGCGCGCAGGGAGCGCGCCCGTGAATGTCAGAATTATTTCGTCGAGCCCGGTCGCGGCGTCGTCAGATCCGGCGGAACCAACTGCTGATTCAGTGTAAAGCCCGAATCAAAAGACAATGACTGCCACGAAGGCGGTGCGCTTCCGCGTTGTACCAGCACCCAGCTGCGGCCGGTCTGCTGTTCAAGCAAAACGCTGCCGAGCTCGTCAGTGCCGCCACCTGTCAGCCGTACTGAGACGATCTGATAGGTCAAGGGTGGCGGCTCGTCCTTGACCGGCGGGGCCGCATATACCGGCATCGCCAGGGTCATGAGTGTCAATATTCCTGTCAGTAAGGCTGTCACAGTCCATTCCTCGCTCTCCCCCCCATCCGGGGCTTATCAGCATGCTAGCAGAATGTTCGAGGAACTAAAGGGGGTAGTGGTAAATGTGAGCTGAGAGTCAGAGACGACGCAACAGGCGGAAAAAGTTGAACAGCTGGTCTTTGCCGGACGGGGTGCGATGCGTTTCGCTACGGGTTTCCACTAACTCGAAGGCTGCACCGAATTCGGCCTGCAGGCTTGCGGCATCATATTGCACAATCGGCAGACCACTGCAGCGCAGCGGACCACCCGGCGCGAAGGTGCCGATGATGACCTGACCGTCCGGTTTCAGGGCGCGCGCCAGTGCCTGCCGGTAGCGCAGTCGATCGTCCGCTTCGGTAAGAAAATGAAATACCGCACGGTCATGCCAAAGGGCATATCGCTCGGTGGGTTCGAACCGGGTGATATCCGCGTCTATCCAATGCACCTGCTGCGACTGCAACCCGAGACGCTGACGGGCATGCGCTAATGCCTGCGCGGATATATCCAATACGGATATGGCCGTGAAGCCACAGGCCAGCAGATTGTCCACCAGGGTCGAAGCGCCACCACCGACGTCTATCAAGGGTGAATCACGATCGATCCCGCTCGCCAGAATCAATTCCAGTGACAGGGTTGGTGCCGTCTGATACCAACTCACCTCCAGGGGGGATTTGTCGCGGTATACCTGCTCCCAATGTGCCTTGCGCTCATTCTGCATGCTCGCGCTGCCTCAGATCAGCGCGCGAATAATCGCTGCGGATCTTTGAATGATTTGAACTCCAAGCCATTACCGCACGGATCCTCGATAAACAGCGTGGCCTGCTCGCCCACCTGCCCCGCAAATCGGATATGTGGCTCGATCAGAAACGCAACGTCGGATTGGCGCAGACGCTCGGCCAGAGCGTGCCAGTCCTTCCAATCGAGCACGGCACCGAAGTGGCGCACTGGAACCGCCTTGCCGTCCACCTCATTGGTGGGACCCGGGGCAGGCATCGCGTCGACCAGATGTGCGGAGATCTGGTGACCGAAGAAATCAAAATCGATCCAACGCGTGTCTTCACGCCCCACCGCGCAGCCCAGCAAACCCGCATAGAAATTCCGCGTCATCGCCAAGTCGGTCACCGGAAAGGCCAGATGAAAGCGGGGTATCGGCATGGTTATCCTCGATCCATCTTGTCGCAAAGACGGCTATAGCGTCCGTAAGCGGTTGTTTTACTATTCTCCAGAACAGTCTACCTCAAGCGTTTCAAACCTACTCTATAACGATGCGGCGCCTTGCGTTTAATCAAGTTTGCAGCTACCCAGGCCACTGCATTTGACAGTTACGCTACAGCTCCTATGCTTTTCCAACAAAGGCATCGATCATCCAGGGGACCTGCTCCGCCCTCCCGCGAATGCCTATTCGAAAACACAACGACCGCACAGCGAAGGAGATCGCACATGAAAACCCTCAAACCCCTGAATGCCGTCACCGCCGGACTCGCAGCAACGCTGGCTTGTGCCGGACTGCTGCTATCCATGCCGGCCTCGGCCTCCGAATTGGAAGGTTATGCCGCCGACTCAACCAACTCGGTTGTGCGTAGCAATTTCGGCGAATGCTGGCGTACCTCATCCTGGAGCAAAGACAACGCCAACGCCGAATGCGATCCGAATCAGGTCGCCACAGCACCTGAACCGGCGCCCGTCGTCGCCGAACCGCGCCGTACCGTGCAGCGCATCAATCTGGCATCGGACGCCTATTTCGCCTTCAACAAGGCAGACCTGCGCCCCGAAGGCAAGGCCAAACTCGACGAGATGGCGCTCCACATGCAAGGCAAGAATGATCCGCGCCTGCAGATCACCGGCTATACCGACCGGATAGGCACCGAGGCCTACAACATGCAGCTTTCGCAACGCCGTGCCGAGGCCGTCAAGGATTATCTGGTCAGCAAGGGCATCGAGGCGGAGATTATCGAAACCACGGCCATGGGTCCCAAAGACCCGGTGGTGAATTGCGAAGGCAAAACCGGCAATGCGCTGATCCAATGTCTGGGGCCAAACCGTCGCACCGTCGTCGAGTTCTCGGCCTTTGAGGTCATTGAAGAGGCCAAGTAACCGACGCTGAGCAGGTCGAACTAAAGAACTAAAAAGGGGCGTGCCAGCCAGGCACGCCCCTTTAGTATTACTGACCCTCCGCTTTTCCGGCGAATCCAATCAGATATAGGTCAGATATAGGGAATCTCTGAGACATCGGCGCTGAAGTGCCGATAGTCGCAGGTGAGCTCCTCGCCTTCCTGTATATCACGGGTCGCCCAGCCCTCGTAAATCACCGAAAAATCCACATTCGGCTCGCGCGAGTGGTTCATGTATTTACCCATGGTGGTCTCGTAATAATAATCACCACCTACCTCAGGTTCATACATATGGATCTCGATTTCCTTCTGACTGGAGGGTGGCAGCTTGGCAAACTCCTCCGGCGAAATGCGGATATCGAACACCGGATGGTAAGCCCACACCTTGGTCCCCTTCGGAATCGCCTCTTTGGCATAAACCCCAAAGCCGTGGATCTCACTCTTTTCGAGATAGGTTGGAACGATCAACATTGATTGGCCCTCGCCTGGCCTGTGAATAGTTGCGCACTATTTAGCGAAAAGTTCGGGGGACGTCAAGATGGGCGTGATAAACATGGCAGGAGTCCAGTCCCTCGCATCCAAGCAATGCGGCACCCGACATGACGGACCTGGATGCAATGGGCTAGGTGTTACACGATAGCCTGACCGGAAACATGGGCTAACACATATGCATCTACTACAGGATCACTCTACTCGTTCAAATTAAAACCTATTGCTTCGTCGATTGATATATCCGTTCAAGTCATAGCGTTTTCAATTACCCTGATTCTTCATTATGAAATGGGTTTCAAATCATCAGTCTTAATTCTCAGCATACCGCTCGTCACAGCGGGATTATTTTTCCTAATGCTACTCACGATCTGACATCAGTACTGATGGAGTGTCATGTGTAATAAATCTGTCATATGTGTCTACCGCAGCCATCCTGCGATTTGGCTGAGAGCACAAAGCCTACTGTGGTCATTATCAAGCCGGATAAAAAAAATCCATACAGGTAATGTGATTCAACATTATTGCGCGGCAATAAGCCGTAATGAGACAGGTGTCACAAGTATCGACATATCACGTTGGTAGTATGCGCCGCATATTCAGTCCAAGAGAAAATGTATGTCATGCCGTATGCTGCCAATCCACCTGTAATTACCGTTACTTTCGCCAAAATGTTGTCGGATTTATCCGGCATTGTCCGCCACATAGCCGCCCGATCCATCTTGCATTACATACTCGCAAGCTGCCTCCTCGCAACAGCCGGCTTCGTTAACCTGGCAATGGCAGGAAACGCGCCACTGGTCCTTTACACCTTCAATGAAGGGCTCGGCAGTACGGTTAATGATGTCAGTGGTACAGGACAACCGTTGAATCTCACCATTGCAAACCCCACAGCCGTGACCTGGAATGTCAACGGCAGCTTGAGGATCAATGCCGCCACAATGATTGCTTCCAGTACAGCAGCCACCAAAATAAATTATGCGCTTAAGGCCAGCAATGCATTTACGATCGAGGCTTGGGTCCAGCCGGCCAACACAACGCAAAATGGTCCGGCGCGCATCCTCACCCTGTCCAAGGATGCTCACAATCGCAACATCACTCTCGGCCAAGAGGAGATCAGCTACATTGGACGACTGCGTACAACCAAAACAAACGCAAACGGGACGCCACAAATATCCACCCCTGCAGGCACGCTCAACACCGACCTGACGCATGTGGTCTACAGCCGCGATACGAGTGGTAAAGTCAAGCTGTTTATTAATGGTGTCAAACAGGAACGGACGACCATTGATGGCAATTTCAGCAACTGGGACAACACTTATCGGCTAGCACTGGGCAATGAGTTGAACGGCGGCCGTCCCTGGCTGGGCACGTACCATCAACTCGCCATCTATGATTACGCGTTCAGTGGCACAGAAGTGGGGCAGGCGTATGCTGCAGGCAGTACTGTGCCCGTCAATACCACTACGACAATGCATGCCGACAGCGTTCCGGTGGCGAGAAATGACAGCGCCAGCACCTCAAACGACAGTGGCGTGATGATTCAACCGCTGGCCAATGACTCAGGTCTTGCGGATACGCCGATATCGCTCAGCATAATCAAAGGGCCGTCCCGTGGGCAGGTCTATGTCGTTGGAAGCCTGATCTGGTACCTGCCTACTCAAAGCGATTTCACGGGCACAGACAATTTCACGTATCAGATTATGGATGCAGATGGTGATCGGGCCACGGCAACGGTGTCAATCAATCTCTCCTGTTGGAAATGCACTGACCAGACCAACAAAAGCTTCAACCTCTCCTGGAATGCAAGTGCGGGGACTGCACTGGGCTATTATGTTTATTATGGTGCGACGGCAAGTACCATAACCACCTTTGCGTCTACTGTACCGGGCACATCAACCACCTATACGACGTCATCTAAAAACCTGAACCTGCAGGCTGGCGAACAGGTCTGTTTCCGCGTCAGAGCATACAACACTGTCGGCGTGTCTGCATTCTCGTCCGCAGTTTGCCGTATTTTATGAAGCTGGAATTCCTAGCCAGGATGGCACATTTTGTGGAGAGGAGTTATCAGTTACGGTCAGCACATTTCCGTCTGATGCCACATTTATCGCACAGGCGATGGTCCTGCGGTGACGTATTATAAGTCAGCATACTCTCATCCCACATCCGTGCACACAGAGTATCAAGACCTTCTACCTGGCCACAGACCTCTGCTGCCCATGTAATATAATGGGGCTCAAACTGTTACTCACCTTCTCCACTGTGCGCTGAGATGGTCGTCGCTACTTATGCGATCAGGTATGAAGCCCCATCAGCACAGCCAAGCACTGCAACCCTTTTGCGATCCATCGAGTCTTCAATGTGAGTGATTGCGGTGTCTGCAGTCTCGAGTTAGGTGCGCGTGCAAAAAGATGGGTTACGGCATAAATCGCCTTCACCCATCCTTCGATACTGAGCCCTTAATGCAGACCCTACTTCTTATGCCGCATAAGCCGTTTGCGTTTCTGAATCTGACGTGGGTTGAGTTTATTGATGCGATCCTTATAAGGATTGTCACCGGTGCGGAATTCGATGCGCAATGGCGTTCCGACCAGATCCAAAGCCTTGCGGAAGCTGTTTGACAGATAACGCTGATAGACCTCGGGCACCCGCTCGGTCTGATTACCATGGATGATAATCGTCGGCGGGTTCTGTCCACCCTGATGCGCATAGCGCAACTTGATGCGCCGGCCGCGCACCAGCGGCGGCTGATGCGCAAACACCATCTGTTCCAGAATTCGGGTGAGATGTGGCGTGGGAAAATGCGCAGTCGCCGATGCATAACAGCGGCGTACCGCGTTGAACAGATCGCCAACGCCACTGCCGTGCAGTGCGGAAATGTAATAGGTTTCCGCAAAGGAAATGAACTGCAGGCGGCGATCGAATTCCTGACGCACCCAGTTGCGCGCATCCGATTCCAGACCATCCCATTTGTTGATCGCCACCACCAAGGCGCGTCCGGAGTCGGCCGCATAACCGGCGAGCGTGGCATCCTGTTCGGAAATACCCTCATGGGCATCCAGCACCAGGATCACCACATGCGCTGCTTCCATGGCCTGCAGCGCCTTGATGATGCTGAATTTCTCAATGGCCTCGCTGACGCGCGCGCGGCGGCGCACGCCGGCGGTATCGATCAGGGTGTAGCGCTGGCCATCGCGCTCGAAGGGCACGAAGATACTGTCACGCGTGGTACCCGGCTGATCGAAGGCAATCACCCGCTCCTCGCCGAGGATCCGATTCACCAACGTGGATTTGCCGACATTGGGGCGACCGATCAGCGCGATGCGGATGCTGTCGTCCTCGACCAGCGCGGGATCGACCTTTTCTTCCGGCGGCAATGTCGCCAGCACAATTTCAATCAGTTCACGCACGCCCTGACCGTGCGCAGCGGCGATAGCGACCGGCTCGCCCAAGCCCATGCGATGAAAATCGGCAGTGACGATGCTACTGTTCAAGCCGTCGATCTTGTTCACCACCAGCTGCACCGATTTGCCGGCACGGCGCAGGCGCTTGGCAATGGCCTCGTCGGTGGCGGTCAGACCTTCGCGTGCGTCGACCAGGAACATCACCGCATCGGCCTCTTCGACCGCCAACCAGGACTGCTTGGCCATCAGGGCATCAATGCCCATCTCGTCACCGGATAAACCCCCCGTATCGACAATCAGGCAAGGACGCGAACCGAGTTTCCCTTCGCCGTATTTGCGGTCACGCGTCAACCCCGGCACATTCGCGACAATGGCATCGCGGGTACGCGTGAGGAAATTGAACAAGGTGGACTTGCCAACGTTGGGACGACCGACAAGTGCAATAACGGGGAGCATTGATTAAGGCTCTAGGTTCTAGGAACGAGGATCTAGGTGAGGATTTTCCAGGTGTGGCAGAAGCGAGGATACATTGCCTCGCTCCTGGAATCTCAGACCTAGTCGCTTATTTTGTACGCGCTTAACGTACCGCCATTGCCATACACGAACAGGGTGTCACCGTTGACAACCAAGGGGGCAAGCACGCCCTTGCTATCAGTACGCTCACGTCCGACGATTTCACCGTTACTGCGTGAAAGCACATGCACATATCCTTCAAAGTCGGCTACCGCGACATAGTTACCAATGGCCACGGGCGCGGTCAGCGCACGGCGCTTGAGCTTGTCCTGCTTCCAGATCGAACCGCTGTTGTCGCGTTCCAGCGCCCAGACTTCACTGTTTTCGTCGGTCACATAAACATTGCTGAAATCCACGCCCAGTCCCACGGCCGAGGACATATCCCGCGTCCAGAGTATGCGTCCGGTATTACCCTCCACGGCGGCAAGTTGGCCCTGATAGGTAACGGTGTAGATCGTCCCACCCCAGACCTGCGGCTGCGAATCGATATCGACCATACGTTCCAGTTCGGAGCGGCCGCGCGGGACCGCGATGCTGGTTTCCCAACCGACCAGGCCGCGCGCCAGGTCCACAACGGCCAACTTACCATTATCGCCCGCAGCAATGACGGCGCCCTGCACCAACATCGGCGAACTGGTACCGCGTAGCGACAATACCGGCACGCTGCGGTCATATACCCAAACCCGCGCACCGTCGCTCGCCTTCAGTCCTGCGAGTTTGCCATCGACCGACTGAATCACCACGATGCCTTGATCCGCACCCGGGATGGAGAGGATTTCGCTGCTCACTTCCGAGCGCCAGACCTCCTGGCCATCGCGCCAGTCCAGTGCAATGACCTGCGCCTCGCTGCTGCCTACCAGCACCAGACCCTCACCGACACCCACGCCACTGGAAATCTCGATGCCGGTCTTGGTTTCCCAGATCTCCTTGCCGGTCGCTTCGTCATAGGCGGTCACACGGCCTTTGACATCCGCCGCGAACACACGTCCGCCATCAATGGCGGGACGCAGCTTCAGATATTGTTCATCAATCTTGGCGCCGACATCCTGATGCCAGAGCCGCTGCAATGTTACTTTCGACTGTATCTCAGTGAGTTCGACAGGCGGTTCAATGTTGTCATCACCACGCAGCCAACTGCATCCGGATAACCAGATACTTGCGGCAACCAGCACGAGCAGCCGATAACTCAGGCTCATGACGCCTCTCCGGCGGCAGTGGCGGCATAACCGACGACATCATCACGCTTAGCCTCTATTAGGGCACGACCCGTTTGAGACGCCGGCAAGGCCGCCAGCGCACGCTCGTAGGCCGCATGCGCCGCCGTCATATCCCCACGCGTGCGGGCGATGTCACCGCGCAACTCTTCGTAGAGGACGGTGTAGCTTGGATCATTGATACCCGCGACGAGCTTGTCCGCGGCATCCGCATCCCCCGCGCTCAAGTTCAGCCGGGCCAGTCGCAACCGCGCCGTATGTTTCAGACCATCAAGCTTGGCATGTTCCAACGCCCATTGCAGATGCGCCTGGGAGGCCGTCACATCATTATCGTCCAAGCGCAGCTTAGCCATCTGCAGCGAGGCCAATACGGCATACTCGGAACCCGAGAAACCTTTGATCAGTTCATCGTAGACCTTGACGGCGGTTTCGGTCTCCTGCGCGGCGGCCATGGTGAACTGCACGAACAGATTGGACGCAGCTTCAGCATTACGTTGACCATATTCCGTCCAGCTCTTGAAACCAAACAGCACGGCCAGACCCAACATCAGGCCCGTCACCAGGGAAAGGCCGTTCTCGCGAAACCAGCGTTTGATTGACTCAGCCTGTTCTTCGTCGGTCTTGTAAGCGTCCACTCAGACTCACTCCGTTCGTCAGTTGTATTATTCGGGAAATCTCAGCTGACTGAGCTTCCATCGTTGTATCTGTCGGACGCGGCCTTCGGCCTGAATCCGACCTACATCGGGATACGTCGTATCGTAGGTCGGATTCAGCGGCGATAGCCGCGCGTCCGACATTGCTGATGCCTGCTTTACTATTAGCTAACGCTGCACCAGCGCACGCAGGCGCTCGATCACGTCCATCTCGGGCAGAGTCTCCTGCCGGGCATCGCCGCGCAGCGCCTTGATACCCAGGCGCCCGTTGTTCACCTCGTCATCACCGAGGACCAGTGCCCATTCCGCACCACTGCGGTCGGCGCGTTTGAACTGGCTTTTGAAGCTGCCACCGCCACAGTTTACCTGCAGCCGCAGGCCAGGCACAGCATCGCGCAATCGTTCGCCCAGCACGGCGCCCTGCTGCTGCGCGGTTTCACCGACCAGCACCAGATAGGCATGGGCTGACTCAAGCTTGGGTTGGACGCCCAGATCGACCAGCAGTGCAATCAATCGCTCCAGACCCATGGCAAAACCCACGGCCGGGGTGGCGCGACCGCCCAAATATTCCACCAAGCCATCATAACGACCACCGGCACAGACCGTGCCCTGCGCACCGAGCCGATCAGTTACCCACTCAAACACTGTCTGGCTGTAATAATCCAGCCCACGCACCAATCGCGGGTTGATGCGATAGGCGACACCGGCCGCATCCAGCATGGCGCGCAGGCCGGCAAAATGGTCTTGCGAGGCCTGATCCAGATGATCGGCGAGCTTGGGCGCGGCTTCGATCAGTGCCTGCATGTCCGGGGTCTTGCTGTCGAGGATGCGCAGCGGGTTGCTGTGCAGACGACGCCGACTGTCCTCGTCGAGCAGCTCCAGATGCGCACTGAAATACGTCACTAGGATATCGCGATAGGCCGCCCGCGCGGCGCTGGTGCCGAGTGAATTGATTTCCAGACGCACATCACTCAGACCCAGTTCCCGCCATAGCCTTGCTGTCAGCAGGATAAGTTCCGCATCGATATCCGGCCCCTGCATGCCGAAGGCCTCGACACCGATCTGATGGAATTGCCGATAACGCCCCTTCTGCGGGCGTTCGTGACGGAACATCGGCCCCAGATACCAGAGCCGCTGCACTTGATTGTGCAGCAAGCCATGTTCGACACAGGCGCGCACACAGCTGGCGGTGCCCTCCGGACGCAGGGTCAGGCTGTCACCGTTGCGGTCTTCGAAGCTGTACATCTCCTTCTCGACGATGTCGGTGACTTCGCCGATGGAGCGTTTGAACAATTCGGTTTTTTCCAGCACCGGCATGCGAATTTCGCTATAGCCATAAGCGGCCAGCAAGTCGCGCACACGCGCCTCGACCTGCTGCCACACGCCAGTGTCCGCGGGCAGGATGTCATTCATACCCCGGATGGCCTGCAAACTCTTCATGGACTGCGACATAGCGACCTGTTTTTGCTATGGGTGAAAGACCGACCCGTTGTGGTTCCTGCTAAGGCTGCACAGGCACCGTGAAGCGCGCGATGTTGCCGTTGGTGAACTGCGCATAATCGAACATCTCACCATTAACCTTCAGCGTTACCGCGGAGGCATTGCCGAACAACACGGAAATTGGCGCCTGTCCGGTGACACTGCGCTGCTCACCTTTGCGCAGCAGGCCAAACACCAGCTTGCTACGATCCGCCGCGCGAATCTCCACCCAGCTGTCTGAAATGAAATTGATATCCAGTTGCACCTGATCCGGCGGCAACACAGGTGCGACCGCGACAACCTCGGTATCAGCCGCGCTGGGCACGCCGAAATCAATATCGCTGGGCGTAGTAGGTTCGATTTCCTCGATCGCCGGCGATTGCAGATCATCGACCGCACTCGGCGTTGGTTCGGGTAGCGCAAGTGACAGATTGTCCGTTGCCGGCATGCTCTGTGGCAGCTCATCGGTCACCGCTTCTCCTGTGGGCACAGGGAGCGCCAGACCCGTCGCCGGTGCAGACTCCGTCGTATCACCCGAGGTCAATCTGTCCAGTATCTGCGGGCCTATCTCCATCGCCAACAGGACCAGTCCAATCAACACCACGCCACTCAGCAAACCACGCCAAGGAATGGATGGAATGAGAAATGCCGGCCGCATAGGTCTATGTGCCATACTCACCGCGCGCGGCGCCGGTTCCTGCGGTGCCAGTGCTTGATAAGCGGCGAGTACGTCGTCCTCGCGCACATCCACCAGCCGCGCATAACCGCGCAGATAACCACGCACGAAGATCGGCGCAGGCAATTTGCTCAGATCACCGTTCTCCAACGCTTCGACGGTGCGCAGGTCCAGGTTCAGCTGAGTGGCAATCGCTGCGATCGAAAGATTTTTGCCTTGACGCGCGTGCTTGAGGATGTCTCCAGGCGCACGCTGTGTGACTCTGGGTTCAGTTTCCGGTATTTCGGTCATCCAGCCATTACTCTTGCAACAGTTTGGCCTGCGGCGAATCGGGGAACCCGTTCTTCAGCAGCATGGAATAGCTCGCTACGGCATTTTTATCACCGAGCACACGTTCGGTCTGAATACCCAACCAGAGCGTTTCCGCATTCGGGCGAATAACTGCGTGCAGTCTCTGAAGATAGGCGCGCGCGCTCAGATAATTTTCCTGCGCGACACCCAGTCGTGCCATCTGCAGCAGCGCCGAGGGGTAACTCGGATTACGCTTCAGAGCCATACGCCAGTATTCTTCGGCCTTGACCTTATTACCGCTGGTATAGGCACAGGTACCGGCGTTGGTATATGACAGCTCCGGTGTTTCGTAAAGCGGATTGGCCGCGGCTTTCAGATAATGTTCTTCGGCATCATCCCAGCGTTTCGCCTTGCACAGGAAACTGCCGTAGTTGTTATGCGCCTGGGATTCTTTGGGATCGAGTGATAACGCGCGTCGGTAATGCGTGTCGGCCTTGTCATCTTCACCCAGATTCTCATATAGCACAGCAATAGTGTTATGCGCCTCAGGCAGATCGGGATCCTGCTCCAGCGCCTTCTGCAGTACTTCCAAGGCAACCGCCTTTTGGCCTTCACGCATATACAGTGTCGCCAGCTCTACATTATCCTGGGCCGCACGCTTGGCGGATGTATCTGAACGGATATTAGTCTGATTACACCCGCTCAGGGCCAGCACTATCATCAGCGCACCACTCAATCCGTGTAATTTCATGAAGCCACATCCTGTACGTTCACTGCGATATTGCGCAGCCGCCGCTTGGTGCGATCCTGGAACTGCCCGGCCAATTGGCCGCAGGCAGCGTCGATATCCTCACCTCGGGTCCTGCGGGTAATCGTTACCAAGCCGGCATCAACGATGATCTGCTGAAAACGCGCAATTCGTTCTGCACTGCTGCGCTGATAACGCGTGCTTGGAAAGGGATTGAAAGGAATCAGATTAACCTTGGCCGGTACGTTGCGCAGTAGCTTGGCAAGCGCGCGGGCCTGATCGTCACTGTCGTTGACGCCGTCCAGCATGACGTATTCGAAGGTCACGCGCCGGCGCGTGTCATCGCCGATATAGCGACGACAGGCATCCATCAGTTCCTGGATAGGATATTTGCGGTTGATCGGCACCAGCACGTCACGCAGGGCATCGTCCGGCGCATGCAGCGACACGGCCAGCGCCACATCGCAGGCCTCGCGTAAACGATCCATTTCCGGTATCAGTCCCGAGGTACTGAGTGTCACGCGCCGCTTGGACAGACCAAAGGCCAGATCATCCAGCATCAGACGCATGGCCGCGGTGACATTGTCGAAGTTCAGCATCGGCTCGCCCATGCCCATCATGACGACATTACTGATGGCACGACCGTTCTCATGACAGCTGATGCCATCGGCCTGCAGGAGTCGACTGGCCAGCAACACCTGGCCGATGATCTCGCCGGTACTCAGATTGCGGTTGAAGCCTTGTTGCGCGGTCGAACAAAAGGTGCAGTTCAAGCCACAGCCTACCTGCGAAGACACACACAGCGTGGCACGATCACGTTCGGGAATATAGACAGCCTCGATGCAGTTACCGTCGGCTAATTGCATTAACCACTTGCGCGAGCCATCGTCGGATTTCTGATCCAGTGCGACCTCGGGCAGGCGTATCTCGGCGGTTTCCAGCAGGCGTGCCCGCAACGCCTTGCTGAGATCGCTCATGGCGTCGAAATCATCGACCGTGCGCTGATAGACCCATTGCAGAATCTGCCGCGCACGGAATGGCTTCTCGCCCAGGTCGGCGAAGAAGTTTTCCAGTCCCTGGCGATCGAAATCCAGCAGATTGATCTTGGTGTTGTCAGACATAACCAATTCTCTTCTCACATACTCCCCTCTCCCCTCGTGGGAGAGGGCTGGGGAGAGGGGGCTCATGAACAGCTCCACCCTCTCCCTGCCCCTCTCCCATCAAGGGAGAGGGGACGAATCTTTCAACATCACTCAACGCGTACGCGGACAAATCTCATTGTCTTTGAAGAAATAGGCAATCTCCGCCTTGGCGGTATCCGGACCATCGGAGCCGTGCACGGCATTCTCATCGACGGTCTTCGCGAAGTCGGCGCGGATGGTCCCCGGCGCGGCATCCTTCGGATTGGTCGCGCCCATGATCTCACGATGCCTGGCAATGGCGTTCTCGCCTTCCAGAACCTGCACCATCACCGGACCGGAGGTCATGAAGGCAACCAGGTCGTTATAGAACGGGCGCGCTTTGTGCACCGCATAGAATCCACCGGCCTGCTCTTGAGTCAAGTGCATCATCTTGGCGGCAACGATCTTCAGGCCGCCCTTCTCGAAACGGGCATAAATCTCGCCAATCACATTCTTGGCGACAGCATCGGGTTTGATAATGGAAATGGTACGTTCAACAGCCATGAAAAAACCCCGGGGAATTTCGGATGAGAATAATATAAACCCGCGGATAGCCGCGGGTTTGATGTTCAGATTTCAGACTGCGGTAGTGTACCGCCGGGGGCAATCCCGGGCAATTGCCGGGGGTTCGATAGAACCACACTCACCCCGGCAGGACGACAGGATCATTCGCGTTCCTCGATCCAGGCCGCCTGAATGGCCTCCAGGATCTTCTCGCCGCTATGGCCCGGATCGTCGTCGAATTCGTCCAGGGCCAGGACCCAATTACGCAGATCCACGAAATTGACCCGTTGCGGGTCGACATCGGGATGCGCCTCATCCAGGGCAATCGCAATATCAAGAATATCGGTCCATTTCATGGCTAATGATGCTCGCTGACCATATTGATCGTGTATTTGGGAATCTCCACGACCAGATCGGTGCTCCCGACCACAGTCTGGCAGCTCAGCCGGGAATCGGGGTCCAGTCCCCAGGCCTTGTCCAGCAGATCCTCTTCGGTCTCTTCCGGCTCATTGATCGATTCCGCACCCTCACGGATATACACATGACAGGTGGTGCAGGCGCAGGACTTTTCACAGGCATGTTCGATGTCGATGCCGTTCTTCAGCGCCGCGTCACAAATGGTAATACCGGGCTCCACCTCAATGACCGCTCCTTCCGGGCAGATCTCTTCATGGGGCAGAAAAATTATCTGGGTCATATGGCTCTCATATTCAGTTACTTGAAATCTTCTACCGCATGGCCGGCCATGGCCTTGCGGATGTTAGCGTCCATACGGCGCGCGACATAGTCGGCACTGGCCTTTTCCACCGCCTCGATGGCGCGCTTGATGGCACGATGATCGTCGCCACGACGCAGGCTGTCGAGTTCCGCGGCAGCCGCTTCGATACGCGCACGTTCATCGTCTGCAAGAAACAGCTCGCCGTCGGTTGCCAGCGCGGACTGCAGGGCCTCGATGACCCGATCCGCTTCAACCTGCTGCTCACGCAGACGGCGTGCACCCATATCATCGTGCGCATGAGTCATGGAATCACGCAGCATGGTCTCGACCTCGGTGTCGGACAGACCATAAGAGGGTTTGACCTGGATACTGGCCTGCACACCGCTGGTCTCCTCACGCGCCGTCACGCCCAGCAGGCCATCGGCATCCACCTGGAAGGTCACTCGGATGCGCGCGGCGCCCGCGACCATCGGCGGAATGCCACGCAATTCGAAACGCGCCAATGAACGGCTGTCACTGACCAGTTCGCGTTCGCCCTGGCAGACATGCAGCGCCATGGCGGTCTGTCCGTCTTTGAAGGTCGTGAAATCCTGGGCGCGCGACACCGGGATCGTCGTGTTGCGCGGGATGATCTTTTCGATCAGGCCGCCCATGGTCTCGATACCGAGCGACAGCGGGATCACGTCCAGCAATAGCATCTCATCATCAGGCTTGTTCCCGGCCAACACATCGGCCTGGATGGCAGCGCCTATCGCGACCACTTTATCCGGATCGATATCGACCCGCGGTGAACACTTGAAGAATTCGCCGACGCGCTCACGCACCCGCGGCACACGCGTGGAACCGCCGACCATGACGACTTCACTGATGTCGGCGACCTTCAGACCGGCATCACGCAACGCACGACGACAGGGGCTGAGTGTCTGAGCAATCAGCGGATCGATAAGCTCATTCAGCTGGGCACGCGTCAGCGCACCTTCCCAATGACTGCCGTTCATCAGCTCGATGTTCAATGCCACGCTGTCGGCGTCGGTCAGCGCCTCTTTGGCGGCACAGGCATCGCGCAGCAGACGGCGCATCTGTTTATGATCGGCGTCATCGCCGATACCGGCCTGCTGCATGATCCAACCGGCAATCACCCGATCCATGTCGTCACCACCGAGCGCGGTATCGCCGGCGGTTGCCAACACCTCGAACACACCCTTGTTCAACCGCAGGATAGACACATCGAAGGTGCCACCACCGAGATCGTAGACCGCAATCACACCGTCGTTTTTCTGATCCAGGCCATAGGCCACGGCCGCGGCCGTCGGTTCATTCAACAGACGCAACACATTCAGATTGGCAAGCTTGGCGGCATCCTTGGTGGCCTGCCGCTGCGCATCATCAAAGTAGGCCGGCACCGTGATCACCACGCCGGTCAATTCCCCACCGAGACTCAGTTCAGCACGGGCACGCAGGACATTGAGAATCTCGGCCGACACCTCGACCGGGCTGACATCGCCACCGGCGGTGTGAATACGCGGCATACCGGAATCGCTGGGCACGAAGCTATACGGCAACTGCGCACCCAGGGTTTTAACGTCTTCGACGCCACGCCCCATCAGACGCTTCACCGACGCAATACTGTTGAGTGGATCCTGTGCCGCAGCGGCCTTGGCTTCGAACCCGACAACATGTTCGCCCGTGGGAAGATAGCGCACGACCGAGGGCAACAGATGCTGGCCTTCCGCATCCGGCAAGGTGTCCGCCTGACCGCTGCGCACCGACGCAACCAGTGAATTGGTGGTGCCCAGATCAATGCCCGCCGCCAGCCGATGCTGATGCGGCGCGGTCGATTGTCCGGGTTCTGAGATTTGCAGTAAGGCCATATAAATTCACTTTCCATTGCCCTCGCCTATCGGCGCAGGGACTTCAACCGGCTTCGTCTTCCAGATCCGCTTCGAGTTCCTGCGCTTCCTGCGCAAGCTTGCGAAAGAACTGCATGCGTTGCACCGCCATCAAGGCTGGCTCAGGGATCGCAGCATCCGCGACGAGTTGCGCGTCGAGCTCAGCACTCAGGGCCGCGAGTCGCGCATCCACCTGTTCCAGGATGCCACTCAAGCTCGCAAACGGGTCGGCCGCCTCGCGCACGTCACCTAAAGCCTCGCGCAGTTCCATCTGCTCCATCAGGAATTCGGGATCCTGATGAGTGTTGCGCTCATCATCGAAACGATGGCCGCGTAATTCCAGCACATAGCGCGCACGCGCCAGATCGTCCTTCAATACGCGATAGCCTTCGTTGACCTGCGCGGCCTGCTGCATGGCAATACGCCGCTCCTGATCCGCCGCACTCGCAAATTTATCCGGATGCACCAGCCGCTGCAGCTCGCGATAGCGCTGATCCAACGTTGCGCGGTCAACGGTGTAGCTCACCGGCAAACCGAACAGTGCGAAGTAATTTTGTTTGAGATCGACAGACATCAGGCCTGGAGTATCGTGCTACATGATAGTGTAAACAAAGACCGCGCCCGGCCTGGGGCGCGGCCATACCGCGCACTCAGGTATTGAAACTCTCGCCGCAGCCGCAGGTATCCTTGACGTTCGGGTTATTGAACTTGAAACCTTCGTTCAACCCCTCTTTACCATAGTCCAGTTCGGTGCCATCCAGATACGCGAGACTCTTCGGATTCACGATGACTTTCACACCGTGACTCTCGAACACCTGATCTTCCGGCTCCACGGCATCGACAAACTCCAGCACATAGGCCATACCGGAACAGCCCGTGGTCTTGACGCCCAGGCGCAGACCCACGCCCTTGCCACGGTTGGTCAGGAAATTTCTCACGCGGGTGGCCGCGGTCTCGGTCAGTGTAATTGCCATGCGTACGTAAACCTCGTCAGCGATCAATGCGCTCAAGCGCTTTTGACCTGGTCCTTGCCCTGCTTGCCCTGGTAATCGGAGATCGCGGCCTTGATCGCGTCTTCGGCCAGCACCGAGCAGTGGATCTTCACCGGCGGTAACGCCAGCTCTTCGGCGATCTGCGTGTTCTTGATCTGGCTCGCCTGGTCCAGGGTCTTGCCCTTCACCCATTCGGTCAGCAGGCTCGAACTCGCGATCGCGCTGCCGCAGCCATAGGTCTTGAACTTCGCATCTTCGATCACGCCCTGCGCGTTCACCTTGATCTGCAGCTTCATCACGTCGCCGCAGGCCGGCGCGCCCACCATGCCGGTCCCCACACTCGCGTCCGCCTTGTCCAGGCTGCCCACGTTGCGCGGGTTCTCGTAGTGGTCCAGTACCTTGTCGCTATATGCCATGGTTCAATCCTCTCTGTTACCGGGCGCGGTGTTCAAGCCACTGCGCGTTAATTCACTGAGTCAAGTGCCAAGAGACAAGAGGCAAGTAAAAAAGAAGCGGGGTATTTACTTGTCTCTTGCCTCTTGTAACTTGTCTCTTATGTCAGTGTGCCGCCCACTGCACCGTATTCAGATCGATGCCTTCCTGATGCATCTCCCACAGCGGGGACAGTTCTCTGAGCTTCGCCACTTTGTCCTTCACCAGGGCGATGGTGTAGTCCACTTCTTCGGCGGTGCTGTACCGGCCGAGGGTGAAGCGGATCGAGCTGTGCGCCAGTTCGTCGTTGCGGCCCAGCGCTCTCAAGACATAGCTCGGTTCCAGGCTGGCGCTGGTGCAGGCACTGCCGCTGGACACGGCCAGATCCTTCAGGGCCATGATCAGGCTTTCGCCTTCGACGAAGTTGAAGCTGATGTTCAGGTTGCCGGCCACGCGCTGGGTGAGGTCGCCGTTGACGTACACCTCGTCCATGTCCTGCAGGCCGGCGAGCAGGCGCTGGCGCAGGGCCAGGATGCGCGCGGTCTCTTCGGCCATTTCTGCTTTCGCGATGCGGAAGGCTTCGCCCATGCCGACGATCTGGTGGGTGGCCAATGTGCCGGAGCGCAGGCCGCGTTCGTGGCCGCCGCCGTGCATCTGGGCTTCCAGGCGCACGCGGGGTTTACGCTGCACGTACAGGGCGCCGATGCCCTTCGGGCCGTAGATCTTGTGGGCCGAAAAACTCATCAGGTCGACGGGGAGCGTGGCCAGGTCGATCGCGACCTTGCCGGGGCTCTGCGCGGCATCGACGTGCAGTAGCACGCCCTTGGCGCGGCAGAGCTCGCCAATCTTCTGGATGTCCTGGATCACGCCGATCTCGTTGTTCACGTGCATCACCGAGGCGAGGATGGTGTCTTCGCGCAGGGCGCTCGCGAAGGTCTCCAGGTTCAGCAGGCCATCGGGCTGCGGGTCCAGGTAGGTGACTTCGAAGCCTTCGCGTTCCAGCTGACGGCAGGTGTCGAGCACCGCCTTGTGTTCGGTCTTCACGGTGACCAGGTGCTTGCCCTTCTTCTGATAGAAGTGCGCGGCGCCTTTGATGGCCAGGTTGTTGGACTCGGTCGCGCCGCTGGTGAAGACGATCTCCTTGGGGTCGGCGCCGACCAGGGCGGCAACGTGCTCGCGGGCGCGTTCAACGGCCGCTTCCGCGTCCCAGCCGAACGGGTGGCTGCGCGAGGCCGGGTTGCCATAGTTGCCTTCGCGGGTCAGGCAGGCGCACATCGCCTCCGCTACCCGCTCGTCCACCGGCGTCGTC
>JAHJQQ010000026.1 GCA_018819175.1 Gammaproteobacteria bacterium
AAGATGTGCTGCGGCAGAACGCCGATGGCGACCTTGGAGGACGGCAAACAAATCTGGAAGGAGAAGTTCATAATCTGAACTTGACCTGACAGACGCTTCCGAAAATCCGGTAACTGTCAGATCAAGTCGCGATTACTACAACTCAGGATACCAGTCTTCAAAAGACTCATTTTTTTTCCACGAACAACTACTTACCTTCTTTAACCCTGTGTTCTCTGTG
Source organism: Gammaproteobacteria bacterium (assembly GCA_018819175.1). Lineage (GTDB taxonomy): Bacteria > Pseudomonadota > Gammaproteobacteria > Thiohalobacterales > Thiohalobacteraceae > JAHJQQ01. The sequence continues at coordinate 221 of JAHJQQ010000026.1, forward strand.
CCTCTGTGGCAAAGATTATTTATTTGCCTTTTGATTTGAATAATGAATTTCAAGCATGTTTTTTGCGGACTAATGTATAAAATCGTTACTGTATCGGCTTGTGAATTTCCTGCGCAACGAATATGACGATCTCGATAGCGATCAGGATGATGATGATCCATTCCAGAAAAGCTGAGTGCTGGTGTTTTTGTTCGTCCGCAAGCATCTCGAACATTTCGTGGATGGTCTCAAGTTTTTTCGATAATAGATCAACGCGTTGACGAATTTCAAGATAGCGCGCCGCTCTATTGTAGGTGGTCTCGTATTCTGGATATTCCCAGAAAAACTCCGGGGTATCGAGCAGGCCGTAATGCAAGATGATGTCGCTCTTGGTACCGAATAGCTGGCCGCGAATCTTGGCGATTTCACGGCGACTCAGTGCGATTTTTCCAGTTGTTGCCAGGGCTTCAGGTAAATTGGAATGCTTCTGTATCGTGCATTGCGCCTGCCATTCGTATTCGATGAGTTTTAAGGACTGTGCCAGCGCATGGCTGACCGCCAGTCGTGACAAAGGATCATCATCGGCGAGGGTAATGGTGTCGTGATTAATGCGCACTTCATTGCCCGAGGTGATAAAACGAAAGTGTTCCTGGCGGGAATCTTCAATATTATCGCCTTCAAGATGCAGGCGACGCAGTAATGCGCGACGTTCGTCTTCGTCGATGGCCCAGAACACGATCACGCCGTAGTCGAACATCCAGGCTTCGCCGCCAGGCAGGCTGATCAGTACTGCATCTCGGTAACGTACACCGCGCTCATTGCTCTGTAGCTTTGGATCCGCTGGTTTAGCCAGGTACACATCGCCAAAGTTAATTGCAGATAAACGATTATTATTAAAAATCATAGTTGCTATGTCCTGTGCATCATTGATGCAATTAATGCTTATTAACTGCCGCTACGACGAGCTTCCATTCTACGCATTATTTCTGAGATAATGATCTTATATATATCACCCAGATAAAGGTCTTCGACGCCCTGGTCGATATTCGGGTTGTCATTTACCTCGATAACATAGCCAACACCATTTTTTTCTTTGATGTCGACGCCATAGAGGCCATTGCCAATTGGGCGAGTGGCCTTCATGGCAGCGTCGAGTACAGCTCACCATTACACATAGCCTGCTCTGTGCTGCGGCCGACCTCGTCTCAACCCTATAAGCCAATCAATAGCCATGCATGCTTTTCGCCGAGAACAGGCATGCCCTCCATAATCTCAGGTCAATGACGATCTAGCTGTAACACAATCGTAATACGGCTGGTGTAAATTGTTCGCTATGGACACAAGCTCTCTGCATGCCTTGAACTTTGAGGAACACCCTGCCCTCGATTCACTCCTTGATCAATTACTGACGCTGCGCGAGACCACGCGGATACTGGCGGATGAACGCCTGGCCAAATTCAGCGCGGATTTCTCAGCTGGAAACGTCAACCCCAGCGCCGTCAATCTGGCTCAGTACCTGGCCTTGCGACGCCAGGACCTGCGCGATATCCAGGATCGGCTTGCGGCCCTGGGACTCTCGTCGTTGGGGCGTGGCGAGTCGCACATTCTCGACAATCTCAACCGCGTAATCGGACTGCTCGCGCATAGCACAGGCACTGACATCAGCAATATCCCGCCCATGCCCGACGCTATCGATGCGGTCACGGGGCGCCGTCTGCTGGACGATCATTGCGATCAGGTGTTCGGTCCGCCACCGGTCGGGCGTGCGGTGCGGCTCATGGTGACACTGCCGGAGACTGCGGCCGACGATGCGTTGCTGGTGCATACCCTGGTGGCCGAGGGCATGAACTGCGCGCGCATCAACTGCGCGCATGATGACAGCACGGCCTGGAAGCGCATGATTGCGCATGTGCGCAGTGCGGAGACTGCGATCGGGCGCGAATGTCGCGTACTCATGGATCTGGGCGGACAGAAGATTCGTACCGGCCCGGTCGAGACGCAACCGGCGGTGTTTCATCTCAATCCGGAGCGGGATCGAATCGGCAAGATCGTCCAACCCGCCTGGGTGTTGCTGCAATCGGATGAAGGTGTAGCACAATCGCATCCTGCCGTCCGGGCGCATCAGGCACTGCTGCGGATTCCGGCCAAGGTGCATAAGGAGTTGGCAGCGGGCGACCGGATCGTCTTTACCGATCTGCGCGGCAAACGCCGCCATCTGGATATCAGTGAACGCACGCAGCAGGGTGATGTCATCGCACAGACGTGGCAAAGCGCCTATTTCACCGACGCGGCGGAGTTCATCTGGCAATCGCCGGGGCATGATGGTCAGTACCGTAAACGTTCAAGCTTCAAACTCAATCCCTGTGCCGAAGTGCCCGTTGAAATCAAGGTCAATAGCGGTGATCCACTTCTCTTGAGCCTCGACGGTGCGTTTGGGCACCCGGCTCGATACGATGCCCAGGGCCACTTAATCACCCCTGCTCATATAGGCTGTTCACACCCCGATATCATTGCCCAACTGCAACCGGGGCAGCGGGTATGGATCGACGATGGCCGCATCGGCGCACTGGTCGAGACAGTCACGACTCAGGGCGTTTTGTTGCGCATAACCCATGCCGGTTCGCGTGGAGCACCGGTTCGTCCTGCCAAGGGCCTAAATTTCCCCGGCCTCAGCCTGAAGCTACCGGCACTGACGGAACAGGATCGTCAGGATCTGGATTTCATTGTGGAGCACGCGGACGGCGTGAACTTCTCTTTCGTACAAACCGCCGAGGACATGCGTTCACTGCTGGATGAACTGGATCGACGCGGGGCCACGGATTTTCCGATCGTCGCCAAGATCGAGACGCAACAAGCAGTGACCAACCTCCCGGCCATTATCCTCAGCAGTATCGGTCGCCACCCCTTGGGGATCATGATCGCGCGCGGTGATCTCGCCATCGAGATCGGCAATGCACGACTGGCCGAGATTCAGGAAGAAATCTTATGGCTGTGCGAGGCCGCGCATGTCCCCGTGGTCTGGGCGACACAGGTACTGGAGACCATGGCCAAGAAAGGCATACGGTCGCGCCCTGAACTGACCGACGCCGCCATGAGCGGCCGTGCCGAGTGCGTCATGCTGAACAAGGGCCCCTACATCCTGGATGCCATTCGGGTGCTCGACAGCATCCTCACGCGCATGGAGGCGCATCAGCGCAAAAAGGACTCACGCCTGCGGGCGTTGCACTGGTAATGTTGAAACAACTTAACGCATAAAATCCGTTGCCGTCATTGCCGGTCCATTACGAGCGGAATGCTCAATATGCCGAATGTCTTCTCCGTCAATATTGATATCAGCGGGGTAGCCCGGATGAAGCGAAGCGGAATCCGGGGAAACAGCGGTCTTACCCGAATGGCACATACTTAAGGCGACGTCCCCGTTTTTTCGTCATTCCGGCGCAGGCTGGACAAAAGCGCTTGCGCGTTGAACGCCCGCAAGGGCGGCCCGAAGGGCGAGCGCAGCGAGTAATCCAGGGTTTCACCTACGGATGCGGGTTCTGGATCCCGGCCTGCGCCGGGATGACGGTGGTTCCGGGCTTAAGTAAGTGCCATCCCGGTCTTACCCCGTGCACTTCGAACTCAGAGTCACATTATTTTCAGTCGATGCGTCCCACAGTCAGCAGCGGCATCAGCCAATAGTGCATGCCGCTGCCACTGAAAGCCTGACGCACATCTTCGATCAGTTGATTCGCCGTTGCCTCGGACAGATGCAGATGAAACATCACTTGCCGGCGCCTGCCTGCGACCTGTTCCGCCGCAGTCAGTGAGTGCACCGAGGTGCCGTGACCGCTGATGGTCATACTACTAAACCCCTTGATGTCGTCGCGTTCCAGCAACCAATCGACCACGGCATTCTCGACAGAGGGTGTGACGATCAGTACAAGCAGACATTGTTCCATATCAAACTCCAGAATTTTCGACGCCAAAGCGGCGGTACAGCATCGGCAACAGGAAGAGCGTCAGCAGTGTCGATGATACCAATCCACCGATGACGACAATCGCCAGAGGCCGCTGGATTTCTGAGCCAGGGCCGGTTGCAAACAACAGTGGCACCAGACCGAAGGCCGCAATCGTTGCCGTCATCAGCACCGGGCGCAGACGTCGCATGGCACCTTCCAGAACGACTTCGGCGATTGGACGACCCAGTGCCAGTAGTTGATTAAAATAACTGACCATCACCACACCGTTAAGCACAGCGATACCGAGCAGAGCGATAAACCCTACTGAGGCCGGCACCGACAGGTATTCGCCCGTAATAAATAGGCCGATGACACCGCCAATCAAGGCGAACGGGACATTGGACAGTACCAGCAGCGATTGGCGCACTGAACGGAATGTCGAGAACAGGGTTAAAAAAATCAACACAAGCGCGACCGGCACGACGACCGATAAGCGCTTCGCCGCACGCTGCTGGTTTTCGAACTGACCACCCCACGCCAGGTAATAGCCGCTCGGTAGACTGACCTGCTGCGTAACGACCTGCTTCGCTTCCTCGACAAAACTCACCAGATCACGTCCGGCGACATTGGCGATCACGACTGCCATGCGGTTGCCGCCTTCGCGTTTAATCGCCACCGGGCCTTCGACGCGTTCGATCTGTACGAGGTTTTCCAGGCTGGCGACCCCATTGTCCGCCAGCGAAAAGCGCAGATTGGCAAATACCGCCGGCGATTCACGCAGTGATTCCGGACCTCTCAACAGCAATGGAATCCGACGTACATCTTGATAGATGGTTCCCACTCGCATGCCATCGACCTGGGTGCGCAGATCGCGCTGCAGACTGTCCATGGAGATGCCGAGGCGCCCGGTGGCCATACGATCGACAGCCAACTGGTAATACTGCGCACCTTCATTACGTGGGGTATAGACGTCTTCCGCACCACTGACCTTTTTCAAAGTCTCGACAATGGCATCCGCGGTCGCATTGAGTTGGTTCTGATCGTTGCCAAACACCTTGATGGCAAGATCGCCACGCACACCGGTGAGCATTTCGGATACCCGCATCTCGATCGGTTGAGTGAAGGCATAGCCGACCCCGGGAAAGTCATCGAGCACATCGCGGATCGTATCAATCAGCGCTTCTTTATTCGCCATGCGCCACTCATCACGCGGTTTCAGGACCAGGAAACTGTCCGTCTCGTTGAGCCCCATCGGGTCGAGACCCAATTCATCGGAGCCGGCGCGTGCAACGATACTGGTGACTTCCGGCACGCGTTCCAGAATGGCTTTCTGTACCCGCATATCGATGTCGATGGATTCCTGCAGACTGATGGACGGCAGCTTCTCCAATTGCACAATCAGATCGCCCTCGTCCATGGTCGGCATGAACGACTTGCCGATCTGGGTATACAACAGTCCGGCGAGTACCAGCAGGATCAACGCCACCGCACCGACACTGCGGACGTTCGCCAGCGCCCAAATCAGGGCCGGACGATAGGCCTTCAGTAGTACCCGCACCAGCCGCGGCTCCTCATGCGACACCTTGCGGATCAGATAAGATGCCAGCACCGGGATGACCGTCAATGACAGCAGCAGTGAGGCACCCAGTGCGAACACGATAGTCAATGCGACTGGAATGAACAGCTTGCCTTCCAGACCCTGCAATGTAAGCAGTGGCAAGAACACGATGATGATGATCAGAATGCCCGAGGTGACGGGGACTGCGACTTCGCGTGCGGCACGGTAGATCAGGTGTAATCGCGGCAGGCGTTGCGCCGCACCCTGTCTGGCCAACTGAGTTACGACGTTCTCGACCACCACGACTGCCGCATCCACCAGCATGCCAACGGCAATGGAGAGACCACCCAACGACATCAAGTTAGCCGACATGCCGAAACGCTGCATGAGAATGAAGGTCGCCAGTGCCGACAGTGGCAAAATAAGCGCCACAGTCAGCGCGGCGCGTACATTGCCCAGGAACAGCACCAGCAGTATCAGCACCAATACTGTCGCCTCGATCAGCGCCTTGGTGACCGTGCCCACGGCTTTGTTCACCAGCTGCCCGCGATCATAAAATACTTCGATACGAACGCCTTCGGGCAAACTCGGTTTGAGTTCTTCCAGCTTGACGCGCACGCCCTGGACGACATCGCGCGCATTCGCGCCGCGCAGACCCAGCACGAGTCCTTGCACCGTCTCACCATTACCGTTGCGGGTCACCGCGCCATAGCGTGTGATAGCACCGATGCTGACCTTGGCGATATCGCTGACCCGAACCGGCTCAGCGCGATCGGCGCGAACCACAATGGCGCGGACATCGTCCAGAGACTGAATGGTGCCTTCGGTGCGCACCAGCAACACTTCCTCACCATCGTTCAGGCGACCGGCACCGTCGTTGCGATTGTTCTGCTCCAATGCCTCTTGCAGGGCGTCCAGACTGACACCCAACGCCAACATTCGGGCATTGTCAGGAATAACTTCATAGCTGCGCACCTGGCCACCCAGTGAATTGACGTCGGCGACACCCGGCACCCCGCGCAGCGCCGGACGGATCACCCAGTCAAGCAGATCGCGGCGCGCCATGCTGTCCAGTTCACCGCCTTCGATACTGAACATGAACATCTCGCCAAGCGGTGTGGTCATAGGTGCGATGCCACCGGAAATGTCCGCGGGCAGATCTCCCCACAGCGCATTCAGACGCTCGGCCACTTGCTGACGCGCCCAATAGATATCCGTACCTTCCGCGAAATCGACAGTGATATCGGTCAGTGCGTATTTGGCGATGGAGCGCAACATGGATTGCTGCGGTATACCCAGCATCTCGACTTCGATCGGTGCGGTGATCCGCGTTTCAACCTCTTCCGGCGTCATGCCCGGTGCCTTCACGATGATCTTCACCTGGGTCGTCGATACATCGGGGAAGGCATCGATCGGCGTGTTCATGAAGGCATACCAGCCACCACCGATGATCAGGGCAATCATCAACAGGACCAGCATCCGCTGAGTAAGTGCGAACTGAATAAGGCGGTCCATTTTATTCTCCGCCTCCAAGCCAGGCGGCCTTGAGTGCGGCGGTACCGGAAACCGCAATCTTACTGTCCGCGGCTAGATCAGCCTGGATGATCAAATGCTCCGGTTCCTCGTGCAGTACCTGCACCTCGACCGGTAGGAAACCCTCTGGCTGTTCGATAAAAATATAGCTCCTGGCTTCGGAGCGAAGCACCGCACTCCGGGGCACGCGCAGGCTGCCGCCGGTTCCCATTTCCAGTTGCACCTGCACGAACTGTCCCGGACGCAAACGTTCCGCGCCCGCATTGATTTCCGCGCGGATCAGCACGCCCTGATCGACGCCATGCACCTGCTGGCCGATGGCGACGATACGCCCCGCCATGCCGAAATCCGGTACTTGCACCGTTTGCCCGGTCTGCAGCAAGACGGCCTGAGCGAGCGGCACATGGATTTCCAGCCAGAGTGGTTTGAGGCTACCTAACTTATAGAGTGGATCGGAAGCCACAACCCGTTCGCCGACGTTGACCATTTGCTTCAGCAGTACGCTGTCAAAGGGTGCCCGGATGATCAGGCTACTGCTGAGTTTCCGGTCGGTACGTAGGTTTGCCAGTGCAGCCTTGTCCATGCCGGCAAGTTCAAGCAAGTGACGCACGCGCGCCAGCGAAGCGTCGAGTTCCTGGTAATCGGCTTTAGTCTCAAGCATCCGCCGCTCGGCGATGATGCCTTCCTTATACAGCTGCTGGTCACGCGAATAAGCGGACCGTGCAAGATCGTAGCGTGTATAGGCCTCCAGATATTCGCCCTGCAAATCCAGCAAACGCGGACTCTGCAGACTCGCCAGCGGCTGGCCGGCGGTCAGCTGTTCGCCTTCACCGACCAGCAGGGTTTCGATCAGGCCATCCAGCGGGGCTGCTATAACCTGTAATTGAGCGTTCGGCACAGTCACCTGGGCCGGCAGCCGGGCACTCATACCTGCGTCGATCACTGTCACGGGTTCAACTTCAATACCCAACGCTACGCGCTGCGCGGCATTGAACGGAACGACTTCTGCAGCAGCCAGATTCATACTTATCACCAGCGTTGCGGCTACAACTAGGCTCTTCATTCCGGTATTACTCCCAGGGCTTGATTCACTCGGGCAACCGCACGACCTTGCTCAAGGCGGCGCAAATTGAGATCACGTTCAGCAGTCAGCGCCTGTGCGCGTGTCTGCAACAATGTAAACAGATCAGATTCACCCAGCTCAAAGGCGCGCTGCATCAGCTGCAGACTCTCTGTCGCCAGCAGGTTCTGCTGCTCGGCCAGTTGCAACGAGTGCGCGGCAAGTTGCTGCTCGGCAATGGCCGCATGCAGGTCATGCTCGAGTTCCATCTGAGTTCGGTTATACGCCGTCATTGCCTCGGCGTAGCTGCGCTCGGCGGCAGCGTTTCTCACCGTAGCCTGACCCTTGGTACCCAGTGGCAGACTGATCTCGACGAACACCGAGGAGTCATAGCTCAGACCAGAGCCGGGGCGATCAGCCTTACCGCCGACCATGAGCACCGGATTTGCACGGCGTTCACCACGGATCTGCGCACGATCTGCGTCGGCACGCGCCAAGGTCACCTGCACTGCGCTCAACGCAGGATGGTTTTCGGGCGTCTCCATCCCTTCTGCCGCGGCTTCCCGGATATCCAGGGGCAAAACATCCAGTCCAGTTAGATGCTGGTAATGCATCAGCTTGGCATCGCGTGCCGAAACGGCGGTAGCCAATTCGATTTCGCGCGCCAGCGTCTCTTTCCGGGCCAGGATGAGATCAGTGCGCGCCAGCTCACCGGCGCGCACCCGACGTGCAACGTTCGCTTCCAGGGCCTGCGCACTTTGAAGAGCGTGCCGTGCAAGGGTCAACTCAGTTTCAGCCAGCTGGGTTGCCCAAAGCAGTTCCCTGAGCTGGCCGGCAACCTGCCAGATATACAACTGCTGGAATGCATCCGCTTCACGATCTGTCGCATCGGCTAACTTGACGCGCCGATCACGCTGACCCGGTAACCACAACGGCATCGCCAATCCGCTTTCCCATTGCCGATAGCCGACATCATTGTTCATAGCATCGGTTTCATGACGCAATATGAGCGCGGGATCATCGGCGAACAGCGCCGACGCCTGGGTGCGAATAGCCTGGCCTTGACCGCGAATTGCCTCAGTCAGAGGCATATCCGGATTGCGGGATACGCCTGCCTGAATGACTGCAGGCAACGTCGGCGCTGACGGCTCGGCGTGCAGTGTCGGGTAAGCTACCGACAGCGTTAATATGAATAACCCGGGCATTAAATGTGACGAATTCATTACAGTTGCCATACGATCGTAGACCTGGTTTCAAGTTTGAACTGATTCTAATGCGCCAACCTGAAACGAATCTGAATTCAATTCAAATCCACGCGAGATTGAAACTGCCAATGGACTTAGGACGACTGAATGCGTGAATCGCGCTCTACTCAGTATTTTGGAGGGTGGCGATATTGCGGCATGGCCATTTGAGAAAAATACTCATTTAACCTATGTATACCAGCGGCGCCGACACCGCTTTTATCAAGGCCACGACCAAAATCAATAAGACGGCGCTGTATGCACTCTACAACTACACATGGCAGGATGACCCGCTGTATAACTATGACGCTCAGGAACTGAACATCGTCGTCAAACAGCCCTTAATGGAAGATCTTTCCATTGCCCTTAAAGTCGGGATTGGGACACGTGATGCCAATAATGGCGGGGACGATACCACGGCCACGGACGCACGCCTGTTCCTGACCTACGTGTTCTGATTCTGTCGCTGCCTCACTCGCCGGACAGCCTCTGATCTCCACGCGTCGATTCTGATTCGTCCATCGGAAAACGTAGGCGGAACAGCCCCTCCACACCACTGTCACTGGTGAAATACAGCGCACCATCAGGCCCCACAGCAACGCCGACCGGTCGCGCCCAGCGCTCACCGTCGTGCAGTTGAAATCCGGTGACCAGATCATCAACGCGTTGCGCCTCGCCATTGTGGAAACGCACCACGACGAGTTTGGGTTCCCGCCGTGTGGCCGGATCTCCGATAAAGCCGCCGCTGGGTTGCGTGCCCCAGGACCCGCGCAAGGCCACGATGGCGTCATGCGCTAACGTTTTGTGCATGGCCCCCTCCGGCACGAAGGCAACGCCCATCGGTGCGCTGCGTGCCGGGAAGGTCGCAACCGGTGGTATCACCTCGTCGATCGGGTGTGGTGGAGGCCGCTTGATACAGTCATCCGGCTGAATACGCTTTCCGTCATATTGAAACCAGGGCATACCATGAAATGATCCTGCCGGCACTTTACTGAAATATTCCGGCGGCAGATCGTAGCCCTGGTGGTCGGGGCCGTTGTTGCTGGCATAGAGTTCACCGGTCTGCGGATGCCAGGCGAAGCCGACCGGATTTCGTAAACCGCTGGCGAACGTCTGCCATATCGCCTGCGGGCCGGTCTCGTTCAATACCAGAATCCCGCCGCGTCGATCACTGAAGGGATAACCTTCACTCAGATATTCATCGCTGCAGTTGCCGCTGATGCCAAGACTCAGATAGACGCGTTTATCCGGACCGATTGCGACAGTGCGACTGCTATGGCCACCGCCGCCGGGCAGTTCAGCGAGTAAACGCAGCTTGTCCGGTGCAATCCTGGCCTGGCCCAATTGATACGGTGCGTGATACAGACCGTCCTTTTGCGCGATGAGTATTTCGTTCTGACGCAGCGCCACATTGTGCGGATAACCCTTCGTGGAGATCAGCACCTGTGGTGCGGTATAGGGCGCGGGCAAGCGATAGACGCGGCCGGATTTCGAGCCGATGAAGAGATCGCCGTTTTCCGCGAAGGTCAGCAGTCGAGGCCCTTCCAGGTTATCCGCCAATAATTCCAATTGCGAACCGGCCGGTAGCTGGATAACGACCTCACGTCCCGGTAGCTGCAGTCGCTGGTCCACATATTTCAGTGGTAACGGCTCCGCAGCGACTGCGAGACCGAAGCTGACAGCCAGCAGCGCAGTGCCGAGTCCCAGGAGGTCAAGATGCCCTATCCGCATTCTGTCCTCTTCTCTCCAGTGGCAACTATGCCATTGCCATGACATAGGTTATGTCCAAATCACATTGTCATGGCACTGTCTGTTGCAATCAATAGCCCAAACCGGGATGCTTTGTTCCAGTAACCAGTGTAGATGGTCACCCTGAATCGCGTCAGGCACCTTGTCAAACGCAACGGCCTCGCGCAGGGTCATCGCTAACAGGGAGTGCCCATGAACAATCAAAAACACGATGCAGCGGGTTATTGGCGCGCGAATCTGCGCCTGCTGATCACCTGCCTGGTGATCTGGTTCAGCGTCTCCTACCTGTTTGGCATTCTGCTGGTCGATACGCTCAATCAAATCCAGATCGGCGGTTTCAAGCTTGGCTTCTGGTTCGCACAGCAGGGCTCGATTTATGTCTTCGTCGTGCTGATCTTTTTCTATGCCTGGCGCATGAACCGCTACGACCGTGAATTTGACGTCCACGAAGACTGATAAGAGCCGCAGCCATGGATCTCAAGACCCTGACCTACCTCATCGTCGGTGCCACCTTCGTCCTCTACATCGGTATCGCTCTCTGGTCGAAGGCCCGCAGCACCGGCGAATTCTATATCGCCGGCAAAGGCATACATCCGGTCGTAAACGGCATGGCCACCGCGGCCGACTGGATGTCGGCGGCCTCGTTCATTTCCATGGCCGGTCTGATCGCCTTCCTGGGCTACGGTGGCTCGGTTTACCTGTTGGGCTGGACCGGCGGCTATGTGCTGCTGGCCATGCTGCTCGCACCCTATCTGCGTAAGTTCGGTAAATTCACCGTCCCCGAATTCATTGGCGAACGTTATTACTCGCAGACCGCACGACTAGTGGCGGTGATCTGTCTGATCTTTATTTCCTTTACCTATGTCGCCGGTCAGATGCGTGGCGTGGGCATCGTATTCTCGCGCTTCCTGGAAGTCGACATCATCACCGGTCTGCTGGTCGGCATGGGCATCGTGTTTGTGTATGCCGTACTCGGTGGCATGAAGGGCATCACCTATACCCAGGTCGCGCAATATGTCGTACTGATTTTCGCCTATACGGTACCGGCTGTGTTCATCGCCCTGCAGGTAACCGGCAATCCGATTCCGCAACTGGCCTTTGGCAGTATGGTCCAGGGCGAAACCGTGTATCTGCTCGATAAGCTCGACGGCATCGTCACGGAACTGGGGTTTTCCGCCTACACGGCCGGTGCCAAGAGCACGATTGACGTCTTTATGATCACTCTCGCGCTGATGGTCGGCACCGCCGGCCTGCCGCATGTGATCGTGCGCTTCTTTACTGTCCCCAAGGTGCGCGACGCGCGCGCCTCGGCGGGCTGGGCGCTGCTGTTTATCGCCCTTCTCTATACCACCGCACCCGCTGTCGCGGCATTGGCACGCATGAATCTGACCGAGACCATCCAGGCCGGCCCGGTCGGTGAAGCGACCGCCAATCTGGCCTACGCGGAACGACCCAACTGGTTCAGGACCTGGGAGAAGACCGGCTTGCTGACCTTTGAGGACAAGAATGGCGATGGGCGCATACAGTATTACAACGATACGAACGCCGAATTCTCCGCCACTGCGGAAGCCAACTATGGCTGGAAGGGGAATGAACTCAAGGTCGATCGCGACATCATGGTGCTGGCCAATCCGGAAATTGCCGGTCTACCCAATTGGGTGATTGCCCTGGTTGCGGCCGGCGGTATCGCCGCAGCGCTATCCACGGCGGCCGGTCTGCTGCTGGTGATTTCGGCATCGATTTCGCACGATCTGGTCAAAGGCATGCTGGCGCGTGATATCAGCGAACGTCATGAATTGATGGTCGGGCGTATCGCGGCGGCGGCGGCCATCCTGGTCGCGGGCTATCTCGGTTACAACCCTCCCGGTTTCGTCGCCCAGGTGGTGGCGTTCGCCTTCGGTCTGGCGGCGGCGTCACTGTTCCCGGTAATCCTCATGGGCATTTTCAGCAAAACCATGAACCGCGAAGGCGCGATCGCCGGCATGCTGGTGGGCCTGGTGTTCACCATGAGCTACATCATTTATTTCAAGGGCGTCTTCATCGAGCCGCTGGCGGAAAACCTGCCCGAAAACTGGCTGTTCGGCATTTCACCCGAGGGTATTGGTTCTATCGGCATGGTACTGAACTTTATCGTCGCCTGGATCGTGTCACGCATGACCACGCCACCCCCTGAACATATCCAGCATCTGGTGGAAGACATTCGCATACCCAAAGGGGCAAGCGGTGCGACGCACTAATAGTATCGACTATCCGTTCCGCTGCGAGTCAGCGCAGCGATTGTCACTCACCGGGGTTGCTCAGGCAGGTACGTCTGACATCGTTAGGGAAACTCTAAATAATCCGTCATTCCTTAGTTCATCCGCTGTGCAGGCAATCTCCTCTTGAGCGCCTACTATGGATGCTGAACACAGCGAGATCTGCGACTTTGTTTTCGCCCACCATCCCTTCGATCGGTTACCGAAAGAAAAATGGGCGGAAGTCGTCAAGAGCCTGAGCCTCGAATATCAACGCCGGGGGAGCACGGTGCTCGAACCAGGCGCATCCAATACGGCATTGCATGTGATCCGCAGCGGCGCGGTGGAGATACGCGACGCGCAAGGCGCTGTGCTCGCGCAACTCGGTGAAGGTGATGTGTTCGGCGCACGTTCCTTGCTGCGCGGCGGCAAGGTCAAGCACAGCGTTACCATGTTGGAAGACACGCTTCTTTATCAATTACCCGGAGAGGTCTTCAGTTCGCTGTGTCAGCGTTATCCGCAGTTCGCTTACTATTTTCAGGCCGAGGGCGGTCAGCGTCTGCGCGATGCGCTAAACGGAAACTTCGGACCCGGCGAGGCCAACGCGGAACTCGCCACCATCCCCATCACGAAAATGCTGCAGCGTGCCGCTGTCATGCTGCCCAGCAGCGCCAGCATCGCCAACGCGGCCCAGGCCATGACGGCGCAACGCGTCTCCTGCATCCTCGTCGTGGATAATGGACAATTGATCGGCATCCTGACTGATCGCGACATCCGCAGTCGCGGTGTCGCAGTGGGCGTATCCGTCGACCAGCCCATTACCAGCATCATGACCCCCACACCGCACAGTATCGCGTCGAATGTTTATGCCTTCGATGCCATGCTGGCGATGGTGCGGCACAATGTTCATCATCTGCCGGTGCTCGATCACGGTCGTCCTGTCGGTGTCATCAGCGCGACGGATCTGATGCGCCAGCGCACCGCATCACCGGTCTTCCTGGTCAGTGATATCGACAAGCAGACCGACGTGGAAGGCCTGGCCCGAGTGAGCGCCCAGCTGCCGAAAATCCTGGTCAGCATGGTCGATGCCGACGCCACCGCGCACAGCACCGCAAAAATCATATCCGCCATTGGCGAGGCACTCACCTGCCGGCTGCTGGATCTGGCGCAGGAAAAGCTCGGCCCGCCGCCCGTGCCGTTCGTCTGGCTCACGGCCGGCTCGCTGGCACGCTATGAGCAGACTGCGCACAGCGATCAGGACAATGCGCTTCTGTTGGATGATGCCTTCGATCCGGATCTGCACGGCGCCTATTTTGAACAGCTGAGCCGACTTGTGTGCGATGGCCTGAATGCCTGCGGCTATGTCTACTGCCCGGGTAATGTCATGGCCTCCAATACCCAATGGCGGCAACCTCTGCGGGTGTGGAAACGTTATTTCAACGAATGGATCGGCAGCCCCGAGCCCAAGGCGCTGATGCATGTCAGCATCTTTTTCGATCTGCGCTGCCTGTATGGCGCCGAGCCGCTGTATCAGCAGCTACAGCTGCATGTGACCCACAAAACCGCGAGCAACCATATCTTTCTGGCCTACATGGCGGCCAACGCCCTGCACTACCACCCACCGCTGGGTTTTTTCCGTAATCTGGTCCTGGTACGTGGCGGCGAACATGACCAGACACTGGATCTGAAACACCGAGGCGTCATTCCTATCGTCGATCTGGCGCGGGTGTATGCCTTGTCCAGCGGCAGCGCGGACATCACAACCCAGGATCGGCTGGCTGCCGTCGCCGGCAAAGGCGAACTCAGCGCCCAGGGCGCGGAGGATCTGCGCGATGCCTTCGAGTTCATCAGCGTCACCCGACTTCGGCATCAGGCGCGCCGCATTAAAAGCGGTCAGATTGCAGACAATTTCATGGCACCAAGCGAATTATCCAACTTCGAGCGCGAACACCTCAAAGATGCCTTCCGCGTTGTGCTGACCTTGCAAGCCGCCCTGGAACAGCGCTATCAATCGGGGCGCTTTCAGTGAGCCGGGGCCTCCGCACGCAACAGATTCAGCACATCACCGCAATGCTGATTCGGAGTATTCACAAGCGTGTTTAAATGGCTGCCAGGTCTGGAGCGTCGTCGCCGTCGGCTGCTGCGCAATGCCCCGCCTGGCCCGCTCGCTGACTACCTTCGCACCCCCTTCCCCTCCAGAAAGTCCCCCGTTAATGAGGTCGAGTTTCTGGCCGTGGATCTGGAAACGACCGGTCTTGATCCCAAACAGGATGAAATACTGAGTATCGGCTGCGTACCGATACGGCATCTACGCATCACACTCGGGGGCAGTTCCAGCATGCTGCTCAAACCTGAGGGTGCCATCCCGGCATCCAGCGCCGTTGTGCATCGCATCTTCGACGACCAGGCCGCGCAGGGCATGCCACTCACTCAGGCCATTCCACTGTTGCTGCGACAACTCAGCGGTAAGGTTCTGGTTGCACATCACGCGCCCATCGAAACGGAATTTCTGCGCCAGGCCTGCCGTCGACTGTATGCCTGCGATGTGGTATTCCCCACCGTGGATACCCTGGTTTTGGAACGCCGCTGGATTGATCGTCGCCAGGTGACACTGGCGTCGGGTGGCCTGCGCCTGGCCGCCATCAGGGATCGCTACGGATTACCACGCTATCCCGTTCACAATGCACTCAGCGATGCGCTCGCGACGGCGGAACTGCTGCTGGCGCAGATTGCTTACCGCGGTGGCGCTCGGCAGGTTCGCCTGAAACATCTCCTGATATGACAACATTCATATGACAGAGGTAAACTAGGGAGCCTCTGATTAATTTGATCAAGCGAGCAGATGCAAGGCGCAGACGGGCGATAAAACGGAGTTTACACAGCGTAAATGAGTATTTTGAGCCCGGCTGCAACGCAGCAGATGCCGCTTCAGCGAATTAATCAGAGGTTCCCTAGGGTCTTTTTCAAGAGTAGTGCCGCATCACCTAAGCTGTTTTCATCGACGATTATTTGGCATGCCATGCGCTAGACCTCAATCCGAATAAATACATCGAATGGTTGCCAAAGGGTATCCGGCACATGTATATGTACACCGGTGATTTGTTGGCTACGGTAAATCACTTCCAATCCTCGCAGGGAGCGCAGGGATAGTCTGCTCAATGGACTGTTAAATGCGCTTAGAAACGATATTCTTTCGAGGAGATGATTTGGTCATGGGTCAGGAAATCACCGCGCCACATCTAACGTCTGTTGCAACACCCAAACCCCAACACGAAGCCGCGGACATCATTGTCGAGTACCTGGAACAACTGGGTGTCGAATATGTCTTCGGCGTGCCCGGCGGCGCCATCGAGCCCCTGTTCAATGCCCTGGCACGCAGCGAACGGCGCGGCGGCCCGCGCATCATCGTCGCCCGCCATGAGACCGGTGCCGCCTTCATGGCCGACGGCTACGCCCGCAACAGCGGCAAGCTCGGCGTCTGCTGTGCCACCACCGGCCCCGGTGCGACCAACCTCATCACCGGCGTCGCCTCGGCGTATGAGAACCATATACCGATGCTGGTCATTACTGCCCAGACCTCACTCACGTCGTTTGGCCGTGGCGCATTGCAAGAATCTTCCTGCACTGGCGTTAATACCGTGGGCATGTTCGAGTACTGTACCCGCTATAACACGCTGGTGTCACATCGCGACCAGCTTGAGCACAAATTGTCTGCAGCGATCATGAGCGCCTTTCAATCACCTGGCGGGCCAAGTCACATCAGCTTGCCATTAGACTTGCTCAGAAGTGCCGCCGCATTATCATCTCCGTCGTATGATCTGGCCGATCTGCTCAAAACAGATAAGTCTTATGATCCAGATAGCGTTGCCACTTTAAAAGATGAAATTACCCAAGCACGCGGCGTCGCCTTTGTCATTGGTGAAGGTGCCGGCTCATCCATCGGCACTATTCTCGAAATCGCACTTGCCATTCAGGCCAAGGTCATAGTCACACCCCATGGCAAGGGGTTTGTCAGTCCCTATCATCCTTTATTTTGTGGTGTAATCGGCTTTGCAGGTCACGCCTCCGCCATACAGGCCTTGCTGGACCCGAACATTGACACAATCATTGCGGTCGGCACCGCGCTAACGGAATCCGCCACCGATGGCTGGAATGCCGATCTGATCTTGAACCGGCGATTGATTCACGTAGATGCGATTGCACACAATCTAACGAAGTCGCCAATGGCGAGATTGCATGTACGCGGCCATCTAGCGACCATCTTCGACGAATTGCAGACACGCTTGCATGCTGACAATGTTGGGCACTGGCCGGGGAATAATGAAATACCTGACATCGGCCGGCCACAGGCTGCGCTATTGCGACGTACATCCAATATCACCTACGAAGATGCAGACGCAATCAATGACGACGCCACCCCGATCAAACCGGCACGTCTAATGCGTGACCTGACTCGGCTTTTACCCCCGAACACGCATTATCTCGTGGATTCCGGCAATAGTCTGTCTTGGGCAATTCATTATTTAAATCCCTATGATCGACGTTTGGCCGGACGACGCGCAGCTAATGGCAGCATTTTCTGGACCTGCCTCGAATATGCATCAATGGGCTGGGCAATAGGCGCAGCCATCGGTACCGCTATGGCCAAACCCGGCACACCGACTGTCTGCCTCACCGGCGACGGAAGCCTGTTGATGTCCGGCCAGGAAATCACCGTTGCAGTCGAACATGGACTGACCGTTATCTTTGTGGTCCTCAATGATAGTGCCCTGGGAATGGTCAAGCATGGTCAACGACTGGCGGGGGCTGAGTCTGTCGGTTTTGAACTCCCGGAGTCTGATCTGGCTGCCATGGCCCGCGCCTTGGGGGCTGAGGGTATCGTTATCAATTCTCCCGAAGACCTGGCGGCGTTGGACATCATCAAACTCTGCACACGTGCAGGCCCTACTCTCCTCGACATCCGTGTAGATCGCGATCAAATCCCACCAATGGCCAGTCGTATCCGGATGCTGGGCTCTGTTCAGAAGATGGCTAAAGACCCGAAATGAGGATCGCAAAATAAAAGTCATATTTTTGACTTTCAAGGAAGTACGGATGAAGTCGATAAATTCGGGCGCACCGAGACAACGGAGGTTTGTGTGGCCCACTCGCCAATAATCATCATAAAACTGCTCAATGCCCTGACCGCAACATTGGCGTTTTCCTGTGCCTCCATCTCACACTCTGCCACCCCTGACGAAGCTGAGTTGGCACTGTCTTATGGTAGCCACGATTTTGTGAGCATCGCGACCGGTGTTTCTCAACCACTGTCAGCCGCGCCTGCAGCGGCAACAGTGATTACGGCTGATGACATACGCCGAATGGGGGCTATCGATCTTAATCAGGTATTGGAAACCGTGCCGGGTTTGCATGTGGGCTTGTCATCCTTGCGTTTTTCGCCCGTGTACAACATTCGCGGTATTCATACAGATAAAAACCCCCAGGTACTCGTCCTGGTCAATGGCACACCTATAACTCAGTCTTTCTTGGGTGATCGGGGTGTGAACTTCAACCTCCCTATGGAATCGATCCGTCGTATTGAAATCATCCGCGGCCCTGGCTCCGCCGTATATGGTGCCGATGCCTTCTCCGGTGTGATCGACATTATTACCAAAAATGGATCTGACTATCAGGGTGTCGAAACCGGTATCCGCGGCGGGTCATTCGATACGGCTGCCGCCTGGGGTATGTACGGCACCCGCGTCAATGATATTGACGTATCTCTATCCATAGAAGGCTCTAAGACCAACGGCGACAGCGACCGGACAACCTCGACTGACGCCCAATCTGTATTCGATCAAATTTTCCTAACGAGTGCATCACGTGCACCAGGCGCATTCAGCACCGGCGCGGACCAGGTGAATACCCGTATCGAACTGAATACACCTGATTGGTTTTCACGTTTCTGGAATTGGAGGCAGACGGACCTGGGGGTCGGGCCGGGACTGACCCAGGCGTTGGATCCCAGCGGCTATGCCGAAGTCGATAATTATCTTTTCGAAGCTGGACTGCATGAACAACGGATAGCGGAAAACTGGACTGGGGAAGCACGCGTCAGTTACATGGATATCAATACCCTTTCGCGGCAGACGCTGTTCCCGGCAGGTACGGTACTACCCATTGGTAACGACGGTAATATAGATTTTATCACCCCCGTCCAACCCGTCGCTTTCACCGATGGCGTGATCGGCAACCCGGAGATCTATGAAGAACATACTAGGCTTGATGCGGTCGCGTTGTATCGCGGCCTGCAGAATCACACTTGGCGGATTGGAGCCGGTTTGTATTACAGCGAAATTACCACCAAGGAAACCAAGAATTTTGGGCCCGGCATTATCGATGGCAGTGTTACACCCATAGATGGATCACTGACATCGGTAACGGGTACGGCATACAACTTCATGCAGGATGAATCACGGACAGTGCGCTACCTGTCGCTGCAGGATCAGTGGGGCTTTGCCCCGGATTGGAACCTGACCGCCGGTATCCGTTATGACCATTACTCTGACTTCGGTTCAACCGTAAATCCGCGACTCGCCCTGGTCTGGAATACCCGCCAAGATCTGACCACCAAGTTGCTCTATGGCCGCGCCTTCCGTGCGCCTTCTTTTGCCGAGTTATTCACGGTCAATAACCCCGTTGGCCTGGGCAACCCTGATCTCGACCCGGAGACCATCAACACCTATGAACTGGCGTTTGACTATCACCCGACCTTCGATACCCGCATCGGTGTGAGCCTGTTCAAATACGAAATTGATGATCTGATCCGCTTTGTTCCCGATAGCAGTGGCGCCTCGGCCACTGCCGCGAACACCTCAGGACAGGACGGTCACGGACTCGAACTGGAACTCGACAGCAAGCTGACCGAAAAATTGGATCTGCGTGCCTATTACGCCTTCCAGGATTCAACCGATCTGGGTACCGATACCCAGACCGCCTTCAGTCCCGAACATCAGGCCTATACCCAACTGCGCTGGCGTCCGGTGGAACTCTGGGAACTCTCCACCCAGGTCAAATGGATCGGCGAACGCCTGCGTGAAGTTACCGACCCGCGTGATCCGCTCGAGGCTTACACGCAAGTGAACGCGGCCATCACCCGTACTGCTGCCAGTGGAGCCTGGAGCATTCAGCTTTCTGCCCTGAACCTGTTTGATACGAATGCGAGTGAGCCCAGCCCCGCGGAACCCAGCGTACCGGCGGGTTCCCTGATACCGGGTGATTACCCCTTGGCCGGGAGAGCTTTGTATCTGACGGGTCGCATGGCGTTCTAACCATGAGTGATGAACCGCAAAAAGTTGAACGGCGTGGTGACCGCTTCGCGGAGCGTGTCGAGACACGTATCTGGCTGGAACAGGCAGCGCCCGACAATCCTTACAACGCAACCGAGGCGTTTTGCCATGGCTATGCGTTGCAGGACGTGCTCAAAAATTGTTCCTATTGGGAATATATCTATCTATTGCTGACCGGCAATCGCTGCAGTCCCGCGCAACATGCCCTGTTGGAGAAACTCGGCATTGCGCTGGCCAATCCAGGGCCGCGGCATCCCGCCACGCGTGCGGTCATCGCAGCGGCCGTTTCAAAAACCGACCCCGTCAATGTGCTCCCACTGGGATTGAATGTCCTGGCCGGCGCGCATCTGGGCGCGGCGGAAGTCGGCGCCGGCATGCAGTTTCTTCGCCGTCATCTCAAACGCGATCCGATTGACGAAGCCCGGCAACGGATTGCTGAACTCGAAACCGCCACATCAGGCGACAGCCACCCGGCACCAGGCTTTGGCACCCGCTTTGGTGGTACCGATCACCTGTCTGGAGCACTCGCAACCACATTACTGCTTGAGCCCGGAGCAGGAAACGCGCTGGCATGGGCCGGCCATTTTGCACAAGAGCTTGAACGTCAGGGGCACGGCGGTTGGCTGATGCCCGGTCTCGCAGCCGCTGCCTATCTGGATCTCGGCCTTCATCCGAAAGCAGGGCCAGGACTGTTCCAATGGATGTCGGCACCCGGTCTGTTGGCGCATGCCGCGGAGATGTCCAACAAACCCCTGACCGCACTCCCCTTCATTGATGACAGCCGGTACTTTATCGATGAAGACTAACGCGATTGCACTGTGGGACAGATTGCGCGGCACCATCCGTTCCAGGATTGGTGGCTGGCGTGTGGGGACTGATGTAGTCATTCACGGTCGCGGGTTATTGAATGAGTTGCTGGGCGACACCAGTTATTTTCAACTGCTAATGCTCAACATCACCGGGCGTCTGCCCGAACGCCGGCTTGCCGACTGGGTCGAAGGCACGTTCATGTGCCTGAGTTGGCCGGATGCGCGCATCTGGTGTAATCAGATCGCCACCTATGCCGGCACGCTCAGGACCACGCCCACCGCAGCCGTCAGTGC
The DNA here is from genome assembly GCA_018819175.1 of Gammaproteobacteria bacterium. GTDB lineage: Bacteria > Pseudomonadota > Gammaproteobacteria > Thiohalobacterales > Thiohalobacteraceae > JAHJQQ01. The sequence continues at coordinate 21,947 of JAHJQQ010000026.1, forward strand.
AGGATTGCTGGCGTCGGAATCAAGGCTTTATGGTCCGGGCACAGTTCTATCTGCAACCCACTTTATTGTCGACGCGTTGAAAAGCGAACAAGCCGGCATAGCCGCAAGCAAGATAATTGAAAATTATCGCCATCAGTATAAAACCCGTGCGATTCCCGGATTCGGACGCCCGGTCGCCAGAGGCGATGAGCGTGTTGTCGCCATGAAACGGCTCGCTGAGCGTTTACAGTTTGAAATCGGCCCACACCTTTTACTGGCAAACAGCATTGAAGCCGAGCTACTCAAAGAGGCCGGTGAGTCGATGAATCTCGCTGGATACATCATGGCCTTTCTATCCGACCTCAACTACACCGCCGAAGAAATACACGCACTGTATTCAGTCTGTGTCGAAGCGGGCCTGCTGGCCTGCTACCGCGATGCGAGACAGGCGCCACCTGATGCGTTCATGCCTATGCGGATCGAGGACGTCAACTATTCGGGGCCACCACCGCGGCCTTGGAACAACCAACAATAATGCAATGGATAGCATGAATGAGATTGGCTGCAACCCAACGGTGTAACCAGGGATTGACCACGGCACTGAGCTGGCGGCACATGATGCCGCTGTTGCTCATTATTATTAACTTTGTATTCGCCAGCACCCTATCTGTTTCCGCCTTGGCGGAATCGACACCCGAGGCTGTCGAAAGTCCGCGATCAAACCGGATTGCCGTCCTCTATCCAGACATTGGTGAACCCTATGGTTCAGTCTTCATGGCCATCACCAAAGGCATAGAATCGGAACTCACTGACATGCCACGCGTCATTTTGGTCAAGGAAGGCAATCTGGAGCAGACCCGCGCACGCCTGGCCAGTGAGAATATCGGCGTCTGTATCGCTCTGGGACGAACCACCCTGGAACAGCTTGAGGCATTGAAGCTGGATATACCGGTGGTACGCGGCGCCATTCTCGACCCGAATGTACCTAAATCCAGTGGCGACTCCCCCCTGGGTATCAGTCTGACCCCGGACCCGGCATTTCTGCTCCAGCAACTGAAACACCTTGCACCCCAGGTCAAAAGAGTCACTGTGGTCTACAGTGATTCACAGGGTCAGGCGCTTATCGACCGTGCCGTGGCAGCTGGGCGAAACCTCAACCTGACGGTCATGGCGCATAAAACCGAAGATCTTCTGTCGGCAGCCGCTATGTATAAATCGGTTATTCCGGTGCTTGGGCCACAGGATGCCCTATGGATACCCCAGGACCCTCAAGCGGTGGACGATAAGGTGATCTTACCCATGTTGCTGAATGCTGCCTGGGCGCAAAATTTTATTCTTTTCTCGAGTAACGCCGACCACGCCAAGCGTGGTGCGCTCTATTCGGTCTATCCGGACAACTTCGCCATGGGTCGCAAGCTGGGACGAATCGCCTCACAGCGCGTGACCGGCCTGACTGCAAATGCCGGTATGCAGCCGTTGGATGACCTGCTCGTTGCCGTGAATCTGCGTACCGCGGAGCATCTGCGGTTAAACCTGGCCCCGGAACAGATCCGGTCGTTTGGTCTGACCTTCCCGCAACATAGATGACAGCACTCATGGGCCTCTTACGACAACTCAACAAGCTCAGCTTCCGCCGCCAGATCGCCTGGGCGTTCGCGCTCGGCATTGTGCTGGTCTACCTCAGTTCGAGTATTGCGATCTCACTCGGTTCGGTAAGGGCCGTGCGTCTCGCCATGCTGGAAGATGGTCGTCAGATAGCGGAAAATTTCGCGAATCAGAGCGTCCTTGCCCTGCTCTATCACAGTGGTGAGAACGTCAAGGATGCTGCCGAGGCAACCCTCGGTTTCCCGGATGTCAGAAGCGTATCGATCTACACCCGAGAGGGCGAGTTGCTGGCGACATTCGGTGACTCGGCAGCCGATATTCGCCCGCTGACCTCCCCGCCGGACAGCGTAACGCTTCACGACGACAGCCCTGATTTTTTCAGCTATACAGCACCGGTCAGCTACGGCGGACAGCTACAATCCTCAGCCACCGAAGCACCCACGCATGCCAACACGCCCGAGGTGCTTGGCTACGTCCATGTTGTTGTGGGCAAGGACCGACTTACACTGCTGACACGCAGTGTCTTTGGTTTCAACTTCATCATGTCTGTCGTGGTAGCAGGCTTATTGCTGTTGGCCTTGCTGAAACTGACCAAAAGCGTCACCCATCCCATCAACGCCCTCTCACAACTGATGCGGCGTGCCGAGTCCGGTGAAACCGGCATGCGCGCCAAAGAGGCGGGCCCCTGTGACGTACGTGAAATGCAGCAATCGTTCAACACCATGATCGGTGTGATCGAGGACCGCAATCGCGACCTGGCCGAGTCACGCGATGCCGCGCTTGAGGTTGCCCGACTGAAAGGCGAATTCGCGGCGAACGTCAGTCACGAACTGCGCACGCCCTTGAACGGCGTGCTCGGCATGCTGGAGCTGTTGCGTGTCAGCCGCTCCCTGGCGGCAACTGATCGTAAATATGCCGACATCGCCTTCGCCTCAGGCAATTCCCTGCTCGAACTGATAAACGACATATTGGATTTCTCCAAGGTCGAAACCGGCCATCTGCGGCTGCACTTCGAAGATTTTTACTTACCGACCATCATCGGCGATGTCATCCGGATCATTGCGGATCAGGCGCGCCGCAAACATCTGGAGATCAGCCACGAAATCGCCGCGGACGTGCCCTTGGCCTTACGTGGTGACGTCACACGTCTGCGTCAGATCCTGCTCAATCTGGTCGCCAATGCCGTTAAGTTCACAGAGGCCGGTTCAGTCATTATTCGGATCTGTCGCGAGAACTCCACGGATGCCGGCCTGACTATCCGGTTCGAAGTCATCGATACTGGAATTGGCCTCAAGTTACATGCGCAAGGTCGGATTTTCGATGCCTTCCAGCAGGCCGATGGCTCCACCACGCGGCGTTACGGCGGCACGGGTCTTGGGCTCGCGATCTGCCGACAACTGGTCACACTGATGGGAGGACGCATCGGCGTCATGAGTTTCCCACGGCAGGGCTCGACCTTCTGGTTCGCGATGCCCATCGGACGCGCCGAAGATAACAGTGTCATACCCGATAGAACTCTCGCGGCCGGCATCCGCGTCCTGGCCATTTCGCAAGCCGAGCGGCAGGTCGTGTTCCTGAAACAAACCTTCCAACATTGGCATGCCTATTTCAGATCCGCAGCCACTGTCGACCAGGCGCAGCTTCTCCTGGATGAGGCCGAAACTGCGGGACGCGCCTACGATGTCGTCATTGTGGATCTGCCACCTGGCCAGCCACAGGATGCACTCATCAGCTTCTTGAAAAGCGCTCTGGAAACCGGCAAAAACACCTGCCTGGCTATCGGAGCCAATACGGACATCGCCGGTCTGCCTGCCGCCAATCTCGGTTTGCTGAATCGACCTTTGAGTGAGGGTGCGCTGTATGAAGGCCTGGTGCGCAGCCTGCAGCAGAAATCCCGCCGTGGCACCTCTGCGCAGCCGTTGACTGGGCTGCCACGTTTCAGTGGTGCGGTGCTGGTGGTCGAGGACGATATACCCAACCAGATGGTCACGCGCAGCATGCTGGAAAGTTTCGGCCTGCAAGTGGTCATCGCCGGTAACGGGCGCGAGGCACTTTATATACTCCAGGAAAATAAATTTGATCTCGTATTGATGGACTGTCAGATGCCGGAAATGGACGGGTACGAAGCTACCGTCTGCATCCGCGCTTTGACTAACGATGTTGCGACACTGCCTATATTGGCCATGACGGCCAACGCCTCCACCGAGGATCGCGATAAATGCCTCGCCGTAGGCATGGATGGTCATATCAGCAAGCCACTGCGCCTGCATACTCTGGCCGAAAAACTGCGGCCCTGGTTAGTGCTGAGCGATGCGAATATCACTCAAAGTCCGGCCTTACCCGAGCCCGCAGCCGATGTCATAGATCATAGCGCCTTCGATGAAATCCGCGCACACCTCGGCATCACCTTCGATGAGTATCTGTCGGTCTTCCAGCAGGACATGCAACGTTACATCGATACCCTTTATAAACAGGCGGACAGCAAGGATCTGCTGGCGATCACCACAACGGCGCATACCATCAAAGGCAGTGCCAGCACCATCGGTGCCACCGGCATAGCGCGAATTGCCTACTCGATTGAACGTGACGTGCGGGAGGGTAGAACTGAAGGCCTTATCGAGACGATTGACAGCATGCAACAATCGTTTGAGGCATTCACACAGGCGATCTCCTTGCATATCGCCACGATCCCCATCCACGGCATGCAGCCCAGCGTCCTGATTGTCGATGAAGACGCGGGCACACGCCTGGCACTACGCAAGATCATGGAATCCGACGACTGCATCGTCACGGAGGCCGATAATGGGGCTGATGCTGTCGAGATATGCAGTCAGTCCATGCCGGATATCATCCTTATGGATGCCGTTATGCCCGCCATGGATGGCTTCACCGCCTGCGCGCGCATCAAGGCACTCCACGGCTCAGCAGCGACATCGATCTTGATGATCACGGCGCTGGACAACGCCACTGCCATCGAAAACGCACTTGCCGCCGGCGCCACCGATTACATTCCACGCCCCATCAACCTCACACTGTTACGCAAGCGTGTCGGACGCTTGCTGAATGCCCACCGATCCGAGAAAGAACGCTGGCATCTGGCCTATGTCGATGAACTCACTGGCCTGTCGAATCGTCTGGCTTTCAGGGAATCCCTGACGGCACTGCTGACCACGGCAGAGGAGCACAGCGCGGAACTTGCCGTTCTGTTCCTGGATCTGGATCGCTTCAAAATCGCCAACGACTCCCTGGGTCACGACATCGGCGATCTACTCATTCGCGCCGTTGCCGCACGCATCGTACAAAGCCTGCCTGCGGAGGACATGGTTGCCCGGCTGGGTGGCGATGAATTCGGCATTGTGCTGAAGAACCCTACCGGGCGCGACATGGTCGCCAAGACGGCCGGCCGTTTGTGCGAGGCACTGGCCGAACCTTTCACCTTCCTCGAAAAAGAGGTTTATCTGGGTGCGAGTATCGGTATCGCCATGTATCCGAAGGATGGCGCAACCCTGGGTGAACTGATCAAAAATGCCGATACCGCCATGTATCAATCCAAGGCTGACAAGGGCGGTCACTACAGTTTCTACCGACGCGATATGGCCTATGCCGTGGAGGCGCGTCTGGATATCGAGCGCGATCTGCGCCATGCACTGGATCGCGATCAGTTCGAGCTGCATTACCAGCCACAGGTGGACTCGACAACGGGCGCAGTCATTGGCCTTGAAGCCCTGATCCGCTGGCACCACCCTGAACGCGGCATGGTGTCACCACTCGATTTCATCCCCGTCGCTGAAGAAACCGGTCTGATTATTTCAATCGGCCAATGGGTTCTGGTGCAGGCCTGCGCCACGGCAGCCAAAATTCAACGCAACCACAAGCTGAATATCAAAATGGCTGTCAATATCTGCGGCAGACAGCTTCTGCAACCCGGTTTCCTCGAAAGTGTACACGCCGCGTTGAAGAACAGTGGACTGCCACCGACCTCGCTTGAATTGGAGATAACTGAGTCCTCCCTGATCGAGAACTTCAACGCAGTGGTCGCGGTGACACGCGAAATCAAGGACGCCGGCATCTCCCTGTCCGTCGATGACTTCGGGACCGGATATTCCTCCTTGAGTTATCTGAGCCGGTTACCCATTGATCTGGTCAAGATTGACCGCGCCTTCGTCCGCGACCTGCCTGGCGACCTGGTGAATGCCAATCTGGTCAAGGCGATCATCGCCATGACCTCCAATCTGGGCATGGATGTTCTCGCGGAAGGTGTCGAGACTCAGGATCAGGTCAAGGCATTACGTGATATGGACTGCTCACTGATGCAAGGCTTCCTGTATAGCCGACCACTACCCTACCTGCAGCTGACACAGTGGCTGTCAGGGCATAAGAACGATAACCCCACCAAGCAATTCCAGCAGACCGGAAATAAGTCGCATTGATATGCCTATTATGTAAGCTGGGCTGCGTAATTCTGCGGCTTAGATCCACTGCTGTCCCACATAACATTGATCGAGCTTAGGTGGTACTGAGAATTGCGGGCGCAAACCCATTTAACCACGACGGAGGACATGGGAGTCGCTGTCGTCGAGAAAAGAATAATCCCTTCTCCCTCCCGGGAGGGAGAGGGAGTTACTGGGACAGCAGTGGCCTAGATCCCAACCTGATAAAGCAATCACGAAATCCCAGCGGACAGACCAGTGATTGCATACGCTGGTTTTAGTGCAGAGCGGGCACTCAGCGCACTATAATGACGCACGGTTAGATGTCCCCCTGAGAATACCGAATAATGACTGAGTTCCATGAATTTCATAGTTATACAGTTTCATCTTTTGGCTAATCCAACTAGGACTGTGTCGATTGATTCAATACGCACGTTTCATGCATGAGCAGTAATAATGACTCCCGACACAAACCGAATCGCATTACTCGCAGCGTACTTTGAGCAGATCGACAGCGTCATCCTGTCGCGTCAAAGTCCGGTAAGCGGCCTGCTGCCTGCCAGTACGGCCGTCAATGCCCACGGCGATTACACCGATGCCTGGGTGCGTGACAACGTCTACAGTGTGCTTGCCGTGTGGGGACTCGGGCTGGCCTACCGCCGCGAACAGTGCGACAACACACGCGCCTATCTGCTGGAACAGAGCGTCGTGAAACTGATGCGTGCCCTGCTGCTGGCCATGATGCGGCAAGCCGACAAGGTGGAACGCTTCAAAATCACTCAGCACCCGGTCGATGCGCTGCACGCCAAGTACGACACCCACACCGGCGCCGCAGTGGTCGGGGATATGGACTGGGGACACCTGCAGATTGACGCCACCTCGCTTTACCTGCTGATGTTGGCGCAGATGACGGCCTCCGGACTGCGCATCATCTTTACCCTTGATGAAGTGAATTTTATCCAGAATCTGGTGCATTACATCGGTCGTGCGTACCGCACGCCGGATTTCGGGATATGGGAACGCGGCAACAAAATCAACCACGGCATCGCCGAGTTGAACATGAGTTCGGTCGGCATGGCCAAGGCCGCGCTGGAGGCGATGGATGGCTTCAATCTGTTTGGCAGCGACGGCAATCAATCTTCCGTTGTACACGTCATTCCCGATGAAATCGCACGTGCCCGCAGCACGCTGGACTACATGCTGCCACGAGAATCAGGCTCCAAGGAAGTGGACGCCGCGCTGCTGAGCATCATCGGCTATCCGGCCTACGCGGTCGAAGACCCGCATCTGGTCGAAACCACGCGCAATACTATCATCGACAAACTCTCGGGTAGTTTTGGCTGTAAACGCTTTCTGCGTGATGGGCATCAGACCTCCCTGGAGGACAGCAGCCGGTTGCACTACGAGCCGACCGAACTCAAACAATTCGAACATATCGAATCTGAATGGCCGCTGTTTTTTACGTACCTGATGCTCGATGGGTTGTGCCGCGGCGATCATGCGCAGGCCGAGGACTATGCCACTCGATTGGATAAGCTTTGTGTAGACGTGAACGGTCAACGTCTATTACCCGAATTGTATTTCGTGGCCGCGGAACATATCGAAGCTGAAAAGCTGCAGCCGCACAGCCAGCCACGTCTACCCAATGAGAACGTCCCGCTGGTCTGGGCTCAAAGCCTCTATCTGCTTGGAAAACTGCTACGCGACGGGTTGCTTGAATTGGATGATATCGACCCGCTACAGCGGCATTCGCGTGTCGGCCAACAACGCCATAGCCAAGTCCTGATTGCTCTGCTCACCGAAGATGCAGCCGTGCATGATTATCTTGCCGAGCGTGGCATCAAGAGCGAGCTGCTAGGTGAAATCCAACCGGTTCAAGTCTACCAGGCAGATGAGCTCGCAGGCGCATACAGTCAGCTCGGCCGCAATCGAAAACTTGGACTGAGCGGGAGACCGCTGCGGCGCTTGCGCAGCCTGGCGACTTCGCGAGTCTTCACACTCAGCGGCGTACCCACGCTGTTCCTTCCACAATTACTGAATCCGCGCGACTTCTATCTCGGCATGGACAACCCCTTCCTTGCCGAACAGCTGCGTAGTGAGCTGGTCTACATCCACCGGCATTGGGACAAGCAAAAGAAACCACTGCTGACACTTTCCATCGGTAAGGAACGACTGTATCAGGATGACGAAGTCGATCTTCTCGCCTTACTCCATGACCTGCAAAAGGGAGACTGCAGCGGCGTTCCTACCCGTGTCGGAAAGCTGCGGGAACTACTACCGGAGGCCGGTACTGAACGCATCGATTATCTGCACGACTATAAACTGGGTACGACCATAGGCACCGATACTGCAGCCGATCTACCCGTGCCGGAAGCAACGACTCAGGAATCCGCCGGCACAGTATCGGACATGCTGCAGCTGGAGGCCATCGATGATATCTCAATCCTATGTGAACGGTTGATTCAAGCACGCAACATAGATGAATATCTGGACGTGCTTACTCGCCTCTGGACGCTCAAGGATGGCAGTTTTGACACTGGCATCGACGCCCGGAGCGACTCCACGTTGTATGGTCTCACGGAAAGCCTGTACGAAACGGCATGCTATTCGAAGCGCTGGGCGGTCGTGCGCCACGCCGCCGCGCTGTTGAATAAATCAGATGAGACGCTTGAAGATGCCGTGGTCGAGATAGTAGTCCGTCAGAAACAACTCGCCGTGGGTCGATCCTACAGTGTGGACGCGGTTATATCGGAACCGATGAGCAACGCGGACATTCTAGACAAGATTCGCGCTTACTGCGGCGATGATACACGCGAACATATCCTGCATCAGGAACTGGTCATTTACCTTGCCATGCTTATCAAGGCCGAGCCCGAGTTGTTTGAAGATATGCTGACCTTGCGCATCGGACATATGCTGCAACTTATCGTCGCCCAGCAAGCACGCATCCACCATTGGCCGTTACATGTCGCCTTCGAGCATATTCTAACGCTGAGCCCCTATGCCCTGACAGTCGAGCTACGCGACGTTCTTGCAGGCTATCGTCATATGGTTGACAACATTATTCGCGTTGAAGCCTTACACAGTGAGCGTCACTCCGATGAAATCACCTGGGTACGCTTTCCCGCGATGGATAACCCCGCGCATATCGGCTCCGACCCCGACTGGTGCCAATGGCGCGAAACTCATGGCGTGGTCAGCCGCTTGCCGAAGGATTTCTTCAGCGGCGTGTGGTCAATACTGCGGCATTGCAACGGCATCATCATCGGTGACCGCTTCGATCCACGCAATAGTCTCGACAGCGAGCTATTACAGGGTGAAATGACTTCCGGCGAGAAAAACTTCCTGCTGCGCGTCGAGCATCTGCTGAATAAATCCAAAGCGCCTAGCTATCAGCAACTGGTTATTGAAGCACTGCACGCCTTGATGACGATTTTCAGAGTCAATCCGACACTGGTCATTGATGATTACATCTCACTCGATGCGCTTATCGGTCACGCGGTCCGACTGGCATGGCTGGATATGCATCCGGAACAGATGGGCATTTACAACGAGGCGCGCGGCGCCGCCTGGGCCAGCTTCTATGCCAGCCCGCCGCATCAGGCAGCCAACGCCTTCATGGCTGCGTTCGCCTATCTCCTGGAACAGGGCAACGAAACACCGGTGGCGAGTGCCGCTAATCACGCGCTACACTGACGACTAACTCACCGTGATCTATTGAGCATTACATGATGCCATGACATAGATATACTCGACCTGAGAACTTCGCCACCCTCTCCCCAACCCTCTCCCGCCACGGCGGGAGAGGGTTGGGGAGAGGGTAATTTGTGTCATCCCGATTGGTATTAATCAATAATCTGCTATGAATAACAACCGAATGATTCTGGCATGCGATATCGGCGGCACGAAAACTGTCGTTGCCCTGTATCAGCACACTGGTCAGTACGACCTTGAACAGCATCGCCTTGAAACATTCCCCAGTCAGGACTACCTGTCACTGGATACCATCCTGCATGAATTCCTCACGCGAACAGCGCAGCAATCATTGCATGCCGCTTGTTTTGGCGTCGCGGGCCCCGTCATCGACGGCCAATGCCACACCACGAACCTGCCCTGGTCTCTCAGTGAAAAGTCACTCGCCACTTCACTGAACACACCCAAGGTCAAACTGCTGAATGATTTAGAGGCCACTGCCTACGGCATGTTGTTCCTAGGCCCAACGGAACGCGTGACCCTCAACCATGGCAAGGCTGATAGCGTTGGAAACATTGCCGTCGTCGCCGCAGGCACCGGTTTGGGCGAAGCCATGCTCTACTGGGATGGGAAACAGCATCACCCCATTGCCAGCGAGGGCGGCCACTGCGACTTCGCCCCGCGCAACGATCGCGAAATTGAATTACTCAGGTATTTACGCCAGCGACTCAACGGTCATGTCAGTTATGAGCGCATACTGTCCGGGCCAGGCCTACTCAATATCTACCAGTTCCTGCGTGACACGGGCTATGGCAGCGAACCCGACTCACTCAGAGAAGAGCTGAGGGCCGACGATCCCAGCGCCGTCATCAGTCGTCACGCGCTCGCCGGCGACGACCCGCTCTGCGTCGCGGCGTTGGAAATGTTTGTCGCCATTTACGGTGCCGAGGCTGGTAATCTCGCGCTTAAATGTCTGGCCTCAGGTGGTGTGTATATCGGTGGCGGCATCGCGCCGAAAATCCTGCCTGCGTTGAACCAAGGTATCTTTATGGAAGCATTCCTGGAAAAAGGGCGTTTCGCCACGCTGCTGAAAAACATGCCGGTCAGTGTCGCAACCAATCCGCAGACTGCCCTGCTGGGTGCGGCGCAATATGCGTTGCGGATGGTCGCAGCCTGATCTTGACAAACCCACTTCAGCGATTGAACTGCCGATAAAGCAGCGGCACCACAAACAAGGTCAACGTGGTCGCGAAACCCAGTCCCCAGACGATGCTGGACGCCACAGGTCCCCAGATTAACGACTTGCCACCGATACCTGTGGCGAGCGAGAACAGCCCCGCGATGGTCGTCATCGAGGTGATCAGGATGGGTACCACCCGCCGACGCGCCGCATACACCGTCGCATGCAACACACTCATGCCACTCTGACGCCGGCCATTCGCGGTATCGATCAGGACAATCGCGGAATTCACGGCGATACCCGCCAAGGCAATCACGCCATACAAGGTGTACAAACTGAGTGGATTGCGTGACACCAGAAGCCCCAGGGTCACGCCGGTGAACGCCAGGGGCACCGTCGCCAGAATCAACATGGGCTGCCAATAACTGTGGAATTGTGCCGCCAGTATCAGGTAGATCAAGCCCACTCCGAGCACGAACAATCCCAACATGGCATCCAGGCTTTCCTGAACGTCATCAAACTCTCCCGAAAAGTCGAGATCAACATTGGGATAGCGTTCGTTGATCTTGCTCCAGTTGGCAATAATCTCCTCGTTTGCCGCTAGCGTATCGTTAATGTCTTTATCGAGATCCGCTTCAACAGTGATTGAACGCCGGAGGTTGTAGTGCTTTATCACGCTCTTGCCGGTCGCGGTGACATGCTGCGTGAGTGCCGCCAGTGTCGTCACACCCCCATTTGGCAAGGCAATGGGATCATCGAGAAGCTCGCCGATATCCTGCAGGTTCTCGGGTGCCGCACGTACGCGCACATCCAGTTTCTCGCCCCTATCGCGCATGCTGGCCACAATCTCGCCATCCACATGCAGGCGGAGCAATCGCGCTACCGTGGCCGCGTTGAGGCCCGCATTTTTAACCGCTTCCGGATCCAGTTTCAGGACCAACTCCTGACGCCCTGGCTGATCATCATCCGTGACATCACGCGCGCCGGGCACGGCCTCGATCAATGCCTTGACGGCATCCGCGGCGGCGCGCAGTTCGTCATAATCATCACCGCGCACCTTGACACTGACCGGCTTGGCCAAGGGCGGTCCACCCGAGATCTGCAGGAATGATATGCGCGCCGGTCCCGGCGTCGCCATGACGTCCGCACGCATTGATTCAACGATATCGGGAACGTCACGCATACCAGGCTCGCGCGGCATCAAAGCGACCATGATCTGACCGTAGTGGTCACCATACAGCGGTTCCGTATCGGTGAATTTAAGGCCAGCGTTGGCGGTTACGGCACGGGCTTCGCCCGGTAGCAGGTGCTGTTGCACCCGGGCTTCGACACGCTGCAGTTGTTGCAGGGTAGTTGTCAGCGCCGATCCCGACGGCATATCGACATTGACGTAGAACATTCGAATCGGATCGAACGCGAAAAACTGCAGCCGCACGGCACCGCTTGCGACCGCGCCCATGGCCAGCACAAAACTCAGCAAGGCAAATCCCAGGAAGCGTTTAGGGCGCCGCATCACATACAGCAGCAGCTTTGAGTATTTCAATCTGACCCAATGCGTAAACCGGGTTCGCCTCGCCTGAAAACGCGATGGTTTTCCAAAATCCATACGCAAGGACACTACATGCGTCGGTAACATCCAATACGCTTCCAGCAAACTGATAAGCAGCGCCAGGCTCACCACGAAAGGAATCACAAACATGAATTTCCCGACAATGCCCGGCAACAACATCAGCGGCAGAAACGCGGCTAGCGTAGTCAGGACCGATGAGGTGACCGGTGCGAACACCTCATGCAATGCATCGACGGCCGCATTGAGCCCCTGGGCACCGCGTTGCATACGGTAATAAATCGCCTCCACCACCACGACCGCGTCGTCCACCAGCATGCCAAGCGCGATCACTACCCCGAGCAATACTGAAATATTCAGGGTAAAACCCGTCATATTCAGCACCCAAAAGGTACCCGCCAATGAAAAGGGAATGCCAATACCGATCAGCAAGGCGATACGGCTACCCAGAAACACCCAGCTGACCAGAATCACTAAGGCAAGACCGATGACAGCATTGCGCTCCATGACCTCAATCGCCACACGCGTCGGCACCGTCTGATCATCGGCCAGTACCAGCTTGATCCCCTGCGGTGCGAGCAAGGCATTCTTTTCCTGGATATAGGCGTCAAGCTGAGCGACCAGCTCAAGCGTATTGGTGTAGCTCTTCTTATTGACCGACAACATCACTGCGAAGCGTCCCGCGTAACTGATCAGCTGCGCCGGGTCTTCCCGTCCGCGCGCCACCTTGGCCACACTGTCGAGCGGAATTTTTGCCTGTGGATCTGATGCTGGGCTGATAAATAAATTCGCCAGGTATTCCGGATCACTGTCAGTGCCGATCAACCTAACCAACCAGTCCTGAGTGCCTACTTGCGCCTTGCCCGCGGAAGTATCACGGAACCAGCCATTCACTGCGTTTGCGACATCAATCGCCGTCAGACCGCGTGCCTGTAACTGTTGCGGGTCAAAATCAATCTGCAATTCGGGATCATGCATACCCGCGGCAAACAGGCTGTCCACGCCAGGGATACGCTCAATGTCTTCTTTGATCCCGCGCGCGATATAGCGCAACGTCTCATCATTGGCCGCACCCGTGATAAGCACGATGGCGGTTGGAAAACCATTCGACGTCGTGATTTCCAGGATTGTGGGGTCATCGACCTCCTCCGGCAGTTCAGCAGAGGCCTTGTTTTGAACCTCTCGACGCAGATCATTCACGCGCTTGTCGAAGGTTGTCGGGGGAATATCGCGGAATCGAACCAATATGCTGGACACATCCTCGCGGCTATTACTGATAATGAACTTGATATCGGCCACGGTTCGGATGGCATCTTCCAGCGGCTTGGTGACACGCCGTTCGATATCCTCGGCCGAAGCCCCCGGCATGACAGTGGCGATATTCACCCAATTGAAATTGATTTCCGGATCGCGTTCGCGCGGTAATGCCAAATAGGAAAGAAAGCCGACCAGCAAAACAACTGCGAAAGTGACGTTGGCGAAAGGATGATTCGCCAGAAGCTTGGCAAGAAATCCGTTCATGGTTTCAGGCTGATGTCCTGGCCGTCCTGCAACCCGAAACGACCATCCAGGATAATCCGTGTATCCACTGGCAGAGCGACCGAAACCGGCCGCCCTTCCTGTGCTTTTTCCAGCACTATGAAGCGAGCCTTATCTTGTTCAGCGACAAATACACCCAGCTTGCCGTTACGCCGACTGATCAAATCGGCAGGCAGCAATGACTCCATGGCTTGCCAAACAATACGGCCTTCCGTACCCGGCGCTGCGCTGTCGCCCATGAATGCCAGGCGTGCCTCTCGGGTACGCGTGGCGGAGTCAATGGCTGGTGAGAGGCGCAGCAGGCGTACCGGGTAATCCTGATGCGGTGCCGCAAAAGTGATCGCCTCGGCGGATTCCAATAAGACACCATCCTTAGGCTGTACCTGCGCTGCGATCTCTATATGCGCGACATCAATCACCGACAGCAACGGCGTTCCCGGCGTGGCAAGTTCGCCCTGCTGCCCTATGCGATCATTGATGATGGCGCGGAACGGTGCTGTTATGCGGCATTTCTCCAGATCGCGGCGCGCACTGTCGACCTGTATCTGCGCACTGGCCAGCTCAGCCTGCAGGACTGTCAATTCTGTCTCGCGCTGGATCAGAGTATCTTCCGAGGCGAATTTTTTGCTGAAGAGTTCACGCGCCCGTTTGAGCTGAAACTCGGCCAGCTTGATACGCGCCTGCACCGACTGTAACGCCGCCTGACTTCGTTTCAACGCCAATTCATAATCGCGCGGGTCAAGCTGCACCAACAATGCACCTGCCTCAACCACCTCACCCACCTGTACCGGGATTGTCTCGATGACGGCCGTAACTTCCGCGGACAATCGACTTTCATTGAGGCTGATCGCTGAAGCGGGCGCCTCGCGTATGGCCTGAACGACCAGATCACCCAAGGGTTGCACACTGACCAGGGTAGTTTGAGTCGCTACAGCCGCCGAACTGATGCTGCAAATACTTGTGAACAACGCAGTCAGAAACCACCGATGCAGAGAAGGCCTAAACACAGGTACTCCAGGGTTTATGGATTATGATTGTGCACACTGTACCGGCAGTGGCCGGGAATTTCACCGCTCCGCTCACTCGATAGGGCGTTTCGCATACGCGTTGTCGAACAACTGTTCCAATCCCGGGTCGACACCGCGTATCCGGTCGATCACGGCCTTGGCCCAATCGAAATACTCCTGACGACGTTCCAGTGGCCAGCCAGCCGGCGGATGATCCGCCATATCCCGGAGATTGGCGGTCTTATCCGCCAGCTTCACACGTTTGGCCTGGTCACTGGCCTGGGCGGCATGTTCGATCTGTAGGCGTTTGCGTTCTGCCTTGGGCAGCGTCTTATCATCACTGACGGCCATGACAATGGCGGCGATATGCGCACCAAACTCCGCGGTCAATTCCTGGGGCTCGGTGTCGGTGTCCTCCAATGTGTCATGCAACAGAGCAGCACAGATGATATCGATGTCGGTCACATGCCCTTCATTGCACAGAATACTGGCCAACGCGATGGGATGGTTGATGTAGGGTGATGCCGCCACATCCTTGCGCCGCTGATCCTTATGTTTGTCTGCCGCGAAGGCCAATGCCTTGAGTAGCAGCTCCAATTCCGTTTCATTGATTGCCATGCTGCTCCCCTGTATCGATGGCATGCCATGCGATCATGCTGGCACTGCCACCAAGCCATCGTCAACCGCTCCAGCATAACCCTTTTGCCGAGTACCTGGATGCGGTTATGCTAAGGTCTATCAAACCACCTAGGGAGCCTCTGATTAATTTGATCAAGCGAGCAGATGCTAGGCGCAGACGGGCGAAAAAACGGAGTTTACACGGCGTAAATGAGTATTTTGAGCCCGGCTGCAACGCAGCAGATGCCGCTTCAGTGAATTAATCAGAGGCTCCCTAGGGTTCCCTAGCAGTAAAGGAAAAGCATATGTCCGACAATTTCATGATCCTCCCCGCGCGCGAATCCACCCGCATTCGCCTGGTCCGCATACCTGATGATATGGAACGGCATGAAGCCTTCCGGCACGCCACGGGACTGATCGCGCAAGTGGAAGAATCCAATCCGAAGTATGACTGGGACGACATCGCCTCCCTGCTGGAAGATCATGGCTTCGAGCCGGTTGACTTCATATTGGGACCGGCCCTGGATTGATCCTATAAACCGCATTTGCCACGGAATCACACGGAAAAACACCGACAAGATCATAGGCTTCACGCCGGCACCGCCATCACCCGCAAGGTGGTGAATAGTTGCTACAGGTATGTACCGTGTTTCAGTGTTTTCCGTGTGTTTCCGTGGCTGAAATGATTTTTTAGGTTGATTCCATCTGCTGACCACGGGTAAACCAGCGGCATAAAAAACCCCGCCACGAGCAGTGCGGGGGCGGGATATCGCAAGCTTAATCGTAGCGCTGTCAGGCCTCGCGCAAGAGCGAATACAACTCATCCTTGAGTTTTGCGCGGCGCTTCTTGAGTGTTTCCGTATAAACATCCGAAGGTGTTTCTATTTCCTCTTCGATGCGGTAAACCTCATCATCCACCTCCGCATACTCAGTATATTTTTTGGCGAAATGCGCATCATTCATCTTCAGTTCGCGAATACGATCTTTGTACTCCGCGAATTCCTCTGCCAGCCGATGGTGTTCTCCGTACATTTTCATTACCTCATGTTTGGACATGCCGATTCACTGCTGTCCCAAAAACTCCCTCTCCCTCCCGGGAGAGGGTTGGGGAGAGGGGATCAAAATAAAAAACTACTTGAATATTAATCCCCTCATCCTGGCCTTCTCCCGGGAGGGAGAAGGGATTATTCTTTTTTCGCCAACAGAGACTTCCATGTCCTCTGTCGTCGTTAAATGAGTCAGCGCCTGCAATTCACAGTGTCACCGAAGCTCGAACGATATATATGTGAGACAGCAGTGATGCCGATCATTCAAACCTTCCCGATAGAGCGCGAAATCGCCAGTAGAAAGCATACCCACAGCATTACGCACCCGGTGATTTCGGTGCAATGGCCGCACCTGAGATATATCAAGTCTCGGCGATTTAATGTTTAAGGGCGTAGAGAATTCAGTTCGGAAGCGATGAGATTGCGCTTCAAGTGTGGCGGGAGTTTTTTGATTTCCGCTTCGCGTTTGCTGGCGGAACTGCGGTTGTGACCGGCTTCCAGGTAGACCACCGGACCGGGCTCACGACCTCGGAAATACTTGGCACCACGCTGCGATGCGTGCTGCGCGAGGCGACGTTCCATATCCGTGGTAATCCCGGTGTACAGAGAATCATCTGAACACAGGATCATGTAGACCGACCAATTCATGACGTCAGTGCCTGTCCGGCATGCAGGGTGCAAACGCAATCCTGCATGCCGGGACACAATCCACTTTCGCTGTTACCAATCCATACGGGTCTGGGAACGGTAATGCGTGCTCTTGCCCTTTGCGGCCGGGCGTTCGCCGCGTCCTGCGTCGCCGGTTGATGCAGACGGACGTCGGTCGCTATTGGCCGCTGCGCGCGGACGCGAAGGTACCGCGCCATAAGGCGAACTACCCGCCGGTTTTGCAAAGGCCGGACGATTACCGTCCTGACGTGGACCACGACCCTGACCTTGCGGACGGTGTGAATAACCGCGCTGCGGTTTACCGGCCGGACGACCCGCACCACGGCTGGGTTCCGGACGTGTCGGTTCCAGACCTTCGACCACGATACGCTCCAGACGCCGTCCGGTCAGACGCTCGATGCCGGACAGTTTCCGCCAATCGTCCGGTCCGATCAGCGATACGGCTGTGCCGGTTGCACCGCCACGGCCGGTTCGGCCGATGCGGTGAATGTAGTCTTCGGCGACCATGGGCAGATCGAAGTTGATCACATGACTCAGGCCCTTGATGTCCAGACCGCGCGCGGCGACATCGGTGGCGATCAGCAGACGGAATTGACCACGGCGCATCTGCTCGACCGTACGGCGACGCGCGCCCTGATTCATATCACCGTGCAGCGGGGCGCTGGAATGACCCTGGGATGAAAGCTGTTTGGCAAGCTCATCGGCACCGCGTTTGGTGGCCGTGAAAATGACCGCCTGAGACAGATCGTCCTGACTGAGGTAATGCCCCAGCAGACGATGCTTATGGCCAATATTGTCGGCCTGATGCACGCGCTGCTCGATAGAGGCATGCTGCTCGGAATTGGCGGCCAACTGGATGCAGGCAGGATCTTTCAATAGCTGCTTAGCAATCGACATGACCCGACCTTCGAGGGTCGCCGAGAACAGCAGGGTCTGACGCGTTGCCGGCGTGGCGGCGGCAATGTCGCGCACCGCATCGACAAAGCCCAGATCCAGCATGCGATCGGCTTCGTCCAACACCAGGAATTCCAGACGCGAAAAATCCAAACGTCCGCGTTCCATGTGATCCATCAACCGTCCCGGTGTCGCCACCAGCAGATCCAACGGCTGCTGCAGCAATTTCATTTGCGGCGGATACGGCATGCCACCGACGACACTACCGTTGGTGAAACGGCAATATTTACCCAGCTGGCGGATGTTTTCATTGATCTGCCCCGCCAACTCACGGGTCGGCGTCAGGATCAGCACACGCGGACCGCGGCCCTGCACCTTCGAGGGTGTCAGGAGTTTTTCCAAGGCCGGCAACACAAAGGCGGCCGTCTTGCCGGTACCGGTCTGCGCCGAGGCCATGAGATCACGACCGGCCAGGATGACCGGAATCGATTCGCGCTGGATATCAGTTGGCGCAGTAAAACCGCTCGCCTCAATGGCGCGCAGCAGTTGAGCATTCAGATTAAGATTTTCAAACGACACAATAGTCACCCCGCCTGCCAGTCCGAGACTGTTCAGGTTCGTTAGGTTTAAGACACAGGAACGTCGGCGGGATTGCGCTGGGCAATCGCGGCACCTGGTTCAGTTAAGGGCTGGTGTAACTTGGATTACACAGCCCGCACGTTCTAACCAGGAAACCAGCGATGAAACTACAGGAGAGGTCAGGAACGGCTAAGTCCTCCCATAGGAGGAGCACGCACTATACGCAGTCGCGCATAAAAATGCCAGTGGCTTGACGCTAACGCTATCAATTGGGTCTACGCCACTGCTGTCCCACAAACCCTGTTCTGAAAAAGTGTAAGGCCCTATATAACGGCGCATTGCAGATGATGAAGTGTTTCCCGGACATGACACAGTTGAGCGGAGCGTCCCTTCTCCCTTTGGGAGAAGGACAGGATGAGGGGATAAATAAATCGGCACGTTACGCCGTTTCGGCCCCCTCACCCCAACCCTCTCCCGGAGGGAGAGGGAGTTTATGGGAAGGCGATCATGTAGCCCGGATGAAGCGAAGCGTAATCCGGGAAATACGCTCTCGTGATCGCCCCGGTCAGGGCGGTGCATCCCCGGATTCCGCTACGCTTCATCCGGGCTACGATGGCGATGCCGGTCCCGGTGCCTGCTGTCCGGTCTTGTGAAACTTCGTCGTGCCCGTCGTGGAGATACGCCAAACGTTGCCTGCTTACCCACGCGAATCCGCGTTGAGCCTAAGACTAACGTGGCGCAACCGGCACAGTGCCATGCTGTAGAACGGTCTCCGGCCCGGGATAGACCGCACAGCCATTTCCCTGCGCCCGCCAGCGCGCCGTTCGGCCTTGGGTATCCGTGATAAAAGTGAACTCACACAGGTATTCATTATAGGAAGGCGGGAAATACGCTCCCGGTAAAACAAAGACCTTGGAACTGCCATCGTCTCCCGTATAGCTGTGAATGACATCCGGCGACTGATAGCCCTGAACTATATTTCGCTCCGACCACACCCAGGTATAGGCATGTGTGCCATCACCCAGGTCACGTTCAATGTAGTTGTAGCCAAAGCGCTCGCGCAGCTGCTGAATGTCCCAACCCAGATAACTGTCCATCTCACGCTGAAAGCGCTCCGTCGATGCACAGCCACCCAGCACCAGGACAAGAAACAGAGGTAGATAAAAAAACCGCATAGCCTTCGGACACCCCACTCAATAGAAGATTCCGTACCAAGCGCTGAGTAAGCGTAATCCCTCGCCCCTCGCCCCTCGCCCAACAATAAGTTTCATTAATGTGACAGATAAGCCACTTGATAATAGTACATAAGAAAATTACAATATACTTACGGTTACAAGAAAAAGAATATACCGCAAGATTCTGTTTTTAATAATTTAATCTTTAAATCCTACTGGAAGTCATCATGCCGTTCAATAGTCGTTATATCTTCGTGGAGGGCGAAAGCACCTCTGAGGCACAGGTGCGCCCGCACAACTGGGCGGAACGTTTTGCCGGAAATCTGGCCAGTTATGGGGCCGATCTGCGCCTGCGCTACTCCAATCTCCTGGAACCCGTGGTCTACAACGGCACCCGAAGCCTGCGTATCTGCAAAACCCTGGAGGCCAGCAATCCGGAAATGGTGCGCGAGATCCTGGGCTTTGCCGAGCATTTCGGCCTGCCCGTACATGGCATGGCCCCGAAACTGGAAATCAGTCAAGTGGTGAACGTCGACGACAATGTCCTGGCCAAGGCCTCCTGAGTCCGAACCACAGATCACCGCACCCTAAAGGGGAGCCTCGGCTCCCCTTTTCTATTCAGGCCCGATACACCAACGGTGCTCGACAGTGCCGACAGAGATAAACCCCTTCACCCCTGTGTATCTTGTTATGGCGACGTGACGTGAGCTGATGTTCGCTACAGTTGCACCGGTACAAAAACAACCGCTGGCGACGTTGAGGAACGCCGCTCAAGTCAGCACTGAAGGTCGCCTTTGGATCGGCACCCAATGCCTGTGCAATGGCACGCCATTCGGGGCCGTGCGGGCGCACCTTACGCAGGCCGTGCACTATGTCCGTTATATAATGCGCAACCTCATGCGGTACCGTCTGAGCTAAACCATCATCGAAATACTTTGCGAATATGTAAGGGTTGTAACGGATCATTCGCGCACCACGCCGCACTCGATACATCCCGGCGGTTCTGCCACTGAGATCGAAACGCACCGAGATCATACCGAAGGCGCGTTGATAGAGTTGTTCCGCATGCAGCACACAGGCATGCGTAGCGCGAACAACCAGATGACGTTGCGCATCAGTGAGTGGCTGGATTGGCAGATCAGCATCAGACATGGCGTTATTATGCCACCATCAGACCACGACGATCGACAGCACGTACACTTCTTGCCGGCATGCTTGCATTGAAACAGGGCGGAGACCATCATCGAGCGGTGAATTCCGACTGCAGCGCGACAGCATCGACATGGCATCGCAGCCATATACCCTTCCATACACCGGCCTGACCCGCCGATCCTTCCTGACCCTTGCGGTCGGCAGCCTCCTGTTCGGCTGCGGTAAACAATCGTCCTGGCCGCGTATCGGTCTGGCCCTGGGAGGCGGCGGCGCAAAGGGTCTTGCGCACATTGTCATGCTTGAAGCATTCGATGAACTGGGGATCCGGCCCTATCGCATTGCCGGTACCAGCATTGGCGCCATCATTGGCGCGCTCTATGCCTCAGGCTATGCGGGCTATCAAATACGTGCGCTGGTCGAGCAGTTTCTTATCAGCACCAACAGCGACCCCCAGAGATCCAAGGTGCAACTGCCCTTTTCATTGCGCTGGCTGGATTTCATCGATCCGGCCATGACGCCGGGAGGGTTACTCGACAGTACAGACTTCATCAAATTCATTGACGAGCACCTGCAGGTGCAGCGCTTCCAGGACTTGGACATACCATTGCAGGTCATGGCCGCCGACCTTTGGAGCGGTAAAGCCGTGACACTCAAGTCCGGCCCTTTGCTGCCGGCGCTGCAGGCAAGCATGGCCCTGCCCGGTATTTTCGCGCCCGTTGAGATCAACGGGCGCGAACTCGTCGATGGTGGGGTGGCAGATCCACTACCGTATGCGCAACTGCTCGACAGCTGCGATGCAGTGGTTGCCATCGATGTCAGTGGTGATTACAACGACCATGACCACAGCACGCTGTCTTTTATGGGCGTGCTCATGCACAGTTTCCACACCATGACCCAGAACATCCTTCTGGAAAAACTCAACCAACGGCAACCGCACATCTATATCAGGCCCGATATTCACGACGTGCGTGTCCTGGAGTTCTACAAGGCAGAACAGGTTTTCGCCCAGGCACAGCCCGCCAAGGCACAACTCATAAAAGCCCTCAAACGACTCCAGCGTAATAATCCGGGGGGTCCGGGCTGCAGCAATAAGAACCCATCCGCCTGAAGACCGCTGCGTGCATTTTCATGCACAGGAATCTTACGCGAAAGAAAACCGCCTGTTATAGTTAGCCGCCCTCCGCAATGGCTGTCGGCCAATAATAAAACAGGGGTGAACCCATGAAAGCGAGCGAACTCAAACGCGGCCTGGTCCTGCAGATCGACGGTCGCAACATCTTCGTCAAGGATGTTCAGGTGCAGACCGCCGCGTCACGCAGTGGTAATACCCTGTATAAGACACGCGGTTATGACATCGTATCGCGTCAGAAATTCGAGCGTGGGTTCAAAGGCGACGAGGTCATCACTACAGTGGATTTCGAACGCCGTGCCGTGCAGTTCCTTTATCGTGATAACGAGGGCTGCACCTTCATGGATAAAGAATCCTATGAGCAACACACGCTCAGCAATACCTCCATGGAAGACGACCTGCCTTACCTCACCGACGGACTGGA
This sequence comes from Gammaproteobacteria bacterium, assembly GCA_018819175.1. Lineage (GTDB taxonomy): Bacteria > Pseudomonadota > Gammaproteobacteria > Thiohalobacterales > Thiohalobacteraceae > JAHJQQ01. The sequence continues at coordinate 44,633 of JAHJQQ010000026.1, forward strand.
TGGCATCCATGCGTTGGTTGCCGATGGCAGCGTACTCGGCATCGAGTTACCCGCCACCGTTGCCATGGAGATTATCGAATGTGCACCCGTGCTGAAGGCTGCATCGGCTTCCGCACGCAGCAAACCGGCCACCCTGAGCACAGGTTTGATAGTGCAGGTCCCGGAATATCTCACGCCAGGTGAAGTCATCAAAGTGAATACGCTGACCGGGGAATTCATGTCGCGCGCGTGAGTCCTTTGGCAAAATCAGGAGTAAACCGGCGCAATCGACTTATAACGGCAACCTGGAGTAGAGTCGAGTCCGTTGGCATGCTGATTCATGCCCGACTCGGTTCGACAGTTCTAAAAATAGTAAAGCCGGAGAACACGCGTGGAGTTCCGCATACATCCCAGAAACCTCTACCTGTCTCTGATGGTAGTACGGACCTTTCTTTGACATGCTGAATTCCATCCTGGATAGATTCGATCATTACATCGGACAAGCGATATATCTGATCGAGCAGATATTCAGCAAACGATTTACGTGCCATGTGCTGACCGGCCCCGAAAAGCACAGTGGCGCACCGCTGAACATACTATATATAGGCGAAGGCAATTCTCTCGACTACATCAAGACCCTCTTTTTTCAGGGTAGCCCGGACAACTCGGTAAAATCTCACTATTCGCTTGTGCAAATTCTGCTCGGGGTCCGGCCGAAGCTGGCTGGATATGACCTTCGCATCTGTGAATTCACGCCGCGTATTATGCGGCTCATTCGATCCCCTGACAGTTTCAAAACTCCGGATTGGATAGAACAAATTATTCCCCTGGCAGGTTCCTGGGAAGAGGTAGTCGCGCGCTTCCGCAAAAACACGCGCACAACCGATCTCAGAAAAGTACGTAAATATAATTTTGCGCACGACATCGTGACTGACGAAGAATCCATCGAATACTTCTACGACAATTTATATCTGCCCTACCTGACGCAACGTTTCGGCGGTGCCTTCGATGTCATAGACCGTGACTGGTTAATATCTGTTGGTAAAGAAGGTGGCTTGCTGCGCATACTGGACGGCGACAGAGTCATAGCCGGCGTGATTTTCTTCTACGGTGAGGGTTATCTGGACTGGATATGGACAGGAGCACTGACAGGAGCGGACACAGCGCAGGAAAACGGAGCATTCAGCACCCTCTACTATCATTCCATACAGCATGCGCATGACAAGGGATTCCCGGCCATAAAACTGAATAACACGCGCGCTTTCCTGAATGACGGCTTGCATCGCTACAAGCGGAAATGGGGGGCTCACATTGCGAAGAGTCGATCAAGCGAGTGGGAGCTGCTCCTTGATTTCAACTTTCACTCCAGAGTGACGCAACATTGGCTGGAAGCATCGCCTTTTCTCACTGAGCGCGACGATGGTTTTTACGCAAACATCTTCTGTTTCAGTCAATGTACCAGCGAGGAACTTATCAACCACATCCAGAGCCTCATCTCGCCAGGCATAAAAGCGATTAACATCTATTCGACTCAGCAATTGAAAGCCTTGCCGGCGCACATAGACTCATGTGACATTCATAACATCGTTCTCGGCTTCCAATAATTGTCAGAACAGGTGCTCAACCACCTCTACCGATCAGCCGCCCGACTGATACATGGACAATGTGTGTCTCCTTTATCTCAGCCAACCTTGAATAAGCCACATAACGTTTCTATAACAGACAGTCTGTATCCGACTCAGTCCGCGGCATGAATCGACGACATCCGTTGCCGCGCCATCTCGCGCAATTCCGGTCCGACGAGCGTAACCGCCATGGCCAACGCAAACAGCATTTTCGAGGCAAAGGTCACCGAATAAGGCATCAACGTGATAAACACGGGATTAAGCAACGGCAGCACGACGAAGAAGTTCACGGCCCATACCACTGCCAGTGTCGCTACCGAAGCCGCCAGTGTCGCTACAGGGCCACGCGGACGCACAAATGGCCTCCATAATACAAAGGCGAAGGCAAAACCAAGCAAAATCGCGAGCAGCATATGGATCACAATGCCGAGCCAGATGCCGGTAATGCCAACAGCAAATGCAGGCAGCAGACTTGCGGTAACCTCCCGTGCAACAGTGGCCGCTGCCAGCGATGAGGTAGCGGCATACAGGCTTACCCAGATGATTTCCGCCAGTCCGCCCGCCAATGAGGCGATAAGAATAAGCAGCCAAAGCGATATGGGATTATGGCGACGATAATCAGGATTCATGACACGCTCCTTCAGTTTCCATTCATAGTCAATATTCAATATTCGTCGATCACCAGTTGTACGGCATCATCCCCGAGGGCGAAAGATTATCGCCCATCCTGTTCATTTCACTGTTCATCGCGCCCATGCGCCGCTCAATCACCCATGTCATATGATTCATAGTGAGATTCATTTCCTTAACACTGGGATTGATCTGCTCCATGGTTTCCATGGACAGCTGTATTTTATTAATCGACTGACGCATTTCGTCCATTTCACCAAGCATGAGCGGCGCCATTTCAGCTACCGGCTTGGCAGTCTTGTCAAGCCGGGTGATTGCTCGGGATATATCGCCGAAATTGGCAAATCCATCCGTCCACAGCGGCTGCCACACAATAACGACCAGATAAAGTATGACACTTACACTGATCGTGGATATGAAAAAGAACATACCTTTCCAGAATTCTGTGAACGTTTTCAAATCCATAACTCCCCCTCCCCGCACTCGCCGTAACCCACCGCTCTACATTCTAAATTGAGCTATCTACCGTCAATAATACAGCTAAGACTAATTAAGGAGTGGGTAAACAAACGTAGGTTTTGATTTACATCTATTGCATCGCAATCATTTATCTAGGGAGCCTCTGATTAATTTGATCAAGCGAGCAGATGCAAGGCGCGGACAGGCGACTCGGAGCGAAGCGGAGAGAACGGCGGAGCCGGCCCGTAGGGCGAGGTGCCTAGCGCCGAGTAAAAAACGGAGTTTACACGGAGTAAATGAGTATTTTGAGCCTGGCAGCAACGCGGCAGATGCCGCTTCAGCGAATTAATCAGAGGTTCCCTAGCAAACCTCTGATTAATCCGGTGATACCTGTCATTGCGAGCGAAGCGTGGCAATCTCGTAAAGCAGAATCAGTCGGCTGGAGATTATTCGCTACGCTCACCCCTTCAGGGCCGCCCTGCGGGCGTTCCGCACCTCGCACTGACGAATTAAGCATAGTTTCCCTAACGAGGCATTTTCTGATTGAAACCCGCGCCGTTCATCTGCTGGCGTTTGGTCTGAATTCAGGATGTCTACTTGATCAGGAGACTCAAAATCAACCAATTAGCCGCCAGCCTGCTGAGAATCATCATTACCACTATGTGCGTATTCGAGGTCAACCAAGCTGCACAGAGGACAAAAACACACAAATGCTTAACATAGATCAATATTCACATTCGAATGATTTGGTAGATTGGTGGCGTGAACTAACAGCTTACGATTGTGGGCGGTGGGGATAGCGCAACTAATTCCTGTACTTAGCGGGGTGGTGTATGTGTATGCGCGCGCTATTAAGCGGATATTGATTTATACCGCCCGATCATCCCAAAAACTTCGGCATACCAGGGACAGGCGGACACATGCATACATCTCACGCACAACACCACGATGATGAAACAATATCGCTGCCACATTACTTTTTCATCTACGCCGTCCTGTTTTTGTTTTGGCTACTGTTAGTTGGCAACCTCCGGCTTCAGGAAATGGCCGCTGGTGCGTTGGTCGCGCTGGCGGTAACCCTGGCCGCCGGCCCGCACCTGAGCATTTTTTCCGGCCTACGCCTTGAAGCCGCGGCGCCGTTTCACCTACTGCGCTATTTCGGCTATTTCTGGGCTGCGTTGATCCGTGCCAATCTGGATGTGGCGCGCCGCGTGCTCTCGCCTTCCCTACCGATCCGACCTGCGCTCGTTGAGGTGCGTACCGAGCTCAAGTCCAACCTCGGCAGGCTGATGCTGGCCAACAGCATTACGCTCACACCCGGCACACTCTCCGTGGACCTGCGCGGCGACCATATCCTGGTACATTGGATCGATTGTCCGCCGGGAACCGATCTGGAGGCGGCGACCCGCGAGATTGCCGCCGGCTTTGAACAACATCTGCGTGGATTCCTGAAATGATGCTGACCTTGCTGGAACAGATCGCGCTGGTGTTGATGACCATCGCCGTATTGCTGAGCATGACCCGTCTTATCCTGGGTCCCACCGCACCTGATCGCATCATCAGTGCGGACACGCTGTCAGTGCTCGCGACCGTCACGCTGGTCGGGTTCGCGCTATTGTTCGACAGTGCGTTATATCTGGATGTCGCCTTGATCTACAGCACACTCGCCTTTGTCGGCGTGGTCGCCCTGGCCAGGACCATCGAAGGAGGACGCACATGAGACTGGTGGCGGATATCTTTCTCCTCCTCGGCGCGGTGTTCTGCTGTCTGGGCGCCCTCGGGTTGGTGCGCATGCCGGATGTTTACACTCGCATTCAGACCGCCACCAAGGCCGCGACGCTGGGGGCACTGGCGTTCCTGATCGGCGCAGGGATTCTGCATCCGGACTGGTGGACAAAATTAGTGGTGATCGCCGGGTTGATCCTGCTCACCAATCCGGTCGGTTCCTCGACCATCTCTCGCGCCCTGTATATAGCCGGCGTGCGTCCCTGGCATGTACCGGGCAGTGACGACTGCACACCGTTGCTCGACTCGCAACAGGACAAACCATGATTCTGATCAGCACCGTGATTGTCGCGATCATGCTGCTGGCTGCTGTCGCGGCCCTCCTGTTCAAGAACCACGTAGCCGCGGTTGCCGCAGTAGGTATTCTGTCCCTGGCGCTTTCCGTATTGTTCGTCATTCTGAAAGCACCCGATGTCGCCATGACTGAAGCGGCGGTGGGCGCCGGGTTGAGTGCGCTGGTCCTCGCACTGGGATTGCGACGACTCGGGCTGTGGCAGATCGAATCATCCAACAGCACGCAAAGCAGCATACAGAAGTCGGGAGAGCATACCGATGCGTAATCTCGCCTCGTTACTGTTCGCCGGCGGCCTGGGCTTTCTGCTGATGGTGTTCGGTTTGCAATTCGATTTCGGTAACGCACCGATGCTGGTCGGACAGGCCATTCAATCCGCCGCGCCGGAACAGGTCGGTGCAGCGAATATTGTCACGGCCGTCGTGCTGGGCTATCGCGGCATCGACACCCTGGGCGAACTGGCCATCCTGTTCGCCGCATCGACGGCTGTCGGTCTGATCCTGGGACATCGCCACACCTCGACCAAACCTGATCCTGACAGCGGTCTGATCCTGCGCGCCGGCGGTGAATTGTTAATGCCCCTGCTGCTGGTGGTGGGTCTGTACATTATCTTGCATGGGCACCTGACACCCGGCGGTGGATTCCAGGGTGGCGTGATCCTCGCCGCCGCCTTTTTCATTCCGGTGCTGGCGCGCCCGTCCACACCGCTCAAACACACCGGCATGATGTTGATCGAAGGTTTTTCCGGCGCCGCTTTTATTCTGATCGGTCTGGCCGCGCTTTACAGCGGCGGCGAATTCCTGCAACCGTTGCTCGACAAAGGCACGCTGGGCAATCTGGTTTCGGCCGGCACATTGCCGCTGCTCTATCTCGCCGTCGGGCTCAAGGTCGGCGCGGAACTGGCCGGATTGCTGGCGCATCTTGCCGCCGCGGAGGTCAGCGAATCATGACCCTGTTCGGCCTCGAAATAACCCTCGATCTGATCCTCTACACCGGCGCCTTCGGCTTGATCGTGATCGGTGCCGCCGGGATCGTACTCGCGCATCATCTGTTCCGCGTGATTCTCGCGCTGGCGATTGCCGAGGCCGGCGCGAATCTGCTGTTGGTACTCAGCGGTTATCGTTGGGATGCCATCGCACCGATTCTGTCCGGCAGTGAATCGGCCGCGCCGATGGTCGATCCGGTACCGCAGGCGATGGTGCTGACGGCCATTGTCATCGGCGTGGGTGTGCAGGCACTCGCCGTGGGTCTGGCAATGCAGGTGAAAAAAACCTACGGCACATTGGATATGTCCGCCATCCGTCAACGCCTGGAAGCGGATATCGCCGGCACCGCCGGTATCGCTACCACCGGCAGTCAGGATGCACCGCTCGGCGAGCGTCCGCTGCCGCCGGCTGACGCAGTGCCGGTAACACCGGGGAGTAGCGCCCGATGAACCAGATCGTACTCATCGTGGTGTTGCCGTTACTCGCGGCGTTTCTGGTGCCGATTGTGGCGCGCATGTCCGCGTCACTGGGTGCAGCCTTGGGTCCGTTGGTGATGGGCGTTTGCCTGTGGATCACCGGCACTGTCGCCATCGAATCGGCGGGCAATGCCTTCGCCATCAACATCGGTGGCTTCATGCCACCCTTGGGCATCACGTTCTTCGTCGATCGGCTGGCCCTGCTGTTCGCCTTTCTGACCGCGCTGCTGGTGCTGGTACTCTGGCCATTCCAGGGTGAGCATCGCCCACGTGAACATGCACTCACCCTGATTCTCGCCGCAGCCTCCGGCGGTCTGGCGCTGTCGGGCGATCTTTTCAATATTTATGTGTTCTACGAATTGGTCTCGGTGGCCTCGTTCGGTTTAGTAGCAACCGGACGTCGGTCCAGCGCCCCTGCCATACGTTATCTGATCCTCAGCGGTTTCGGTTCCGTGCTGGCGCTGGTCGGTATCGCACTGGTCTATACCCAGACCGGCACGCTGAACCTCGCGCATCTGTCCCAACTCGCGCCCACGCATCTCATTAATCCTATTGGCTTGGCCGCCTTTGCATTGATCTTGCTCGGTGTCGGTGTCAAAGCGGAACTGTTTCCGGTCAACACCTGGGTACCGGAAGTCTATGCCACAGCACCGAACCGCGTAAGCGCCCTGCTCGCCGGCTTGGTTTCGAAATTGGCTGCGTTGGTAATTTTACGCCTGCTGGTGTTGGTGTTCGCCCAGGAACAGGCGTTGCTGGTGATGTTGCTGCTGGGACTGCTCGGCGTAATCACCGGTGAACTCGCCGCCTGGCGCGCGCAGGACATGAATCGCATGCTCGCCTATTCCTCCATCGGGCAGCTGGGTATGGTGTTTGTCGCCTTTTCCATTCCCGGCGAGACAGGCGTGTTCGCCGGACTCGCCATCGCGCTGCATCATCTGGTCGTCAAACCGGCACTGTTTCTGCTCGCCGCGCGTTGGGGTGGCGCCCTGTCAGGATTGGCCGGCGCGGCCGGAGGCAATCTGCCGGCGGCGCTGCTGTTCACTTTGTTTGCGCTGTCATTAGTCGGTGTTCCACCCTTGCCCGGCTTCTGGGCCAAGCTGCTGTTAGTGATGGGACTGGCTGAACAGGTCGGTCCGCTTTATCACTTCGCGCTCGCCGGCATCCTGATCGCAACAGTGGTTGAAGCGAATTATCTGTTCAGAATTGTTTCGACACTGTTCCATCGCGATAGCCCTGCCTCACCCGCACCACAAAAACACAGCGGTGGCGATATCGCCACCGCCGGACTCTTCGGCGCAAGTCTGATCGCGGCCGTGCTGTTGCTGATACCGCTGAGTCAAAGTCTGAAAACCATTGCCCAACAGACCGCGGATGCCGCTGCGTATCGCGCGGTGGTCACACTGGCACCGACAACATCGACCTTGGGGGATACACAATGACACCCTTGGATTACCTGCTGCTGTTGTCGTTGCTGACCGTTGTGATTGCACTCGTGGCGGGTCATCGCAGCATGGGCGGTGTCTGGCTGACATTCACCTATGCCGCACAGCTCGGTGGTCTCATGCTGATGGCGGGACTGACGAATCAACCCGATGTCATTACTTCATCCCTGAGTTTCACCATACTCGGACAATCTCTCACCTGGCGTTACGACGCGCTGTCCTGGTACTTCGCCCTGATCACCATCTCGGCCGGCCTGTTGAGCACCATGTACACGGCGGGTGATTGGGGTGAAAAATTTCGCGCCGACGGTGGCAATCTGTGGCTGCTGCATGTCGCCATTGCATTGAATGTGCTGTCCATGCTGATCCTGCTCGGCAGCGGCGATCTGCTCACACTGTTCATCGGCTGGGAACTGGTGAGCTGGGCGAGCTTCCTGCTGATGATCCTGGCCGGTGGTCCGTCGATTCAGGCAGCGATCCGCTATATCACTTACGCCATGGGCGGCGCCATGGCGATCCTCGCCGGACTGGCGCTGATCTATGGCCATACGGATTCGTTCACCTATCCAGCCGCTGCGAACATCCTGCACTCGCTATCGACAGCGCATCTGTGGGCACCGCTGCTGCTGTTGACCCTCGGCTTTGGCGTGAAAATGGCATTACTGCCGTTGCATCTCTGGCAGGCCGCCGCCTATGCGCACACCCCGGGACCGGGCGCCGCCTTCCTCGGTGCGATCTCTTCACGCATGGGATTGTATGCACTCATCGTGGTGTTGATTCAGTTGGTCGGGCTGGTACGTGTGATCGAACTGCCGGTGCTGTTCAGTTTTATCAGCGCGCGGGACGTACTCGCCTGGGTGGCCGCCTTCACCATCATCTTCCCGACCTTCACGGCACTGCGGCAGAACGATGCGCGCATGCTGCTGGCCTGGCACGGTATCGGTCAGGGCGGCTACATGCTGCTGGGACTCGTGATGGGCGACGCATTGGGCAGCGCCGGCGGACTGATGCATGTGTTCAATCACGCAACCTATCAGGCCGCCCTGTTCTTCTCCGTCGCCGCGGTGGTCTATCGCACCGGCACCGCCGATCTCAATCGTCTTGGCGGTCTGGTTGCGCGCATGCCGCTGTCGTTCCTGGCCATGCTGGTCGGCATCATCGGCCTCGCCGGTCTGCCGCCGATGAACGGTTTCGTGTCCAAATGGCTGGTGTATCGCTCATTGATGCTGGAAGGTGAACCGCTGCTGTTCGTCGCCGCCGTCGTCGGCACACTCGGCACCATCCTGTCGGTCTACAAGCTGATCCACAATATGTTCCTCGGCCAGTTGCGCGTCGAACATGAAAACATTCGCGAAGCACCCTGGAGCATGACCGCACCGATGCTGATCCTGTCGGTGGTGGTGTTCGTCACCGGGCTGATGCCGGGTCTGGTACTGCAATGGATCGCGGGCATACAGGCGACCGTCGGATTGCCCGTGATCGATTATAGCCTCGGTGGTCTGGATTCCGCGCAGGGCAGTCTGGATATGCTGTGGGTGGTCGGTGTGCTGTTCGCCGGTTTCGGTATCGGCGCCGTGCTGTTCTATTCCGGCGGCCGCACGCATCGCGTCCATCAGTTGGATAATTATGCCGGAGGACACTTCCTGTCGGCGGATATCCGTTATCACTACAGCGATAATTTCTACCCCGGTCTGATGCGCCTGATCGGGCCGTTGTACCGCTATAGCTTCGCCTGGCTCGAATCGGCCGTGCAATCTGGCCTTGGTCTGCTGTCGCTGAGCACGCAAGGCTTCTATCGACGGGTCGCACCAGCCAATTACGCGCTGGTGACGGCGGTGCTGGTTCTGCTGTGGGTGATGCTGTAATGGATGCGCTGCACATACTGATCGAACTGACACTGATGCCACTGGTCGCCTTCGTGGTCGGCCTGTTCATGGTGTTGATGATGCGGCGCATCGCCGCCAGGATTCAGCGCCGTGTCGGTCCGCCGCTGCTGCAGCCGCTGTATGACATATTGAAGTTATATGGCAAACAGACGCAGATTTCGCACGGCATATTGCACGACATCGGCATCATCATGGCTGTGGGCGGATATATTGCCGCGGAGACCATGCTGCCGGTGCCGGGCATGAACGGTATCGCCGACAAGGCCGGCCTGATCACGCTGGCCTATGTATTGATGGTGCCTTCGCTGGGTCTGGCGCTGGGCGTCGGTCAGTGCGCCAATCCGAACGGTTCCATCGGCATCTCACGCGCATTGACCGCTATGCTCGCCTACGATATCCCCTTCGTGATTGTAATCTTCGGCGTCGCCTGGCAGGCCGGCAGCAATAATCTGGTCGATATCATTGCACTGCAGCAGGTCGACGGTATCGCCAGTTGGGGCATCGTTCAGACACCCTTGCTGGCCTTCGCCGGACTGTTCGCCCTGCACGCCATCCTTGGTAAACATCCGTTCGAGATCTATATCGCGCCCGCCGAAATCGCCACCGGCCCGATGGTGGAAATGGGCGGCAAATACCTCGGCGGTCTGTTCGTGATGCAGTGCTTTCAGCTCTATACCGCCGGCGTCATCTACACCAGCCTGTTTCTGGGCGGCGGCGAGAATTGGCTGACATTCCTGGTCAAGAGTTTCGCCGTGGTCGCCGTGCCGATCTGCATCGCCTATCTGTTTCCGCGCTTCCGCACCGAGGACGTTGTGCGGCTGGTGTGGAAGTGGCCGGTCATGCTTGGGCTGATCGGTATCGCGTTTGTGATGAACTGAGTGTTCGTTAATACGTCCCTTCTCCCTCCGGGAGAAGGACAGGATGAGGGAGCTAATTAAAAATGCCATTGATGATAATTCCCCCCTCTCCCCAACCCTCTCCCGGAGGGAGAGGGGGTAATGTAGAAGTATGCAGCACCCCTAGAGGGATACAACCATGATCAAAGACATCCCCATCATCGCTGAACAGGCACAGCAGCCGCGCCGCACCAACCCGCTCGCGCATGTGTTCGACGAGCTGATGAACTTTGCCCGCTCGCGTTCGCTGTTCATGCTGCATTACTGCACCGGCTGTGGCGCTATCGAACTGCCGCCGGCCATGACCTCGCGCTTCGACATGGAACGCCTGGGTATTCAACCCATGGTCACGCCACGTCAGGCGGATATCCTGCTGGTCACCGGGTATGTCTCCATCAAAACCCTCAAGCGCATCATCCTCACCTATGAACAGATGGGTTCGCCGAAACACGTCATCGGCATCTGTTCCTGCACCGTCAATGGCGGCATGTACTGGCAGAGCTATGCGACCGCCAAGAAGCTCGACGAATATCTCCCGGTCGATCTCTACATCGCCGGCTGCATGCCGCGCCCCGAGGCAGTCATCTCCGGCCTGCAGAAGCTGATCGACAACATCAAGCACGGCAAGTCGGACAACTGGAAGGATTATTACCAGCGCTACGATCATTATCTCGGCAACCAGCAGCATCTGTTCGGCAACAACTGGCAGACGCCGACCGATGTGATCGGCGAGGCACGTGAATATGGTCTGTTCGGGCCGCAGACGCTTGGCCAGCACACCGAACTGCTGGAATCCGTGCAGAAACCCCTGCAGCCGCTGGAGATGAAACTGTGAGTCAGGAACTGACGCGCATGCTCGATACGCTGACCAAAGACATCGCCGGCGCGAAGGTCACGCTCAAGCGTGCGCGACGCATGCGCATCGATGTCGATGCCGATGCCCTGCCCGCCCTTCTGGAACTGTTGCAGGGGCGCGGCAGCTACGTGCACCTATCCGCCATCAGCTGCGTCGACTGGATTGACGATAACCAGTTCGAACTTGTCTATCACGTCTGGTCTTACGAAAGTAACTCGCTAGTGTCCGCGCATACCCGCATCCCGCGCGATCCGGGCGTGTATCTGTCGATCTACGATCTGTACAAACCGGCGGCGTTTTTCGAGCGCGACATTCATGAAATGTTTGGTCTGTATTTCGAAGGCAGCCCATCAATGGAAAAATTCATCCTCACCGAATGGGAAGGTCCGCCACCGATGCGCAAGGATTTCGATGCCGAAGCCTGGGTGAGAGATACCTTCACTGAACGCGACTACAACCCCGAGTGGTTAAAGGAACTCACCGACGCCGGCGGTGGTATCGCGATCCGTCCGCAGGATATTCGCAAATGAGACCGGAAAACTATCAGGCCATCAATCACCCGCCCAGCCATGAGTACGAGCTGAACTTCGGCCCCAACCATCCGGGTATCGAAGGCAACTATGCCCTCAAGGTCAAACTGCAGGGCGACCAGGTGGTCGAGGCGCATGCCGACGGCGGTTATCTGCACCGCGGTTTCGAAAAGCTGATGGAAGGCAGACTCTGGATACAGAACATCGCGCTGGTGCCGCGCATCTGCGTGCCCGATCCCGTGCCGATGGAAATGGCCTATTCACTGGCCGTGGAGGAACTTGGCGGCCTGGAAGTACCGATCCGCGCGCAATGGATACGCGTCATGCAGCTGGAGCTGTCGCGCATCGCCGCGCACCTGTTCACCTTCGGCGGCCATGCCGCAACGACAGGTATGTACACCACTATGTACTGGGGTGTCGCCGATCGCGATCTGTTCCTGGATCTGTTCGAAGAACTCACCGGTGGTCGTGTCTACCATATCTACAACATTCCGGGTGGCGTGCGTCGCGATATTCCCGACGGTTATCTGGATCGCGTTACCTCAACGCTCGATTACCTGGAATCGCGTCTGCCGGATTACGACAACCTGTTTTTCACCAATCAGGTGTTCGTAAAACGCGCCACTGGCACCGGCACCATGACCCAGCAGCAGGCACTTGAATGGGGTGTGACAGGTCCGAACCTGCGCGCCACGGGACTCAAACTGGATGTGCGGCGTGATGATCCCTATCTGGTCTATGACGAAATTGATTTCGATATCGCCACCGAAGAGGCCGGCGATGCATGGGCGCGCACCCTGGTACGTCGTAAAGAGTTGCAGCAAAGTATTCGCATCGTGCGTCAGGTGATCGAACGTTTGCCGTCCATCGGCGGTCCGATCCGCTGCCCGATCCCCAACCCGCTGGCCTGGAACGTTCCCGCCGGCGAGGCCTATGCGCGCATCGATTCGTCCAAAGGCGAGGTCGCCTATTACGTCGTGTCGACCGGCGGCGACAAACCCTACCGTGTGCATGTGCGCGGACCGTCATCCATGCACGCGGTACAGGTGCTGGAGAATCTGGTCACCGGCGGCCGTCTCGAAGATGTCGCGCAGATCATGTTTTCCCTCGATGCCTGCCCGCCGGAGGTCGATCGCTGATGACCGATATCGACTACAAAGCCAAGGGCAGCATTCTAAATCCGCTGAAGAACCTGCAGTTCCTCGGCCGCCGTCCTGTCACGCAGCCACTGGAACCACGCCCGGCCTCGGCGAACTATCGCGGCTTTCATCTGAACGACTGGGAGAAATGCATCGGCTGCAGCACCTGCCAGAAGGTCTGCGATAATGCCGCCATCACCATGGTGCGCATCCCGGACATCAAGGAAGACCCGGTCAATGGTATCCGCAATCTACGCCCCGCCATCGACTATGGTCGCTGCTGCTGGTGCGGATTGTGCGTGGATATCTGCCCGACCGGTTCGCTCTCGCTGTCACGCGAATACGTCCACACCTGCACTCAGGATGAGATCGACAGTTACTTCGTGCTGCCGGATTCCAGCGGCATGCATGGCACCTACGGACACGGCTGGCGTAAGACCGCCGACGCCGATCTGGTCGATCTGTCGCGCCACCCGATGGCACATCTCGAACCCCCGCAGCGCAGCGACAATTTCGACGAGATCATGCTCGGCTTCACGCGTCAGGAGGCCATTCTCGAAGCCTCGCGCTGTGTGCAATGCGGCATGTGTCACGATGCCTGCCCGACACACATGGATGCGCCGGAATATATCCGCGCCATCTGGCAGGACGATCCGGAAGAGGCCGTGCGCCAGATCTACCGCACCAACCCCTTCCCCGAGGTCTGCGGTCGCGTCTGCACCCATCGCTGCGAAACCGCCTGCTCGATCGGTCGGCGCGGTGAACCGGTCGCGATCCGTTGGCTGAAACGTTATGCCATGGATGCGGTAGCACCGGAACGTGTAAAAGAAATCGCGGCGGAATCCAAATCCGATTACATGACCGGCAAGCGTATCGCCATCATCGGCGCAGGCCCAGCCGGCCTGACGGCCGCGTTTGACCTGATCAAGCAAGGCCATCAGGTGGATGTCTACGAAGGATTATCCGAGGCCGGCGGCATGACGCGCTGGGGCATTCCCGAATATCGCCTGCCGGCCGCGGCGCTCGCGCGTGATGTCGATGTCATCACCTCGCTCGGTGTGCGCATTCACTACAACCGGTGGATCGGCCGTGATATCGACATGGCGACACTGCAACTCGAATACGATGCCGTGTTGCTCGCCATCGGCCTGGGCCTGGGGCGTTCCACTCGTATCCCGGGTTCGGATCATCCGCAGGTGCGTAAGGCCGTTGAGTTATTACGTGAGATATCCCAAGGCAGCGTCTTTGCAGTTCCACGTTCCGCGGTCGTGATCGGCGGCGGCAATGTCGCGATGGATATCGCCCGCAGTCTTGCGCGCCTGCAGAAACGCGAATACGGCACGGTACGGATCACTGCCTGCGCCCTCGAGGATCGCGCACACTTCCTCGCCGACGAGATTGAGATCATCGAAGCCATTGAAGAAGGCATCGAGGTACTGGATGCACGCGGACCACAACGTTGCGAGCAGCACGCCGATGGGCGGCTGCTCGGCCTGAAGACCTGGAAAGTGGACTCCATCTTCGATGAACAACAGCGTTTCGCACCGCGCTACGACAACAGTGACGAACGCTTCCATGAAGGTGAGATGATTATCGAGGCCATTGGTCAGATGTCGGATGTCAGCGTACTTGGTCCGGAACTGACGGAGCTGCTCGAATGGAACCGTGGCCGACTCAAAGTCGATGCGGCAGGACGCACCAACCTGCCCTGGCTCTGGGCCGCGGGGGATTGTGTCAATGGACCGGACGTTGTACACGCCGTCGCCGATGGACATCGGGTCGCCGCCAGTATCGATGCCTATTTGAATATCAGGGAGGATGTGGCATGACGGAGCACCACGAAGGACATCAATCCGGTTACCAACGTCTACAAGCGCAGAAATCCCTCAAGGAAATTCTGGAGATAGCCACCGAATTCGAGCGCATAGCGCACGACTTCTACACCGCATTGGTGCCCAAAGTCAGCAAGCAGATCCGTTATCTGGTCGAGGAACTTGCTGCCGAAGAGCAGGAGCATTTCGACCTGTTCCAGAAGCTGGCCAATAATCCCGATCTCGAAAAACAGGTCGGCACATTGATCGATACCCCAGCCAATGATCACGGCTTTTCCGATTGCATTCACCTGCCCGATCTCGGCGATCATCCCGACGATCAGGCCGTTCTGCAATACGCCCTGTATCGCGAACATGCCGCAATGGAGCAATACAGCGCACTCGCCGACAGCACCGAACCCGGGCCCGTCCAGGAACTGTTCCGTTACTTGGCACAGGAGGAAACCAAACATAAAAACGAGTTGGAAAAGGCCTACTACGAGACCGTGCATCGCGGCGGCGTGTAAGTTTACATAAGGAATCTCTGATTTATTCGTCGAATCGCCATTGCGAGCGAGTGAGCCTTCTGCAGACCAATTCTGGCAAGCTATACTTGGCGCTCTAGCGCAGTATTCGTGGGTGATGTGCAAATCATTGACGATTTTTCAAATAATTAGCATTAGCGGCGTGAAGCCATGATCAGGAAGATACTTCGGGATGACCCAGCCCCGCTACGGGATGCTGCTGAATCAAAACTGGCCAAGTCCAGTGTGGCTGCCGCTCCGGCTCGCACTGTCGAGGATCTGCTGCACGAGCTCCAGGTACACCAGATAGAACTGGAGATGCAGAATGAGTCTCTGCGGCAAGCTCAGCTCAGTCTGGAAGAATCCCGCGACCGCTATGTCGACCTTTATGACTTCGCACCTGTCGGTTACATCACGCTTTCGCGTGATGCGCTTATCACTGAAATCAATCTCACCGGCGCCGCGCTGCTGGGCGTTGAGCGTCGGAATCTGATTAACCGCCGCTTTGCAAGTTTTGTTGCCCCGGAAAAACGCGACGACTGGTACCGTTATTTCGCACATGCGATAGCGCATGATGACAACCAGGAATACTCGATTTCACTGCAGCGCGACGACGGCTCACGCTTCCATGCGCGGATAAACTGCCAACGTCAAATCCGCGCCGGCAAGCCACCCACTGTGCGTATCGCAATCACCGACGAGACCGATCGCAGTAATGCCGAGGAGGAACTGCGCATTGCAGCCACTGCCTTCGAGTCACATGAGGGCATGATAGTCACCGATGCGAACGGCATCATCCTGCGTGTCAACCAGGCCTTTGTCAGTCAGACGGGTTTCAGCGCGGACGAACTTGTGGGACGCACACCGGAGTTTCTGCGTTCCGAGCGCCATGACACGATATTCTATGAGCAGATGTGGAAGACCCTGAGGGAAAACCGCTCCTGGCAGGGTGAGATATGGAACAGACATAAGAACGGCAAAGTCTACGCCGAATGGCTGACTATTTCCGCCGTTACCACGTCCGCTGGGCAGATAACCCACTACGTCGGCACCTTTTCCGATATCACTCAGAACAGTGAGGCGGCAGCCGAAATACACCGTTTGGCCTACTATGATCCACTTACCCAACTACCAAACCGCCGCTTGCTTCATGATCGTCTGAATCAAGCGCTGACCGCATCGGCCCGCAGCGGCCATTACGGGGCGATTCTGTTTCTGGATCTGGACAACTTCAAGATGCTTAACGACACGCGCGGTCACGACGTCGGTGACTTGCTGCTGATCGAAGTGGTACGGCGACTGCATACCTGCACTCGGGCAGGCGACACGCTGTCGCGGCTGGGTGGCGATGAATTTATTGTCTTGCTGGAAGATCTGAGTGAAAGAGCCGAAGAGGCTGCCGCACAGGTTAAGCAGTTAAGTAACAAGATTATCAATATCGTAGAGCAGCCCTATCATCTCAAGGACAGGGAATATCACTGTACGGTCAGTATAGGGATCAGCCTCTTTTACGACAATGATGAGACCATCGACGCTCTGCTCATGCATGCCGATCTGGCTATGTACAAGGCCAAGAATGCAGGACGTAACACAACACGCTTTTTCGATCCTGAAATGCAGTTAGCGTTGGACAGGCGCAGCACACTTGAAACCTGTCTGCGCCATGCTTGCGCGCGCGAACAGCTGCAACTCTTCTACCAGCCCCAGATAAACAGCAGACGCGGCATCATCGGTGCCGAGGCGTTGCTGCGCTGGAGACATCCCGATCGCGGGTTGGTCCAGCCTCACGAATTTATCCCGCTTGCCGAGGAAACCGGGCTTATCCTGCCCATTGCCCAATGGGTGCTTGAAACCGCCTGTGCTCAGATCAAGGCCTGGGAAGCCCATCATTCCACGCGCGATCTCTGCCTCGCCATCAATGTCAGTGCACTTCAGTTCCGCCAAGTGGATTTCACCACGCGGATCAAACAAACACTGGAGAAAATTGGTGCCAACCCGGCACGGCTCAAGATCGAGTTGACCGAAAGTCTGGTACTCGACAACGTGTATGATGCCATTACGAAAATGCAGGAACTCAAGGCGATCGGCGTCGAATTCTCGCTGGATGATTTCGGCACCGGCCATTCCTCGCTGTCTTATCTCAAGCAGCTGCCGCTTAACCAACTGAAAATAGACCGCTCTTTCATCAGAGATCTGCCTGTCAACAGCAACGATGCAGCCATCGTGGAGGCCATAATCACCCTGGGGCGGACATTCAAACTGAATATCATAGCCGAAGGCGTGGAAACCGAGGCGCAGCGGGATTTCCTTCAACACCAAGGTTGCCACGATTTCCAAGGCATACTACTGAGCAGGCCGGTGCCACTGGACGGATTCGAACGCTATCTGGAGCTTAGCTATGGTTGAGTCAATGCTCGCGCCTTTTACAACGCGCAATGACGAATTACCCAACGCATCATATCACTAAGGTGCCTTTCGTCTGAAGATCACGGCTCCGCCGATAAGAGCAATACCCAGCGTCCATATCGAACTCTGCATCGACGTATTGCTGGACGCCGAGGGAATATGTTTAGTATCGCTCGGCAATGCGCTGACAGTGTCCGCCTTGGCAACAGGCGTCACCAAACACATTGACGAGATTACGAATAGCGCGGCAACAACCTCAAATATCATCCGTTGGTTTTTATTCATGATGTCACCATTTGTTTGTTTTAGTGTGACACGCTAATTATAAACTCCCATTATTACAGAACCATGAATCCAGATAGCCGGAAACAGCACGCGGCCTACCTCCGCTTCTCGACGATATTTTTTCTACCGTCATATGCACGCCATTTGGCCTAGCTACCACTGAACCCAAAGAGAAGGTAGGTCGATAAGACTAGTCGACAGATATTTTTTTTCAAATTAGCGACGCCTAAAGTAGTTTATAATTAATAGCTGTCATAGATTAAAAATATGATCGCATGCCGCGGGCCGATGGATGCGTCGGGCATTTCCTATATATTGCCCTCATAATGACGCCTATCATTGCGCCAATTACACCGCAGTCAGCGCCGACCGATCGCCTTCAGGCGTATGTATGATTCAGATTATTTATTGGGACTACGCGGATTCGTGTGGTGAATTGGCCCCCGGAAGGGGTCGCACACCCTGTTCAGTAGTGGGAAGGCGATTATGTAGCCCGGATGAAGCGTAATCCGGGAACTACGCCTGGGGAGGCGGCGCACGCTATCGTGATCGTCCCGGTCACGGCGGTGCATCCCCGGATTCCGCTTCGCTTCATCCGGGCTACGATTGCGATGTCGGCCCGGTGCCTGCTGTCCGCTCTTGTGAGGCTCCGCCGTGGAGATACTCCGAACGTTGCCTGCTTACCCACACGAATCCGCGTTGAGCCTATTCATTAAGGAGCCTCTGATTAATTTGCTCAATCGAGCAGATACAAGGCACGGACGGGCGACTCGAAGCGAAGCGGAGAGAACGGCATAGCCGGCCCGAAGGGTGAGGTACGAAACACCGAGTAAAATAAATGCATCCAGTCTCTCAATATGAATTGATCTGCGCACTGTTCCTGCGCTTACTGGGCATCTTCTACCTGATCGCCTTCGCCTCGCTCGTGACACAGGTGGAAGGTCTGGCCGGCAGCCAGGGTATTCAGCCCTTCGCCGCCAAGCTCGCGCAACTCACCGCCGATTATCCCGGCTACGAGAAATATTTCCGTCTGCCTTCGCTGTTCTGGCTGAATATCAGTGACGGTATTCTAGTTGGTGCCGCCGAGGCTGGCTGCGTTGTTGCACTGTTGATTATTCTGAATGTGGCACCGCGCTTGGCGCTTATTGCTGCGTACATTCTCTATCTGTCGCTCTATGGCGCCTGCCTGGTGTTTCTCAATTTTCAGTGGGATGGCTTGCTGCTGGAGGCGGGTTTCCTGGCGATCTTCCTGAATCCTAAATCCAAGCTGGCGGTGTTCCTGTTCCGCTGGCTGCTGTTTCGTCTGCGCTTCATGTCCGGTCTTTCAAAACTCACATCGCAAGACCCCACCTGGATAGGACTGACCTCACTGAATCACTACTTTGAAGTACAGCCCCTGCCCTCGCCACTCGCCTGGTACGCGCACCATCTGCCCGAATGGCTGCTCCGCATCGGTACCGCAGGAACGTTGATTGTCGAGCTGCTCGTCCCTTTCATGATGTTCCTGCCGCGGCGCTGGCGTTTTCTGGCGGCCTGGCTGACGATCCTGTGGCAAGTATTGATCATCCTCACCAGCAATCATAACTGGTTCAACTTCCTGACCATCGCGCTGTGTCTTTTCCTGTTCGATGATCAGGCCGTGCAGCGAGTTATCCCGAAACGCATCAGAACGGCGTTGACCGAACCACCCTCACCCACTCCAGGATTGCTACACCGACTCGTCATCGGCGTTCTGGCATCTCTCGTCGCCGTGGCCAGCCTGATGCATTTCAAGGAGATGATCAGCATGAAGCCGATCACCAACGACTACGGAATGCTGCTCGACTATGCGGAGACCTATCGCGTCATCAACAAATACCACGTGTTCGGCACCATGAAGACCGAACGCATCGAACTGCAGATCGAAGGCTCCGTGGATGGAAAGAACTGGAAACCCTACCACTTCAAATATCGCCCGGGTGATCCGCAACAGGCACCCACCTGGGTGATCCCTTTCCAGCCCCGCCTGGACTGGCAGATGTGGTTCGTCCCGCTGAGTCCTGTTCACCTGCCCTGGTTCGATGATTTTCTGCGGCGCTTACTGGATAACTCGCCCAGCGTAACCGCTCTGCTGGAAACCAACCCCTTCCCGAATGAGGCGCCACGCTACCTGCGTGTGCAAACCTATCGGTATACGTTCACCACCGCCGAACAACGCGCGGCAACCGGCGACTGGTGGACGATTGAACCCCTTGGTCCCTTTATACCGCTGCCCTGGATGGAACGCATCCCGGCGCAGTGACAATTTAGGGAATGTCTGATTACACAGGAGCCAGGAATTATCGCTACATTCGTGCCACGTCATCCCCGCGAAAGCGGGGATCCAGTGTTTTAAAACCCCATGGATTCCCGCTTTCGCGGGAATGACGGCATACTCAATGTGTAGCCAATATTCCTGACCACTGTGTGGTTCGTCATGCCGGCGGAGGCCGGCATCCACGTTGCTGAAAAATCTGGATCCCGGCATTCGCCGGGATGGCGGAAACGGAATTAACCAGAGATTCCTTAGTACAGACTTTTGTCGTAGATCAAACCGTTACCCCTGGATTACGGGGGGAACCCCCCTTATTGTACAAATATGCTCGCGGCCTCCTTATAACTCATCCTGGCAAGCCGCTAGGATAGTTATACCCTCTGCCAGACGCCGGCAACATGGCTGGCAGAGCTATCGTAAATGGCATAAGAGAAACGTACGTGGATTTACGAGCACTTCATAAGCAACTGATTCTGGGTCTGACGACCCGTTACGTTCTGGTGCTGGTGGTATTGGCAATACTCGTCACCAGCAACCTGCTGCTCTTGCAGCATCAGATCGAGTTGAGCAGCACCGACAGCGCCGTCATCAATACCAGTGGCCGGCAGCGCATGCTCTATCAGCGCACCGCCCTGCTCGCCCAGCAGCTCGCGATCACCGATGATCAACAACAACGCATCGACCTGCATACCAGTCTGCAGCGGACCTTGACCTTGCTCGAAGAGGCTCACGAGGAACTTATGGGTGAAAGGGATGGGCTCGCGCATGCCGCGGATATGGATGACGAACTACGCAACCTGTACTTCAAGGGTGAGAATTCCCTGGATCGGCGCTACCACAGCTATATCGATCTGCTGCGTGATCTGATCGATACACCGCACGAGAATCGCGCGGCGCAGCGCGCACTGGCCAGACAGATTGCCGACCGTGGCATCGAGGAAACGATGCTGGCGCAACTAGACCACGCCGTCCTTTTGCATCAACGGGCCAGCGAGACAAAGCTGCGCAACATCAACCGGCAGCAGGGCTGGATCTGGCTGGCGGCTGCATTTACCTTGCTTTATAGCGCCCTTGCCGTATTCCGCCCCATGGCGCGGCGCATCCGCGATGAGTTCAAAGAGCTCGACAACATCAAGCACACGCTGGAACTGAGAGTGCTTGAACGTACCCAGGAAGTGCAGGATCTGGCACAAGCCATGGAGGCCAGCGGCGAGGCCATACTCATTACCGACCGCGATGGGATTATTAAATATGCCAATCAGGCATGCCTGCGACTCAATGGCTACAGCAAAGCGGAATTGATTGGTCAGCACACCCGGATTTTTCGCGGCGATGCATCCGCCGCGGTCAATTACGCGGATCTCTGGCCAAGCATCCAGTCAGGCAAGATGTGGATCGGCGACCTGGTGAACGTACGCAAGGATGGCAGTCGGTACAATGCCCATCTCACCATCGCGCCCATCCTGCGCGAGGACAACAGCCTCGATGGCTATGTCGGCATCCAGAGCGACATCACCTTCCGCAAACAGGCCGAGCAGCGCTTGCAGAATGCCAATCAGGAACTCGATCGACTGGCCACCGAGGACCCTCTGACCGCGATTGCCAATCGCCGTGTCTTTGATCGTGATCTTGAAGAGGAATGGGCACGTGCCCGCCGCGCCAATACATCCATAACACTGATCATGATCGATATAGATTATTTCAAAACCTATAACGACAGCTTCGGTCATCAGCAGGGAGATACCTGCCTGCAACAGGTGGCCCAGGCGCTGTCACAGGTCCTGAGCCGACCGGCTGACCGCGCGGCGCGCTACGGTGGCGAGGAATTCGCGGTGCTGCTGCCGGACACTACGATCAACGGCGGCATCGAAGTGGCGGAGACCATCCGCCAGCGGATCAAGTCACTGGAACTTCCCGCAGCGGATACCGAGGTGAGTCCGTATGTGAGCGTCAGCCTGGGCGTCGCGAGCATGGTCCCGCAACCGGATCAAACCGCCATGGCGCTGCTGCAAGCGGCGGACCAGGCGCTCTACAAAGCCAAGAAATCCGGGCGCGATCGCGTGGCATCGGCAGAAGTCATAGACACCCTATCTAATGCCTAACGACTGCCAGTGTCGTTCCAGAAAATATGGAAAAACCCTATCTCCCTGTCATCCCGGCGCAGGCCGGGATCCAGATGGGTCAGCGCTACTGATTATCTAGACTGCTTGCATATATCGTTACTTGTATATTTATATAAGTAGAGCTATATTCGTTCCATGAAGGGAATCAAGTTTCTTGGGTCATCGCTGGATGCGATCAAGGGCTTTCCAGTGCCGGCAAGACAGGATGCCGGATATCAACTTGATCGCGTACAACACGGGCTAGAGCCAACGGATTGGAAGCCGATGAAAACCATCGGACCCGGCGTGCGCGAGATACGCCTCAAGCATGAGGGGCAATATCGCGTGATCTATCTTGCGACACTGCAGGACAACGTCTACGTGTTACATGCCTTCATGAAAAAGACACAGAAGACCAACACACGGGATGTAGAAGCGGCAAAGCGGTCGCTCTCCCGAATTCCGAAAAAGGTAACGTGATGAGCAAAAGTAAACAATTCAAAAGCGTATGGGACGCGCTGGAAGACGACCCCATCAGACGGGAAAACCTCAAGCTACGTTCCGCACTGATGATCGCCATCTCCCAAGCCATTGAGTCACGCGAACTGAAACAACAAGAGGCCGCCGAACTGTTGCTGATCACTCAGCCACGCGTCAGCGCACTGATGAAAGGCAAGCTTGAAGCCTTTCGACTGGACGCGCTGGTGGATATCGCGCATCGGCTGGGATTGCATGTGTCGATCAGTGTGGCGGCGTAACTAAACGATTCAAACAATAACAGGTTTAAGGAACCTCTGATCAATTCCTAAGCCGTCATTCCGGCGCAGGCCGGAATCCAGGGGGCCCCCACGGATACGGGTTCTGGATCCCGGCATTCGCCGGGATGACGGCGTATCCAGGCTTAAGTAAGT
The DNA here is from genome assembly GCA_018819175.1 of Gammaproteobacteria bacterium. GTDB lineage: Bacteria > Pseudomonadota > Gammaproteobacteria > Thiohalobacterales > Thiohalobacteraceae > JAHJQQ01. Next base: position 67,946 of record JAHJQQ010000026.1, read on the forward strand.
GCCTTTCTCCTTAATGCTCTCTCTCCCGGATTATCTAGGCTTTCTGCGGTAACACCACAAGTGTGAACCAATAGCCACCCAGCTCCTGCACCACACGTACAAACTGGTCAAAGTCGACGGGTTTGGTGATATAGGAACTGCACCTGAGTTGGTACATCCTTTTGATATCCTCAGCTTCACTGGACGTGCTGAGGACAACCACAGGTAAATGCTTGAGTTCATCGTCGGCGACAATCTGCGCCAGTACTTCACGGCCATCCATGATGGGCATATTGAGATCCAGCAGCACAATATCCGGCGTAGGCGCGTTTGCGTATTCCCCCTGCTTGCGCAAGAAGCGCATACAGGCTTCGCCATTCGAGACATGATGCAGAGATACAACCAGCTTGGCATGCTTGAACCCCTGACGAGTCAATATCACATCATCTTCATTGTCTTCGACCAGCAGCACTTCGGCTGGACGACTTTCACGGATTGGGCTGTTCATAACTCGGTAACGTCTCCCTGATCGGTATGGAAAAGAAGAACGTGCTGCCGTGATCGGGCTCGGATTCGATCCAGATCCGCCCTCCATGGCGATGGACAACACGTCGGCACACCGCCAGTCCTATCCCGGTGCCCGGGTACGTCTGATCGGTGTGCAATCGCTTGAAAATCTCGAATATATGCTCATAGTGATTCTGTTCGATGCCAATACCGTTATCGCGGACAGAGATCACCCATTCCTTGTCTTCCTGAGTTGCCGATATGTGAACCTGCGGCCGGCTGGCGGTATTGTATTTGATGCCATTGCCGATCAGGTTTCCGAACAGTTGCGACAACTGGGATGGATCGCCCATGACTGTCGGGAGTCTGTCATGGGTTATGTGCAGGTCGGCATGTTCAAGGTCTGCCTCGAACAGTCGTGCAGTTTCGTCGACAATTGCTTCAAGATCGACAGGTACAAATGAACGGGCACGGGAATCGACGCGTGAGTAGGCAAGCAGATCATTGATGAGGGTATGCATGCGCTGAGTGTTATCGACGGTGCGCTTGATCCAGTAATGTGCCTCGCTGTCGAGTTTATCACCGTATTCACGCTCCAAGAGCTGAACGAATCCACTGATGCCGCGTAGCGGGGTCTGCAGGTCATGTGAGGCGATATAGGCGAACTGCTGCAGCTCGACATTACTGCGGACCAATGCCTCGTTGGCTGACAGCAGTTCTGTCGTACGCTCTTCCACGCGTTGCTCAAGTTCCTGATTCAGCGCGCGCAAGCTGTCTTCCAGTGCCTTGCGCTGGGATATGTCCACAACCGCACTCAAGATGTACAGCTGCTCCTGATGGATGATCGGGGTCAGTCCGATCTCCACCGCAACTTCACTGCCATCCTTGCGTGCCGCATGCAGATCGCGTCCGGCACCCATGGCACGTGTTGTGGGATGTGCAGTGAAGCCGCTGCGAAGTTCCGGATGTTTTATTCGCAGGCGTTCAGGTACCAGAATGTCTACAGGTCTACCGATCAGTTCGTGGGTATCGTAACCAAACAAATGCAGCGCCTCGGCATTGGTCAGCACAATGTTGCCATCGGTATCGGTCATCAGCATTGCGGTCGGCGCGGATTCTATAATCTGCTGTACCTGATGTTCACGTTCGGCGAGGTTTTCACGTGTCAAGTGTATCTGCCAGCACAGCAGCGCGGTGCCCCAGATGGCGAACAGCGAAAGCACGCGATTTGTCAGGATGACAACAGCATCGCCACCGGGTGTGGAAAATATGGCGCCAAGCACGACAAGTACCGAGACCCCGAATGCCGTTACCCAGACAGTCGCGGGGCGCGGGGCTCGGTAGGCGGCCCAGACTGCCAGCAGGTAGGTTATGCCGGTAGCGATACCGGTGTTCAGGCTGAGATCGATTGCAAAGATGATGAAGGAATACAGGATTATCGCGGCATATATAGCCTGGCCGCGGAACGCAGATCCACTGTGATGCGTGTCGACGTGATTGAGGACGTTCTGCATCAGCGAGTTATTCTGGCGTGGTCGTTGTTGCCAAACCGATCATCCCTGTCGTTATCTCAGTGAATGAGTAACATTGCTCTTATCGCCAACGTTCAGTGGCAGCCCGTTTGTATTTGGATTTTTAAGGGGAGCGAGTTTCTCGAAGTGTACAATAGTCGCGAGTAACTGCAAGGTCTTGTGGACGAGCGCACAGATTGTTGCTTAAGAGGCACAACCTTTAATTTAGAAGGGCTATGTTGCGGTGGGTAAATTCCGCGACCAGCGAATCAGCCGGCTGATCAACGAATCGCCTGGCGAAGAGTCAGCTCAGAGTAGTACGCGAATGCAGCAACGGCGGTTCAGCGTAAAGCAGGGGCGGGGAGCATGATCGATTCGGCTGGGACTGCATATGTCGATCAGTGTCGCGGCGTAACTAAGGAACCTCTGATAAATCCAGTGATACCCGTCATTGCTTCGCTTCGCTCGCAATGACGGCATTACGGTATTAATCAGACCTCCCTTAGACAATAATAGATTTACCTAATACAGCCTCACCTTCCACCCGACCAGGCTTGACGATAGGCAGAAGCAGCCTATCGTTCAATACTACGTAATCCACCTATTACACTGTTCTGTTTTCATTCGACATGTTGGGTAGTCTTTGAGTCGAGCTTAACCAAGGAAGGAACCTCAATGAATAAGCGACATTTATATCAATTAGTCACATCTATTTCTTACGCCGCAGAAAACAGAGATGCCTATACTGCGAATCATCAGAGAGGGGTATCAAGCCTGTCAAGGAGAATAGCTCAAGGATTGAACTTGCCAAAAGACCAGATCGATTCTGTCAGAATTGCTGGTACGCTGCATGATATTGGTAAACTCGGGATTCCTACAGCAATACTTTCAAAAACAGGAAAACTTAGAAAAGAAGAGTTTGACTTAATTAAACTTCACTCCATTATCGGCGAAGATATTTTAAAAGATATACAATTTCCATGGCCTATAGCGGCAATAGTGCGACAACACCATGAAAGATTGGATGGTTCTGGTTACCCAGATAGGTTAAAAGCGAATAATATTCTCATGGAGGCTAAAATCTTAGCAGTAGCGGATGTGGTAGAATCAATGACACGATCACGTTCGTATCGAAAGGCTTTGGGCCTGGAAATAGCGCTTGATGAACTCAAGAAAAACATAAATTGTAGTAATCGCGACTTGATCTGACAGTTACCGGATTTTCGGAAGCGTCTGTCAGGTCAAGTTCAGATTATGAACTTCTCCTTCCAGATTTGTTTGCCGTCCTCCAAGGTCGCCATCGGCGTTCTGCCGCAGCACATCTT
>JAHJQQ010000027.1 GCA_018819175.1 Gammaproteobacteria bacterium
CTTGTGTTTGATGATGCTCTGGTTACTATTTAGCATGAGGGTTACCTCTTATGGGTTTTGATGGTGAGTTCGCACTTCCATCAAACCCGGTAACCCTCACCTTTTCAAGTCAGGTGTCAGATCAAGTCTGAACTACTACACATAAATAAACTCTACGACAAAGATGTTGTCGAAGCATGCTTAAATGTTTTTTCAACTCATAATATTAATGAATGTTTTTCTTAGCTGACACAGAGTTCTGAACACCCTCCTGCGCTTCGTTTGCGTCGCGCAGCCTGGTCGTTACTAACTTCCCAAATACATATTAGAGTAGGAATCTCTACCTTACCCATCCATCAAACACCCTCAATCCCGCAACCTTCCCGCAAAAGTAAAGTCCTCACCACCGCGGATCGCCAGTTCCTCGTAGTCTTTCCAGCGCTGCCAGATGTTCTGTTGCGCAAGATCCAGCAGGTGATCGGCTTCCTGCGGATTGGTGGTTTTCAGTAACCGATAGCGGAGTTCGTTGTCGGCGTATTCCTTGAAGGTGATGGTCGGGCGCTGACAGTCGAGCACGAAGGGATTTTCGTGCGACTTGCGCACTTCCGGGTTGTAACGGATCAGTGGCCAGTGGCCGCAGTCGACGGCGCGGCGTTGTTGATTCAGGCCCTGCTGCATATCGATGCCGTGGGCGATACAGTGGCTGTAAGCCAATATCAATGACGGTCCTTTGTAGGCCTCGGCCTCGCGGAAGGCCAATAGAGTCTGTTGTGGATTAGCGCCCATGGCGACACGGGCCACGTACACATTGCCGTAGGAAATGGCCTGCATGGCCAGATCCTTTTTGGCGACGTGCTTGCCGCCAGCCGCGAACTTCGCAACGGCCGCCAAGGGTGTGGATTTGGACATCTGACCGCCGGTATTCGAATACACCTCGGTATCCAGCACCAACACATTGACGTCGCGGCCGCTGGCGAGCACATGATCGAGACCCGCCGAACCGATGTCGTAGGCCCAGCCATCGCCGCCCACCAGCCAGACGCTGCGCCGTACCAGTTCATCGGCTACGGTATGCAATCGTGCGGCGCGTTCATCCGCGACATCCTTCAAACGCAGTTTCAATACCTCTACGCGCTTGCGCTGGGCATCGATTTCGGATTCCTGGATCTGTGCCGCGCACAACAGTTCGTCGACGAATGTCTCACCCAGTTGCGGTTGCAGTTCTTTCAGCAGTTGTTCCGCCAACCGGCGTTGCTGATCCGCCGCCAGGCGGAAACCGAAACCGAATTCGGCATTGTCTTCGAACAGGGAATTCGACCAGGCCGGGCCGCGTCCGGCGCTGTTCTGCGCCCAGGGCGTGGTCGGCAGATTGCCGCCATAGATCGAGGAACAGCCGGTCGCATTGGCGACGACCAGGCGATCACCGAACAGTTGCGAAAGCAGTTTCACATAGGGCGTTTCGCCGCAGCCGGCGCAGGAACCGGGAAATTCGAACAGCGGTTGCAGGAACTGCACACCGCGCACGGTGGAGAAATCCACATGGGTGCGTTCCGTGTAAGGCAGTTTTTCGAAACAGGCGATCGAGGCGCGCTGCGGCTCCAGGCTGTCGGGCTTGGACTGCATGTTGATGGCCTTGTGGCGCGCTTCACTCTTGCTGACCGCCGGGCAGACCTGCACGCACAGGCCGCAACCGGTGCAGTCCTCGGCATAGATCTGCAGACTGTAACGGATACCCGGCAGGCCACGCGCATCGATGGGTGCTGACTGGAAACATTTTGGCGCAGCAGACAGTTCCGACTGATCGAAAATCTTGGCGCGGATGACACTGTGCGGGCAAACGAAACTGCAATTGCCGCACTGGATACAGAGTTCCGGTTCCCATACGGGGATGTTCAGGGCGATATTGCGTTTCTCCCAGCGTGTCGTGCCACTGGGATAAGTTCCATCAACCGGCATTCGGCTGACCGGCAGGTCATCGCCCTTCCCCGCCATCATCATGGCCGTGACTTCGCGCACGAAGACCGGCGCCTCGGCGGGGACCGTGAGGGGCAGTTCACGGGTACTGGTCACTGTGGTTGGAATGGTAACCTGATGCAGATTTTCGAGCGTGCGGTCGACGGCCTCGAAATTCTTGCGCACGACCTCCTCGCCCTTTTTGCCATAGGTCTTGCGGATCGCCTGCTTGATCTTCTCGATAGCCTTGTCGCGCGGCAGTACGCCGGAGATGGCGAAGAAACAGGTCTGCATAATGGTGTTGATGCGCACGCCCATACCGGCGTCGCGGGCGACGGCATAGGCGTCGATGACATAGAGCTGCAGCTGCTTGTCGACTATCTGCTGTTGTACGGACCGCGGCAGCTGATCCCAGATGGCGTCTTTTCCATGCGGCGCATTCAACAGAAAGATAGCACCGGGCGCCGCCTGCCGGAGCATGTCGGTGCGATCCAGAAAGTTGTATTGATGGCAGGCGATGAAGTTCGCCGATTGAATCAGGTAGGGTGAACGGATCGGCGCCGGGCCGAAGCGCAGATGCGAAATGGTCTGCGAGCCGGATTTCTTGGAGTCGTAGACGAAATAGCCTTGCGCGTGGAAATCCGGATCTTCGCCGATGATCTTGATGCTGTTCTTGTTGGCGCCGACCGTGCCATCGGCACCCAGTCCGAAGAACATGGCACGCACGACGGCATCCGATTCGATATTGAAGTCCGGGTCGTAGTCCAGGCTGGTGTGGCCGACGTCGTCGTTGATACCTATGGTGAAATGGTTTTTTGGTTTGGGTTTTTTCAACTCATCAAACACGGCCTTGACCATGGCCGGCGTGAATTCCTTGGAGGACAATCCATAACGCCCGCCGATGACGCGCGGATAGTTGCTTGGATTGATATCACCCTGGGCCAGGGCCTCGGCCAATACCGTGACCACATCCTGATATAAGGGCTCGCCGCTGCCGCCCGGTTCCTTGCAGCGATCCAGCACGGCCATGGCTTTTACGGATGTCGGCAGCACCTGCAGGAAGTGTTCAAGGGAAAACGGTCGGAACAGGTGCACCTGCAATACACCGACCCGCTCGCCCTGCCGGCGCAGATAATCGACCGTCTCGGAAACCGTATCGCCGCCCGAACCCATGATCACGATAATGCGCTCGGCCTGATCGTCGCCGACATAATCGAACAGGCGATACTGGCGTCCGGTCAGTTCAGCAAAGCGGTCCATGATGGACTGAACCATTGCGGGGGCTGCGGTGTAATAGGGATTGACGGTCTCGCGGCCCTGGAAATAGACATCCGGATTCTGCGCCGTGCCGCGGATCACCGGGGCATTGGGATTCAATCCCCGCGCACGATGGGCATACACCAGATCTTCACGGATCATGCTGCGGATCTGGTCTTTATCCAGCAATGCGAGTTTGTTGACCTCGTGCGAGGTGCGGAAACCGTCGAAGAAATGCAGGAACGGCAAGCGCGTTTCGAGCGTGGCCGCATGCGCGATCAAGGCCAGGTCATGCGCCTGCTGCACGGAGTTGGATGCGAGCATGGCAAAGCCGGTGGATCGCACCGCCATCACATCGGAATGATCACCGAAAATCGACAGGCCCTGCGCCGCCAGCGAACGGGCCGCGACATGAAACACCGTCGCGGTCAGTTCGCCCGCGATCTTGAACATGTTCGGGATCATCAGCATCAGGCCCTGCGAGGCGGTGAAGGTCGTCGTCAGTGCGCCGGTCTGCAGTGCGCCATGGACCGCGCCGGCGACACCGCCTTCGCTTTGCATCTCGACCACCAGCGGTACGCTACCCCACAGATTGGGACGCGCCTCGTTTGCCCACTGATCCGCGAGTTCGCCCATGGTCGATGAGGGTGTAATGGGATAGATGGCGCAGACTTCGCTGACCTGGTACGCGATCAGCGCGGCCGCCTCGTTGCCATCCAGCGTTGCATACTTCGGTGTTTGATTCATTCGCTTTTAGGAACCATCTCGATGGCATGACAGGGGCATTGTTCGTAACAGATCGCACAACCGGTGCAGCGTTGATCGTCGACGCGATAACCTTTGCCGGTTCCCAGCTTGATGATCGCGCGTTCCGGACAGGCGCCCAGACAACCGTCGCACTCAAAACAGTTGCCACAGGACAGGCAGCGCTGCGCCTCGAATTTCGCGGCCCTGCCGGTCAATCCCTGGACAACCTCTTCGAAATCCCTGCGATCCTGTGGCTCGACCTGTGGCTGACTGCGCTGGGCAATCTCCGTGATAAACCAGGGATGCAGTTTGTCGAATCCCGCCAGTTCGTGTTTCAGCGCGGCGACATAGTCCTCGCCCCTGAGCCAGGCATCGATATGCCGGGCGGCCTTTTTGCCATGACCCACGGCGACTGTGACAGTTCGTTCCGAGGGCACCATATCACCGCCGGCGAAGACGCCCGCTGCGCCGGTCATCATGCGCTGATCGACGTCAATGGTGCCATCGTCCTTGAATACAAGACCCGGCAGTCGGCGCAGAAAACCGGTATCGACATTCTGTCCCAGCGCGAGAATGATCGAATCCGCTTCCAGGTTTTCGTATCGTCCTGTCGGCTGTGGTCGGCCGTCCGCGTCGATCTCCATCACCTCGACCTTCACGGCGCCGACGTCCATTTCCCGGATGGTGCGCAACCAATGCATCTGCACGCCCTCTTCGATAGCCTCATCGGCTTCGAAGGCGTGAGCCGGCATATGCGCACGATCACGGCGATAGATGATCATTGCCTCGTCGGCACCCAGACGCTTGGCGACACGCGCGGCATCCATCGCGGTATTGCCGCCGCCGTAGATCGCAACACGGCGGCCGAGTTTCGGCGCCAGGCCGGTTTCGACATCGTGGAGCAGATTGACCGCATCGTAGATCTTGCCGGCATCGCGCGCGGGGATATCGATGCGCTTGCTGAGATGTGCGCCGATGGCGACAAACACGGCATCGAATCCACCTTCCTCACGTTCGGCCTGCAGGTCTTCGACAGTATGATTAAGAATAATTTTGACACCCATCGCCTCGATGCGCTGAATATCGGCGGCCAGATCGCCGCGCGGCAACCGATAGGCCGGGATGCCGAAGCGCATCATGCCCCCGGCGGCCGGGCCGGCGTCGCGGATCTCGACACTGTGGCCGAGACGGCGCAGATGATAGGCCGCGGAAAGTCCACTGGGACCCGCGCCGATGATGAGGATACGCTTGCCCGTCGCGGGTTTATGCACGGCTATCGACCAGTTGCGACGGTTGGCGCGGTCGCCGAGAAAACGTTCGACGGCGTGAATGCTCACCGCGCTATCGATATTGGCACGATTGCAGTTGCTTTCGCAGGGGTGGTAACAGACACGACCATGCACCGCGGGCAGGGGATTATCCTGGACCAGGATTTCCCAGGCCTGCTTCAAACGCCCGGCCTGTGCCTCGGCCAGCCAGGCCTGGATGTTCTCACCCGCCGGGCAGGCATGATTGCAGGGCGGCAACAGATCCACGTAGACCGGTCGCTGCGGACGCTGAATCCCACTGCGCCTTTCGTGTGTCAGATCGAGACTGCGGGTTAGATCGCCAGCTTTAATGTTCATCCGTGTTTGCAACTACTCCGACATTGTATTTAAAACCGTCATTCCGGCGCAGGCAGGAATGACGGCCAAGCGTTGTATGCCTTACGGCATGTCTGATGGGTTACGGCGCAAACGGCGCGCCTAACCCACCCTACATTGAATAATCATCCGCGTAATTCACCTAATGTAGGGTGGGTTAGCGTTTTGTGCGTAACCCACCAGGCATTGCGCAGCAATACACCTAACTCTTCATAACCACAACATCAATCCGCACTCGAAGCGATGGCTGAGCAATTTATGATAGGGATAGAGGCGAATCTTGTATTGCCGCAATCCCTCGAAGGTATAACAGGGAAAGGGGGCGCAAAGATCGGTACGATACAAGTTCGCGCCGTCGTCACTCCTGCCGGCAAACTCCAGTTTGAGGCTGTTGTGCGGCGTAAAATTACCCAGATCATCGACACCACCGACGACGCATTCGACCTCCACATCCTCGGGCAACAATCCGTTCAGGTAAATTTTCACATTGATCGGCATGGATTCGCCGCTGTTCACCACGGAGGGTGGTGTGCCTTCGATAGCGGCATGCAGGTTCGGCCAAGCCTCTGCCACTTTGTTACGCCACTGCGCCAACTCAATTGCATTTTTCGCACCGTCCGCCGCCAGCAGTTTTCCCTGGCGTGCGGCAGGTCCATAGAAATCACGCAGATAATCGATGGCCATGCGCATGCCATTGAAGCGCGGCAGGACACTGCGCATCGAGGCCTTCGACTTCCACAACCAACCCTCCGCTTCACCATCCGCGTTACGGGAGAAATACAGCGGGACGATTTCGCGTTCGAGCAGGTTATGCAGTTCGGTCGCCTCCTGGCGATCACGCACCGAACGTTCGAGTTCCGGGTGGGATTCAATCGCCCAGCCGTTTTCACCGTCGTAGGCCTCCGCCCACCAGCCATCGAGGATGCTGAGATTGATCGCCCCGTTGATCGCCGCCTTCATGCCGGATGTGCCGCAGGCCTCCAGCGGAAATACCGGGACATTCAGCCAGACATCCACACCGGGATAAATATCACGCGCCAGAGACAGATTGTAATCCTCCAGCAGCAGAACCTTGCCGCGCAGTTCCGGCGTCATGGCTAACTGGGTAATCTCCTTGATCAAGGCCTGACCCGGCTCGTCGTTTGGATGCGCCTTGCCCGCGATCACAAACAATACCGGACGGTCCGGGTTATGGACCAGCCGATTCAGCCGCTCGATATCTTTGAACAGCAAGGTCGCGCGTTTGTAGGTGGCGAAACGGCGTGCAAAACCGATCACCAGTGTGTCGCGATTGCGTGACCCGATGTATTGCGTCATTTCACCGATGACGGACTCGGAGCAGCCGCTGCGCTGCAGTTGAATCTTCAGCCGCCGCCGCAGCTCGTCGAACATGGCGGTCTTGTGGATCTGTCGGACGCTCTGATAGACATGATTCGGTATCTTGTCGATGAAGCATTTCCAGAACTCGGCGTCATTCAATTTGGCGCGCCAGCCACGCCCCATGTACATATCGAATAACGCACCCCAGGACTGGCCCAGGAAGGTATCGACATCGACGCCGTTGGTGACATAGTTAATCGGGTTTTCCGCAGCGGGTATCTGCGGCCAGACGTGGCTTTCCATCTCGGATGCCACCTGACCATGCACACGGCTGACACCATTCCTGTAGCGCGAGCCACGCAGACCCAGCAGGGTCATATTGAAACCCGCCTGCCCCTGATGCGCGCCCAATTCGGCGAATCTCGTCTCGCTGATGCCCAACCGGGGAATGAAATCGGTAAAGTAGGTGCGCATCTGTTCAGCACTGAAAATATCGTGCCCCGCCGGCACCGGCGTATGCGTTGTGAAGACCGTTTTTGCGGCAACCCGTTCCAACGACTGATCGAACTGCATACCCGCCTGCACATGCTCGCGACAGCGCTCCAGGATCAGAAAGCTGGGATGACCTTCGTTGATATGCCAAACCGTCGGGGCAAGCTGCAGGGCACGCAGGGCCCGCACGCCACCGATACCCAGTATGATCTCCTGCTCTATGCGGGCAGTGCTGTCACCGCCGTAAAGCTTGCCGGTGATCGCACGTTCCTGCGGAGTATTTTCCGGCAGATCGCTGTCCAGCAGCAGTAATCGGACATGCCCCGCCCGGGCCTCCCAGACCTTGATCTTTACCGGCCGGCCGGCGATGTGCACCACGACATCCAGTTCCTTGCCCTGGGCATCGACGGCGGCATGCACCGGCATGTCATCGGGGTCGACATGCGGGTAATCGGCCAGCTGGGTTCCGTCGTGCAGGATACGTTGGGTGAAATAGCCTTCGCGGTATAACAAGCCAACGCCGATAAAGGGCGCCCACAGGTTGCTCATCGCCTTGCAGTAATCGCCGGCGAGGATGCCCAACCCACCCGCGTAAATCGGCACGCTCTGATGGAAGCCGAACTCCGCCGAAAAATAGGCGATCAGATCCCGTTCCATATCCAGGGATGTATCTACCGCCATCAGCGGCCGTTGCTGCATATAGGTATCGTAGGCGGAGAGTGTGCCGTGATATTCGGCCAGAAAGATCGGATCGCGGGCGGCCTCTTCCAATTTCCTCTGACTGACGCGACGCATGAAGACCTTGGGATTTTTTCGGCTGGCTACCCAGGTTTCCTCATCGAGGTGACGGAACAGACGCCTTACACCCCGCTCCCAACTGTAATAGAGATCATTGGCAAGCTCGGTGAGGCGTTCCAACTGCGCTGGAAGTTGAGGTCTGATTTCAACGCTGAAGCATGTCCCAGGCATTTTGTTGTTCTCCTACTTTGAGACAAACTCGTATTCGGAAATTTCTTACCAATCCGTCATTCCGGCGGATGCCGGAATCCATGTGGTTCAAGGCGCTGGATTCCGGCATCCGCCGGAATGACGGTAGATTATTTAATCAAGGCATCAGTTGGCCGTATATATCGCGTAACCACCGCGCAAGCCCGCGTCAAGGCTGTCTGCGCAATTCCACACGCCGGTTGCGCGCCAGCCCCTCGCGCGTGGTGTTATCGGCTATCGGCTGTGATCCGCCATAACCCTGCGCACTCAACCTTTCCGCCGGGACACCCTGGCTCACCAGATAGGCCATGACCGCTTTGGCGCGTTGTTCGGACAGCCACAGGTTATAGGCCGCATCGCCTTGCGTATCCGAATGGCCGGCGACCTCGAGCTTGAGTGCGGGCTGTTCGCGCAAAATGGCCGCGACCTGATCGAGCGCGGCACGCGACGGCGTGGTCAGCGCGTCGGAGTCATATTTGAAATGGACACCCGCCAAGGCAATGGGCGTGTCCGGTGCGCATCCCGTGGCATCAACAGCAGTCGAGGCAGGCGAAGCCGGACAGAGGTCTTGGCTGTCTGCGATGCCATCCGCATCACGGTCCACACTGGCGGCGGCGACCGGAGCCGGTTCCATTGCCGCCATTTCCACTGCATAGGTTTTGGCAGTCCCGTCCGCCGGCGTCTCCGACGTCGTTATCATGGCTGCGGATAGCGCGGCCTTGGCAGCCACCAGCCGTTCATTGCAGGCTGTGAGCTGTTGCTGCAACAGGCTCTGTGTCGATTGTTCCTCGGCCACTGAGCCCGCGATCCGGGTATTGAGCGTATCCACTTGCGCGAGCAGACGCTCACGGGTGCTGACGGCATCCGCCAGTGCCTGTTGCAGTGCGGTCTTGGCGGCGAGCTCTGTCTCAAGCGTGGTCTGCGCGGTCTTCAATTCCTCGGCGAGTTTGGCAGATTGCTCTGTTTCCGCTTGATCCGCCTTGGCCGAGCTATCCGCCAGCCGCGCCTGCAAGGCATCCCGCTCCGCAATCACGGCGGATGCGGACGCATTCGCACTGTCCAGGGCAGACCGACGTTTTTCCAATTCGACCACCATGTTGCTCAACTCGGCCTGCAGGCGGTCGCGTTCCGTCCGCATTTCTGTCAGCGATTGCATGGCTTCGGTATGGTTTGCCTGCGCCGCATCAAGATCGACCCTGTTAGTCGCAAGCTGTTCCTGGCAGGACTGATACTGGGATTCGGCTTTATTCTTCACCTCTTCCAGACGTGTGATATCCGCGCGCAGCTGTTGCAGTGTGCCACTGGTCTGTGCCTGTTCCTGTTCGAGCGCAGCGAAATCAGCGGCCCGTGCCTGCTGCTCATCAAGTGCCGCGCGGACGGTTTTCAGTTCATCTGTCAGTTGGGCTATGCGTGACTGTGCTGCGTCGACGGCGACTGTCGCCGCCTTGAGTTGTTCAGTCTGATCAGTCTGCGCGGCACGTTGTTGCTGATACTCGGCATAGTTGATCGTCAATGCCTCGCGCGCCTGCTGCAAGAGCGCCTGGGTGGCTTCAAGGCGCTCATGCGCACGCTGCAACTCGATACGACTTGCGACCAGATCCGCCTCCAGCTGCCGAGGATCGATTGCCGGGTTGTATTCAGGTGGTGGTTGCCGATAGTGCGATGGATAGGGAGGCGGATAGGGTCGTGGTGCGGGGCGATAATCCGGAGGTGGCGATACCCAGGCAGTCAATGGCCAGGCCGAGGAATCCGGATTAGAGTGATCGCCCGCCTGCGCAGTCGTTGCCATACCACCCGGCAGCAACGCCAGTGTCGCGGTAAGAACAGTGGCCCTGAACATCTGCGTCATCGCAATCTCCTCCTGAGCTCACGCTGACCCGCGCCGCGTGTTTATTATTCAAGTCCGATGACGAACAGCCGGGTCAGGCGTGCGAATGGTCGTCGTGTCGACAATGTCTGCGCAGGCAGCAGAGCATATAGCCCAGCAGCAATCCGCCGACACCGAGAAACACACTGACAGACACGACACGTATCGTCATTTCGCTAGCGCCCGCGGCACTGGTTGTCAGCCAGGTCAGAAAGGCGGAAAAACCTGCTACCAACAGTACGATAGCGTAAGGCCAGATCTTCGAACGACATTCAGCGCACAGTCGCATCAATTATCCTTATCATAATTCGACAGAGTCGATATGTTATAAGTGGATGTCGGAAAAATGTCTATTGATCTAAATCAGCCTATTAAAGAAAGATGTGAAGTTGTTTCCGTAGTTATCGTCAAACGAATGACTGAATAATTAGACCCATTAACGCCGCTTGTTCATGTGCAATCACGCATGTGACGAATTCTCGTCAGTATCACCACACGCCAGCTGCAGCCCTCCCATCAGGAATAGTTTCAGTCAACGCCGAGTGCATTAAACTTTCTCTAAAGGTTACTAATACAGTCAAGTATTCGTCACGTCGCCTTTATCAACCCTTCACAGCTGACGACTGGACAAGCAATCAGGTTAAACGGTGCACCATGCCGAAAAAGTTACAGCACATCGACACACTGAGTGAACGCCACTTCAAGTTGATCAAATGGTCCCTGACGGCGGTCTCGGCAGTGGTCACATCGGTCTTTATTCAGATTCTCCACGCCGGTATCTGATCGAATCAATCAGAGACTACCGCTTCCCAGGCCCGCGGGTACGCTGGAAATTCACCCCCTCTCCAACGTAAAACGCTGCGCCAGCGCAGCATGCGCTGCCGCAAGCCGCGCTACCGGTACGCGTGGTGGTGAACAAGAGACATAGTTCAGCCCGATGTCGTTGCAGAAGCGGATGGACGCGGGATGACCGCCCTGCTCACCACAGATACCCACTTTGAGATCCGGCCGCGCACGCCGCCCCCACTCCACCGCCAGTTTCATCAATTGCCCGACCCCCTTCACATCGAGCACCTCGAACGGGTTGTCCTGAAGGATGTTGTATTCGTTGTACATGGGCAGAAACTTGTTCTCCGCGTCTTCACGCGAGAATGAGAACGTGGCCTGGGTCAGATCGTTCGTGCCGAAGGAAAAGAACTGGGCATGTTCGGCGAGGCTTTCGGCACGCATGCAGGCACGCACGACTTCGATCATGGTACCGAATTTCAAATCGACAGTGACGCCGGTATCACGCTGCACCTCCTGCTGGATCTGATCGACATGGGATCTGACCTGGATAAGCTCCTGCGCGGTACAGACCTGCGGCACCATGATTTCCGGATGTACTTCGATGCCGGACGCGATGCACTCGGCAGCGGCTTCCAACACGGCACGGATCTGCATGGCGTAGATTTCCGGATAAGTGATACCCAGACGAACGCCGCGATGACCGAGCATTGGGTTCACCTCGAACAGTTCACGCACCTTATGCAGCATGAGTTGTTTGCGCGCGATGGCATCATCTATGGTCGCGACATTGAGCTTATCCATTAATGAGCCGGATGCGGTGCTGGCCTGCAACCCTCCCAGCATATCCTGCAGGCCTTCGGCGGCGGCACGCAGGTGATTGAGATTGGACAGTTGCTGTTCAAGCTGGCGTTCGCCGGGCAGGAACTCATGAATCGGTGGATCCAGCAAGCGGATGGTCACCGGCCGTGGCGCCATCGCCTTGAACAAGGCTATGAAGTCAGCGCGCTGCATGGGCAACAGACGCTCCAGGGCGCGCTCACGTTCGTCGACCGTGTTGGCCAGAATCATATCGACCACGGCGGGCAGGCGTTCGGATGCATTGAACATACGCTCGGTGCGACACAGACCTATGCCCATCGCGCCATAGTCAACAGCACGGGCGGCGCCCTCGGGGGTATCCACATTACTCATAACCTTGAGCGGTGCTATGGCATCGGCCCAACCCAGCAAGGTGCGCAACTCCTCTGAAAACTCCGGCTCGACGGTCGGTATCTCGCCCAGATAGACATGGCCATTACCGCCGTCGATGGTAATAACATCGCCTTCATGCAGTATCTTGTCGCCGATTTTCGCCGTACGACTCTGAGTGTTGACATGAATACCTTCGGCACCGGCTACACAGGGTTTTCCCATACCGCGCGCTACCACGGCGGCATGTGAGGTCTTGCCACCACGACTGGTAAGCACACCTTGCGAGGCAAAAAAGCCATGGATATCCTCGGGCTTGGTTTCTTCACGCACCAGAATCACGCTTTCACCGGCCCGCCCCATCAGTTCGGCACGGTCCGCATCGAACACGACTTTACCGGAGGCGGCACCCGGCGATGCGGGCAGCCCCTGCACAGCGGATTGCACTTGCGCCGTCGGGTCGAGACGCGGATGCAATAATTGTTCGAGCAGTTCGGGTTGCACGCGCAGCAAGGCCTGTTCGCGCGTGATCAAGCCTTCCGCGACCATTTCGACCGAGGTACGCACCATGGCGGCGGCATTCATTTTGCCATTGCGCGTCTGCAGGCAATATAAAATCCCTTTTTCGATGGTGTATTCGTAATCCTGTACTTCATGGTAGTGATTTTCGAGCTTGTCCCGCAGTTCCACCAATTGCCGATACATCTCCGGCATTTCCTGCGCCAGTTCCTGGACCGGCTTGGGCGTGCGAATACCGGCGACCACGTCTTCGCCCTGCGCATTCACCAGATATTCGCCGAACATATGATTCTCGCCGGTGCCCGGGTTACGGGTGAAACCCACACCGGTGGCGCTGTCGTTGCCCATGTTGCCGAACACCATGGTGACGATATTGACCGCAGTGCCATTGGCCATCTCCGGCGTGATATGGAATTCACGCCGATAGTCCACGGCACGTTTGCCCGACCAGGAATTGAAGACCGCCTTGATGGCGATCTCGAGCTGGGCATAGACATCTTCGGGGAATGGTGCGCCGGTTTTTTCGCGGATCACCGTGAGGAAGATTTCGCTGATCTCTTTCAGATGAGCAGTAGTGAGACCCACATCGGCCTTGACGCCCTCACGTTGCTTGATCGCCTCGAAGGGTTCATCGAAATGCTCGTCGTGAACACCCAGTGCGACCTTGCCGAACAGTTGGATAAAGCGGCGATAGGCGTCATAACAGAAACGCTCGTTGCCGGTCTGGCGGATCAGTCCTTCCAGCGTGGCGCGGTTCAAGCCGAGATTGAGAATCGTATCCATCATGCCGGGCATGGACATGGCGGACCCGGAACGCACCGACACCAGCAGCGGATTCTGTGCATCACCGAAACCCTTGCCGGTCGCCTGCTCCAGCGCCTGCATCTGTTTGCGCACGTCGTCCATCAGGCCCGCCGGCAAGGCATGGTCTTGGTTCGCGAGGTAACTGAGACAGGCGGCCGTGCTGATGACAAAGCCCGGCGGGACATTCAGGCCGATCTGAGTCATTTCACAGAGATTGGCGCCTTTACCACCGAGGAGATGTTTGTTATGACCATCACCCTCGGCGAACGAAAATACAAAACGGTTAGCGTTAGCCTGATCCGATGCGACTGATCCTTGTGCCGACATAACAATACCCCTCCGATTTATTATCAAAGCGCTACACTCAGAGTAAGACGCCGAGTGAACAGACGGAAGGTACCGCGAGGACTACATAACGGTCCTTTGACATGGATCATCTTTGCGCCATTTGCTGGCGTTTAATACGACCGCAGCAAGCGCCAAGTCTTGATCGGAAATCGGCCGAAGCCTATGGTTTTGGGATGATTCAACCTATAACGGGCAGCTGCCAAGGCAGCCCATGACAGAGGTATCCACATGCGCAAAGAGGATAAAAACGGCACCCGCGGCAACTCGGATTCAGCCACCAAAGCTGCCGCGAAAGTCGCCAGAAAATCCGGCGCCGGATCCAAACGTGGCGAACCACGTCCACGTCGCGCCAAGGCAGGCGATATTTCGCCCAGACTCAGTACGACTGGGGTGGAATCCTTTGTGGTGAAAGAGGCAGTGGACGCTGCGCAGGAATCCAAGGTCGTGACGGTGCAGGATATCCTGACCAACGCCAGTGGCGACAGCCACGAGCTGCTTCAATCATTGGAGGCCATTCTCGCCGGCGCATCGCCTGAAGATGCGGCCGTTCTGCGCGATGCCTTACTGCGCCCGGCGACGACCTCGGTTCTTAATCGGACCAGAAACCCTGATGATGAACTGGCCACAGACTGGCGCGATGGCAACTATCCCTATAAAAACCTGATGTCTCGTAAAAACTACGAGAAGCAGAAATATCGTTTGCAAGTCGAGCTGCTGAAACTACAGGCCTGGGTCAAGGAAACCGGCCAGAAGGTGATAATCCTCTTTGAGGGCCGCGATGCGGCGGGCAAGGGCGGTACCATCAAACGCTTCATGGAACACCTCAACCCACGCGGCGCCCATGTTGTGGCACTGGAAAAACCCACCGAGGCCGAGCGTGGTCAGTGGTATTTCCAACGTTATGTGCAACATCTTCCGACGGCAGGCGAGATCGTCTTCTTCGATCGCTCCTGGTACAACCGCGCGGGCGTGGAACGGGTCATGAATTTCTGCACAGACGATGAATATCTGGAATTCATGCGCCAGGCGCCGGAGTTCGAACGCAATCTCGTGCGCAGTGGCGTGCACCTGATCAAGTTCTGGTTCTCGGTGAGTCAGGATGAACAGCTACGTCGTTTCAAGGAGCGTGAAATTCATCCTCTCAAGCACTGGAAGCTGTCCCCGATCGATCTTGCCTCGCTCGACAAATGGGACGACTACACCAAGGCCAAGGAAGCCATGTTCTTCTACACCGATACCGCCGATGCGCCCTGGACCGTGATCAAGTCGAATGACAAGAAACGCGCCCGTCTCAATGCATTGCGCTATTTGCTGCACAAGCTTCCCTACACGGAGAAAGACATCGACCGGATAGGACCTATGGATCCGCTGCTGGTGGGACGCGCTCATGTGGTCTACGAACGTGGCGAGCATCAGGGCGGCCCGTTGCTATAAGCAGGTTATGCGCGGCTGTCGGATGCGCGGCTAACGCCGCTGAATCCGACCTATGTGTTAGGGAGCCTCTGATTTATTACTATACCGTCAATCCGGCGCAGGCCGGACAAAAGCGCAGAGCGCGTTGAACGCCGGTTAGGCGGCCCGCAGGGCGAGCGCAGCGAGTCATCCATGTGATTCAAGGCACTAGATTTCGTTCCTGCGCCAGAATGGCGAATTGTTCAGAGTTTCACTAACCGTAAACGTTTTCCCGGAACTGTTGCTGAATGGTCTCGATTTCTTCCTGTTGTGACAACAAGGCCATGACGCAGTCCTGATCGAGTTGCTCCCCCGCCATCTTGCGCAACGTTTCGAAGGCACGTTCGTTATCCCAGGCCTCTTTATAAGGCCGGCGACTGGTGAGCGCATCGAACACATCAGCAACTGCGACAATGCGTGCCTCCAAGGGTATTTCATCACCCGACCGGCCTTCAGGATAGCCACGCCCATTCACGGCTTCGTGATGATAGACGGCGATATTCCGCAACATATCCACATACTCGGTATTTTCCAGCCCGAAATTGGCCAGCAGATCGACAATCATTTCCTGCCCGCGCAGCGGATGCGTGCGCATGATACTCATCTCGTCATCGGTCAGCCGGCCCGGCTTCAGGAGAATGCGGTCCGGTATGGCTATCTTCCCTATGTCATGCAACGGTGAAAACATGAATATATGTTCGATATAGTCATCATCCAGCTGGTAACGGCCGGATAGTCCGCGAGCGATGAGTCTGCTGTAGCGCGACATGCGATCGAGATGGCTGCCAGTCTCCGGATCACGATGATGAGTGATATGGCCCGTGGTTTTCAGGGCGGCACTCAGCGTATGGATATTGGATAATTCGTTGATGACCATCAGCGATATCAGATGGCCGTACAGATCGAGCTGACGCAATACAGGCTCGCTGAAGACGTCGCGTTCGAACGAATTGAAGAACAGAAAGCCGATAAAATCCCCGTTATTGAACATCGGCAAGGTGTAGCTGGCAACATAGCCTTCGCGACCGATACGCTGGGAATGCTCCTGTTCTCCACGCTCAATAGTCAACATGTTGTTGATGACCCGCGGTCGTCCGCGTTTAAGCATTTCCACCAGCGACGGCGCACTGTCGATAATGGCCTGATAATGCTCCATCGGCTCATGCGCTTCGCTGCTGTGCAGGTAAGACTTCAGCAACCGTGTCTCCGGATCATATAGCGTCAGCGCAATACGCGCGATGAAAGGCAGACTTTGCTGGACGGTCCGGTGCGCCGCGACCAGTTTTTCCCGCAATGGTGCATTCAGGTTCAAAAACCCAAATGCGTCGGCATGTTCGAAATTTTGATCTTCAGTCATACGTTGATGGGACTCTGTTGGCTCAATACAATTAAGGAATCTCTGATTAATCCGTCATTCCGGCGCAGGCCGGAATCTATTGAGCATTACATGATGGCATGACATGGATATGCTCGATTTAAGAACTTCGCCACCCTCTCCCCAACCCTCTCCCGCCCCGGCGGGAGAGGGGGTTATCCCCTCTCCCCGCTTGCGGGGAGAGGGTTAGGGAGAGGGGCGTTTGTGTCATCCCAATTGGTAATGATCA
>JAHJQQ010000058.1 GCA_018819175.1 Gammaproteobacteria bacterium
CTGTGACATCCTTCCCGATGGTCAGCGGCGCGCCCATATCGGTATGCAGCACGCTGCCGTCCTGGATGTTCGTATTCTCGCCAATCGTGATCGGGTCGTTGTCGCCGCGCACCGTGGCGCCATACCAGACAGAGGCGTTCTCCTTCAGGATCACATTGCCCATTACTTGGGCATTTTCCGCCACCCAGTAATTTCCACTGGCTGGCAGCTGTGGCCGTGCCGCTCCGATCTGGTAGATTGCCATAATGATTCGTCCTCTCGTTTCGCCTGCGGAATGTCGCGTAAAGGGTTTGATAACCCTGCTAACCTACGATCAGCAACATATTCGCAAGTGGAGTCGGTCATAGAAAGACCATGCCTCACCTCGCCGCCGGGACCGAATGTTTCCGGACTGGCCACGCCGCCCTCCGGGCGATCCGTCCATCTTCCCCCCGTTTTCGCCAAGCCGTCCGCAATCCTGCTGACGGCTTTTTTTCTGCCTGGAACCAAGGAGTTCTCCCATGGGTAAACGCAACGCCGCCAAGCGAATGAAGACAGCATCTGAGGTGAAAGCCACTGCATGGATTCAGGATGCCGGCCGCGGCCAGCCGCCCCTTCTCCACGCCATCGAAGGCGGTCGCAGCTGGCATCCCGATGATGCCGACACACGCAAGCGGCAGCCCGGGCATGCCGAACCCGACCGCACCCAGCGCTACCAGAAAACCGTCAAACCCCGCTCCGAGAACCAGGCCCAGCTGATGAATGCCATGGACACCCATGCGCTCGTCGCCGCCCTCGGCCCGGCCGGCACCGGCAAGACCTATCTCGCCGTCTGCAAGGCCGTCGAAGCCCTGCAAAAGGGCAAGGTCGCCCGCATCATCCTCTCGCGCCCCGCTGTCGAGGCGGGCGAGCAGATCGGCTTCCTGCCCGGCGCCATGGAAGACAAGCTCGCCCCCTACCTGCGTCCCCTGTACGACGCCCTGTCGGACCGCCTCTCACCCGCCCAGCTCAAGCACATGCTGTCGGAGGGCGTGATCGAGATTGCCCCGATCGGCTTCATGCGCGGACGCACGCTGAACAATGCCTTCATCGTCGTCGATGAGGCGCAGAACTGCACCTATACGCAGATCAAGATGCTGCTCACCCGCCTCGGCTGGCATTCCACCATGGTGATCACGGGAGACCCGGCCCAGACCGACCTGCTGCCGGAATTCTCCGGCCTCGCCAATGCCGCCGAGCGGCTCGAAAAACTGGCAGGCGCCGCCGTCATCCGCCTCCAGGGTCAGGACGTCGTCCGCCACCCGCTCGTGCAGGAAATGCTCGAAGTCCTCTAGCAAACCATATCCCGCGCCTTGCCCGTCCGGGAAACCGGGCGGGCTTTTCTTTTCCCGCCGAACAGGCCTCATCACCGGATTGTTATTCCAAATCGGCCCGGCGCCCTTACATATACGCCCAGAGCATAACCAAAAAACCACGGAGCAAGCGACATGAGCGACCCGACCTATACCCCGCCGAAAGTCTGGACATGGGACAAGGAAAACGGGGGCCGGTTCGCCAGTATCAACCGCCCCATTGCCGGACCGACGCATGACAAGGTCCTGCCCGTCGGCAAGCATCCCTTCCAGCTCTACTCTCTCGGCACGCCGAACGGCGTGAAAGTCACGATCATGTTCGAGGAGCTCCTCGCCGCCGGTCATACGGGCGCCGAATATGACGCCTGGCTGATCAATATCGGCGAGGGCCAGCAATTCGGCTCCGGCTTTGTCGACGTGAACCCGAACTCCAAGATCCCGGCCCTGATGGACCATTCCACCACGCCGCCGACCCGCATCTTCGAATCCGGCGCCATGCTGCTCTACCTTGCAGAAAAGTTCGGCGCCTTCCTGCCAACCGATCACCACAAGCGCACCGAAGCCCTCTCCTGGCTGTTCTGGCAAATGGGCAGCGCGCCCTTCCTCGGCGGCGGCTTCGGCCATTTCTACGCCTACGCGCCGGAGAAATACGAATACCCGATCAACCGCTATGCCATGGAAGTGAAGCGCCAGCTCGACGTGCTCGACCGGCGCCTTGCCGATAATGAATACATGGCCGGCGAAGACTATTCGATTGCCGACATGGCGATCTGGCCCTGGTATGGCGCGCTCGTCACCGGCGGCGTCTACGAGGCGGGCGAGTTCCTGCAGGTGGAGTCCTACACGAACGTCATCCGCTGGATGAAACAGGTCGGCGCCCGCCCCGCCGTCAGGCGCGGCCAGATGGTCAACCGCACCTTCGGCAAGCCCGAAATGCAGCTGCACGAACGCCACGACGCCAGCGACTTCGACACGAAAACGCAGGACAAGCTGGAACCGCAGGACTGAGTCCCGTCAAGTGCGACCATCATCAGAAGCCTGTCTCGAAAGGCGCAGGCTTTTTACTTGCTGGCAGATCGTCAAACCCGCACGACTTCCGGTCGAAGCTGGTAGAAGATGAACAGCACTTCCGCCTTCTCACGGTCCCCGATGCCCGAGGCAGTCAGCGCTGCCATCAGATCATCGATCGCTGCCATGAACTCATTGTCAGAGATGTTCATACCCTTGTGGACGCTCAGCATATCCTTGCCCGTGTAAACCGGCGGCCCTCCGGAACCCAGCGAGAAAAAGTCAGCCGCCATCTGCTTCATCCGCGGGACGTCTGCGCCCGCGAAGCGGGGGGCGATAAGCGGATGGACAAGGTGGTTGTCAACGAGATCAGAAGCGATCCGCGTGACACCTTCCGTGCCACCGAGGCGGGAAAAAAGTGTGTCGGGCATGATAAATCCTTTCAATAGCCTGGATAATGGTCGCTAATCAGTTATCGCCACGGCTGATCTCCAGCAGACGGCCAAACTTGAATTTCGTCCAGTACGGTTTCTGGACCGGCAGGCCCGTCGACCGGCCATGCCAGACGCTTTGAGGAGACTTCAGCCATGCCCAGCAGTTACGGACAGTTCTGTCCGGTGGCGATGGCCGCCGAAATTCTGTCGAAGCGTTGGACACTACTCGTCCTGAGAGAATTGATGGCTGGATCAAACCGCTTCAATGAACTGCGTCGCGGTGTGCCGCGCATGTCGCCCACCTTGCTGTCAGCCCGCCTCAAGGAACTGGAAGACGCCGGCATTCTTTGCCTTACCCGGGACGGGGCAGGCCCCGGCCTCAATGAATATGATCTCACCGAATCAGGTCGAGAACTCAAAGCAGTTGTTGAGGCGATGGGCATCTGGGGCCAGCGTTGGATCGGAGCCGATATCAGCCTTGATAATCTCGATCCGTCCCTCTTGATGTGGGACATGCGCCGCAACCTGAAGACTTCGCCACTACCGTCTGACCGAACGGTGATCAATTTCATCTACAGTGACTTGCCCGATTCCCATAAGCACTGGTGGCTGATCGTCGAATCAACAGGCGAAGTTGATCTTTGTTACGTCGATCCCGGCTTCGAGGTGGATCTGTTCGTCACCTCTGATCTGCGCCTGATGACGGCTATCTGGCTCGGCCTGACGAGCGTGAAAAACGCTGTCGCCGACGACCAGCTCCATCTTGACGGCGACGGCGCAATCGCCCTGCGCATGCAGGAATGGCTCGGCCTCAGCCCTTTCGCGAACGAGCCGAAAAGGGTCAATTGAATCGTGAGGCGTCCGGTCGCCAGTGGCCTAGTCAGCGGGACCCGGCTCAATGCCGAATCACAGGCCTAGCCTCAGGGCCTGCTCTCACATATGAACGGGAGAGGGCTGCCACCCGACCCGCGCCCCCTGAACCCATGACAGGAGCGGGCCCATGTCCCCCGAACTCATCCTCACCCTGTTTGACCGCGTCGGCGTGTTCGTCTTCGCCATTTCCGGCGGCATCATGGCCGTGCGCAAGGACATGGACCTGTTCGGCGTCATCGTGCTCGCCTTCCTGCCCGCCATCGGCGGCGGCACGCTGCGCGACCTGATCCTCGGCCAGCCCGTCTTCTGGCTGTCCGATACGCCGACCCTCATCCTCGCAGTCGCGGGCGGGCTCACCGCGTTCGTCTTCCACCGCTTCCTTGAAAACTTCCGTCCCCTGCGCTGGGCCGATGCGTTCGGCATGTCGCTGTTCGCCGTCACCGGCGCAGCCAAGGCCATGGGTCTCGATCACGGGCTCGCCGTCGTACTCATCATGGGCGCCCTCACCGCCAGCGCCGGCGGCCTGATGCGCGACGTGGTCGCCAATGAGGAACCGCTGCTCCTGAAAAAGGATATCTACGCCACCGCCGCCCTGCTCGGCGCGGGGGTCTATTTCGGCCTCGCCACCTACGGCCTGCCCGAAACCGGCGCCTTCATCGGCGGCCTCGCCGCCGCCTTCACCCTCCGCGCTCTCGCCATCATCTTCCAGCTATCCCTCCCGAAATCGCCGTTTTGAGGGTGGGCCTTCTCCCCTCTCCCCCCGGGAGAGGGGCCGGGGGTGAAGGGTCACTATCCTTCCCAAATGTCCCGCAACCAGCAGCGACGCCGAACCAAAACAAAAAACTTACCCCCCCTCTTCACCCCGCCCCTACAATACGGCGCATGCAATTCACGCCTGCCCTCCTCCTTGAACTGATCGCTTTCAACTGGCCGCGGGCGCGCCAGCTGGTGAAGGATCCGGCGGCCGAGACGGTCGCCCGGCATGTCCACAATGAGGTGTTGCGCATCCTGCGGTCGGCTGAATCCATGGCGCGGTGCATGCTGCTGATCCTCGCTCTGAATGAGCCGGTTGCGCCCGCACTTTCTGCCTCTAAGGCA